>NZ_JBICZI010000004.1:156890-557386 GCF_043201855.1 Streptomyces sp. NPDC048257
TTGGGGGTCCCCCAACGTCCCCGTGCCTATTGTCGCGGGCCCGGCCCGGCCCCGCGGCTTCTCACCCGGGGGCGGGGTGTTGGGCCCCCCCGTGCGGGGCCCCCATTCCCCGGCCGTCACACACATGCCGTCACACACATGCCGGCGCCGGACTAGAAGCCCGGCGGCTCCGTGTACGTGCCCCACTCGTCGCGCAGGACGTTGCAGATCTCGCCCATCGTGGCCTCGGCCCGCACCGCGTCCAGCATCGCCGGGATCATGTTCGACCCGTCCCGGGCGGCGTCCAGCATCGCCTTCAGCGCCGCGTCGACCTTGGCGTCGTCGCGCCGGGCCTTACGGGCCGCCAGCTCCCGTACCTGGACGGTCTCGACCTCGTGACTGACCCGGAGGATCTCCAGGTCCCCGGTGACCGACCCGTGGTGCACGTTGACACCGACGACGCGCTTGTCGCCCTTCTCCAGCGACCGCTGGTACTGGAAGGCCGACTCGGCGATCTCCCCGGTGAACCAGCCGTCCTCAATGCCGCGCAGGATGCCCGAGGTGATCGGCCCGATGGGGTGCTGACCGTCGGGGTGGGCGCGCAGGCCGCGCTCCTTGATCTGCTCGAAGATCTTCTCGGCCTCGGCCTCGATGCGGTCGGTGAGCTGCTCCACGAACCAGGAACCGCCCAGCGGGTCCGCCACGTTGGCGACGCCGGTCTCCTCCATCAGCACCTGCTGCGTGCGCAGGGCGATCTCGGCCGCCTGCTCGCTCGGCAGGGCGAGGGTCTCGTCGAGGGCGTTGGTGTGCAGGGAGTTGGTGCCGCCGAGCACGGCCGCGAGGGCCTCGACGGCGGTGCGCACGACGTTGTTGTACGGCTGCTGCGCGGTCAGGGAGACACCGGCGGTCTGGGTGTGGAAGCGCAGCCACATGGACTTCTCGCTCTTCGCCCCGTAGACCTCCTTCATCCAGCGGGCCCAGATCCGGCGCGCGGCGCGGAACTTGGCGATCTCCTCGAAGAAGTCGAGGTGCGCGTCGAAGAAGAAGGAGAGGCCGGGCGCGAAGGCGTCGACGTCCATCCCGCGCGAGAGCCCGAGCTCCACGTAGCCGAAGCCGTCGGCGAGGGTGTACGCGAGCTCCTGCGCGGCCGTCGCCCCGGCCTCGCGGATGTGGTAGCCGGAGACGGACAGCGGCTTGTAGGCCGGGATGCCCTTCGTGCAGTACTCCATGAGGTCGCCGATGAGGCGCAGGTGCGGCTCCGGTTCGAAGAGCCACTCCTTCTGGGCGATGTACTCCTTGAAGATGTCCGTCTGGAGCGTGCCGTTGAGGACGGCGGGGTCCACGCCCTGCCGCTCGGCGGCGACCAGGTACATGCAGAAGGCGGGCACGGCCGGGCCCGAGATCGTCATCGAGGTCGTGACGTCACCGAGCGGGATGTCCTTGAACAGGACCTCCATGTCGGCGGCGGAGTCGATGGCGACGCCGCAGTGGCCCACCTCTCCGAGGGCGCGGGGGTCGTCGGAGTCGCGCCCCATGAGGGTCGGCATGTCGAAGGCGACGGAGAGCCCGCCGCCGCCGGCGGCCAGGATCATCTTGTAGCGCTCGTTGGTCTGCTCGGCGTTCCCGAATCCGGCGAACTGCCGGATGGTCCAGGTCCGCCCTCGGTAGCCGGTGGCGTGGAGGCCGCGGGTGTACGGGTACTCACCCGGCCACCCGATGCGCTCGAATCCCTCGTACGCGTCGCCGGGCCGGGGCCCGTAGACCGGTTCGACGGAGTCGCCGGAGAGCGTGGTGAAGTCTGCCTCGCGCTTGCGGGCCTTGTCATAACGGGCCTGCCAGCGACGGCGGCCTTCCTCGATGGCGTCAGCGTCCATACCCATGAATTTACTAGGACGTCCTAGTAAATGTCGATGGGAAACCCCCGGGGACTCGCCCCGGGGGTGAGTGACGCTCGCCTCGTACGAGGCCCCGCTCAGGCCCTGGCGGTCGCGAGCGAGTCGTTGACCAGCGGCTCGACCTCGGCGCGGACCTTGCGCTCGACGAAGAAGGCGGCCAGCGGAATCGTTCCGCTGATCATGACCCAGAGCATCTTGCCGAAGGGCCAGCGGGCCTTGGAGCTCAGGTCGAGGGCGAAGGCCAGGTAGATCATGAAGAGCACACCGTGGGCCTGCGAGACCACGAAGGTCAGGTCGGCGCCGGTGTCGAAGCCGTACTTCGCCACCATGCAGACACAGAGGATCAGGAGCATGACCGCGGTCACGTAGGCCATGACGCGGTAGCGGGTCAGCACGCTTCGTTTCATGCGGACGAGCCTAGCCGTCCGTTTTGCTCGATCTTGACGCGGCCCCGCGGACCTAGGACTCCTCGAAGTCGGCCGCGGCCACCCGCAGCGGGCGCAGCAGCGCGAAGATCTCCCCGCACTCCTCGGCGTCGTACGCGCGGAGGCCGAACTCGACCGCCATCAGGTCCTTCGTGGCCGCCTCGACGACCTCGCGGCCCTTCTCCGTGATGGAGGCGAGGGTGCCGCGGCCGTCGTTCGGGTTGGGCCGCTTGGCGACCAGCCCGGACTTCACCAGCCGGTCCACGGTATTGGTCACCGACGTGGGGTGGACCATCAGCCGCTCGCCGATCTTCGACATCGGCAGCTCGCCGGCCTTGGAGAAGGTGAGCAGCACCAGTGCCTCGTACCGGGCGAAGGTCAGCCCGTACGGCTTGACGACCGCGTCGACCTCGCCGAGCAGGATCTGGTGCGCGCGCATGATCGAGGTGATCGCGGCCATCGAGGGCACGGGTCCCCAGCGCTGCTGCCAGAGCTCGTCGGCGCGGGCGATGGGGTCGAAGGGAAGGCTGAGCGGCTTGGGCACGCAGCCGACCCTACCGGGAGGTCACTTCGCGGCGGGCGCCGTCTCACCCCTCAGTCGTTCCTCCTGCCGGACCGCGGCCCGGAGTTCGGCGAGGAGCAGCAGGACCACCCCCGTACCGAGGACCCCGGAGCCGGTGACGACCGTGTGCACGGGCAGGAATTCGGCGGCGAGGCCGGCCAGCGCCATCCCGACCCCCTGGAGGGTCATCAACCCCGTGCTGAGCAGGGTCATCGCCCGGCCGCGCAGCTCGTCGGGAACGGCGTCGACGTACCACTGGTCCAGCCCGAGGGTGTACGCGTGGGCCAGCCCGGCGAGCAGCAGCGCGGCGAGGACGAGGGGCAGGCCCGGCCGGAGTGCGAAGAGCAGGAGCGGCAGCAGACCGGCGGAGGCGAGCGGGATCACGATCCGCGCGCGCGTTCGGGCGGTGAGGGCCGAGCCGGCCCAGAGCTCCCCGGCGATGGTGCCGACGGGCATGGCGCACATCATCAGGCCGAGGGCGGCGGTGCCGACTCCGATGCCGTCGGCGTACGGGGCGAGCAGCGCCTCGGGCGCGACGAGGAAGACGGGCGGCAGCCAGAACATCAGCATCAGTGCGCGCAGCCGCCGCCGGCCGAGCACGGCGCGCACTCCGGCGAGCGGGGAGGTACGGGCACCGGTGCGGGCGGGACGGTTGCGGGTGCCCAGCCGGAGCAGCAGCGCGGAGCCGAGGAATCCGGCGGCGGTGAGGGCGATGGCCCCGCGCGGCGCGAGCACGGTGAGCAACAGCCCGCCGAGGCCGAAGCCGATGAGCTGGGCGCTCTGGGCCACCATGCGCAGCAGCGAGCGGCCCAGGACGAAGGTGTCGCCGGAGCCGAGGATGTCGGCGAGGGAGGCGTTGCGCGTGCCCTGGAACAGCGGTGCCACGAAGGCCATCGCGCAGCGCAGGACGAGGAGCACGGCGACGGGCGTGCCCGGCAGCACCATGGCCGCCGCGCAGAGGGCGCAGACGAGGTCGCACGCGACGAGCACCCGGCGGGCGGGGTGGCGGTCGGCGATCCCGGCGAGGAGGGTGCCGCCGAGGACGTACGGGAGGAAGCCGAGGGCGAAGGTGAGCGCGCTCATCAGGGGCGAGCCGGTGGTGCGGTAGACGAGGACGGACAGCGAGATCTCGGCGATGACCACGCCGAACACGGACAGCAGATGGGCGCAGAACACGGTCCGGAACTCCCGGACCCGGAACACGGAGCGGTAGCCCGGTGGCGGTGTGGACCGCCCGGGCGCCTGGATGTCGGCTGGCATGGGCCCAGCGTTCCGGGCCCGCACCCGGCCTCCCAGAGATTCGCCTGTGGCCGAATGTTGGGGCAGAGTCCCTGGAACAGGGAGGAAGAGGAGGGGAGGGGCCGGATGGGACTGCACCACTACTTCGGGCACGAGGACCTGCTGCGGTGCCGGTTCGCGCTGTCGCCCGCGTGGGAGACGCAGGAGGCGGTCCGCACCCTGAACCGTCCGGACCGGCAGGGCTACCACCTGCCCTGGCTGCGGCGGATCCGCGCCGCAGCCGACGGGCTGGACCTGCGGCCGCTGTGGCTGCTGATGCCGAACCGGGGGCACAGTACGGACTTCATCAGCCCGCCGCCGAGCGGACCCGGGGTCTCCTTCGAGGAGGAGCTCGAGCTGATCCGCGGGGCGGATCCGGCCGCGGCGCGCGAGGACATGCGCAAGTCCCTGGCCTGTACGCCGGGCGCCCTCGGCAGCGACCTGGGCCGGGCCCTGCTCGCCGATCCGGCGCGGGCCGTGCGCGAGCTGGCCGATCTGATGGAGCGGGCCTGGAGCGTACTGATCGAGCCGCACTGGCCACGGCTGCGGGCCCTGTTGGAGGCGGACGTCGTCTTCCACTCGCGCCGCCTGGCCGCCGGCGGGCTGGAGTCGCTCTTCGACGGCCTGCACCAGGACCTCTCCTGGGACGGCGCCTCCCTCACCCTGACCATCGAGCGGCGCAGTCACCACGAGCGCGTCCTGGGCGGCCGGGGGCTGTTGCTGATGCCGAGCGCCTTCGTCTGGCCACAGATCGCGGGCGGTTTCGACCCGCCCTGGCAGCCGACCATCGTCTACCCGGCCCGCGGCATCGGCGCACTGTGGACCCCGGTCCAGGAGGACACCCCGGCCGCGCTCGCCCGTCTGCTGGGCCGGGCCCGCGCCGAGGTGCTGTGCGCGCTGGAGGAACCGGCCTCCACCACGGCGCTGGCCCACCGGCTCGGCCTGGCCCCGTCCACCGTCTCGGCCCATCTGGGGGTGCTGCACGCGGCGGGGCTGCTCATCTCCGCCCGCCACGGCCACCAGGTCCGTTACGAGCGCACCCCGCTGGCGATCGCTCTGACCACGGGCGACCCGGCCCGCTGAGCCCGGCCCGCAGAACCCGGCCCGCTGAGCCCGGCCCGCAGAGCCCGGCCCACTGAGCCCGGCTCGCTCCACCCCGCCGCCCGGTGTCGCACGGGCACGCCAACTGCCGGACATGTCACCATATTCCGGTATCCCGGTCCGCTGCCCGACCCTTCGTCCCGAGGAAGCCGGATGCCCCCCGCCGCTCGCAGGCCGCGTTTTCGAACCCCCGCCCCCGTCCTCGGCCTCCTCCTCCTGCTCCTCGCGGCGGCCCCCGCGTGCAGCGGGGCGTCCACGCCCGAGCCGGGAACCCCCGCCGCCACCCCCCGGGCCCCCTCCCCCATCGTGGCGGCCGAGGAGTCCCCCTTCTGGGTGGACCCGAAGAGCGACGCCGCCCGCCAGGTCGCCGCCTGGGAGGCGGCGGGCCGCAACAGCGACGCCCAGGTGCTGCGCCGGATCGCGGACCGCCCGCTCACCCTGTGGGGACCGAGCGGCGACCCCGGCCCCGAGATCCGCCGGGCCAGGACGGGGGCCAAGGCCACCGGGCGGACCCTGCTGCTCGCCGCGTACAACATCCCGTACCGGGACTGCGGGCAGCACTCGGCCGGCGGCGCCCCGGACGCCCGGGCCTACCGCAGCTGGATCGGCGCCTTCGCGGATAACATCGAGGACACCAAGGCCGTCGTCGTCCTGGAGCCGGACGCCGTCGCGCACGTCATCGACGGCTGCACCCGGCCCGAGCACCACGCCGAGCGCTACCGGCTGCTCTCCGAGGCCGTCGACCGGCTGAAGAAGAACCGGAACACCAAGGTCTATCTGGACGCCGGCAACCCGGCCCGGATCCCCAACCCGATGGACCTCGTCGAGCCCCTGTTCAAGGCGGGCCTCGCCCGCGCCGACGGCTTCTCCCTCAACGTCTCCAACTTCCAGCCCGACGCGGCGGCCCGGGCCTACGGCGCCAGGATCTCCGAGGGCGCCGGCGGCAAGCACTTCGTCATCGACACCAGCCGCAACGGCGACGGGCCGCTGCCCGGCAACCGCAGCCGGGCCTGGTGCAACCCGCCGGGCCGCGCCCTCGGGACACCGCCGACCGACCGGACGGACGACCCGCTCGTCGACGCGTACCTGTGGGTCAAACGGCCAGGCGAGTCCGACGGGACCTGCCGCGGCGGCCCGGCGGCCGGCACCTGGTGGCCCGACTACGCCCTGGGTCTGGCCCGCCGCGCCAGGGACTGACGCGGAGCCGGGCCTACGGGACCGCCGGCTCCGGGGCCTTCACCCGGAGCCACCTCGCCACCGAGGGCGTGCCGTCCGCGTCGGTCACGAAGAGCATGTACCAGCCGGGCGGGACCAGCGTCGGGTCCTGCGGGACCTCGACCGTGACCGAGTCGTCCGTCCTGGTCGGCCCGAGCTCGATGGCCGGCCGGGCCCCGGTCCGGGGTCAGCGGGTGCCGCGGCGCAGGCCGTGGCGCACCACGCGCTGGCTCAGCGAGCCCAGGCCTTCCAGCACCGTGGCCAGCCCGGCGAGCTGTTCCAGCGCGTCGAACGCGCTGCCGGCGCCCAGCGGGTCCACCCCTTCGTACAGCTCGATGCCGATGAAGGAGGCGGCCGTGGCCCGGGCCAGCCCCGCCGGGTCGGCGTACCCGTCCAGCGGGGTCGCCGCCAGCAGTCGGGCCAGGACCTTCTCCAGCTCCTGGATCCACAGCCCGAGCCCGTCGGCGGTGGCGGCGGCGAGGGTGGGCGAGCTCTGCCCGGCGGCCAGCAGCTGCCCGAGCATGGCGACGTTCCCGGCGGCCCGTTCCTCGCCATGCATCGCGCGGGCGAACTCCAGCAGTTCGGCGAGGCTGCCCAGCTCGGCGAGCCGTTCGCGGTAGCGGGCCACCCGCTGCTCGGCGCCGAACCGGCAGGCCGCGGCGAGCAGCTCGTCCACGGAGCCGAAGTGGTAGAAGATCAGCCCCTGCCCCACCCCGGCGGTGGCCGCGATGGTGCGGGCGGAGGTCTTGGCGATGCCCTGCTCGACCAGGGTGCGCAGGGCTCCCTCTAGGAGCTTCTCCTTGGTGGCGGCGCTCATGCCCGGACCTCCTCGCGGACGGGTCGCAGGTCGCCGCAGAGCCCCGTCGCCCACCGGTCGCGGGCGTCGACGTACTCCGCGGCGAAGGAGCCCTCGTAGCCGAAGAGCGGTCCGAAGCGCCGGTTGACCACCCGCACCCGGATCCGGAAGCGGCCGGTGGCCTCGTCGAAGGACTCTCGGACCTCGGCGTCGCCGCCGATGAGGTCGGGGACGCGGACGTCCACGGGGCCTTCGCGGAAGCGGTGTTCACCGGAGCGGATGAGCAGGGAGCCGTCGGGCTCGGCGCTCATGTGGAGGTCGCTGGCGAGGTGCTGGTGGGTGCCCAGGTAGTCGAGGACGCAGTCGCGCTCGGGGCTGTGGACCATCGTGGCGTCGAAGCGGTGGGGTCCGCCGGGCAGCTCGAAGGTCCGCACGAAGGTGACGGTCTCCCGGCCGAAGGAGTCGCGGTAGGGGAGGTTCTCGATGACGAAGGGGACGTTTCGGCCCTCGCGCGGCACCAGGATGTTGCGCATGCCGCCGAGCCGCAGGAAGGGTTTCACATAGCCGGGGCCGTGCCATATCCGCTCCATGGTGCCGCGGCCGACGCAGCCCTCTCCGCTCGCCAGCCCCACCGAGAAGCGGCGCTGGATCTGCGGGTGCAGACGGTCGAAGTCGGCGCCCATGTGGGCCCGGAAGATGGAGGTCATGAGGGCTCCAGGGTGCTGAGCAGGCGGGGCGCGGCGGCGGGGGTGCGGCCGGGCGGGGTGCGCCGGCAGCGACGGGCGGCCGGGGTGCCGGGCAGCGGGGGCAGCAGCAGGGCGGCGGCCAGGACGAACAGGGCGGCCACCGGCGGCGCGTACACGAGGGCGGCGGCGCACAGCAGTGCGCGCAGGGCACTCTCGCCGATCGCGCGGGCGAGGGCGCCGCCCGGGGTGGTGCCGCGCTCGCACCACAGACGCAGCCGGTCGAAGGACCAGGCGGTGGCCCAGCCCATGAGCGGGCGGAACACCAGCCGGTCGGCGAGGGCCCCGAAGCGGCCCCAGCGCGGGCGGTAGTCGTAGCCGGTGAGGAAGCGGATCCCGTCGGGGCCGGGGACGTAGCGCCAGTACCCGCTGCCCTCGGCGAGCAGCGACAGCGGATGCTGCGAGGCGAACCGCAGGGCCGACACCCGGGTCCCGTCGTCCCGGTGGCGTTCCCCGGCGGAGACGCCGGTCCCGTCGACGGAGAGGAACGGCAGCACCCGGGTCGCGTACCGGAACCGCTGGGGTTCGCCCTCGGCGCGCGGCAGGTAGCCGATGGAGGTGAACCGCAGGTCCCAGCGCTGGTGCTGCGCCGGGTCCTGGCTGCGCTCCCAGAGCTCGTCCATCCCGGCCCGGACCACCGTCTCGACGTACAGGCCCATCTCCGCCCCCCGTTCCACGCGTTGAGCAATCGCTCAACCGGCACCCTAGAGGAATTTGAGCGATCGCTCAATACGCACCCGTCCGGGCTCTCCGGGCATGCGAAAGCGCCCCCGGCCGGGAGGCCGGGGGCGCTTTCGGACGTATCGGCGGAACCACCGCCGGAAGGGGAGCCGGTGAGGGCGTCTCAGCCGCCGGTCAGGTGCCGCTCCACGGTCTCGACCTTGGAGGTGATCCCGTCGTGGACCCCGGGGCGGATGTCGGCCTTCAGGATGAAGGAGACGCGCGGCGCCCTCTCCTCCACGGCGGCCACCGCGCGCCGAACCACGTCCATGACCTCGGCCCACTCACCCTCGACGGTGGTGAACATGGCGTCGGTGCGGTTCGGCAGCCCCGACTCGCGGACCACCCGGACCGCGTCGGCGACGTACTCGCCGACCTCTTCGCCGACCCCCAGCGGGGTCACCGAGAACGCGACGATCATGCGCCGGCCGCCTCGCGCGCCCGGGCGGCGATCACGCTGTCGCCCTCTTCACGCTTGAGGAGCTTGTCGCCGTAGAGGCCGCCGAAGGGCACCAGCGCGAGGAGGAAGAACAGCGCGACCTTCCTGAAGGGCCACTTCGCCTTGCTCCAGACGTCCAGCAGGAAGACCGCGTACAGGACGAACAGGATCCCGTGGATGGCACCGAGCGGCATCATCAGGTAGTCGATGTCCGAGACCCGGCTCAGCAGCGAGCCGAAGATCAGCAGGGCCGGGAACGACAGCGCCTCCGGGACCGAGACGAGGCGGAGGCGGTGCAGGGCGGAGGCGGTCTTGATGTCCACGTGGAACCTTCGGGGTGGAGGCCAGGGTTCTTCCCAGTGTCTCAGCCGCTTTGCGGGATCTTGACCCGGCCCCATATCTCCCGGGTGTGGCATATATCGGCCACGGGGCCCTGTTCGGGGTCGCCCGGTGCCGATAACGTCTTCCCGTGGCTCAGTTCCGACTCCAAGGCAGCAAGGTGCTGGCCGTCGACCTGACCGGGGACGCCGTGAAAGCGAAGAACGGCTCCATGGTCGCGTACGACGGGCAGATGGCCTTCAAGAAGATGACCGGTGGCGGCGAAGGCCTCCGCGGCATGGTGACCCGCCGGCTGACCGGCGAACAGATGACGGTGATGGAAGTGCAGGGGCACGGCACCTGCTTCTTCGCAGACCGTGCAAGTGAGATCAATCTGGTCAACTTGCACGGCGAGAAGCTCTACGTCGAGTCCAGCAACCTGCTGTGCACCGACGCCGGCCTGCGCACCGGCACGACCTTCACCGGCCTGCGCGGCGCGACGTCGGGCAACGGCCTGTTCACCACGACCGTCGAGGGCTCGGGCCAGGCCGCGATCATGTCCGACGGCCCGGCGGTGGTGCTGCGCGTGAGCGCCCAGTACCCGCTCTCCGTCGACCCCGGCGCCTACATCGCGCACACGGGCAACCTCCAGCAGTCCTTCCAGTCGGGTGTGAACTTCCGCACACTGATCGGCGAGGGCTCCGGCGAGTCGTTCCAGATCCGCTTCGAGGGCGAGGGCCTGGTCTACGTGCAGCCCAGCGAGCGCAACACCGTCGGGGGCGACATCTGATGCCGTTCCGCGAGATCAACTCGAAGATGGTCGAGGCCCAGGTAGTCCCGGGCCAGAAGATGTACAGCCAGCGCGGCGCGATGCTCGCCTACCGCGGCGAGGTCTCCTTCACCCCGAGCATGACGGGCGGTCAGGGCGGGGTGATGGGCATGATCGGGCGCCGCGTGGCGAACGAGCAGACCCCGCTGATGACGGTCGAGGGCAGCGGCACCGTGATGTTCGGCCACGGCGGCCACCACATCCAGGTCATCAACCTGACCGGCGAGACCCTCTACGTCGAGGCCGACCGGCTGCTCGCCTTCGACGGCACCCTCCAGCAGGGCACGATGTTCATGGGCTCCCAGGGCGGTGTCATGGGCATGGTCCGTGGCCAGGTGACCGGCCAGGGCCTCTTCACCACCACCCTCAAGGGCCACGGCTCCGTCGCCGTGATGGCCCACGGCGGGGTCATCGAGCTGCCGATCACCCCCCAGCGCCCGGTCCACGTGGACCCGCAGGCGTACGTCGCCCATCACGGCGAGGTGCGCAACAAGCTCTCCACCGCGCTCGGCTGGCGGGACATGGTGGGGCGCGGCTCGGGCGAGGCGTTCCAGCTGGAGCTGTCCGGCCAGGGCGCGGTGTACGTACAGGCCTCCGAGGAGAAGCTGTGAACTTTGGCCCCGTGACCGGCGGCCCGGGCGGCCCGACGGTCTTCGACCCGTACACGCTGCCCTCCGACGACAACGTGAACGCGTACACCTTCTGCGTGGAGCTCAAGGGGAGCCAGTGGTTCCTGCAGAAGGGCAAGATGATCTCGTACTACGGGCGCATCGAGTTCAACGGCATCGGCAACGGGCGCTTCGACCGGCTGCTGCGCACCAGCTTCCACTCGCCGCTGCACGCCAGTGACTGGGTGGTGGCCGAGGGCTCGGGCAAGATGCTGCTGGCCGACCGGGCCTTCGACGTGAACTCGTACGACCTGGACAACGGCAACCTGACGATCCGGTCCGGCAACCTGCTCGCGTACCAGCCCTCGCTCGCGCTGAAGCAGTCGATCGTCCCGGGCTTCCTGACGCTGATCGGAACCGGGAAGTTCGTGGCGGCGTCGAACGGTCCGGTGGTGTTCATGGAGCCGCCGCTGCGCGTGGACCCGCAGGCCCTGGTGGGCTGGGCGGACTGCCCCTCGCCGTGCCACCACTACGACCACGGCTACATGACGGGCGTGATGGGCGGACTGCGCTCGCTGACCGGCATCGGGGGCAGCTCGGGCGAGGAGCACCAGTTCGAGTTCGTCGGTGCGGGGACGGTGCTGCTGCAGTCGTCCGAGATGCTGATGGCCGAGCAGGCGATCGGCGCGGTCGGCGCGGGCGCGGCCACGGGCAACGCGCAGGGTGTTCCGGGGGCCGGTCAGGGCCCGATGGGGCAGCTGGGCGTGCCGCGGATGCCGGGACAGCTGGGTGATCTCCAGCGCCGCCTCGGACTGTGACCCTCTGACGTCCACTTTTGTACGTAATTCAACTTCTTAGATAGAGTTCATTCATGGAGACCATGGAGACCGAGACGGCCACGCGCTGGCTGACCGATGCCGAGCAGTGCGCCTGGCGCACCCACCTGGACGTCAGCAGACTGCTGATGCACCAGCTGGAAAAGGATCTCCAGCCCTTCGGACTCACCAACAACGACTACGAGATCCTCGTGAACCTCTCCGAGTCGCCGGACCACCGGATGCGGATGAGCGATCTCGCGACCGCCACGCTGCAGTCCAAGAGCCGGCTGTCGCACCAGATCACCCGCATGGAGACCGCGGGCCTGGTCCGCCGGGTGAACTGCGAGTCCGACCGCCGCGGCCTGTACGCGGTGCTCACGGACGAGGGCATGGAGACGATGCGCAAGGTCGCCCCGCACCACGTGGCGTCCGTCCGCCAGCACTTCATCGACCTGCTGCCGCCGGACGCCCTGGCGGCGCTGCGCGCCTCGCTGGCCCCGGTGGCCGAGCACCTGCGCGACAACCGCGGCAAGGTCTGACCCCGGAGCCGTCCGGGCCGCGGGCGCTCGTCGCGCCCCGGACGGCGATGGGCCCGACAATGGCTGGGAACGCTCGCTACCGGCCCTTCGCCTGTGGGCGACCACAGGCACCCGGGGCCGGCCTGAGGAGGTCCAGCCTATGAAGCGCAACGTGTTCGTCTCAGCAGCCGCGTCCGTGGTCCTGCTGGTCGGAGGCCCTGTGGCGACTGCCGCCGCGGCGTCCGCCGACACGGCGAGAACCGCCCCCGCGGCCGCCGCCCGAGCCGACGTCACGGCCGAGCAGGCCGTCGCCGCCGCCCTCAAGGACTACCCGGGCGTCGTCGAGTCCCTCGACAGGGACGGCAACGTGTGGCACGTGGACGTGATCACCAAGGACGGCAAGGGCCACGCCGAGCTGCAGGTCGACGCAGCCACCGGCAAGGTGACCCGCGGGAACGTCGACACCAGCGAGAACGCCGCCGAACACCAGGATCTGCTCGCCGCCAAGGTCACCGCGGAGCAGGCCGCCAAGGCGGCCGTGGCCGCCCACCCGGGCACGGCCTGGACCGTGGAATGGGACTCCGACGACAACGGCGGCAAGGCCGCGTACTGGCACGTCGA
Source organism: Streptomyces sp. NPDC048257 (assembly GCF_043201855.1). Lineage (NCBI taxonomy): Bacteria > Bacillati > Actinomycetota > Actinomycetes > Kitasatosporales > Streptomycetaceae > Streptomyces > Streptomyces sp. NPDC048257. The sequence continues at coordinate 169,756 of NZ_JBICZI010000004.1, forward strand.
AGTGAGGGGCACCGACGGCAAGACGTGGGACGGCTCCGTCGACGCCACGACCGGCAAGGTCACCACCCAGTCCGGCACGGACGGCAACTCGGACACCAACAGCGACACCAACAGCGACAGCGACAGCGGCTGACCGCATACGGCAGGAGCCGTGCCCCCGCCGGGGGCACGGCTCCCGTCACGCGCGTCAGGCGTCCGCAGCCGTCGCTCCCCCGTCGGCCGCCGAGCCCAGTTCGGCCAGCAGCGCGTCCGACGCCGCGTACGGGTCCAGCTCGCCCACGGCCACCCTGGCGGCCAGGGCGTCGAGGTGCGCGTCCCCGCGCAGGTCCGCGATGCGGGCCCGCAGCGCCGTCACGGCGATCGTCTCGACCTCCCGGGCGGCCCGGTCGGCCCGGCGCCGGGCCAGCACCCCGCGCTCGTCCATCCACGCCCGGTGCTTCTCCAGCGCCTCGACCAGCTCGTCGATGCCCTGGCCGCGGGCCGCGACCGTCTTCACGATCGGCGGCCGCCAGTCGTCCCGGCCACGCGCCTCGCCCAGCCCCAGCATGTGGTTCAGCTCCCGGGCGGTGGCGTCCGCACCGTCCCGGTCCGCCTTGTTGACCACGTACACGTCGCCGATCTCCAGGATTCCCGCCTTGGCGGCCTGGATCCCGTCGCCCATGCCGGGGGCCAGCAGCACCACCGAGGTGTCGGCCTGCGAGGCGATCTCCACCTCCGACTGCCCGACCCCGACCGTCTCGACCAGGATCACCTCGCAGCCGGCCGCGTCCAGCACCCGGATCGCCTGCGGGGCGGCCCAGGCCAGCCCACCCAGGTGGCCCCGGGTGGCCATGGAGCGGATGTAGACCCCCGGGTCCGAGGCGTGGTCCGACATCCGCACCCGGTCGCCGAGCAGCGCCCCGCCCGAGAAGGGCGAGGACGGGTCGACGGCGAGGACGCCGACCCGCTTGCCCGCCTTGCGGTACGCGGACACCAGCGCCGAGGTCGAGGTCGATTTGCCGACGCCCGGCGACCCCGTCAGCCCCACCACGTACGCCCCGCCCGTCAGCGGGGCCAGCGCGGCCATCACCTCGCGCAGCTGCGGGGACGCCCCCTCGACCAGGGAGATCAGCCGGGCCACCGCTCTCGGCCGGCCCTCACGGGCCTGGGCCACCAGCTGGGGGACGTCCACCGCCGTCATACGTGCTGCGCTCCTCGGTTCTCGTACGGGTTCCTGCGGGCCCTGCCGTGCCTGCCTACTTGGCGACGCGCACGATCAGCGCGTCGCCCTGACCGCCGCCGCCGCACAGGGCGGCCGCGCCGACGCCGCCACCGCGGCGCTTGAGCTCCAGCGCCAGGTGCAGCACCACACGGGCTCCGGACATGCCGATCGGGTGCCCCAGGGCAATGGCGCCACCGTTGACGTTCACCTTTTCCGGGGTCACGCCGAGGTCCTTCATTGACTGCACGGCGACCGCCGCGAAGGCCTCGTTGATCTCGATGAGGTCCAGGTCGGAGACCTCCAGGCCCTCCTTCTTCAGGGCGTGCAGGATCGCGTTGGACGGCTGCGACTGGAGGGAGTTGTCGGGGCCGGCCACGTTGCCGTGGGCGCCGATCTCGGCGATCCACTCCAGGCCGAGCTCCTCGGCCTTCGCCTTGCTCATCACGACCACCGCGGCCGCACCGTCGCTGATCTGGGAGGAGGTGCCGGCGGTGATCGTGCCGTCCTTGGCGAAGGCCGGACGCAGCTTGCCGAGGGACTCCGCCGTGGTCTCGGGGCGGATGCCCTCGTCCGTCGAGAAGATCACCGGGTCGCCCTTGCGCTGCGGGATCTCGACGGGGACGATCTCGGCCTCGAAGACGCCGTTCTTCTGCGCGGCCGCGGCCCGCTGGTGCGAGGCGGCGGCGAACTCGTCCTGCGGGGCGCGCTCGATGCCCAGGCGGGTGTTGTGCTTCTCGGTGGACTCGCCCATCGCGATGTTCTCGAAGGCATCGGTGAGGCCGTCGTAGGCCATGGCGTCCAGCATCTGGATGGCGCCGTACTTGAAGCCCTCGCGGGACTTGGGCAGCAGGTGCGGCGCGTTGGTCATGGACTCCTGACCGCCCGCGACCACGATGTCGAACTCCCCGGCGCGGATCAGCTGGTCGGCCAGCGCGATCGCGTCCAGGCCCGAGAGGCACACCTTGTTGATCGTGAGGGCGGGCACGTTCATCGGGATGCCGGCCTTGACCGCCGCCTGGCGGGCGGGGATCTGGCCCGCGCCGGCCTGCAGCACCTGGCCCATGATCACGTACTGCACCTGGTCGCCGGAGATCCCGGCCCGGTCCAGCGCGGACTTGATGGCGAAGCCGCCGAGGTCGGCACCCGAGAAGGACTTCAGCGAGCCGAGCAGCCGCCCCATGGGCGTGCGGGCCCCGGCGACGATCACAGAAGTGGTGTTGTTCGATCCGGACATGAGGCACAGCCCCTTGGATGAGGAGTGAACGAGGGTTTACGTGAATGTACTGGGCGGTACCGCAGCGGTCACCGGGCTGCCGGTGTGATCGCGCGCACGTTGCGTGACCACCCCCTTCAGGAGTGCACTGTCACCATGCTGACAAGAATCGACCACATCGGGATCGCCTGCTTCGACCTGGACAAAACCGTCGAGTTCTACCGTGCCACGTACGGCTTCGAGGTGTTCCACTCCGAGGTCAACGAGGAGCAGGGTGTCCGCGAGGCCATGTTGAAGATCAACGAGACCTCCGACGGCGGCGCCTCCTACCTCCAGCTCCTGGAGCCCACCCGAGAGGACTCCGCCGTGGGCAAATGGCTGGCCAAGAACGGCGAGGGCGTCCACCACATCGCCTTCGGCACCGAGGACGTCCAGGGGGACTCCGAGGCCATCCGCGGCAAGGGCGTCCGCGTCCTCTACGACCAGCCCCGCACCGGCTCGATGGGGTCCTCGATCACCTTCCTGCACCCCAAGGACTGCCACGGCGTCCTCACCGAACTGGTCACCTCGAACCCCGAGCACTGATGGACCACTGATGGCCCGATTCCCCGGCCGGTAGAGTGGCCATGGCTCGGCCGGGGTTCGGTGCGGAGACGGGGTCGGGGCCTGTGACCCCTGCCCCGGTATCTGACACCATTCCCCCGGGGGCGTCGTTCAGCGGGCGAGCGATGCTCATTTGGGAGTGAGCTTGCGACCAGGGGACGGATGGGACCGCGCTGTGCGGGGCTACGAAAGCCAGGAGAGCCATCAGGCCGAGGCCGACCATCTCTCGCGCTTCGAGGCCGAGATGGAGCGGCTGAAGAAGGAGCGCGGGAAGGCCGTCCAGCACGCTGAGGACCTGGGATACCAGGTCGAGGTGCTGCGCGCCAAGCTCCACGAGGTACGGCGCGCTCTGGCGTCCCGTCCCGCCTACGACGGCGCGGACATGGGCTACCAGGCGGAGCAGCTGCTCCGTAATGCCCAGATCCAGGCCGACCAGATGCGCTCCGACGCCGAGCGCGAGCTGCGCGACGCCCGGGCCCAGACCCAGCGCATCCTGCAGGAGCACGCCGAGCACCAGGCGCGCCTGCAGGCCGAGCTGCACGCCGAGGCGGTCAACCGCCGCCAGCGCCTGGACCAGGAGCTGGGCGAGCGGCGCCAGACCGTCGAGGCCCACGTCAACGAGAACGTGGCCTGGGCCGAGCAGTTGCGCGCCCGCACGGAGTCCCAGGCGCGCCGGCTCATGGAGGAGTCGCGCGCCGAGGCCGAGCAGTCCCTGAACGCCGCCCGCGCCGAGGCCGCCCGCGTCGCCGAGGAGACCCGGCGACGGATGGCCGCGGACGCGGAGGCCGCCCGCGGGGAGGCCGAGGCCACCCTGCTGCGCGCCCGCAAGGAGGCCGAGCGGCTGCTGACCGCCGCTTCCTCGCAGGCCCAGGAGGCCAGTGAGCACGCGGAGAGGCTGCGCACCACCACCTCCGCCGAGGCCGAGCACACCCGGCAGCAGACCCTGGATCTCGGCCGGCTGGCCGAATCCCGTGTGCAGGAGGCCGATTCCGCGCTGCGCGAGGCCCGTGCCGAGGCCGAGCGGATCCTCGCGGAGGCCAAGGAGAGCTCCACCCGTCAGCTGGCGTCGGCGGAATCCGTCAACGAGCAGCGCACCCGTACGGCCAAGGAACAGGTCGCCCGGCTGGTCGGCGAGGCCACCAAGGAGGCCGAGGCCCTCAAGGCGGAGGCCGAGCAGGCCCTGGCCGACGCCCGCGCGGAAGCCGAGCGGCTGCGCGCCGAGGCCGGTGACAGCGCCCGTACGGCCGCGGCCGAGGACATGGCGGCCCAGTTGGCGAAGGCGGCCCGCACGGCCGAGGACGTACTGAACAAGGCCTCGGAGGACGCCCGGGCCACCACCCGGGCCGCGTCCGAGGAGGCCGAGCGGATCCGCCGCGAGGCCGAGACCGAGGCCGACCGGCTGCGCCTGCAGGCGGCGACCACGGCCGACGAGCTCAAGGGCGCCGCGAAGGACGACACCGAGGAGTACCGGGCCCGCACGGTCGAACTCCAGGAAGAGGCCCGGCGGCTGCGCGGCGAGGCCGAGCAGCTGCGCGCCGAGGCCGTCGCCGAGGGCGAGCGGATCCGCGGCGAGGCCCGCCGCGAGGCCGTCCAGCAGATCGAGGAGGCGGCCCGGACCGCCGAGGAGCTGCTCGGCAAGGCCAAGGCGGACGCGGACGAGCTGCGCGGCGGGGCGACCGCCGAGAGCGAGCGGGTGCGCGCCGAGGCCGTGGAGCGGGCCGGCACGCTGCGCAAGCAGGCCGAGGAGACCCTGGAGCGGACCCGCTCCGAGGCGGAACGGCTGCGCGCCGAGGCCGAGGAACAGGCCGAGAACGTACGGGCCGAGGCGGACGCGGCCGCCCTCGCCCGGCGCGAGGAGACCGAGCAGGCGCTGGCCGCCAAGCGTGTGGAGGCCGACGAGGAGCTCGTCCGGCTGCACACGGAGGCCGAGGGCCGCCTGACGACGGCCGAGCAGACGCTGCGCGACGCCCGCGCCGCGGCGGAGAACATCCGCCGGGAGACCACCGAGGAGAACGACCGGCTGCGCGCCGAGTCGGCCGAGCGGATCCGCACCCTGCAGACGCAGTCGGAGGCCGAGGCCGACCAGCTGCGCACCGACGCGGCCCAGGACGCAGGCCGGGTGCGTGCGGAGGCCGAGCAGTCCGCCGTGCGGCTGCGCGGCGAGGCCGAGGCCGAGGCGGAGCGGGTGCGCTCCGAGGCCCAGGAGACCGCGGACCGGCTGCGCGCGGAGGCGAAGGCCGCCGCCGAGCGGGTCGCCGGGGAGGCCGCGGAGGCGCTGGCCGCCGCGCAGGAGGAGGCTGCCCGGCGCCGCCGGGAGGCCGAGGAGACCCTGGCGTCGGCGCGGACCGACGCGGACAGCGAGCGGGCCCAGGCCCGCGAGCAGAGCGAGGAGCTGCTGGCGCAGGCCCGCAAGCGCTCCGAGGAGGCGCAGGCCGAGGCGGTCTGGCTGACCGAGGAGGCCGAGCGGCGCGCGTCGGAGGTGGTCTCCGCCGCGGAGGCCACCGCGCAGCAGGTACGGGACTCCGTGGCCGGGCTGCACGAGCAGGCCGAGGAGGAGGTCGCCGGACTGCGCAGCGCCGCCGAGCACGCGGCGGAGCGTACGCGGACGGAGGCCGAGGAAGAGGCCGGCCGGGTCCGTTCGGACGCCTACGCGGAACGGGAGCGGGCCACCGAGGACGCGAACCGGATCCGCAGCGAGGCGCGGGCCGAGACGGACGCGGCGAAGGCACTGGCGGAGCGCACGGTCGGCGAGGCGATCGCCGAGGCGGAGCAGCTGCGCACCGACACCGCCGAGTACGCGCAGCGGGTGCGTACGGAGGCCACGGACGCGCTGGCCGCCTCCGAGCGGGACGCGGCCCGGACCCGGGCCGACGCCCGCGACGACGCCAACCGCATCCGCGGCGAGGCGGCGGAGTCCCTGGAGGCCTCCCGCACCGAGGGCGCCCGGATCACGGCCGAGGCGACGGTGGAGGCCGAGCGGATCACCGCCGAGGCGGCGCAGGCCGCCGAGGCCACCCGCACCGAGGCCGCGGCCACCCTGGACGAGGCACGGTCCGAGGGCAACCGGCTGCGTACCGAGGCCGCGGAGCAGATCGACCGGCTCATCGCGGAGGCCTCGGCGGAGGCGGACCGGCTCACCGAGGAGACCCGCGCCGCGAACGCGGCCACCGTGGGCGAGGCGACGGCGGAGGCCGAGCGGCTCACCGCCGCGGCGGCCCGGCTCAAGTCGCAGGCGGCCGAGACCCTGGCGAGCGCCGAGCGCGACGCCGCACGGATCATGGTCGACTCGCGTGCCGAGGGCGACCGCCTGATCGACGAGACCCGCGTGGCCAACGAGGCCACCGTCGGCGAGGCCGCGGCCGAGGCCGACCGGCTGCGCGCCGAAGCGGCCCGGGTCCTGGACGACGCCCGCGCGGAGGGCGGCCGGATCATCGGCGAGGCCACCGCGGAGGCGGACCGGGTCACGGTCGCGGCGAACGAGACCCTGGCCGGTGCCGAGCGCGATGCCGAGCAGACGCTGGACGAGGCGCGCGCCGAGGCGAACCGGCTGCGCACCGAGGCGGCCGAGCAGGCGGACCGGCTCGTCACGGAGGCCGTGTCCGAGACGGAGAAGCTCACCGAGCAGACCCGCAAGGACAACGAGCGGACGGTCGGCGAGGCGGCGGGCGAAGCCGAGCGGCTGCGCGCGGACGCGTCGGAGGCGCTGTCCTCGGCGCAGGAGCACGCGGCCCGTACCCGGTCGGAGGCCGAGCGGGTCAAGGCGCAGGCGGCGGCCGAGGCGGAGCGCATCCGCAGCGAGGCCCGCGCCGAGTCGGAGCGGCTGCTGGACGAGGCCCGCGAGGCGGCCAACAAGCGCCGCAGCGAAGCCGCGGAGCAGGTCGACCGGCTCATCACGGAGGCCTCGGCGGAAGCCGAGAAGCTCACGACCGAGGCGCAGAAGCAGGCCCTCGCCGCCACCACGGCGGCCGAGGAGCAGGCCGACGCGATGGTCGACGCGGCCCGCAAGGAGGCCGGACGGATCACCTCCGAGGCGACCGTCGAGGGCAACTCCATGGTGGAGAAGGCCCGCACGGACGCGAACGAGCTGCTGGTCGGCGCCCGCACGGACGCCGCTGCCATAAGGGAACGGGCGGAGGAGCTGCGCGGCCGCGTCGAGGGCGAGGTCGAGGAGCTGCACGAGCGGGCCCGCCGGGAGTCGGCCGAGCAGATGAAGTCGGCCGGCGAGCGCGTGGACAAGCTGGTGCGCGCGGCGACGGAGCAGAGCGTCGAGGCCGAGGCGAAGGCCAAGGAGCTGGTGTCGGACGCGAGCAGCGAGGCGAGCAAGGTGCGCATCGCCGCGGTGCGCAAGGCGGAGGCGCTGCTCAAGGAGGCCGAGCAGAAGAAGGCGGAGCTGGCCCGGGAGGCCGAGAGCGCGCTCGCGCGGGCGAAGGCGGAGGCCGAGCAGCTCGTCGAGGAGGGCCGCCGTGAGCTGGAGGTCCTCGTGCGCCGTCGTGAGGACATTCAGGCGGAGATCTCCCGTGTCCAGGACGTTCTTGAGGCGTTGGAATCATTCGAGGCGCCTTCGGTCGGCGGAAAGCCGGCGGTCGGCGGCCAGGGCGCGGGGGGCGTGAAGGCCGGCGCGACTGCGGGATCCACTCGTTCGGGTGGCAAGACGTCGGAGGGGTAGCCAAATGGGTCAGGGTTGTGTGCACCTGATGAAGGTTCAGGCGAACGAGTGACAAGCGTTCTGTCGCCTTGCCACTCAAAAGGGGTGTCATTGTCCAGATCAAACGCGGATTGACTCGATGACACGCCGTCTGGGCGCCTAGGATTCCCCTAACACCTCACGTAGCACCTCATCGGTCTCATTCGACAGGAACCCCATGAGCGACACTTCCTCCCCCTTCGGCTTCGAGCTCGTGCGGCGTGGTTACGACCGCGGTCAGGTGGACGACCGCATTACCAAGCTGGTCTCCGACCGCGACAGCGCCCTTGGACGTATCAACTCTCTGGAAAAGCGGATCGAGGAGTTGCACCTCGAGACGCAGAACGCCCAGGCCCAGGTGAACGACGCCGAGCCGTCGTACGCCGGCCTCGGCGCCCGGGTCGAGAAGATCCTGCGGCTGGCCGAGGAAGAGGCGAAGGACCTGCGCGAGGAGGCCCGTCGCGCGGCCGAGCAGCACCGTGAGCTCGCCGAGTCGGCCGCCCAGCAGGTGCGCAACGACGCCGAGTCGTTCGCCGCGGACCGCAAGACGAAGGCGGAGGACGAGGGCGTCCGCATCGTCGAGAAGGCCAAGGGCGACGCCTCGACCCTGCGTGCCGAGGCCCAGAAGGACGCGGCCTCCAAGCGCGAGGAGGCCGACGCCCTGTTCGAGGAGACCCGCGCCAAGGCCGCCCAGGCCGCCGCGGACTTCGAGACCAACCTGGCCAAGCGCCGTGAGCAGTCCGAGCGCGACCTGGCCTCCCGCCAGGCCAAGGCCGAGAAGCGTCTCGCGGAGATCGAGCACCGCGCCGAGCAGCTGCGCCTGGAGGCCGAGAAGCTGCGTACGGACGCCGAGCGCCGGGCCCGCCAGACCGTGGAGACCGCGCAGCGCCAGGCCGAGGACATCGTGGCCGACGCCAACGCCAAGGCGGACCGTATCCGCAGCGAGTCCGAGCGCGAGCTGGCGGCGCTCACCAACCGCCGCGACTCGATCAACGCGCAGCTGACCAACGTCCGCGAGATGCTGGCGACGCTCACCGGTGCGGCCGTCGCGGCGGCCACCCCGATCGTGGACGACGAGCCCGTCACCCGCGGCGTCCCGGCGCAGCAGAGCCGCTGATCACCGGCGGGTAGCGCGCAGCGTCTGCGGTGCGCCCGATCGAGGGCCCTATGTCACCCGTTCGAGGTGGCGTAGGGCCCTCGGGCGTTCTAGCGTGTCCGCATGATCGAGCTTGAGGGCCTTACGAAACGATTCGGTACGACGACCGCCGTGGACCACCTCAGCTTCCAGATCCGGCCGGGGGTGGTGACCGGCTTCCTGGGCCCGAACGGCGCGGGCAAGTCCACGACCATGCGCATGATGCTCGACCTCGACAATCCGACCAGCGGCACGGTCCGGGTGTACGGGAAGCACTACCGCGACCTGTCGGAGCCGCTGAAGCACGTCGGGGCGCTGCTGGACGCGAAGGCCATGCACGGTGGCCGAAGTGCGTACAACAACCTTCTCTGCCTGGCCCAGTCGAACCGCATCCCGCGGCAGCGGGTCGACGAGGTGCTGGATCTGGTCGGCCTGACGGCCGTGGCGAAGAAGAAGTCCAAAGGATTTTCGCTCGGAATGAGCCAACGGCTGGGAATCGCCTCTGCATTGCTGGGTGACCCGGAAATCCTGATGTTCGACGAGCCGGTCAATGGTCTGGATCCCGAGGGAATTCTCTGGATCCGCAATCTTATGAAGGGCCTCGCGTCGGAGGGGAGGACGATCTTCGTCTCCTCTCATCTGATGAGCGAAATGGCGCTGACCGCAGACCATTTGGTCGTCATCGGACAGGGAAAGCTGCTGGCAGACCTGCCGATGGCCGATTTCATCCAGCAGAACTCGCGCAGCTACGTCCGGCTGCGCTCACCGCAGCAGGAGCGGCTGAAGGACGTCCTGCACGAGGCCGGGATCAACGCCGTCAGCGTTCCCGCCACCGGCACCCTGGAGATCGACGGCGCGAGTGCGGAGCAGCTCGGCGAGCTGGCCGCCCAGCACCGGATCGTGCTGCACGAACTCAGCCCGCAACGAGCCTCACTGGAGGAAGCGTTCATGCGCATGACGGCGGATTCCGTCGAATACCACGCCCACGCACCGGGCATGGCTGCCGACAACCCGGCCCGGCCGGCCGACGTCCCCGCCTGGGGCACCGGCTACGAGGCGACGCGCAAGGGCGGTAAGTGAGCATGGCCTTCACCGCCGTCCTGCAGTCCGAGTGGACCAAGATCCGTACGGTCGCCTCCACCAGCTGGACCCTCGCCCTCGTCTTCCTCGTCACCGTCGGGTTCGCCGCGCTGTTCAGCGCCACGTTCGACCCGGACAACCTGGACGCGGCCCAGCGGGCCACCTTCGACCCCACCGCGACGAGCCTCAGTTCTATGCAGCTCGGACAGCTGGCCATGATCGTCTTCGGTGTGCTGGTCGTGAGCACCGAGTACAGCACGGGCATGATCCGCACCTCGCTGGCCGCCGTACCCCGCCGGGAGCACTTCCTGCTCGGCAAGATGGCGGTCGCGACGGCGCTGGCCCTGGCCGTGGGGCTGCTGACCAGCTTCACGTCGTTCTTCCTCACCCAGGCGCTCCTCGGTGACCTCGGCATCGGGATCGGCGAGGAGAACGTGCTGCGCGCCGTGACCGGCGCCGGGCTGTACCTGGCGCTGCTGGCCCTCTTCTGCATGGGCGTGGCGGCCATGCTGCGCAGTTCGGTCGCCGCCATCAGCGTCCTGGTCCCGTTCTTCCTGATCGTCTCGAACCTCCTCGTGGGTTTCGAGGCGACGCGTACGGTCGGCCAGTACCTGCCGAGCAATGCCGGGGGGCGCATCATGCAGGTCGTGCCCAACGCGTTCGACAGCCCCGAAACGCCGTACGGCCCGTGGGGCGGCTTCGGGATCATGGTCCTCTGGACGCTGGCCGCGGTACTCGGGGGCTACGCCGTCCTCCGCAAGAGGGACGCCTGACCTCCTGCGCACGTACTACGGGGGATCCCCGGGTCTGTCTCAGGGGCAGCTCAGGGATCCGGCCGGGGACGGAACCGTAGGAACCTGGCTATCCTCTTAACCCTTACACGGGCGAAAGTCGTCCCGGCCTGGTAAGGGGCAGCAAGATGATCGAGGCAGTCGGCCTGACCAAGCGCTATGGCGCGAAGACCGCCGTCGACCAGCTGTCCTTCCAGGTCAAGCCGGGTCACGTCACCGGCTTCCTGGGGCCCAACGGCTCCGGGAAGTCCACGACCATGCGCATGATCGTCGGCCTGGACCGGCCCACATCCGGCCATGTCACGATCAACGGCCGGCCCTTCCGGGAGCTGCCGAACGCCCAGCGGCACGTCGGGGCCCTCCTCGACGCCAAGGCCGTCCACGGCGGCCGCCGGGCCCGCACCCACCTGCTCTCCATCGCCCAGCTCTCCGGGATTCCGGAGAAGCGGGTGGACGAGGTACTGGCCGTGGTCGGCCTCCAGGACGCCGCCCGGCAGCGTACGAAGGGCTTCTCGCTCGGCATGGGCCAGCGGCTCGGCATCGCCACCGCCCTGCTCGGCGACCCGCAGGTGCTGCTGTTCGACGAACCGGTCAACGGGCTCGACCCCGAGGGCATCCTCTGGGTCCGCAACCTCATGCGCCGGCTGGCCGCCGAGGGCCGCACCGTCTTCGTCTCCTCGCACCTGATGAGCGAGATGGCACTGACCGCCGATCACCTCATCGTGATCGGGCGGGGGCGGCTGCTGGCCGACATGGGCACCCAGGAGTTCATCGCGCACAACTCGGCCGGATTCGCTCGGGTGCGCGCGGCCGACACTGATCCTGATGGCCGGGAGACGCTGGGTACGGCCCTCGCCAAGGCGGGCGGGCGGGTCCTGCAGGAGCCCGGCGGAGCACTGCGTGTGACCGGCCTGGAGCTGCCGCAGATCTCGGACCTCGCGCACGGGGCCGGCGTAAGGCTGTGGGAGCTGTCACCGCACCGGGCCTCGCTCGAGGAGGCGTACATGCGGATGACCCAGTCCGCGGTCGAGTACACCTCCACCGAGGACCCGCGGGCCGAGCTGTGGGAGCCCGAGCCGCTCTCCCTCCCGGCCTGGGAGGAGGACGAGGCGGCGGCCCCCGAGGTCCCGCAGACCGGTTTCTACGCGCCCCCGCCGCCGGGAGCGGGCGGGCAGCCCTTCCTGATGCCCGGCAAGCCCGGCGAGCTCGCCGGCGCCACCAGGAACACCGCCCCGCACACCCCCGAGGACACCCGATGACCCCGACGACCACGACGGCGCAGCAGCCCGGGAGCTACGACTCCCCCCTCGCCACCCCGCGGCCGCACCTGGGACACGCCCTGGCCTCGGAGTGGACCAAGCTGGTCTCGCTCCGCTCCACCCTGTGGACGCTGGGCTCGCTCGTCCTGATCGTGGTCGGCGTCGGCCTGACCGTCGTCGTGCAGACCGCGGACGCGGACTACGTGCAGATCAACTTCACCACGCCCGCGCTCATCGGCCTGCTGGTCGGCCAGATCGCGGTGATCGTCCTCGGCGTACTGACCATCAGCTCGGAACACGGCACCGGGCTGGTGCGGACCACGTTCACGGCCGCCCCGGACCGGTACCGGGTGCTCACCGCGAAATACCTCGTCTTCAGCATGGCGGCCTTCGCCACCACCGCGTTGTCGGTCTTCGTGGTCGGGGTCACCGCGGCGGTCGTGCGCGGCGGCACCGCGTCCGGCCCGCACGCGGCGGGCGAATGGTTCGGGGCGCTGCTCGGCTGCGGCTACGTCACCCTGCTCGGCGTGCTCGCGCTCGCGATCGGTGCGCTGGTGCGGCACTCGGCCGGGGCGATCGCCGTGATGCTGGGCGTGGTCACGCTGCCGCCGGTGATCGGGGCCATGCTCAGCATGTGGGAGGCCGTCGCGCCCGTCAGCCGGCTGATCCTGCGGCACAACGTGCCGGTGGCGATGATGCAGCTGTTCGGCATGCCGGAGGGCGGCGACATGGGCCCGACGCCGAGCAACTTCTCGCACGTGATGCTGATCGTGCTGGTCACCGGCGCCGCGGTGGCCGGCTCGTACCTGGTCGTCGGCCGCCGGGACGTCTAGGGAGGGTCCGGCCCGATCCGCGGGACACCTCTAATGGCGCGGCGCGTTGCGGGACCGCTGCACCTTCGAGGTGCGGCGGTCCTTCGCGTTCCAGCAGGCCTTGTGCCAGTGCCGGCGGTCGTCCACGCCGCCGTACTCGGGCCAGGCCACCAGGTGCGGGGTGCCGGAGGGGATCTCCTGGTCGCAGCCGGGGCAGCGGTAGCGCTTGCCCGCCGCGCTCGCGCCGGCGACGTGCCGGACCTTCCAGTCCTCGCCCTGGTACTCCTCCGTGCGCTCCAGCCCGTAGCGGTCGAGGCCGGTGCTGGGGCGTTCGTCCGGGGTCTCGCCGCCCCTGCGACGGTTGTTGCGCGGTGACACGTATACCTCACGGATGGGCGGACGGCAGTGACTTTCTCCCAGACTACGCGCAGCGAGGCCGGGTACCCGCAGGGTGGCTGATGACGGCGGACGCGCGAAGAGGAATGGCCCGACAATCCCAATAACTTTCCTGTCAGCCCGTGCCTTTGGCACGTGTCAGACGTTGTTGCCATAGGAAGAACCGGTCCACCTGGGGGAGGCCGCGTCAGCCGCGAGGAGGCTAAAGGCGATGCGCGTAGGAGCGTTTGTACTGGCGGCCCAGTTCCCGGGCCAGGGACAGGGAGAGGCACTGCACCGGGCGGTGCGGACCGCCGAGGTGGCCGAGGAGGCCGGGCTCGACTCGGTCTGGCTCGCCGAGCACCACTTCGTCCCGTACGGGGTCTGCCCGTCGGCGGTGACCCTGGCGGCCCTGATGCTGGGCCGGACCCGGCGGCTGCGGGTGGGCACGGCCGTGAGCGTGCTGCCGAGCGTGCACCCGGTGGCCCTCGGGGAGCAGGCGGCCCTGCTGCACGTGACCTCGGGCGGCCGGTTCACCCTCGGGGTCGGGCGCGGGGGGCCGTGGGTCGACCTGGAGGTGTTCGGGGGCGGCCTGGACAGTTACGAGAACGGCTTCCCCGAGGCCCTGGACCTGCTGCGGCGCTGGCTGACGCAGGCGCGGGTGGGGGCCGCCGGCGAGCGGTACGGATTCCGCGAGGTGGCCGTCGTACCGCGGCCGTCGGAGGCCCTGGACGGGGACGGGACCGGGCCCGAGGTCATCGTGGCCTGCACCTCGCCGGCGTCGGTGCGGATGGCCGCGCAGCGGGGCCTGCCGATGCTGCTCGGCATGCACTGCGGGGACGAGAGCAAGGCCGAGATGGTCGCGCTGTGGCGCAGCACGGCACTGGCGGCGGGCCACTCGCGCGCGCACGTGGCCGGCGCGGGGCACGTCTCCGCCGGGGTGTGCCAGATCGCGGACCGGACGGCGGACGCGCGCGAGACCCTGCTGAAGGCGATGCCGGGCTGGCTCAAGCAGGGCCTCGACGCGCATGTGACCGTGGACGGCCGGGTGCGCGCGATGCGGGATCCGGTCGCCTACACGGAACTGCTGTGCGACCTGCACCCGGTGGGCACCCCGGAGGTGGCGGCGGACCGGCTGGCGGCCACGTCGGCACGGACGGGCATCACGCGCTTCGCCCTCCTGACGGAGGGCTCCGGCGATCTCGCCGCGACGGAGGAGAACGTACGCCGGCTCGGCGCCGAAGTCCTTCCCCGCCTCGGCTGAGACCCGCCGGTCCTACCTGGGCCGTTTCCTTCGGATCAGGCCGGTGTGGCCGGACGTGCTCCGAAGGAGACGGCCCGACAGCGCCTAGCAGTCCCGCAGCTCCGGCGACTGGTTGAGCAGCTGACCGCGGATCGAAGTGAACTTGGCCAGCCGGTCGTCCACCGAGGAATCCAGCGGGAACACCGCCAGCCGGTGACAGTTCTGGAATGCCAGGCGCACTCCGAAGTGCCGCTGCAGCGCACCGCGTATCGCGTCACTCGCGAGGGCGCGCAGTAGCTGCCCCCGCGCCTGCTCGTCCGGCGGCGGCGTCTGGTTGTCGGCGAACTGTCCGCCGTCCACCTTCAGCTGTGCCACCAGCGAGCTGATCATCTCCCAGGCGTAGGGCAGGGAGGTCCGGACGCAGTCGACGAAAGCGGCTTCGTCGACCTCGCCTCGCTCGGCCTGTTCGAGTAGGGCCGGTGAGACGTCGAGCGACATGGGTTCTCCTCTCGCGACCCCGGCTGTTTGGGTTGCCGGAGTCTTACGGGCAGGGAAGGAGGTCGCGACGCAGAGTGCACGCTCGACAACCTCCCGCTCACCACGGTAGGCGTCCCATGGGTGACGCACCAGGAGAATGCGCATACAACGCGCCATCGGCGAACGGGGCTTTCAGGGGCGAATCGCGTGAAGGCCTTCTCGTCGAGTAGCGTTGCCGACCATGCGTCTCGTCATTGCCCGCTGCTCCGTCGACTACGCGGGCCGGCTCACCGCCCATCTGCCCTCCGCACCCCGTCTGATCCTCGTGAAGGCCGACGGCAGTGTCTCGATCCACGCGGACGACCGAGCGTACAAACCGCTCAACTGGATGTCGCCTCCGTGCACCCTCAAGGAGGGGAGCGGTGACGAGGCCAACGTGTGGACGGTCATCAACAAGGCGGGCGAGAAGCTCATCATCACCATGGAGGAAGTCCTGCACGACTCCTCCCACGAGCTCGGCACCGACCCGGGGCTCATCAAGGACGGCGTTGAGGCACACCTCCAGGAACTCCTCGCGGACCGCATCGAAACGCTGGGCGAGGGCTACACGCTGATCCGGCGCGAGTACATGACGGCGATCGGCCCGGTGGACATCCTGTGCCGGGACTCCTCCGGCGCGACGGTGGCCGTGGAGATCAAGCGCCGCGGCGAGATCGACGGTGTCGAGCAGCTGACCCGCTACCTCGAACTCCTCAACCGCGACCCGCACCTGGCCCCCGTCCGGGGCATCTTCGCGGCCCAGGAGATCAAGCCGCAGGCGAAGGTCCTGGCGACGGACCGCGGGATGGACTGCGTGGTCCTGGACTACAACGCGATGCGCGGCATCGAGGACGACAAGCTCCGCCTGTTCTGATCCTCCGGCACGTTCGAGGCAACGGCTCCGTCCCGAGGGACGGAGCCGTTGGCGTTCACGTGCCCGTGGCCGGGGAGGTGGCGGTGGCCGTACCCGGCTGGGTGGTCGCCGTCGGCGAGGGCACGACGGTCTCCGTCGGGGTGGGCGAGGGCCCCGCGGTGGTCGGCGCGGGCGAGACGGACGAGGGCTGCGGGGAGCCCGGCGGCGTCGGGGACGGACGGCGGGACGGCGTCCGGGCGGGGGTGCGGCCCGGGGTCGGGGCGACGCTCTGGCCGGGCTCCGCGGGCTGCGACGCCGGGGCCGATACGGGCGGCTCCGGTGCAGGATCGTTCCCGCTGTTGCCGGTGATCGTCGTGGGGGACGTGACCGTCGGGGTCGAGGACACGGCCGGTCCCTGGGCGGGCGGCGAGGTGTCCGAGGAACTCAGCGCCAGGCTCACGACCGTGCCCAGTGCCACCACCGTCAGCGCTCCCGCACCGGCCAGCAGCACCAGCCGGCGACGGCCGGGGGCCGGGGACGGTGCGGCGGCGGGCCGGGGGGCTGCGGGTGGCGCGGGCTTGGGGTTCAGCGGGAAGGCGTCCTCGAAGACCTCCGACAGCGTGGTGGGCGGCTCCGAGCGGGCGGTCACCGGCACGACCGGGGTCATCCGGGACACCGCCTCGGCGGACACCGGGACCACCGGGGGGACCGGGGGGACCGGGGCCATGCGGGCCGTCGGGGCCTCTGAGCCCGCCCGGGCCACCGGGGCGGGCGGGGTCGCCCTGGGAGACGGGGCCGCCGGGTGGGCCGGGGTCGCCTTGGGAGCCGAAGCGGCCGGGGTGGGCACCGTCACGGCCTCCGGAGGTGCCGCCGGGGCGGCCGGTGCCTCCAGCCGCAGCGGCGGCGACGCGGCCGCCCCCGCCGTCTCCCGGTCCACGACGAGCGCCAGCGTCCGCCGGCCCGCGACCGTGCCCCGCTTGTCCGCCAGCGCGCCCCGCAGCCCGATCGAGGTCTCCAGCTCGGCCCGTGCCCGGTCCAGCCGCTCCTCGCACAGGGCCAGCACACCGAGTTCGTGGTGGAAGTACGCCTGCTCGGCGACCTCCCCGGCCTTGCGTGCGGCCTCCGCGCCGGAGCGCAGCACCCGCTCCCAGGCCTCCCAGTGCAGCGAGGCGGCGAAGGCCGGGGCCGCGGTGCGGGCCAGCAGCACCGCCGCGACCACGTCCGCACCGGCCAGCGCCGCGAGCACCGCGTCCGCCTCCGCCGCGACCCGCTCCGGGACCACCGAGGCGTGCCCGGTCCACCAGGCGTAGTGCCGGGCGGCCGTGCGGGCCTCCTCCGACGCGGTGTCCCCGTAGCCGACCTCCTCCAGCTGCCGGGCGACGCCCGCGGCCAGCCGGTACCGGGTCCCGACGGGCGTCACGAGCCCGCACGCGAGCAGCTCCGCCACGGCCGTGTCGGCGTGGGTGTCCCCCACCAGCGCGGGCAGGTGCGCGTGGTGCGGCAGCTCCCCGCCGAGCGCGCACGCGATCCGCAGGGCCGCGCGGGCCGACTCGCTGACCCGCGAGGCCAGCAGCTCGGCCGGGGCCGCGCCCTCGGCGAGCGTCGGCAGCGGTACGTGCACGGCGTCGCGCGGGCGCCCCTCGAAGACGCCGGGCTCCTCCTCCTCGTCGCCCTCGTCGCTGTGGTTGAGCTCGTCGCGCCGGCGCAGCAGCGCGGCGGCCTGGACGAAGCGCAGCGGCAGCCCCTCGGAGGCGAAGCGCAGGTCTCCCGCCCAGGCGGTCTCCTCGTCCGTCAGCGGCCGTCCGACGCCCGCCTCCAGCAGTTCCAGGCAGTCGGCCTTGCCCAGACCGCCGAGGAAGACCTCCTCGATGTGCGAGTCGTCGGAGGGGGCCCGGGTGTCGGGGGTCGCGGCCAGCAGGTAGGCGCATTCGGGGGTGGCGCGCAGCAGCTCGTCGAGGGCGGTCCCGCCCATCTCCAGGTCGTCCAGGAGGACGACGGCGCCTATCTCCCGGACGCGGGCGAGGAGCTCGGCCCGCGCGGGCCGCTGCCGCTCGGCCTCGTACACGGTCGCGTAGAGCGCGTGGAGCAGTTCACCGGGCTGCTGGTGCCCGTGTCCGGAGAGCCGTACGACGCCGTCGGGCGCGAGGCCGGCGCATTGGGCGGCGACGCCGTCGAGCAGGGCGCTGCGACCGGATCCCGAGGGCCCGGTCAGCCGTACGGACCGGCCGCGGCCCAGCAGGCGGACGAGCCGCTCGCGCTCCTCCTCGCGCCCCAGCAGGGGCCGGGCGGGGACGGCGGGGCCGGGCAGTACGGGCGGCCGGGCGGCGGCGGCGCGGGCCGTGCGGGCGGCCGCGTCGCGCCTGGCGGGGCGGCCCGGCTCCGTACCGGGACGCAGCGGTTCGATCTCGCTGCCGTCGACCGGGTTGACGGTGAGGGCGAAGTCGCCCGTGGTCAGGCTCACGACCCGCGCGGGCCCGGCGGCCGGGGCCGCCGTGGGCGCGGCGGGTGCCGCGGGCACGGAGCCGCCCGTGGGCTGCTCGTGCTGCTCGCCGTGCCCCTGTGTACGGTCCATGACCCAGTCCCCCGATCGCGGGCCGCGCGCCTCGCCGTCGTACCGCCCGGCCATAGCGCACCCGCTGTCGCTCCTGGTCCGGTTTCCGCCCGAACCCTAGACCGTGGCCGGTCGTGCGGGAAACCGCAGGGGTGCGATCACCACCGGACCGTTACGTTTCTGCAGGAGATGCAGAGGCCGGCGGCCGGCCGGTCAGACGCGGGGCAGGGACTCGGCTTCCAGCCCGCCCTCGATCGCGAGGATCCGGTGCAGCCGGGTCGCCACCAGGAGCCGCTGCATCTGCGGCGGTACCCCGCGGAGCACCAGACGCCGGCCGGTCCGGCCGGCGCGGCGGTGCGCTCCCATGATCACGCCGAGGCCGGTCGCGTCCCAGGAGTCGAGTCCGGTGAGGTCGAGCACGAGGTCGCCCTGGCCGTCGTCGAGGGCGGTGTGGAGGGCCGTACGGGCGTCCGCCGCGCTGCGCACGTCGAGGCGGCCCCCGACGGCCAGTTCGGCGTGGTCGCCCCTGATGTGCATGTGTACTCCCGCAGTACTGCGTACGTATGGTCCGACTGGTCCGTGGTCGGCAACTCTCACTGCAACTGACTGCCGCACGGGCAGGGAAGTTGCCGACCGTGAGCGAACCGATACCTAATTCACCCTGGGGGGTGAAGGCATTCGAACGGTGGTGCTCCGTGGCAGGGCCGGACGGCCTCAGTGCTTGTAGAAGCCCTGGCCGCTCTTGCGACCGATGTCCCCGGCGTCCACCATCCGGCGCATGAGCTCCGGCGGGGCGAACTTCTCGTCCTGGGACTCGGTGTAGATGTTGCTGGTGGCGTGCAGCAGGATGTCGACGCCCGTGAGGTCGGCGGTGGCCAGCGGGCCCATCGCGTGCCCGAAGCCGAGCTTGCAGGCGATGTCGATGTCCTCGGCGGAGGCCACGCCCGACTCGTAGAGCTTGGCGGCCTCGACGACCAGCGCGGAGATCAGACGGGTCGTCACGAAGCCGGCGACGTCGCGGTTGACGACGATGCAGGTCTTGCCGACGGACTCGGCGAACGCCCGGGTGGTGGCGAGGGTTTCGTCGCTCGTCTTGTAGCCGCGTACGAGCTCGCACAGCTGCATCATCGGGACGGGCGAGAAGAAGTGCGCGCCGACGACCCGCTCCGGACGCTCCGTCACGGCCGCGATCTTCGTGATCGGGATGGCGGAGGTGTTGGAGGCGAGGATCGTGTCCTCGCGGACGATCTTGTCCAGGGCGCGGAAGATCTCGTGCTTGATCTCGATCTTCTCGAAGGCCGCCTCCACCACGATGTCGACGTCGGAGACCGCGTCGAGGTCCGTGGTGGTGGTGATGCGCGCGAGCGCCGCCTCGGCGTCCTCGGCCGTCAGCTTGCCCTTGGAGACGAACCTGTCGTAGGAGGCCTTGATTCCGTCCGTGCCACGGGTCAGCGCGGCATCGGTGACATCGCGGAGTACGACGTCCCAACCCGCCTGAGCGGAGACCTGCGCGATGCCGGAACCCATGAGTCCGGCACCGATGACGGCGAGCTTCCCAGCCACTACACACCCCTCGTTTCCCTACGGCACAGTCACGTAGCCACTCCGGCGGAGACTAGCGCCCGGGCGGTGCGGTGTGACCGTGAAGTAACACGCGTCACGTCTCAGATGACGGACATCACACCGGTACGGCCCAGCAGCCCTGCCCGGCCGTCCAGTTCACGCGCCGCCGGGGTCGCCGTACCGTGCGGCCGGCGCACGCAACCGCCCCGGCACCTTGCGCGCGGTGCCCGGGCGGCCGGGTTCGGTGGTCACCGCGCCGCGGCCGGCGAGGTGGTGCGCATCCGCCCGGGCACCCGCGTCCGCCTCCGGCCGCGCGCGGATCTCCCGCTGCGGGAGGCGAAGCTCCGCGAGGATCCGGCCCACCGCGGCGAGCGGCGACCGCACCCGGATTTCCCCCGGCGGGCCCGTCTACCCTGGCCGCATGGTGAACCTCACGCGCATCTACACCCGTACCGGCGACAAGGGCACGACGGCCCTGGGCGACATGAGCCGCACGGCCAAGACCGACCTGCGGATCTCCGCGTACGCCGACGCCAACGAGGCCAACGCGGCCATCGGGACCGCGATCGCGCTCGGCGGGCTGTCGGCGGAGGTCGTGAAGGTCCTGGTCCGCGTGCAGAACGACCTGTTCGACGTCGGCGCGGACCTGTGCACCCCGGTGGCCGAGAACCCGGAGTACCCGCCGCTGCGGGTCGAGCAGTTCTACGTGGACAAGCTGGAGGCGGACTGCGACCACTTCCTGGAGCAGGTGGAGAAGCTGCGCAGTTTCATCCTCCCCGGCGGCACCCCCGGGGCGGCCCTGCTGCACCAGGCCTGCACCGTGGTCCGGCGCGCCGAGCGCTCGACGTGGGCGGCGCTGGAGGTGCACGGCGAGGTGATGAACCCGCTGACCGCCACCTACCTGAACCGGCTCTCCGACCTCCTGTTCATCCTGGCGAGGGTGGCCAACAAGGAGGTCGGGGACGTGCTGTGGGTGCCCGGCGGCGAGCGCTAGGGGGGGACTTGTCGATCAGGGCGGATCAGGGCGCGTGCCGGGTGACGCGAGCCCGGCCTGACCGGCAAGACACCCCCTAGGGCCGGGCGAGCGGCCGGTCCTCGGCGGCGTCCGCCGGGGCCTTCTTCGGCCAGACCGTGTACGCCGCGGCGACCAGGGCGTGGATGCCGACCACGCGCAGGGCGCCGAACTGCCATGCCTCGAACGAGCTGACGTCGCCCGCGTCGCCGACGTACCAGATCGCCGCCTGCAGCAGGGCCAGGGCGACGACCGCGGCGATCACGGTACGGACCCACAGCTTCCACTCGTGCCGGGCCCTCGCCATCCCGTACCCGGCGCCCGCCGGCTTCGGCCCCCCGGCCAGCCGGTACGAGGCGTGCCCGTCGAGCCACTTGATCGTGTAGTGGCCGTAGGCGACGGTGTAGCCGATGTAGAGCGCGGCCAGTCCGTGCTTCCAGTCCGGCTCGCCGCCGTTCTTGAGGTCGAGCGTGGTGACGACCAGCAGCACCAGCTCCATCAGGGGCTCGCACAGCAGGACCGCCGCCCCCAGCCTGGGCATCTTCGCGAGGTACCGCAGGGCCAGACCGGCCGCCAGCAGTACCCAGAAGCCGACCTCGCAGGCGATGATCAGCGCGACGATCACGGGACTCTCCGTCCGCTCGGTTTCTCCGTTCCCTCCCAGACTCCCGTCCGGCCGGGCCCGATGCGTCGTCTCCGTTGACCATGTGGGGCTGCATCGTTCGATGTACCCGCACCTCGGCCTCTCCGCCGAGGTGCGGGACCCGCACACCCTGTTGGATGGGACCGTGACCTCGAAGAACCTGCGCCCCCACCGAGACGACATCCTCCTCGCGGTGATCGGCACGGCCGCGGGCGTGGGGTTCTGGTCGCTCGGGGTCTACAGCAGCCCGAACCGCGACCTCCTGCCGGCCTGGGCCGCCCTGGTCCCCCTCGTGGCCCTCGGCTCCATGGAGCTGCTGCGCCGCACCATGCCGCAGCTGACCTTGGTCGTCGGCACCGTCGGGGTGGTCGCCGACCAGTTCACGGTCGGCAGCCTCGCCACCGTCGTGATCTTCACCGATCTGATGTACGCCGCCGTCGTGTACGGAAAACCGGCCATGGCCCGGCGGCTCCCGGTCACCACCGGCCTGATCACCGTCGTGGTCACCATCGCCTCGGTGGCCTGGCTGCGCAATCCGCAGGCCCTGCTGATCGGTGCGCTCACCGGCATCGTGAGCTTCGCCCCGGCCCTGACCGGCGCCACCCTGCGCAACCACCGCGAGATCGCCGTGGCCGCCCGGCTGCGGGCCGAGCAGACCGCGCTGCTGGCCGAGATGGACCGCAGCCAGGCCGTGGCCGCCGAGCGCGCCCGGATGGCCCGGGAGCTCCACGACATGGTGGCCAACCACCTGTCCGCCATCGCCATCCACTCCACCGCCGCGCTCTCCATCGACACGGCCGCGACCAGCCGCGACGCGCTCGGGGTGATCCGCGAGAACAGCGTGCAGGGACTGGCCGAAATGCGCCGCCTGATCGGGCTGCTGCGGGATGCCGGGGGCGACCAGGAGGCGGTCGCCGTACCCTCGCTGGACGGCCTGGACGCCCTGATCGGGCAGGCCCGGACCAATGGCTCGGCGAGCGGGCTGACCTTCGTACTGCACGACGACCGGCCGTCCGGCGAGCCCGCGGCGGCCCCGGTGGAGCTGGCGGCGTACCGGATCGTCCAGGAGTCGCTGACCAACGCGCTCAAGCACGCCGCCCCGGGCACGGTCGCGGTCCGCGTGGCGTACACCGACGGACTGCTGACGGTGTCGGTGGACTCCCCGTACGGGGACCGGCCGGGCCCCCGCGCCCCCGGCTCCGGGGCCGGGCTGATCGGCATGCGGGAGCGGACGGAACTACTGGGCGGGGAGTTCACGGCGGGCCGGTCCGGCGCGGTGTGGCAGGTGCGGGCGACACTGCCCGCGAAGGAGAAGGCGGTGGAGGCATGACCATTCGGGTGGTGGTGGCGGAGGACCAGAGCGCGGTCCGGGCGGGGCTGGTGCTCATCCTGCGCAGCGCGGGTGACGTCGAGGTGGTGGGCGAGGCGGGCGACGGAGAGGAGGCGGTGCGCCTGGCCAGGGAGCTGCGGCCGGATCTCGTGCTCATGGACGTGCAGATGCCCAGGCTCGACGGGGTGTCCGCGACCCGTCAGGTGGTCTCGGAGGGCCTGGCCGATGTCCTGGTGCTGACCACCTTCGACCTCGACGAGTACGTGTTCGGGGCCCTGCGGGCGGGGGCCGCGGGCTTCCTGCTGAAGAACGCGGACGCGGCGGAACTGATCGAGGCGGTACGGACCGTCGGGCGCGGAGAGGGCCTGATCGCCCCGGCGGTGACCCGGCGGCTGATCGCGGAGTTCGCCGCTCCCCGTCCGGCGCGGGCCACGCCGGCGCCGGAGCGGGCGGCGGCGGTCGCCTCCCTCACCCGGCGGGAGCGGGAGGTGCTGAGCGCGCTGGGCGAGGGCCTGTCGAACGCGGAGATCGCCGTACGCCTGGAGATGGCGGAGGCGACGGCCAAGACGCACGTCAGCAGGCTGCTCGGCAAGCTGGAGCTGCGCAGCAGAGTCCAAGCGGCGGTGCTGGCGCAGGAGTTGGGGATATAGGCGCCTCGGAGCGCACCGGTCTGGACCTCTTGACGGTTGGTCCAGACCTTTCTACGCTCGCCGCAACACTGTGGTGAGCGTGCCATGACAAAGCGTGCTCACGGGCGGCGCAGGTCCCACCCCCATGTCGCAGTCGGCCCCACGACTGCGACGGACCTACGGAGGATCACCCTTGAGCACAGCATCCCCACCCCGCACCGGGCGCACCCGGTTCTTCAGCCGAGTCGCGGCGATCGTGGCCGCGCTCGCCCTGCCCGTCACGGGGCTCGTCGCCCTGGCCGGCCCGGCCCAGGCAGCCGCCTCCGCGACGGCGACGTACACCAAGGTCTCCGACTGGGGCTCCGGCTTCGAGGGCAAGTGGGTGGTGAAGAACACCGGCACCACCACCCTCAGCAGCTGGACCGTGGAGTGGGACTACCCGGCGGGCACCTCGGTCACCTCGGCCTGGGACGCCACCGTCACCGGCTCGGGCACGCACTGGACCGCCAAGAACCTCGGCTGGAACGGGACCCTCGCCCCCGGGGCGACCGCCAGCTTCGGCTTCAACGGCGCGGGCGGCGGCGCCCCCGGCGGCTGCAAGGTCAACGGCGTCTCCTGCGACGGCACCCAGCCCGGCGACACTCCCCCCACGGCTCCCGGCACCCCCGCCGCGAGCAATGTCGCCGACACCTCGCTCACCCTGACCTGGACCCCGGCCACGGACGACAAGGGCGTCAAGAACTACGACGTCTACCGGGGCTCCGCCAAGATCGCCACCGTCACCGGGACCGGCTACGCGGACACGGGCCTGACCAAGGGCACGACGTACACCTACAGCGTCACCGCCCGCGACACCGCCGACCAGACCGGCCCCTCCTCCGGCTCCGCCACGGTGACCACGACCGGCGGGGTCAATCCCCCGGACCCGGGCGGCAAGGTCAAGCTCGGCTACTTCACCAACTGGGGCGTCTACGGCCGCAACTACCACGTGAAGAACCTGGTCACCTCCGGCACCGCGGGCAAGATCACCCACATCAACTACGCCTTCGGCAACGTCCAGAACGGCCAGTGCGCCATCGGTGACGCCTACGCCGACTACGACAAGGCCTACACCGCCGACCAGAGCGTCGACGGCGTCGCCGACACCTGGGACCAGCCGCTGCGGGGCAACTTCAACCAGCTGCGGAAGCTGAAGAAGGCGTACCCGAACATCAAGATCCTGTGGTCCTTCGGCGGCTGGACCTGGTCCGGCGGATTCCCGCAGGCCGCGGCCAACCCGACCGCCTTCGCCCAGTCCTGCTACAACCTGGTCGAGGACCCGCGCTGGGCCGACGTCTTCGACGGCATCGACCTGGACTGGGAGTACCCGAACGCCTGCGGCCTGTCCTGCGACACCAGCGGAGCGGCCGCCTTCAAGAACCTGATGCAGGCGACGCGCGCCAAGTTCGGCGCGAACAACCTGGTCACCGCGGCCATCACGGCCGACGCCTCCAGCGGCGGCAAGATCGACGCGGCCGACTACGGCGGCGCCGCGCAGTACATCGACTTCTACAACGTCATGACGTACGACTTCTTCGGCGCCTGGGCGGCCCAGGGCCCGACGGCCCCGCACTCCCCGCTCACCTCGTACGCCGGCATCCCGCAGGCCGGCTTCAACTCGGCCGAGGCCATCGCCAAGCTCAAGGCCAAGGGCGTCCCCGGCGCCAAGCTCAACCTCGGCATCGGCTTCTACGGCCGCGGCTGGACCGGAGTGACCCAGGCAGCCCCCGGCGGCACCGCCACGGGACCCGCCCCGGGCACGTACGAACAGGGCATCGAGGACTACAAGGTGCTCAAGACCAGCTGCCCGGCCACCGGCACCGTCGCCGGCACGGCCTACGCCAAGTGCGGCAGCAACTGGTGGAGCTACGACACCCCCGCCACGATCGCCGGGAAGATGACCTGGGCCAAGCAGCAGGGCCTCAAGGGAGCCTTCTTCTGGGAGTTCAGCGGCGACACCTCGAACGGTGAGCTCGCGAACGCCATCCACACCGGGCTGCAGTAAGGACCGAAGCCGGGGAGACGGGTCCGCCCCCGTCTCCCCGGCTTCTCACGTCCTCGACCCAGGGGGCTAGGCCACGTTCACTCGCTGGCCGGGGGGCGCCGCTTCCAGCCAGGCCAGGAAACCGGTCAGCGCGTCCTCGCTCATCGCCAGCTCCAGGCGCGTCCCCCGGTGGACGCAGCCGAGCACGACGGCGTCGGAGAGCAGGGCCAGCTCCTCCTCGCCCTCCGGGGCACGGCGGGCGACCACTTCGATGGAGGACCGCTCCAGCAGCCGTCGCGGGCGCGGGGAGTACGAGAACACCCGGAACCACTCGATCCGGTCACCGCTGTAGCGCGCGACCCCGTACACCCAGCCCTTGCCGGAGACGTCGGGCTCCTCGGAGACACCCCAGCGCATGCTGCAGTCGAAGGTGCCGCCGGACCGCTGGATGAGTCTGCGGCGCAGCCCGAAGACAAACAGCCCGATCACCACCAGGGTTACGACCAGGCCGCTCACAAGCAGAGCGAGGAGCATCTTCACCGACCTCCTCGCTCATCGAATACGCATGAGAAAAAACGGACCTGCATCGCCTCAGCCGCGACCCGGTCTGGAAAATTCCAGCACGGACCGCGGCTGAGGTCTGCTGAGTCCCGGCGGTCGCCCCCCAGGACTCAAACGATCAAACTCCGACGGGCGTTCAGCCCGTTACGGCGCGCAGCCGGACATCAGCGCGACGCTCGGCGGCCGCATCGGCCTCCGCCTTCGCGCGCTCCAGTGCCCGCTCCGCACGCTGGACGTCAATCTCGTCCGCGAGCTCGGCGATCTCGGCCAGCAGGGACAGCTTGTTGTCCGCGAACGAGATGAAACCGCCGTGCACCGCGGCGACGACAGTGTTGCCCTCGCTGGTACGGATGGTCACCGGGCCCGATTCCAGCACACCGAGAAGCGGCTGGTGACCGGGCATGACGCCGATGTCGCCGGACGTGGTGCGGGCGACAACAAGGGTGGCCTCGCCGGACCAGACATTGCGGTCCGCCGCGACCAGCTCGACGTGCAGCTCAGCAGCCAAGGTGGCTCCTCGGGTCACCACCCGGCGGGTCGGCCGGGTGTTGGGTCAAATTCTAATGGGCGTGGGGAGAGGGACGGGACATACCCGCCCCTCTCCGTCTGCAGACACTGTCAGCATTCACTGGCGGCCTGCGAACCGGATGCGCCCCGCGAGGAGCGCGCCGGATCAGGAGACGCCCAGCTCCTTGGCGTTCGCCTTCAGGTCCTCGATGCCACCGCACAGGAAGAACGCCTGCTCGGGGAAGTGGTCGTAGTCGCCGTCGCAGATCGCGTTGAACGCCACGATCGACTCCTCCAGCGGAACGTCCGAACCGTCCACGCCGGTGAACTGCTTCGCCACGTGGGTGTTCTGCGACAGGAAGCGCTCGACACGACGGGCACGGTGGACAACGAGCTTGTCCTCCTCGCCCAGCTCGTCGATACCGAGGATCGCGATGATGTCCTGGAGGTCCTTGTACTTCTGCAGGATCCCCTTGACGCGCATCGCCGTGGCGTAGTGGTCCGCCGCGATGTACCGCGGGTCGAGGATGCGGGACGTCGAGTCCAGCGGGTCCACGGCCGGGTAGATGCCCTTCTCGGAGATCGGACGGGAGAGAACCGTCGTCGCGTCGAGGTGGGCGAAGGTGGTCGCCGGCGCCGGGTCGGTCAGGTCGTCCGCGGGGACGTAGATCGCCTGCATCGAGGTGATCGAGTGACCACGGGTCGAGGTGATGCGCTCCTGGAGGAGACCCATCTCGTCGGCCAGGTTCGGCTGGTAACCCACCGCGGAGGGCATACGGCCGAGCAGGGTCGACACCTCGGAACCCGCCTGGGTGTACCGGAAGATGTTGTCGATGAAGAACAGCACGTCCTGCTTCTGCACATCGCGGAAGTACTCCGCCATGGTCAGACCGGCAAGCGCGACGCGCAGACGGGTGCCCGGGGGCTCGTCCATCTGACCGAAGACAAGCGCCGTCTTGTCGATGACGCCCGAGTCGGCCATTTCCTCGATGAGGTCGTTGCCCTCACGGGTACGCTCACCGACGCCCGCGAACACCGACACACCGTCGTGGTTGTTGGCGACGCGGTAGATCATTTCCTGGATCAGAACGGTCTTGCCGACACCGGCACCACCGAACAGACCGATCTTTCCACCCTTGACGTACGGGGTGAGAAGGTCGATGACCTTGACGCCGGTCTCGAACATCTCGGTCTTCGACTCGAGCTCGTCGAAGCGAGGGGCCTTGCGGTGGATCGGCCAGCGCTCGGTGACGTTGGCGTTCTCCTCCGGGTAGTTCAGCACCTCACCGAGGGTGTTGAACACCTTGCCCTTGGTGAAGTCACCGACGGGGACGGTGATGCCCTCGCCCGTGTCGGTCACCGGGGCCTGGCGGACCAGACCGTCGGTCGGCTGCATCGAGATGGTACGGACGAGGCCGTCACCCAGGTGCTGCGCGACCTCGAGGGTCAGCGTCTTGAGCTTGCCGTCCTCGGCCGGGTCTGCGACCTGGACCTTGAGGGCGTTGTAGATCTCGGGCATGGCGTCGACGGGGAACTCCACGTCGACGACCGGGCCGATGACCCGGGCGACGCGGCCCGTGGCGGCGGCCGTCTCAACAGTGGTCGTCATTACTTGTCACTCCCCGCGGTCGCGTCAGCCATGGCGCTCGCGCCACCGACGATCTCGCTGATTTCCTGGGTGATTTCGGCCTGGCGGGCCGCGTTGGCAAGCCGGGAGAGGCTCTTGATGAGGTCTCCGGCGTTGTCGGTCGCCGACTTCATCGCGCGGCGGCGGGCGGCGTGCTCGGAAGCGGCCGACTGCAGCAGTGCGTTGTAGATGCGGCTCTCGACGTAGCGCGGCAGAAGGGCGTCGAGGACGTCCTCCGCCGACGGCTCGAAGTCGAACAGCGGAAGGATCTCGCCCTTCGCGCCGGTCTCCTCCTCTGCCTTGTCGAGGCTGAGCGGCAGCATCCGGCCGTCGACCGCGTTCTGCGTCATCATCGACACGAATTCCGTGTAGACGACGTGCAGCTCGTCGACGCCGCCCTCGGCCGTGTCCAGCTGGATGGCCTCGATCAGCGGTCCGGCGACGCGCTTGGCGTCGGCGTAGGCCGGGCTGTCGGTGAAGCCGGTCCACGAATCCGCGACCTTGCGCTCGCGGAACCCGAAGTAGGCGACACCCTTGCGGCCGACGATGTACGTGTCGACCTCCTTGCCCTCAGCGCGCAGCCGCTCGGTGAGCCGCTCCGCCTGCTTGATGGCGTTCGAGGAGTAGCCACCGGCCAGACCGCGGTCGCTCGTGATGAGCAGGATCGCGGCACGGGTCGGCTGCTCGACCTCGGTCGTCAGGGCGTGCTTGGTGTTCGAACCGGTCGCCACCGCGGTCACCGCACGGGTGAGCTCGGTCGCGTACGGCATCGACGCCGCCACCTTGCGCTGCGCCTTGACGATGCGCGAGGCGGCGATCATCTCCATCGCCTTGGTGATCTTCTTGGTCGCCGTGATGGCACGGATGCGACGCTTGTAGACCCGGAGCTGCGCTCCCATGAGTCAGGTCCCTTCCGTCGTCACTTGGAGACGTTGACGGCCGGTGCGTCCTCGCCCAGGAGCTTGCCGTCCGAGGTCTCGAACTGGCGCTTGAAGCCGGCGATGGCGTCCGCGATGGAGGACAGGGTGTCGTCCGACATCTTGCCGCCGTCGGCGATGGAGGTGAGGAGGTCCTTGCGCTCGCGGCGCAGGTGCTCCAGCAGCTCCGACTCGAAGCGACGGATGTCGTTGACCGGGACGTCGTCCATCTTGCCGGTGGTACCGGCCCAGACGGAGATGACCTGCTCCTCGACGGGCATCGGCTGGTACTGGCCCTGCTTCAGCAGCTCGACCAGACGCTTGCCGCGCTCCAGCGAGGCCTTCGACGCGGCGTCCAGGTCGGAACCGAAGGCGGCGAACGCCTCCAGCTCGCGGTACTGGGCGAGGTCCAGGCGCAGACGGCCGGAAACCTGCTTCATGGCCTTGTGCTGGGCGGAGCCACCGACGCGGGAGACCGAGATACCGACGTTCAGCGCCGGGCGCTGGCCCGCGTTGAACAGGTCGGACTCCAGGAAGCACTGGCCGTCGGTGATGGAGATGACGTTGGTCGGGATGAACGCCGACACGTCGTTCGCCTTGGTCTCGACGATCGGCAGACCGGTCATCGAACCGGCGCCCATGTCGTCGGACAGCTTCGCGCAGCGCTCCAGCAGACGGGAGTGCAGGTAGAAGACGTCACCCGGGTAGGCCTCGCGGCCCGGCGGGCGGCGCAGCAGCAGCGACACGGCGCGGTAGGCGTCGGCCTGCTTCGACAGGTCGTCGAAGATGATCAGGACGTGCTTGCCGGCGTACATCCAGTGCTGGCCGATGGCGGAACCGGTGTACGGCGCCAGGTACTTGAAGCCGGCCGGGTCGGACGCCGGGGCGGCGACGATCGTCGTGTACTCGAGCGCACCGGCGTCTTCCAGGGCGCCGCGAACGGACGCGATGGTCGAGCCCTTCTGGCCGATGGCGACGTAGATGCAGCGCACCTGCTTGTTCACGTCGCCCGAGCGCCAGTTGTCGCGCTGGTTGATGATCGTGTCGACGGCCAGAGCGGTCTTACCCGTCTGACGGTCACCGATGATCAGCTGACGCTGGCCGCGGCCGACGGGCACCATGGCGTCGATGGCCTTGTAGCCGGTCTGCATCGGCTCGTGCACCGACTTACGGACCATGACGCCCGGAGCCTGCAGCTCCAGGGCGCGACGGCCTTCGGTCGCGATCTCGCCGAGACCGTCGATCGGGTTGCCGAGCGGGTCGACGACACGGCCGAGGTAACCCTCGCCGACGCCGACAGAGAGCACCTCACCGGTGCGCTGCACCGGCTGGCCCTCCTCGATACCGCTGAACTCGCCGAGGACGACCGCACCGATCTCGCGCTCCTCGAGGTTGAGGGCGAGACCGAGGGTGCCGTCCTCGAACTTCAGCAGCTCGTTCGCCATGGCGGAGGGCAGGCCCTCCACCTTCGCGATGCCGTCGCCGGCAACGCTGACCGTTCCGACCTCCTCGCGCGAGGCCGCGTCCGGCTGGTACGACTGGACAAAGTTCTCCAGTGCGTCCCGGATCTCCTCCGGCCGGATCGTGAGCTCCGCCATCTGGGTTCCCTGCTCTCCTTGTTGGGCCTGAAGCTTCTTAGGGGTCTGGGGGCGACCCCCAGGAATCTTCTGCAAGTTCTGCACGGCCCAACCGGGCCGCTAGGAATGCTTTTGTTCTTTTGGTGGCTGGTCAGCCGGCCATGCGGCGCGACGCCTCGGCGAGGCGGTCCGCGATGGTGCCGTCGATGACCTCGTCGCCGACTCGCACCGAGATCCCGCCGAGGACCTCGGGGTCCACGTCGAGGTTCAGGTGCATCTGGCGGCCGTACAGCTTGGCCAGCACAGCGCCGAGACGCGACCGCTGCACGTCGCTGAGCGGAACCGCGCTGGTCACAGTGGCGACCATGCGGTTGCGGCGCTCGGCGGCGAGCGTGGAAAGGGACTCGAGTCCCGCTTCCAGGCTACGTCCACGCGGCTGCGTGACAAGACGGACCACCAGGCGCTCGGTGACGGCGTTCGCCTTGCCGCCGAGCAGGCTGCGCAGCAGCTCGCTCTTGGCGGAGGCGGTGGCCGCACGGTCGGTCAGCGCCGCACGCAGCTCGGTGTTCGAGGAGACGATCCGGCCGAACCGGAAGACCTCGTCCTCGACGTTGTCGAGCGCGCCCGTCTGCTGGGCCGCCGTGAGGTCGGCGGTGGCCGCCAGCTCCTCCAGCGAGTCCACCAGGTCACGGGACTGCGACCAGCGGGACCGGACCATGCCGGACACCAGGTCAAGGGTTTCCCCGCCGACCTGGCCGCCGAGCAGCCGACCGGCCAGCTCGGCCTTGGCCTCGCCGGACTGCGCCGGGTCCGTGACGACCCGACGCAGCGAGACCTCACGGTCGAGCAGCGCGGTGACGGCAGCCAGCTCGCCGGCGAGCTTCGCCGCGTCGACGGACGTGTTGTCCGTCAGCGCGTCGAGACGCTCACGTGCGGAGGCCAGCGCCTCGCGGCTCGCTCCGTTCATCGGGCCGCCTCGGCCTTCTCCTCGAGCTCGCTGAGGAAGCGGTCGATCGTGCGGCTCTGCCGGGCGTGGTCCTCAAGGGACTCGCCGACGAGCTTTCCGGCCAGGTCGGTGGCGAGCTTGCCCACGTCCTGACGCAGCGCCTGAGAGGCGGCCTTACGGTCGGCCGCGATCTGGGCGTGGCCGGCAGCGATGATCTCCTCACGCTGCCGCTGGCCCTCTGCGCGCAGTTCTTCCTTGAGCGCAGTGCCCTGCTCCAGCGCTTCCTGGCGCAGGCGCGCGGCCTCGTGCCGGGCTTCGGCGAGCTGGGCCTTGTACTGCTCCAGGACGCTCTGGGCCTCGGTCTGAGCGGCTTCCGCCTTCTCGATACCGCCCTCGATGGCCTCGCGGCGCTCGTCCAGAACCTTGTTGATGTTCGGGAGGAGCTTCTTCGCGAGGAAACCGAAGACGATGACGAAGGCGATCAGACCGATGACGAGCTCGGGGATCGGCGGAACGAGGGGGTTCTCTCCACCCTCAGCCGCGAGAACCAGGAGGTTCACATCAGTGCCTTTCGTCGGTTCGGACTAGTGATCGCGGTTCGTCAGCTGTAGACGAACGGCATGACCAGACCGATGAGGGCGAGCGCCTCACAGAAGGCGAAGCCGAGGATCTGGTTGGCGCGGATCAGACCGGCAGCCTCGGGCTGACGGGCGAGGGCCTGCGTGCCGTTACCGAAGATGATGCCGACGCCGACGCCGGGGCCGATGGCCGCGAGACCGTAACCAACGGAGCTGAGGGAGCCGGTGACGGCGGCAAGGGTCTGGGACATGCCAGTTCTTCCTTCTCTTTCACGGACCGGTGGGGGTTGGCCACCGGACGAATACGGGGGGGCTAAGCGGGGCGGGCCTGGCTCAGTGGTGCTCGGCGAGCGCGCCCTGGAGGAAGCTGCAGGCCAGGAGGACGAAGACGTACGCCTGGACAGCCTGGATGAAGAGCTCGAACGCGGTCATCACGATGACCATGACGAACGAGACGCCCGCGTAAGCGATGCCGATCCCGTTCAGCAGGTACCAGCTGGCGATGGTGAACAGCAGCAGCAGGGTGTGACCGGCGAACATGTTCGCGAACAGTCGGACCGCGTGCGTGAACGGGCGGACCAGGACGTTCGAGAAGAACTCGATGACCATGACCAGCGGCAGGACCGGGCCGAGCGACTTGTCGTAGCCGGTCAGGTTCTTGAAGCCACCGACGAAGCCGTGACGCTTGAACGTCACGCTCATCCAGATCACATAGACGATCAGGGCGAGACCGGCCGGGTAGGCGATGATCGAGGTCACCGGGAACTGGGCGAGCGGAATGATCGACCAGAGGTTCATGACCCAGACGAAGAAGAAGATCGAGACCATCAGGGGGACGTACTTCTCGCCCTCCTTCTTGCCCAGCGTCTCGTAGACGATGCCGCGGCGCACGAAGTCGTAGCCGGCCTCGGCGACCATCTGCAGCTTGCCCGGGACGACCTTCGGCTTCCGGAACGCGGCCCAGAAGAAGCCGACGATGATGACCGAGCCCAGCAGGGCCAGGAGCATCGTCTTGTTGAAGTAGAAGTTGCTGTCCGCGTCGCCGAAGATCGGCTGGAACAGGAACGAGTGCAGGCCGGGAGCCGGGAAGCCACAACCGTCGAAGATGTGGCAGTCGGTCTCGAAGGCGAGCACCGTCGTCGGGTCAGCACTCACCGCGGGCTCCTTCAGCGTGGCGCATAGGTACGGCAACCTCGTTGTGTCGGCGCGGCGAGCAGCCGCTGTTCGGCACTGGACTGGTGTTACGGATGATGGGGCGGCGATCAGGCATCGAGCCTCGCGATGGGACAGGCGTCAGCTCAGATGCCCGCGCCCGCAGTGCCGCAGTTGGCACCGGACGATAGCAGGATCTCGAACGCCCGCTTATCCCGGCCCTACCCTTCACGACTTCGGCCCCGGATTTTCGGGCTTGCTGCCCGTCGTCGAGTCCGGTTCGACGTAAAGAATCTTGGCCTTCATATGAGCACGCGTCTGCGCGCCGATCCACACCAGGGTGGTGGCGACGAGCGTGATAGCGAAGGCCTTGGGGTGGAACAGCGTGGTGTTCTTGAACGCCGCGACAAAGACGAAAAGCAGCAGGATCTGGGCCGTGTAGAGCATGAGCCCCATGGCCTGGAAGAGGTGCGGAAGCGATTTCGCCGTGCGCTGCAGAACGACGAATCCGATACCCATGAACAAAATCACGACCAGCGTCGCGACGACAGCTCCGACTGCACCCTTGCTGCCGACGACCAACGCGCTGATCACGGCGGCGATAGCGCCGGCGGCAGCGGTGGGTACGGCGGCTTGCAGGAGGAGTCGGACGTCATCTGACCGCATGGCGGTTTGCTCCGCGTGGTGGTGGGGGCACTGGACTCGTACGGGACGAGCGTAAGCCCGGTCCGAGAGGGAACCTCGGGCCAAGGAACCGTCGCACTACGGTCCTTCGGCTCGGTCGCCGGGTTTAGTGAACGGTATCACAAACTATTTGATGAGAGCTTTACCTGCTGGGTGTGCCGACTGTCACACATGAGAGTGACCCTGCGCGTGTGTGCGCGACCGCCAGGCACCTTGTCTGGTAAAGGCCATCCATGTCGGACATGCACCCCCGCCGTCAGCGGGTGGATTCAGCCTTACGCCGGTCGGGGAAGCGCGAACGGGGGCCCACGGCGGTCGCGCCGTTGACGCCGGAGACGCCGGCGGCGATGGGCCTCGCGGGCTCCGGTTCCGTGCCCGAGGTGTCCTGTGCGGCGGCTTCGGCCGCGCGTTCGGCATGGCGGTAGCGCGGCGGAACCAGACCCTCCGCCCAACGCGGGGCGCGCGGGGTGAAGCGCGGCAGGAGCAGCAGGATCAGGCCGACCGCGCTCAGCACGGCGATCGCCAGCACGATCCACATCGTGGCGGAATGCACCGAGTAGGCCACCGTGCCGAAGGCGATCAGCCCCGACCAGAAGTACATGATCAGCACCGCGCGGCTGTGCGAATGACCGAGTTCCAGCAGCCGGTGGTGGAGGTGCCCGCGGTCGGCCGCGAAGGGCGACTGGCCCTTCCAGGTCCGCCGGACGATGGCCAGAACCAGGTCCGCCATCGGGATCGCAATGATCGTCAGGGGCAGGATCAGCGGGATGAAGACCGGGAGCATCGCGTGCGTCGCGTTGCGCTCGCCCTGCGCGTACAGGGCCAGGGCGTCGGGGTCCACCTGACCGGTGATGGAGATGGCCGCGGCGGCGAGCACCAGACCGATGAGCATCGAGCCGGAGTCGCCCATGAAGATCCGGGCGGGATGCATGTTGTGCGGCAGGAAGCCGAGGCACATGCCCATCAGGATCGCGGCGAAGAGGGTGGCCGGCGCGGCCGCCTCGATGCCGTACCCGAACCAGATCCGGTACGCGTAGAGGAAGAACGCGGCCGCGGCGATGCAGACCATGCCGGCGGCGAGCCCGTCGAGGCCGTCGACGAAGTTCACCGCGTTGATGGTGATCACGACGAGCGCGACGGTGAGCAGGTTGCCCTGCCACTGGGTGAGCGCGACCGTGCCGATGAAGGGCACCGGGATCCACAGGATGGTCAGGCCCTGCATGACCATCACGCCGGCGGCGATCATCTGTGCGCCGAGCTTGATGAGGGCGTCGATCTCGAACTTGTCGTCGAGGACACCGATCAGCCAGATCAGGGCGGCGCCGGAGAGCAGCGCCCGTGGTTCGTTCGACAGCTCGAAGACGCCGTTGAGGTTCTTCAGGTGGTCGGCGACCAGCAGACCCGCGCACAGACCGCCGAACATGGCGATGCCGCCCAGCCGTGGCGTGGGCTCGCGGTGCACGTCGCGGGCGCGGATCTCCGGCATGGCCCCGGCCGCGATCGCGAACTTCCGCACGGGCCCGGTCAGCAGGTAGGTCACCGCGACCGTGACGCAAAGCGTCAGCAGATATTCACGCACGGGCTGCCCCAGATGTATCGCCGGCCATCTCAGCCCCACACATTAGCTGCGATGTCACCTCCTCCGAGGACGCGAGGGGGCGGTATCCCGGTTCCAGTACGCCCCGCTTGCCCCGCTTACTCACCGTAAGGGGGAAATCCCATCGTGAGCTCGCCGACCTCCGTACGTGTTTTCACGCCATCCCCGTCCAGCGCCGCGGCGAACATTGCCGCGATCCGGACCATCTCCGCCTCCCCCATCCCCTGGGTGGTCACGGCGGCCGTCCCCAGCCGGATGCCGCGCTGGTCCCCGTACGGGAGGGCGCAGGTGTCCAGCACGATCCCGGCGGCCGCCAGCCGGCCGCGGGCGGTCGGGCCGTCCACACCCAGCGGCGCCGGGTCCGCGGTGATCAGGTGCGTGTCCGTGCCCCCGGTGGTGACGGCGAACCCGTGCTCCTGGAGCGCGCCCGCCAGCGCCCGGGCGTTGGCGACGACCCGGTGGGCGTACGTGGTGAAGGCGGGCCGGGCCGCCTCCCCGAAGGCCACGGCCTTGGCGGCGATGGTGTGCATCTGGGCCCCGCCCTGGGTGAAGGGGAACACCGCCCGGTCGATCCGCTCGGCGTACTCGGCGCCGCACAGCACCATCCCGCCGCGCGGCCCGCGCAGCACCTTGTGCGTGGTCGCGCAGACGATGTCGGCGTACGGGACGGGGCTGGGCGCGGCCCCGCCGGCCACCAGCCCGATCGGGTGGGCGGCGTCCGCGATGAGGTAGGCCCCGACCTCGTCGGCGATCTCCCGGAAGGCGGAGTACTCGGGGTGGCGGGGGTAGGAGATGGAGCCGCACACGATCGCCTTGGGCCGGTGGGCGTGGGCGAGGCGCTGGACCTGCCGGTAGTCGATGAGACCGGTTTCGGCGTCGACCCCGTAGCCGACGAAGTCGAACCACCGCCCGGAGAAGTTGGCGGGCGACCCGTGGGTGAGGTGGCCCCCGTACGAGAGCCCCATCGCCAGCACGGTGTCCCCGGGCCGCAGCAGGGCGGCGTACGCGGCCAGGACGGCGGAGGAGCCGGAGTGCGGCTGCACATTGGCGTGCTCGGCCCCGAAGAGTGCCTTGGCCCGCTCCACGGCGGTCCGCTCGGCCAGGTCGGCGTACTCGCACCCGCCGTGGTGCCGGGCGCCCGGGTACCCCTCGGCGTACTTGTTGGCGAGCGCGGACCCGAGCGCGGCGAGCACGGCGCTCGAGGTGAAGTTCTCCGCGGCGATCATCTGCAGGGTGCCGGCCTGCCGCTGCCGCTCCCCGGCGAGTACGTCGGCCATCTGCGGGTCCTGCATGCGCAGCAGGTCCGTGGGCTGGGTGATGACGCTCATGGCGCGACTCCATGGGTACCGGGTACCAGCCACTGTAGGCCTGTGGGCCCCGGCGTGCCCGGTCAGCGCGGCGCGGGTGCCCCGTCGCGTCGCGGGTGCCCCGTCAGCGCGGAGTGGTCACGCCCGTCAAGGCCGTCACCACCGGATCCAGGGCCTGGTTGATCTCGTCGCCGATCGAGCGGAAGAAAGTGATGGGGGCCCCGTACGGGTCGTACACCTCGTCCGCGTCGGGCGACGGCGCCAGCAGCCAGCCGCGCAGCGCCGCGGCGGCCCGGACCAGGGCCCGCGCCCGCTCCGCCATGCCGTCGTCCAGCGGCGGCAGGGTGGCCGGGTCTATCGCCCGCACCAGGCGGGTGAACTCCTTCAGCGTGAAGGTGCGCAGACCCGCCGAGTGGCCCATCGAGATGACCTGGGCCCGGTGGTCACGGGTGGCGGTCAGCACCAGGTCCGCGCGTATGACGTGCTCGTCCAGCAGCTCCCGGCCGGTGAACCCGGACGCGTCGGCACCGAAGTCCGCCAGCACGGCGGCCGCGTTCGCCTCCATCGGGGCGCCCTCGTGGCCCCAGGTGCCGGCGCTCTCCACGATGAGGTCGCCGGTGACGGGGCCGCCGAGGCGGTGCGAGAGGGCATGCCGCGTCAGCCGCTCGGTGATCGGCGAGCGGCACACGTTCCCGGTGCTGACGTGGAGTATGCGGAAAGTGTTTCCCCCGGCTACCGCCGGGCGGTGTCCCCCTGCTATGCCACGCCCCTCAGGGCTCACGGGGCGACCTCGAGGTCGGGTACGACCTCCCGCAGCTGGTCTGCGGTGAGCGCCCCCTCGCGCAGCAGGACGGGAACCTTCCCGGTGACGTCGACGATCGACGACGGCTGGATGCCGGGCGTCGGGCCGCCGTCCAGGTACACGGACACGGAGTCCCCGAGCATCTCGCGCGCGGCGTCGCAGTCCTCGGGCGCCGGGTGCCCGGACAGGTTGGCCGAGGACACCGCCATCGGGCCGACCTCGGTCAGCAGCTCGATCGCGACGGGGTGCAGGGGCATGCGTACGGCCACGGTGCCCTGGGTGTCCCCCAGGTCCCACGCCAGCGAGGGCTGGTGCTTGGCGACCAGGGTCAGCGCGCCCGGCCAGAAGGCGTCGACGAGCTCCCAGGCCTGCTCGGAGAAGTCCGTGACGAGGCCGTGGAGCGTGTTCGGCGAGCCGATGAGCACCGGGGTGGGCATGCCGCGGCCGCGGCCCTTGGCGGCCAGCAGGTCGTGGACTGCCTCCGGGCTGAAGGCGTCCGCGCCGATCCCGTACAGGGTGTCGGTGGGCAGCACGACGAGCTCGCCGCGACGCACGGCGGATGCGGCTTCACGCAGACCCGTCTTACGGTCCGTCGCGTCGTTGCAGTCGTATCGCCGGGCCATCAGCGGGCCTCCTCGTGCAGCAGGGGGGTGGCGGAAATCGTCGCGCCGGTCACGGCAGAGCCTTGCGGGCGGTCGCGAAGCGCGGGCGGTTGTTGAGGTCCGGGTGGTCTGCCGCGTCGGCCCAGCCCCGCTCCTCGGCGAAGATCCACGGGACCTGGCCGCCCTGGGTGTCGGCGTGCTCGATGACGACGATGCCGCCGGGCCGCAGCAGCCGGTGGGCGGTGCGCTCGATACCGCGGATGGTGTCGAGGCCGTCCTCGCCGGAGAAGAGCGCCATCTCCGGATCGTGGTCGCGGGCCTCGGGGGCGACGTACTCCCACTCGGTGAGCGGGATGTACGGCGGGTTGGAGATGACCAGGTCGACCTGGCCGTCGAGCTCGGGCAGCGCGCTCAGGGCGTCGCCCTGGTGGACGGTGACCCGGGAGCCCTCGGCGTTCTTGCGCGTCCACCGCAGGGCGTCCTCGGACAGCTCGACCGCGTGCACGCGCGAGCGCGGCACCTCCTGGGCCATGGCCAGCGCGATCGCGCCGGAGCCGGTGCACAGGTCCACGATCAGCGGCTCGACGACGTCCATCGCGCGGACGGCGTGTATGGCCCAGTCCACGACCGACTCGGTCTCGGGCCGGGGTACGAAGACCCCGGGCCCGACCTGGAGCTCCAGGTACCGGAAGAAGGCGCGGCCGGTGATGTGCTGGAGCGGCTCGCGCGCCTCGCGGCGGGCGACGGCCTCCCAGTAGCGGGCGTCGAAGTCCGTGTCCTTGACGTGGTGCAGTTCCCCCCGTTTGACGCCGTGCACGAAGGCGGCGAGCTCCTCCGCGTCGAAGCGCGGTGAGGGCACGCCGGCGGCGGCCAGCCGCTGGGTGGCCTGGGCCACCTCGGCAAGCAGCAAGTTCACGCTGGTCCTCCGGGCTACTGTCGTACGGGGGGGGTGGTACGGGGGTCAGGTCAGTGCGCGGCCGCGAGCTTGGCCGCGGAGTCCGTGTCGACACAGGCCTGGATGACCGCGTCGAGGTCACCGTCGAGCACCTGGTCCAAGTTGTACGCCTTGAAACCGGTCCGGTGGTCCGAGATCCGGTTTTCCGGGTAGTTGTACGTACGGATCTTCTCGGAACGGTCCACGGAGCGCACCTGGCTGCGGCGCACGTCCGAGGCCTCCTGCTCGGCGGCCTCCTGCGCGGCGGCGAGGAGCCTCGAGCGCAGGATACGCATGGCCTGCTCCTTGTTCTGGAGCTGGCTCTTCTCGTTCTGGCAGGAGGCGACCACACCGGTCGGGAGGTGCGTGATGCGCACGGCCGAGTCGGTGGTGTTGACGGACTGGCCGCCGGGGCCGGAGGAGCGGTACACGTCGATGCGGAGGTCGTTCATGTTGACCTCGACCTCGACCTCCTCGGCCTCCGGGGTGACGAGCACGCCGGCGGCGGAGGTGTGGATGCGGCCCTGGGACTCGGTGGCCGGAACGCGCTGGACGCGGTGCACGCCGCCCTCGTACTTCAGGCGGGCCCACACGCCCTGGCCGGGCTCGGTGGCGCCGTTGCCGCCCTTGGTGCGGACGGAGACCTGGACGTCCTTGTAGCCGCCGAGCTCGGACTCGGTGGCGTCGATGATCTCGGTCTTCCAGCCCACGCGCTCGGCGTAGCGCAGGTACATGCGCAGCAGGTCGCCGGCGAACAGCGCCGACTCGTCGCCGCCCGCGCCCGCCTTGACCTCGAGGAGCACGTCCTTGTCGTCGCTGGGGTCGCGCGGAACGAGCAGCAGACGGAGCTTCTCGGTGAGCTCCTCGCGCTGCGCGCTCAGTTCCTTGACCTCGGCGATGAAGTCGGGGTCGTCGGCCGCGAACTCCTTGGCCGTCTCGATGTCCTCGGCGGACTGCTTCCAGGCACGGAAGGTCGCAACGATCGGGGTCAGTTCCGCGTAGCGCTTGTTCAGCTTGCGCGCGTTGGCCTGATCCGAGTGGACCGAAGGGTCGGCGAGCTTCGTCTCGAGGTCGGCGTGTTCGCCGACCAATTCCTCGACCGCTTCGAACATCGGGGGACTCCTGGGGTGAAAGTGCGAGGGGACTGCACGGGGGACGTGGCGGAACGACGACAAAGGCGCCGGTCCGGCCGCCCCCGAGTGGACAGGGGGCGGCCGGAGACCGGCGCCTGGGTCGCGCTACTTCTTGGCCGCACCCTTGCCGAAGCGGGCCTCGAAGCGGGCCACACGGCCACCGGTGTCGAGGATCTTCTGCTTGCCCGTGTAGAACGGGTGGCACTCGGAGCAGACCTCGGCTCGGATGGAGCCCTCGGTCAGGGTGCTACGAGTGGTGAACGACGCGCCACAGGTGCAGCTGACCTGGGTCTCGACGTACTCGGGGTGAACATCGCGCTTCAAGGTGTCTCCTAGATTCGGGAGGGCGCCGGGTCGCAGGAGCCGAATTGCGCACTGCGTGAACCGGGGCCGACAGACCAGTCTGCCAGGACCGGGCTGCCTGTCAAAATTCTGAGGACGCCTCCCTCAACGGGAAGGGGTCGCCATCTATTCCGCACGGGCCCGCGGCCCCCGCCCGGCCCCGTGCGCAGTCCCGTGCGCGGCCCGCGCAGCAGGGGCTCTACTGGACGATCGACCCGGCCGTGCCCTTGTCTCCGGAGGAGTTCACGGTGGCCTCTGCCGGGATCGGCTGGTCGGCCAGCAGGGCGTCCCAGACCATCTTGGTCTCCTTGGTGAGCGGCGCCACGCGGTTGGCGTCGCGGGCGTCCGTGGTCACCGGCAGCGTGATCATCTGCATGTCCTGGGCGTCGATGCCCTGGAGGCCCTGGGCGAAGCCCATGAGGGACTTCACGTCACCGAGCGCCTTGTCGGTGGTGATCGCCTTGGTGGCGGAGTCGGCGAGGTCGAGGAGCTTCTTGGGGTTGTCGAAGAGGCCGATGCCCTTGACCTGCTTGATGAGCGCCTTGATGAAGGCCTGCTGGAGCTGTATTCGCCCGAGGTCGCTGCCGTCGCCGACGCTCTTGCGGGTGCGGACGAGGCCGAGGGCCTGCTCCCCGTTGAGCTTGTTGGTGCCGGCCGCGAGGTCGAGGTGGCTGGCGCCGTCCTTGATCGGCTTGCTGGTGGTCACCTCGACGCCGCCGAGGTTGTCGATGATCTTCTTGAAGCCGGTGAAGTCGACCTCCATGTAGTGATCCATACGGATCCCCGACATCTTCTCGACGGTCTTGACCGCGCAGGCGGCCCCGCCGACGGTGAAGGCCTCGTTGAACTGCGTGCGCGCCCCGCCGGGGTCGGTCTTGCCGCCCGCCGTGGGGCAGGAGGGGCGGGAGATCATGGTGTCGCGCGGTATGGACACGACGCTGGCCTTCTCGTGGCCCTCGTACAGGTGGATGATCATCGCCGTGTCGGAGCGGGCCGAGCCGCCGTCGTCCTGGCCGTACTCGCCGTTGGCGCCGCCGCGGGAGTCGGAGCCGAGGACGAGGATGTCCATCGATCCGTTGTCGACGTTCTGCGGGCGGTCGGTGCCGAGCGCCTGGTCGATGTCGACGGTCTTCAGATTGCCGTTGAACTTGAAGTAGAAGTAGCCGAGGCCCGCGCCTCCCAGCAGGACCACCCCCGCGGCGCTCCAGGCGACGACGGCGAGGGCCTTGCGGCGCTTCGCCGGTTTGCGTCGGCTCCGCCGGGCGGCGGCACGCCCGCCGTGGTCCTTGCTCTCCTCGGTCATGCTCTCCTCAGTCCTGAGTCCGGTCCTCTGGTCGCTGCGGGCCCGCCGTCCTTCCCGCGGTCCCTCTGACACAGACGGGTGTACGCCGCCCAGGGTTCCCTCGCGGCCCGAACCGCCGGTCGCGGCGCCCGGGTGGCACCGTACGGCCCGGACGCCGCGTGGACGCGCGACAGCCCCCGTCGCGGGTGCGGCGGGGGCTGTCGCGGGGATGCGCGTGCCGGACGTCAGTCGTCGTTCTTGCCCGACGGGGTCGTCTTCGCGATCTGCATCAGGAACTCGGCGTTCGACTTCGTCTGCTTCATCTTGTCGAGAAGCAGCTCGATCGCCTGCTGCGAGTCGAGCGCGTGCAGCACCCGGCGCAGCTTCCAGACGATGGCGAGCTCCTCCGCGTTGAGGAGGATCTCCTCCTTGCGGGTGCCCGACGGGTCGACGTCGACGGCCGGGAAGATGCGCTTGTCGGCGAGCTTCCGGTCGAGCTTGAGCTCCATGTTGCCGGTGCCCTTGAACTCCTCGAAGATCACCTCGTCCATGCGCGAGCCGGTGTCGACGAGCGCGGTGGCCAGGATGGTCAGCGAGCCGCCGTCCTCGATGTTGCGCGCGGCACCGAAGAAGCGCTTCGGCGGGTACAGCGCGGTCGAGTCGACACCACCGGACAGGATGCGGCCGGAGGCGGGCGCCGCGAGGTTGTACGCGCGGCCCAGACGGGTGATGGAGTCCAGCAGGACGACCACGTCGTGACCCAGCTCGACGAGACGCTTGGCGCGCTCGATGGCCAGCTCGGCGACGGTGGTGTGGTCCTCGGCCGGGCGGTCGAAGGTCGAGGAGATGACCTCTCCCTTGACCGACCGCTGCATGTCGGTGACCTCTTCCGGACGCTCGTCGACCAGGACGACCATCAGGTGGCACTCGGGGTTGTTGACGGTGATCGCGTTGGCGATCGCCTGCATGATCATGGTCTTGCCGGTCTTCGGCGGGGCCACGATCAGGCCTCGCTGGCCCTTGCCGATCGGCGACACGAGGTCGATGATGCGGGTGGTCAGCACGCCCGGGTCGGTCTCCAGACGGAGCCGGTCCTGCGGGTAGAGCGGGGTGAGCTTCTGGAACTCCGGGCGGCCGCGGCCGGATTCGGGCGCCATGCCGTTCACCGAGTCCAGACGCACGAGGGCGTTGAACTTCTCGCGGCGCTCGCCGTCCTTGGGCTGGCGGACCGCACCGGTGGTGTGGTCACCCTTGCGCAGGCCGGCCTTGCGGACCTGAGCGAGGGACACGTACACGTCGTTGGGGCCGGGCAGGTAGCCCGAGGTCCGGATGAACGCGTAGTTGTCGAGGATGTCGAGGATGCCCGCGACGGGGATCAGGACGTCGTCGTCGGCGACCTGCGGCTCGGCCGGCGCGAACTCGTCGCGGCCACGGCGGCCACGGCGGTCGCGGTAGCGGCCGCGGCGGCCACGACGGCCGTCCTCACCGTCGAAGTCGTCCTGGGGACCGTTGTCCTGGCGGTCCTGGCGGTCCTGACGGCCCTGCTGACCCTGGCCCTGGCCCTGGCCACGGCCGCCCTGCTGCTGGCGGTCCGCGCGGTCCTGACGGCCGCCGCCCTGACCACCCTGGCCACCCTGCGCGCCCTGGCCCTGGCCGCCCTGGCCCTGGCCGCCCTGGCCCTGGTCATCGGCCTTGGCGCCGCGGTCACGGCGGTCGCGCTGGCGCTCGGTGCGGTCACCGCGGTCGCCGCGGTCACGGCGGTCGCGACGGCCACGGCCCTCGCCGTCCTGGCCCTGCGCCTGGCCGGCGGAGACCGCGGTGGCGGCTTCGGCCTTGGCCTCGGAGGGGGCGGTGGCGGCGGGGACGGTCTCGGTCTTCTGCTCGACCTGCACGGCGACGGGGGCCGAGGACTCCGGGCTGCCGGAGGGGGCCGTGGCCCGACGGCGGCGGCGCTCGCCTGCCGGGGCGTC
Source organism: Streptomyces sp. NPDC048257 (assembly GCF_043201855.1). Lineage (NCBI taxonomy): Bacteria > Bacillati > Actinomycetota > Actinomycetes > Kitasatosporales > Streptomycetaceae > Streptomyces > Streptomyces sp. NPDC048257. The sequence continues at coordinate 213,790 of NZ_JBICZI010000004.1, forward strand.
GTCGCTGGCCGGCTGGCCCGGGATCTCGATCTGCGCCTGCGTGGCGGGCTTCTCGGCGGGCGCCTCGGCGGCGGCCTCGCCCGTGCGGGCCTTGCTGGTGGCGCGACGCTTCGGCTTGGCCTCGGCGGTGTCTGCGGCAGTGGAGGCGGCGGCCTTGGGGGCACCGCTGCCCGCCTGCGCCTCCTTGATGACCTCGATCAGCTGGCTCTTGCGCATCCGCGCGGTGCCCCTGATCCCGAGGCCCGACGCGACCTGCTGCAGCTCGGCCAGGACCATGCCGTCAAGGCCGGTGCCGGTGCGTCGACGCTTGGGTGCGGCGCCCGCGGCGGGGGCACTGGTGTCGACAGAGGTGTCGGCAGCGCCCATCAGATCGGTGGTGTCGCTCACGAAGGGTCCTTCCCTGGAGCGGACGTCGGCCTGTCTGGCTCGGCGACCGGTTGTGCTGTCCGACAACAGTCCTAGGTGTGGACCGTGCCGGGGCGGTGGTCCGCCGGTAGAAATACGGCGGAGAGAAACGTGCATGGCTGGTTCCGGCGAGAAGCCCCCGAGCTGAAAGCGTGGGAATGTCACGCCGATTCCGGAGCGTGCTCGAAACTGCTGGAAGTGATCAAAGCAGTCGGGGAGGCTCCCGGAAGAAATGCGGTCCCGAATGGGGACACTGAGCACCGAGCCATGGCGGCTTCCGATGCGCACTTGAGACTAACACTACCGGATCCAATAGATATTCCCCCTCTCAATCACCGGCAATCGCGCCCTTCCGCGCGGACGGCCTGCCCAGGCCGCCCGCCCCTGACCGGCTGTGCACTGCAGAAATGCGGCCTCAGCCGCCCTGGGTGCCCAGCGGAAGCACGCTCGCGCCCGCGGCGTCGAGTGCGAGCCGGTTGGCCGCCCACCCCTCGCCCGCGAGCTGCGCGACCTTGTCGGCCGCGCCGTTGTCGACCAGCGCGAGGACCGTGGGGCCCGCGCCGGAGATGACCGCGGGGATCCCGTCCGCCCGCAGCCTGTTGACGAGTGCCACGCTCTCCGGCATCGCCGGCGAGCGGTACTCCTGGTGGAGCCGGTCCTCGGTGGCCGGCAGCAGGAGCTCGGGACGCCTGGTCAGGGCTTCCACGAGCAGGCCCGCGCGGCCCGCGTTGGCGGCCGCGTCCACATGGGGGACGGAGCGCGGCAGCAGGCCGCGCGCGGTCTCCGTGAGGACCGGCTTGGACGGTACGAAGACCACCGGAACGATGGATTCGGCGGGCTCCATCCGGATCGCCTTGGCACTGCCGCCGTCCATCCAGGCGAGGGTGAACCCGCCGAGCAGACAGGCGGCCACGTTGTCGGGGTGGCCCTCGATCTCGGTGGCGAGCTCCAGCAGCGCCGCGTCGTCGAGCTTGGCCTCGCCGCCTATGGTCACGGCGCGGGCGGCGACGATGCCGGCGCAGATGGCGGCGGAGGAGGAACCGAGCCCGCGGCCGTGCGGGATGCGGTTGGCGCAGACGACCTCGAGGCCGCGCGGCTGGCCGCCCAGCAGGTCGAAGGCGGTGCGCATGGAGCGTACGAGCAGGTGGCTCTCGTCCCGCGGGAGGGTGTCGGCACCCTCACCCGCGATGTCGATGTTCAGGCCGGAGTCGGCCACCCGGACGACTACGTCGTCGTAGAGCCCCAGGGCCAGGCCCAGGGCGTCGAAGCCCGGGCCGAGGTTGGCACTGCTGGCGGGGACGCGCACCCGTACGGCGGCGGCGCGGAACGCTGGACCGGCCATCGTCCGATGACACTCCTTGTGACTGTGCGAGATCTTCGCTCTTCGCTGGCTCGCTGCGAATGTACTGGAGAACGTACGACACCCGAAGGCCCTCGGGGCAGCACCGCAGTCATATGCGCGGTGGCGGATGTGGGTACAGCGTATCGAAGGAAGGTTCTCTCGCGACATAGGGCGCACAGGAGGCGCACGCTGCGTGTCGCGGAATTCGACCGACTTCGACCGACTTCGACCGCATTTTTGTTGTCGTACGGGGCGAGTTGCCGGGTTCCGGAGGGTCTCGAGAAGGCCTCGAAAGACCTTCGGAAGCCCTCCGGGACCCGGCTCACACGGTGTTGCGGTGGTGAGGTCAGACCAGACCGAGGCGCACGGCGGCGGCTTCGGCGTCCACCGGAACGGTGACCGGCTGCGGAGCGCCGGCGATCGCCCAGTCGGGGTCCTTCAGGCCGTTGCCGGTGACGGTGCACACGATCGTCTGACCGGGGTCCACCAGGCCCAGCTCGGCGGCCTTGAGCAGGCCGGCCACCGAGGCGGCCGAGGCGGGCTCGACGAAGACGCCCTCCTGGGCGGCCAACAGCCGGTAGGCGGCGAGGATCTGGCGGTCCGTCACCTCGTCGATGAAGCCGCCCGACTCGTCACGCGCCTGCAGCGCGTAGTCCCAGGAGGCCGGGTTGCCGATCCGGATCGCGGTGGCGATGGTGTGCGGCTCCTTGACGACCTCGCCGCGCACGATGGGCGCGGAACCGGAGGCCTGGAAACCCCACACGCGGGGCGTACGGGAGGCCAGGCCGTCGGCCTTGTACTCCTTGAAACCCTTCCAGTACGCGGTGATGTTGCCGGCGTTGCCGACGGGCAGCACGTGGATGTCGGGGGCGTCACCGAGCGCGTCGACGATCTCGAACGCGGCCGTCTTCTGACCCTCGATACGCACCGGGTTGACCGAATTGACCAGCGCGACCGGATAGTTGTCGGAGAGCGCGCGGGCCAGGTTCAGGCAGTCGTCGAAGTTGCCGTCCACCTGGAGGATCTTGGCGCCGTGCACCAGCGCCTGGCCCATCTTGCCGAGCGCGATCTTGCCGCGGGGCACGAGCACCGCGGAGACCATCCCGGCGCGCACCGCGTACGCGGCGGCGGAGGCCGAAGTGTTGCCGGTGGAGGCGCAGATGACCGCCTTGGCGCCCTCCTCCTTGGCCTTGGTGATCGCCATGGTCATGCCGCGGTCCTTGAAGGACCCGGTGGGGTTCGCCCCCTCGACCTTGAGGTGGACCTCGCAGCCGGTGCGCTCGGAGAGCACCTGCGCGGGAACGAGGGGAGTGCCGCCCTCGCGGAGCGTCACCACGGGAGTCGTGTCCGTCACCGGCAGGCGGTCCCGGTACTCCTCGATGATGCCGCGCCACTGGTGGGTGCGATTGTTGCTCATGGGTCCTTACTCCCCTTCAACACGCATGATGCTGGCGACACCGCGGACGGTGTCCAGCTTCCGCAGCGCCTCGACGGTCCCGGAGAGGGCGGCGTCGGGTGCGCGGTGAGTGACGACGACGAGGGAGGCCTCGCCGTCCTTGCCCTGCTGCCGCACCGTGTCGATCGACACGCCGTGCTCCGCGAAGGTGGTCGCCACCTGGGCGAGGACGCCCGGCTTGTCCGCCACATCGAGGCTGATGTGGTAGCGGGTGACGACGTCCCCCATGGGACTGACCGGCAGCTGGGTGTACGCCGACTCGCCGGGCCCCGTTGCCTCGGCGAGCTTGTTGCGGGCGACGGCGACGAGGTCGCCGAGGACCGCCGACGCGGTGGGCGCGCCGCCCGCGCCGGGCCCGTAGAACATGAGCCGCCCGGCGGCCTCCGCCTCGACGAAGACGGCGTTGTACGCCTCGCGGACGGAGGCGAGCGGGTGGCTGAGCGGGATCATCGCCGGGTGGACGCGGGCGGTGACGGACTCGCCGTCGGCGGCGCGCTCCAGGATGGCGAGGAGCTTGATGGTGCAGCCCATCCGCTTGGCGGAGGCGAAGTCGGCCGCGCTGACCTCGGTCATGCCCTCGCGGGACACGTCGTCCAGGCGGACGCGGGTGTGGAAGGCGATGCCGGCCAGGATCGCGGCCTTGGCGGCGGCGTCGTAGCCCTCGACGTCGGCGGTCGGGTCGGCCTCGGCGTACCCGAGGGCGGTGGCCTCGTCGAGCGCCTCCTGGTACCCGGCGCCGGTGGAGTCCATCTTGTCGAGGATGAAGTTCGTCGTGCCGTTGACGATGCCCATGACCCGGTTGATCTTGTCTCCGGCGAGCGACTCGCGCATCGGGCGGACCAGCGGGATGGCACCTGCGACGGCGGCCTCGTAGTAGAGGTCCAGCCCGGCCGCCTCGGCCGCGGCGTGCAGCGCGGCGCCGTCCTGGGCGAGCAGCGCCTTGTTCGCGGAGACCACGGAGATGCCCTGCTCGAAGGCGGTGGTGATGAGCGTACGGGCGGGCTCGATGCCGCCGATGACCTCGATGGCGATGTCGATGTCACCGCGTTTGAGGAGGGCGGTCGCATCGGTGGTGATCAGGGACGGGTCGACGCCCTCGCGCACCTTGGAGGGGCGGCGTACGGCGACACCGGCGAGCTCGACGGGCGCGCCGATCCTCTGCGTGAGGTCGTCGGCGTGCGTCGTCATGATGCGAGCCACCTCTGAGCCGACCACTCCACAGCCCAGCAGCGCCACCTTCAGCGGACGCGTACGCATCATTCGACCTACGCCTTTCGATCTTCCATCAGTACCCCGCGGGCGGTTTGCCCGCCGGGTGGAACCAGTCTCACTCAATGGACAGCAGTTTCCATCCTCGGTCCATTGAGTGAGACACCTATTTCATCATCCGAGGTCGAGACGCAGGAGATCTTCCTCCGTCTCGCGGCGGACGATCACTCGGGCCTGTCCGTCACGCACGGCGACGACGGGCGGGCGGAGCGCGTGGTTGTAGTTGCTGGCCATGGAGCGGCAGTAGGCGCCGGTCGCCGGGACGGCCAGGAGGTCGCCGGGCGCCAGGTCCGCGGGCAGGAAGGCGTCCTTCACGACGATGTCACCGCTCTCGCAGTGCTTGCCCACCACGCGCACCAGCATCGGCGCGGCGTCGGAGGTACGGGAGACGAGTGCGATGGAGTACTCGGCGTCGTAGAGGGCGGTGCGGATGTTGTCGGACATCCCGCCGTCGACGGAGACGTACGTACGCAGTCCCTCCAGCGGCTTGATCGTCCCCACCTCGTACAGCGTGAACGCGGTCGGGCCGACGATGGCGCGGCCGGGTTCCACGGAGATCCGGGGCGCGCGCAGCCCGGCGCTCTCGCACTCGCGGGCCACGATCTCGTGCAGGGCCTTGGCGATCTCGTGGGGCTCGCGCGGGTCGTCGTTCGAGGTGTACGCGATACCGAGGCCGCCGCCGAGGTCGATCTCGGGCAGCTCCACTCCGTGCTCGTCCCGTACGGCGGCCAGCAGCTGCACGACGCGCTTGGCGGAGACCTCGAAGCCGGCCATGTCGAAGATCTGCGAACCGATGTGGGAGTGGACGCCGAGCAGCTCCAGCGAGTCGTGCCCGAGCGCCCGGCGCACCGCCTCGGCGGCGGAACCGTCGGCGACGGCGATGCCGAACTTCTGGTCCTCGTGCGCGGTGGCGATGAACTCGTGGGTGTGTGCCTCGACGCCGACCGTCACGCGGATCTGGACGGGCTGGCGTGCGCCCAGCTCACGGGCGATGTGGGCGACGCGCGCGATCTCCTGGAAGGAGTCGAGCACGATGCGCCCGACCCCGGCGTCGACGGCCCTGCGGATCTCCCCCTCGGACTTGTTGTTCCCGTGGAAGGCGATCCGCGCGGCGGGCATTCCGGCCGCGAGGGCGGTGGCCAGCTCCCCGCCGGAGCAGACGTCGACGTTCAGCCCCTCCTCCTTCAGCCACTTCACGACGGCCTTGGAAAGGAACGCCTTGCCCGCGTAGAAGACGTCGGCGTCGGGGCCGAAGGCGTGCGCCCAGGCCCGGCACCGCGCCCGGAAGTCCTCCTCGTCGAGGAAGTAGGCGGGGGTTCCGAACTCCTCGGCGAGCTTGGTGACTTCGATGCCGCCCACGCTCACGACACCGTCGCTGCCGCGCGTGACGGTCCGGGCCCAGACCTTCTCGTCGAGCGCGTTCAGGTCGGCGGGCGGCGGGGAGTAGTGCCCCTCGGGCAGGACGTCGGCGTGGCGGGGCCCGGCGGGGTGCGCGGAACGGCTCATCGGTATCTCTCTTCGCGGGTCACAGGCGTGTCGGTGCGTCTATGCCGAGCAGGGCCAGGCCGCCGGCCAGCACCGTCCCGGCGGCTTCGGCAAGAGCCAGCCGGGCGCGGTGGGCGGCCGAGGGTTTCTCGTCACCTTGGGGCAGGACGCGGTACTGGAAGTCGAGCAGCGCGCCGGCCAGCTCGACGAGGTGCCGGACGAGCCGCTCGGGCGCGCGGTGGTGCGCGGCGGCCTCGAGGACGAGGGGGTGATCGGCGAGGGCGCGCAGCAACTCGGGAGCATCGCCCACGTCCCCGGCCTCGGGCCCGAACCCCAGCTGAGCGGCATTGCGTACGAGGTCGTGGGCGCGGGCGTGGGCGTACCGCACCCGGAAGAACTCGCTGCCCTCCCCTTGTACGAGCAGCGCGTCACCGAACGTGGGCGTCTCCTTGGCCGGGACGGCGAGCATGGCCCACAGGGCGGCGTCGCGTCCGTACCGGGCGAGGACGTCCCCGTCCCGCTTGGCGACGGCGGCGACGGCGAGGCCGCCGACGTCGCTTCGGGTTCCCTGGGTTCCCTGGGTTCCCTGGGTTCCCTGGGTCCTCTGGGTGCGCAGGAGCCGTAGCACACAGTCGCGCACGACCCGCTCCCGCAGTTCGAGGGAGGGATCCGCCGCCTCCGCGGGCGGGAGGAAGGCAGCCCCTCCCCTTACATCGCGGATGACGATGTCGTCGATGATCCCCCGCGAGATGACGTCGGGGGCGGTGGGCGCCGGCAGCACGAAACACAGGAATCCGGGGCCGGTGACCTCGACGCGCTCGATCCCGGGCTCCTGCGCGAGCCGACGGGCGAGCACCTGCGCCACGGCGTGGGGCGCGCGGCCGGCCCGCTGGGCGACCTGGAAGGCGACGGGGGTGGCGTAGTCCCCCACCCCACCGGGCCGGGTCCGCTCGACGACGATCCGCTCGGGCACGACGGCTCCGGCGGCCAGCTCCCCGTCGGCGACGGCGCAGCGCACGGCGCGTACGACGGCACGGGGGAGGTCGGCGGGGTTCACGGTTCCCAGCCTAGGGGAGACGCCCCCTCATCCCGCGAAGGGTTTCGCCATGTGAACAGGAGACGCGGGCAGCACACCGACAGAAGCGGAGAAGGACGGGAAACCTACCCCCTCCCCCTCCCGGCGGGCGCCCCTTTCCTCCCGTCACGCCGGTCCTTGCGCTCGATCAGCCTGTGCACGACCCGAACCAGCTCGGTGGGCTCGAACGGCTTCGCGAGGAAGGCGTCCACCCCGGCGGCGATCCCGGCCTCGACCTCCTGCTGCGTACAGGCACTGACGATGGCGACGGGCACGTCCCTGGTCCGTGGATCGGCCCGCAACTGCGCGGCCGCCCCGAACCCGTCCAGTCGCGGCATGACCACATCAAGGGTGATCACATCGGGAGCCACCCGATGCACGACGTCCAGACACTCGGCACCATCGTTCGCGGTCACGACCTCGAAGCCCTCCAGCTCGAGATTGACCTTGATCAGCTGCCGGATGACCTTGTTGTCGTCGACAACAAGCACCCGGCCCGAGACGCCTGGCACAACTCGAGAGTAGGTCGAGCCGGGCCCCCGCGTCCGGGTTTTTGCCACTTCCACCCCCTGCGGGCGAACCACCCCCTCCTCCCCCGCAAAGCAGTTCCTGATCACCCCATGGAAGCTGGTAGTGTTCAACCCGTCGCCGCAACACCAACGACGCGCCCCCGTAGCTCAGGGGATAGAGCAACGGCCTCCGGAGCCGTGTGCGCAGGTTCGAATCCTGCCGGGGGCACTTCGCAGGAAGTGCCCAAAGACCCCGCCATCAGCGGTAACGCTGAAGCCGGGGTCTTCGCGTATGCGCAGCCAACTGCCGCCCTGCGCACCCGTATGTCAGACGCTGTGGACTATTCGTGGACAGGATCTTGGTCCATCGCCCCAGGTCAGCGGTAGAAACGCGGAAGGCCCCTGGACAGGTCCAGGGGCCTTGCAGCGTATCGCCGACTAGCGATCACTCGTACTCGCGCAGCAGATCTTCGATCCGACGGTTGGCCACCTCCTGGCGCCCGTCGAGGCACTTCGCGTACCGACTGAGCAGCACCTCCACGCTGTTGCCGGCGCGCTCGGCGACCTCGGTCGGGTCGACCCCGGCATTGAGCCACGTGAAGAGCGCCGAGTTCCGCAGGTCATACGGACGGTGGGTGAGCGGCGAGGCGGCGACGGCCGGCGGCGCCGTTTGTCAGGTACGAAAGGCACAGGTCGCGGTGGTACTCGACGTACTCGGGCTCCACCCGGTGCTCGGGGATGAGGGTGAGGGTTCCGACCTGCTCGCCGCTCCTGGTGTTCCGGACCGCCCAGTCCACATCGATGTAGATGCCGAAGTGGTCGAACTGTTTGTGGTGGTTGGGGCAGAGGCAGAGCAGGTTCTCCAGTACGTCAGGCCCCAGGTGCGGGCTGGAAACACCCTGGATGTGCGCGGCCTCGCTGTAATGGCTGTCCCGTGTCTCCAGCTGCTGGCCGCACACCTGACACCGGTCCTCGTGCAGGATCTTGACCTCGTCGGGCAGACTGCGGTCACGGTCGGGCCGGGTGCCTGTCGCCGGGCGGCGAGCGACGGGGCCGGGTGCAGCCGGAGTGTCCGTACGCCGTCCACTGGCGCTGCTGTACCCGTCGAGGCCCACCCGGTCGAGAAGTACGTCCTTGTCGATGCCGGACTCGGCGAAGTACGTCGAGTGCAACCGGCGTACCGCCTGGGCCCGGGTGAGGGCACGCTTGAGACGCTTCGCCGCGTCGCTACTTAAGCCTGCTCGGGCCTTCGCTGCGCGCAGGGCCGCTGCTGTGGGCTTGAACCCGCTGTCTTCGACGCCCTGAACCTCCCACAGTCCGCTGCTCCGCAGGTGCCAGAACGGGTACTCGGGTGTCCTGCGGTCATGTTCCCCGCCGAACTCGTCCAGCAGGGAGCCGACTTCCGCCTCGAACTCCTCCCAGGGCGCGAGCCTCTCCTGCCCGGCCGTAAGCCGGCCGATCGCCCAGAGCAGGGCCAGCGGCTTGTGACGGGCGGGGCCGTCGGGTTGCGAGTAGGTCTGCAGGTTGCCGAGGATGCGCAGCAGGTCCTCGCTCCCGAGCCGGGGCGCGGCCCGTTGCCTCCGCTTCTGCTGCGGGATCACCGGCTGTTCGGGCAGCGCCAGTGTCTGATCATCTGGATGGTCCAGCAATGGGCGGAGGCGGAGCACATGTGCGGCCGCCACCTGGATCAGAGACTGGACGTGGCCACCCTTGTAGTCCAGCTTTGCCAGGATCCGCCGGGCCGGGACGCTGATCTCAACGACGTCGTCGAGGGCGACCATGTACTCCCAGGGATTGCCGTCCTTGTCCTTGTCCCAGATCTTCTCGGCCAGAGCTCGGTTCCTGAAGGCGGCCACGACCGTAGCCCGAGCGATGAACGACCCTCTGGCGTAGAACAGCACCTCGTCGCCCGGACGAGTACCGTCGATCGCCTTGTTCTTGCCGTGGCTCTCCTTTTTTGCCCGCACCGACCCCCAGAACCGAGCGCGCCCCCCGGGGAAGAGCGTCTTGAGTTCATCCGCCTGGTCGCCGAGCTCGGCCGCGTAGTCGGCGAGCTCCACTCCCTCCCGGACGGAATGCTCGAAGTGCTGGGGTCCGCGCTGGGCGGCCTGCCCGATCGGCTGCAGCAGCCACTTGATGTCCGTACCCTCGGCGGGCGCCTGTGTCATGTGCTCCCCTCCCACGGTGATCACATTAGTAATACGGTCCGACAACGAAGATGGGTTAGGTCAAGATCATCCAAGTCTGAGCCGTTACTGGATGCCACCCGATAGGATTCGAGGCGCGGAAAAACGCCCGCGAGCAGTCACAGACCCCCAAGAATCACCACAAAGAGGGAAGCCATACATGCGGGACGGCCGGTGGGTGTCGGTCACCGAATCCGAGTTTCCGCACGAGCAGCGCGGCCTCGAGGCCATCCGCGAGAAGCTCCGCGACAACGACCCTTGGCGCGCCTGGTCGAACTTCACGTTCACCGCGGGCACGGGCCACGTACGCGAGGTCGACCTCCTGGTGATCGCCCCCGGCGGGGTCCACCTGATCGAGCTGAAGGACTGGCACGGCAGCGTCGAGTCCCGCAACGGCACCTGGCTGCAGACCCTGCCCGGCCCGGGCAACCGGCAGCGCACCCACGGCAACCCCCTTCACCTGGCGAACAAGAAGGCCAAGGAGCTGGCCTCGCTCCTCAAGGACAACGGCGAATCGGTCTGGGTCTCCGAGGCGGTCTGCTTCACCGACAGCTCCCTGCGGACCCGGCTGCCCGCCCACGACCAGCACGGTGTCCATACCGTGGACCAGCTCATCCAGATGCTGGAGGAGCCCCCGCGCGAGGAGCGCCGCCGGATCGACGGCCCTCGCTCCCGGAGGATCGCCGCGGCACTGAAAGACATCGGGATCGCCCGCAGTGACGCCGAGTACAAGGTGGGCCCGTACCTGCTGAACCGGAAGTCCTTCGACTCCGGCCCCACCTGGGCCGACTACCAGGCTCAGCACAGCGAGCTGCCCGAAGCCGCCCGTGTCCGCGTCTACCTGCGCGAACGCGGCTCGGATGCCGCGCAGCGTGCCTCGGTCGAGCGCGCGGCCCGGCGCGAAGCGGCGGTGCTGCGCGGGTTCAAGCACCGGGGTGTCGTGCAGCTCAAGCAGTACGACCCGACCGGTCACTCCGCCGGCCCGGCCCTGATCTTCGACTTCGATCCGCGCACGCTCCGGCTGGACGAGTACCTGTTCCAGTACGGCGAGAAGCTGGACGTCCTGTCCCGCATGGCACTGGCCCGCCAGCTCGCCGAGACCATGCGCTCGGCGCACAGCCGCCGCCTCTACCACCGCACCCTGGCGGCCCGTGCCATCCACGTCACCCCGGGCGGCCGGGACCGCGGCGAAGCCGGCTGGCTGACCCCGCACCTGCAGATCTCGGACTGGCAGATCGCCGTCCAGCGCGGAGCCGGTCAAGAAGGCGGGCCGAGCGCGGGGGCCGAGCGCTTCGCTCCGACCACGTTCTCCAGGGCCGGGGCTCATCTCTCGGAGGGTGCCGACCCGTACCTCGCGCCGGAGCTGACCGCCCCCAAGGCGGATCCGGTCGCGCTGGACGTCTACGGCCTGGGCGTCCTCACGTACCTGCTGGCCACCGGCAAGGCCCCGGCCGCCAGCCAGGCCGAGCTCATGGCCCGCTACGAGGCGGGTGAGGGGCTTCGCCCGAGCGCGGTCGTGGACGGCCTCTCGGAGTACATCGACGAGCTGGTCCAGGCCGCCACCGCGTACCGCGTCCTCGACCGGCTGACCTCGGTGGACGACTTCCTGGAGATGCTGGAGGTCGTCGAGGACACCTTGACCGAGCCGCCTGCCCAGCCTGCGGTCGCCGAGCCCGTTGCTGCCGCCGAGCCGATCGTGCCCCCGGCCGTCGCCCCAGCGGCGCCCGAACCCGAGCAGAAGGCGGAGCCGGAACAGGCGCAGGAAGAGAAGGACCCACTCGAAGCAGTAGCGGGCGATGTCCTGGCCGGCCGCTGGGAGGTCCGCCGTCGGCTCGGCACCGGGTCGACCAGCCGTGCCTTCCTCGTCCGCGACCTCACCGCGGGGTCCGACGTCCCCTTCGCGAAGTCCTTGGCCGTCCTCAAGGTCGCCGTTTCGGAGCGGAGCAATGAGGTCCTCGTCCGCGAAGCCGCGGTCATGGAGCAGCTTCGCCCGCACTCCGGCATTATCCGGCTGATCAAGCCCGAGCCGCAGAAGATCGGCACGCGGAACGTCCTCGTCATGGAGTACGTCGGCGACGAACGCGACCCCGGTGACGAGCCGGCGGTACCCGGGTCGACCAGGAACCGCCGCCGCGAGGAGACCGTAGCCCGCCAGCTGCGCGAGTTCGGACGCCTCTCCGTGGACCAGCTGGAGGCCTACGGCGACTACCTCTTCGGGGCGGTCGACTTCCTCGAGGGCGAGGGCGTCTGGCACCGCGACATCAAGCCGGACAACATCGCGATCCGCATCCGCCGCAACCGCACGCGCGAGCTCGTACTGATCGACTTCTCGCTGGCGGGCTTTCCCGTGCAGGAGACCGAGGCGGGCACGGAGGGCTACCTCGACCCGTTCATCGGCACACTCACCGACCGCTCGGTGTACGACGCCCACGCGGAGCGGTATGCCGTCGCGGTCACCCTGCACGAGATGGCCTCGCGCGAGCTGCCCGTATGGGGTGGCGGACGAGTGGTCCCGCGCCAGACCGACCCGGAGGTGGAGCCGTACCCCGCGATCGCCGCCGACGCCTTCGACCCCGCGGTCAAGGACGGGCTGGTGGAGTTCTTCCGCACGGCCTTGCACCGGGACGCCGCTCAGCGCTTCTCGGACCTGAAGCCGATGCGGGACGCCTGGAAGCGGATCTTCCTGGCCATGGACCAGGCCAAGCCGTCGACGAAGTCGAAGCGGCCGGGCCAGCAGCCGGTGACGGCCCCTGCTCAGACAGCTGCCGAGCGCGGGCCGGCTGCCATCGCCGACGCCGAGGAAGAAACAGCGGAGGATCTACGTGACCAGCAGGCCGGCGCAGTGGACCGAGAGACCAACCTCTCGGCAGCCGGCCTGAGCCCGGCCGCCCAGTCCTTCGTGTTCGGGTTGGATGTGGAAACGGTCGGCCAGCTGCTGGACTACAGCCAGCGGACTCTGGTCAACGCGCCGGGTCTGGGTCCGAAGACCCGTAACGAGGTACTGGCCCGGATCAAGCAGTGGCGCCGGCTCCTCGCCGAACAGCCCGCCGCACCGCTCACCCCAGCGGGCCGCAAGGCCGCGAAGGAAGAGCTGTCGGCGGCGGAGTCGGCGGTCGCGGTCTCCCTCGTGGGCACGGACGCGGCACGGGAGCTGACCGAACGGGCCCTGCGGACCATCAGCCTGGACGCACTGGCCACGGTCTTCGTGCCGGAGCTGAAGAAAAACGAGTCGAACCGCAGCGAGTGCGAGGCGGTACGGCTGCTGCTGCGGCTCCCCGACGAGCGCGGTGTGCTGCCTCAGATCGGTGTCTGGCCAAGGCAGAAGGACGTGGCTGCGGCGCTGGGGCTCGATCCCAGCACCATCTCGAACCTGATCAAGGAGCAGCGCAAGCGCTGGGCCAAGCAGCCTGCCGTCCAGACGCTGCGTACCGAGATCCTGGAGTTGTTGCGCGAGCTGGGCCGGGTCGCCTCGGCCGCCGAGATCGCGGACGCGCTGGCGGTGCGCAGGGGCACGGAGCTCGCCGAGCCGGAGCAGCGGCGGGCCCTGGCTCTGGCGGCGGTGCGTGCGGTGGTGGAGGTCGAGGCAGCCGACCCCACCGACTTCCAGCACTCGCCCAACCGCAATGCCTCCGACGAGGCCATGGGAGGCGGGCTGCTGGCCTTGGAGGTCGCCGAGGACGATGCCCCGGACACCCCGTCGGCTCCTGGGCTGCTGGCGTACGCGCTGCGGCTCGGGAAGGTCGCGGATCGGCTGGCGAAACTGGACACGCTGCCGACGGCGGCGACCGTCCTCGGCGAGCTGAGCGATGTCCCGCAGCCGAGCGCGGCGGTGGACTGGGACGAGCGCCGCATGGTCGAGCTGGCGGCTGCTGCCTCGCGTAATGCGGCGGCCACCCCGCGCCTGGAGATCTACCCGCGCGACCTGCCCCTCGTACGGGCACTGCGACTGACCCAGGCGGGGCTGATCCGCCTGACCCCCGGCCTGGACCGCGACCGCCAGCCCGGCCTGGCGCCTTCGGACGTACACGACCGGGTCCGCGCCCGGTTCCCGGAGATCCTGGACGCGCGCGGCGGCCACACCCTGCCGGTGGGCGGTCCGCTGACCACAGCGCTGCGGGAAGCCGGATTCGACCTGGACCTGGAGACCCGGGCGGGCACCTCGGTGGTCCGCTACCTGCCGACGAAGCGCAAGGACGACTCGAACTTCCTCACCTTGGGCGACCGGCGGCAGCCGACCGCCACCCTGTCGGCGCACCGCTACGCGGACGACCCGCAGGTGGCGGAGGCAGTGGCGGCGCAGGAACGGCTGCTGTCGTCGGCGCCGCGGGACGGCTTCCGAGTACTGACCGTACGGACCGGGCTGGCGCCGGAGGCGGGGACGGCGCTGGTGGGCGAGCAGTTCGGCGCGGAGCCGGTGTCGGTGACCGAGCTGTTCCTGGGAGCTCTGCACGAGCTGGTTGACGAGCGGCCGCTGCCGACATGGGAGACGATCCTGCGGGCGGACGTGGCGGAGCCGGGCACCAAGGGCGCGCTGAAGTTCGCCGAGTACGCGCGGACGGCGTGGGGCACGGTGGAGCCGCGGCTGGCGGAGCAGCTGGAGGGAGGTCGTGCTGCCGGCGTCCCGCTGCTGCTGACCGACGGTGGTGTGCTGGCGCGGTACGACGCGATGGGCGTGCTGGAGCGGCTGGCGGAGCGGGCGCGGGGAGGCGGGCGCGGGCTCTGGCTGCTGTGCCCGCAGAGCGACCCGGCGCGTCCGCCTAGGCTGGGAAGTGTGGCCGTGCCGTATCAGGCGGGGCTCGGTGAGTGGATTCCGCTGCCGGACGCGTGGGTGAGCGATCAGCGCCGTTCGGGGCTGGGGGAATGATTTTCGTGGGACTTACGGGAGACGAGGCGAAGTGATCGACCGCGATGCGCTGAAGGCCGACCTGATCAAGCAGGTCAAGGCGGTCGAGTCCGACCTTGCGGCGCAGGTCGCCGACGGCGACAAGGTGGCGAAGCCGCTGCGCGCCGAGCACGCGAAGCTGCTGAAGACCGCTGCACCGGGGGCGAAGCCGGGCCAGTGGGCCGACTGGCTGGAGCCGCAGCTTGCGGGCATGCCGGACGACCACGCGGAGCGAGCTCGAGTGGCGGGCCGACTGCGTGCGGAGTACGACCAGGCGTTCAAGCTGGGGCGTACGGCAGCAACGTGGAACGAGTGGCTGAAAGATCGGGTCACGCAGGTCGCGGTGGCGTGGGTGTTGGGCACGGTGTTCGTGCGCTTCTGTGAGGACAACCGGCTGATCCCGGAGCCTTACCTCGCTGGCGTGGAGCCGGAGCGGCGCGACTTGGCAGAGGCGCGGTACGCGCAGTACGTCGCGGAGGAGCAGGACCCGACGTACCGCGGCTGGATGGAGCTTGCCTTCGAGGAGCTGGGCGCGGGCGACGCCGGCAGGCTGCTGTTCAGTAGGCGCCACAACCCGCTGTACCAGATCCCGCTGTCGCACGACGGCGCGCGGGCGTTGGTGGAGTTCTGGCGGGAGCGGGACGAAGCGGATGTCCTGGTCCACGACTTCACCGACCCGCTGAATGATGACGGTACGGAGGGGTGGGACACCCACTTTCTGGGTGACCTGTACCAGGACCTCTCGGAGGCGGCGCGTAAGACGTATGCGCTGCTGCAGACGCCTGAGTTCGTGGAGGACTTCATCCTCCAGCGGACGATGGACCCGGTGGTACGGGAGATGGGTGGCCTGGTCGGCGACCTGAAGATGATCGACCCGACGTGTGGGTCGGGCCACTTCGTGCTGGGCGCGTTCAAGCGGATGCTGAAGGCGTTGGAGGCGAAGGGGCTTGGGCAGGACCCGCACGAGCGTGTGCGGCTCGCACTGAACGCGGTGCACGGCGTGGACCTGAACCCGTTCGCGGTGGCCATCGCCCGGTTCCGTCTGCTGATGGCGGCGATGGCGGCGGCCAACATCCGGACGCTGAAGGCTGCGGCGCGATACGACTGGCCGGTACACCTAGCGGTGGGCGACTCGCTGATCAAGGCGCGACAGCTTGAGTTCGGCCTGGTGGGCGCCGGAGGCCAGGGCGAGCTGGAGTTCGTCGATTCGGAGGAACAGCGGGACGAGCTTGCGGAGTTCTCGTACGCCACGGAGGACGTGCACGAGTACAAGGGCATCCTGGACCAGGGGCGCTATGACGTGGTGGTGGGCAACCCGCCCTACATCACGGTCAAGGACAAGAAGCTGAATGCGCTGTACCGGGAACTATATAAGTCCTGCGCAGGAACCTACGCCTTGTCGGTGCCCTTCGCCGAGCGCTTCTTCCAGCTCGCAAAGACGGGAGAAGCAGAGGGGCGCGGCTATGGCATGACTGGCCAGATCACGTCAAATTCCTTCACGAAGCGTGAATTTGGCACAAAGCTTATCGAAGAATATTTCGCACATAAAGTTGAGATCACGGAAGTAATCGACACTTCAGGCGCATACATTCCAGGACATGGCACTCCCACCGTAATCCTTATCGGGCGGCGCCGATCAGGAAAAGCACGTCAAGCCACGGTCCGAACAGTGCGTAGCGTCCAGGGTGAGCCTTCCGCACCGGCAACGGGCGATCAAGGGCTCGTCTGGAACGCCATTTTGAATCAAATCGACAAGCCGGGCTCAGTGAGCCAGTGGGTTTCCGTGGATGATCTTGCGCGCGGACGATATTTTGGCAGTCAACCTTGGATCCTGGCCGACGGCGGCCTTGAGATGGTTGAGCAACTCGATCGAGCCCGCTCTCAGCACCTCAAGGCTGCCATCGAGCCGCCTATCGGGCGGGCCATCCGGGCAGGTGCGGACGAGGCATACATTCGCCCTCGCCGCAACAGCTACCGCACCGCGGCCGACCCGAACGGCTTGCTTCCCCTAGTGGTTGGAGAAGTCGTCCGCGATTGGGGTGCCCAACCCGAAGATTCGATTTGGTTTCCCTATGCCAAGGAGTTGAAGTCGGGGTCTTTGGAGACCGAATTGTGGCCGTTGAGACGCATGCTTGAAGTCCGGCGAACCTTCCATGGCGACATCGCCGATGCCGGGCTCAAGTGGTGGCACTACATGCAATACACCCCGTCGGCTCACGAAACCCCAACCTCGATCACATTCGCAGAAGTCGCTTCACATAACCACTTCTCCCTCGATCGTGGTGGAAAAGTATTCAAGCAGACGGCACCGATAATCAAGCTAAAAAAAGAAGCAACCGAGACGGACCACTTGCGTCTGCTGGGGCTTCTCAATAGCTCAACTGCCTGCTTCTGGCTCAAGATGCGCTGCTACCCAAAGGGTGGCGACCCGATGGGAAATGACGGCGCACGCGTCAGTGCACAGCCATGGTCTGACCGGTACCAGTTCAACGGCACGAACGTTGCCGAGTTTCCGGTTCCAGCCGAATATCCCATTCGCCTCGCCGCGGAACTTGACAGCCTCACTCAAGAAATTACACGCGCTAGCGATTTTGTGGTCGATGTCTCCGCCCCCACTGCCACCGCTGTTCATGATGCCCGAGATAACTGGAAATCAACCCGCGCACGGATGATCGCACTGCAGGAGGAGTTGGATTGGCAGGTGTACTCGCTCTACAACCTCCACTCCGAGGACCTGCGCGCGCCGGAAGGCGACGTACCTGAACTCGCACTGGGTGAGCGTGCCTTCGAGATCGTGCTCGCTCGACGGGTCACGGCCGGTGAGGCATCCGATGAGTGGTTCAAGCGGCACGGGTCGACCCCTATCACGGAGCTGCCCGAGCACTGGTCGGACGCCTACAAGGCCGTCGTCCAGAAGCGCATCCACGTCATCGAAACCAACCGGGCCATCGGCATGGTCGAACGTCCCGAGTACAAGCGACGCTGGGCAACCGAGGGCTGGGATGCGCTCCAGGACAAGGTTCTACGCTCGTGGCTGCTCGACCGGATCGAGAAGCGCGAGCACTGGTACGACGAGAACGGGCAGCCGGCCATGCTCACCCGCGCCCAGCTCACCAATGCGCTGTCTCGGGACGAGGACTTCGCCTCCGCGGCCGAGCTCTATGCACCCCGCAAGGAACTCGCGGACGTCGTTGCCACCCTCCTCGCCGACGAGCATGTGCCCTTCCTCTCCGCACTCCGCTACAAGGCCGCCGCTCTGAAGAAGCGGGCCGACTGGGAGCATGTCTGGGACCTCCAGCGCAAGGAGGACGCCATCACGGACGAGGAGGAGAAGCGGAAGATCCGCGACTCCATCCCCGTCCCGCCGAAATACGCCCAGGCCGACTTCCTCAAGCCGTCCTACTGGCGCGCCCGTGGCAAGCTCGACGTGCCCAAGGAGCGGTTCATCTCGTACGCGACAGGGGCGATCTCCGGTACCCCCGAACTCTTCGGGTGGGCCGGCTGGGATCATCGGGAGCAGGCACAAGCGCTCGCCGCCTACTTCACCAACCACGGCGAGCTGTCCACCGAGGAGATCACCCCGCTCCTCGCGGGCCTCCTCGAACTGCAGCCATGGCTCACCCAGTGGCACAACGAGTTCGACATCAACTACAGCGGCTCCCCCGCGGCCTTCTTCGAGGGCTACCGCGCCACCCAGCAGGGCGAGCGGGGCCTGACGGACGACGACCTGCGCAACTGGTGTCCCCCGGCCGCCCGCAGAGGACGGCGAGCAGCCACGAGCTGATAGCCGGAGTGTCCTCCTCGCTCCACCGGCGAGGAGGACACTCGGCCGTCAGCTACCCGGCTGCGTGCCGTAGAGGGGAAGACCTGACGTGGACAGGTTGCCGCCGAGCTCCTCGGGAAGCGGCACATCCTCGCCGTACTTTCCGTGAACGACACCCCTGTATTCACCTTCTCCGGGTCGGGTGAAGAGGGACCAGGTACCCGTGCGCGGGTCGACCTGCAGAAGCCGGGAGACTCCCGCCGCCGCGTACCACGCGGTCTTCTCGTTGATCCCTTTCAGTCGCTCGTTCGGTGAGATCACTTCCACCGCCAGCGCGACCTCGTCTGCATCGAGCAGCCAGTCGTCCTCTTTCTTGAACGCGTGCGGTCCGATGGTCAGGTCCGGAGTCGAGTAGTCGTCCGGATCGTCGAGGATCGGGACGGATACGTTCTCGTACGCCTCGCATTCGGCCGCGAGGCCGGTGCGAATTGCGTCGCGCAGGTCGATCACGATCCCGGCGTGCTTGCCGTTCTGACTCGGGACGATCACGAGTGTTCCACTGATGATCTCCACGCGCGTCCCCGTGGCCTGTTCGATCTTCTCGGCAGCTTCACGCAACCGTCCTCGGCGGACAGGGATCGTATGATGGGCAGGGGTGGTCAGGAGGACTCCTCCTTGCTTGCGAGGACGAGTCCACAGTGCGCCTGACCTCTGGCACTGGGGCCGTTGCCTGTGGTTCCGGCGCCCTCATCCGTACCGCGAGAGGCTCCCGGCCGGCACCCTCAGCGGCGGACCTTCGTCCAGCCCCAGCACGACCGCCAGCCCACCCGCAGCGTGCCGCTCCGACCTCACACTGCGGACCATGCGCCACGTGCCCCATGCCCGTACCGATTGCCCGGCCTGGACCGCGATCGCCGCGATCTCGCGCGTCACTGGTGCGGGAACGAGGTCGGGTGCCTTCAACTCGGACCACACCGTTTTACCGATGCCGCCGACACGCCCGCTCACGCCCCACCGGTGGCTGAGCGCCTCCACGACCCATAGGCCCCGGCCTTTGGTTTTGTCCGCCTCCGGGTGCCTGACCTCCGGCCTGCCCGTTCCTGCGTCGCTGACCTCCAGCCGTAGCAGCCCGTCCGTCGACGAGTGCGCGATGCGGACGCCGACCTGGCGGTCGCTGGGTACCCGTACGCGCAGGGCATTGGTGACCAGCTCGGAAAGCACCAGCTCTGCGGTGTGCAGCAGCTCACCGCACGCGCCCCAGTCCGCCAGCACCGCGTGCAGCGCCGACCGCGCTCTCGGCACGCTGCGTGGTCGGCGGGACAGCCGGAAAGAGAGGTCGATCAGTGCAGCCATGACAGCTCCCAGAGGATCGGTAGGCGCCGAGCAACCCCCTTGCGGGGGAGGCGGGTTCGGACCGCGACACCAGGAAGTTGCCCGGGAGACAGCTACTCGCGCAACGTTGAATGGGTGCCTGGCTCGTAATTCACCAATTCGGGTGGATCGCCACCACCAACTCCCCGTGCTCTGATATGGAGTTACCTATGCCAAACGTGAAGCCATCCACGGTGCTGGGCCGCCAGCTCGGCGACGAGCTGCGACGGTCCCGAGAGGCGGCCGGTCTCACCACCGCAACCGCCGCTGAAGTGCTGGATTGCACCAAGGGAAAGATCAGCCGAATCGAGAACGGCCACGTCCCGGTTCGTACACCGGACCTCGTGGCCCTCATGCAGGCATACGGCGTGTCCGACGAGGAGTCGCGGGAGCGCCTGGCCTCCCTCGCCCTCCGGGCAAACCGGCGGCGACGTGAGGGCTGGTGGCACGAGCACGCGTCCGTCCTCAGTGATGCCTACCGCGACCAGATCGAGATGGAATCAATCTGCGCCAGCATTCGGACCTATCAGGTGCAGCTCATCCCTGGCCTTCTTCAGATTCCCGAGTACGGGCGCGCGGTGACCGTGGCCTCACGAGCCTGGCAGACGGCCGAGGAGATCGACCGCTTCGTCCAGGTACGGCTCGCGAGGCAGGAGCGGCTAACAGATGAGGAGCCGATCGAGTTCTGGACAGTACTCGCGGAGGGCGTCCTGCGACAGCAGGTCGGCGGGCCTGACGTCATGCGTGCCCAGTTGGACCACCTGCTCACAATGGCGGAGCGCCCCAACGTCACCGTCCAGATACTGCCGTACTCGCGCGGCGCCCACTCCGGCATGTTCGGCCCCTACGTGCTGCTGAGTTTCCCCCAACTCGCGTCGCTCGACCTCGTTCTCACCGAAGCCCCCACAGGCAACATCTGGATGGAGCGGGAACCGGAAGTAGCCTGCTACCAGACGCTCTTCGATGATGCCCGCATGGCAGCATTGCCATCGACGGAGTCACTCGCGCTGATCCGGCGCGTCGCCAAGGAGCACAGAACATGAGCAACGACGTCCGCACCGCGGCCACCTTCGAGACGGCGATATGGCGCACGAGCAGCCACAGCGGAGGCCAGGGTGATTGCGTCGAGGTCGCCAACAACATCCCCGGCCTCATCCCCGTCCGCGACAGCAAGCGTCCCGCCGGCCCCGTGATCGGATTTGACCCCCACGCCTGGCAGGCATTCGTCGCGCACCTGGGCTGACAGCCGACCGAAGGCGTCCAGGCTGGGCCGCGCACCGGTTCTTTTCTATATGCACCGGTACGATCGAGCGTGGCCCGCAGTCCGCCCAGGCTGCGACGCCCTACCGGCAGCCACCTACCGGGACCGTCCGCGCACCGTGCGTGAAACCCGGTGGTCGGCGCTGCCGCGCAGACGCCCACGACAACGACGCCGGACAACAGGAGACGCGAACAGACATGGCCTCGACCGCCAACGCCGCCACGGCCCCCCTGCTTCGCGATGTGATCGACATCAAGAAGTCGATCTCCACCTCCGACTTCGTCCTGAAGCTCGCCGAGGCGGTCACCGACGAAGGAGCCGAGCGTGCGCTGCGCGACTACGTCGTCACCGAGCGCCTCCTGGAGAACTTCGATGAAGCCCTCGGTCTGATCAAGGCCACCCTCGACGGGCACACTTCGAAGGCCGCGTACCTCCACGGTTCCTTCGGTTCCGGTAAGTCGCACTTCATGGCGGTCCTCCACGCCCTTCTCCGCGGCGACCGGGCCGCACTCTCCCGCCACGAGTTCGACCCGGTCTTGGCCCGCCATGAGTGGCTGAGCGTCGAACGCAGGCAGTTCCTGCTGGTCCCGTATCACATGCTCGGCGCGAAGTCCTTGGAGCAGCGGGTCCTCGGCGGATACGTCAGCCACGTCAAGGCCCTCCACCCGAGCGCGCCCACCCCCCAGGTCTACCGCACCGACTCCCTCTTCGAGGACATCCGCTCGCACCGGCAGCGCATGGGCGACGAGGCCTTCATCAACGGGCTCAGCGGGGCCGAAGGCGGAACTGCCAAGGGCGACGAGTGGGGCGACGCCTTCGCCTGGACTCCCGCCCTGCTCGACTCCGCGCTCGACGCCGAGGAGCTGGACGGAGGCGAGGTCAACCTCAATCTGGTCAACCCGTCCACCCCCGCCGAGCTGCGCGCCAAGCTGGTGCACGATGCCAGTACCACGTGGTTCCCCGGCTTCGCGAAGAACGCCGCCGAGGACGAGCAAGGGTTCATCTCCCTCGACGCCGGCCTGGCCGTGATCGCCGAGCACGCGAAGTCGCTCGGCTACGACGGCCTGATCCTCTTCATGGACGAATTGATCCTCTGGCTCGCCAACCGCATCCACGACCAGCAGTTCGTCTCCCGCGAAGCCGACAAGATCACCAACTTCGTCGAGGGAGCCGACGCCCGCCGCGCCATCCCGATCATGTCGTTCATCGCCCGCCAACGCGACCTCCGCGAGCTGGTCGGTGAAGAAACCTCCGGCGCCGCCGAGAGCGCGATCCAGCAAAGCCTCACCCTCGCCTCCGGCCGCTTCGACAAGATCACGCTGGAGGACCGCAACCTCCCCCAGATCGCCCACGCCCGTCTCCTCAGGCCGAAGGACGCCGAGGCGGCAGCCAAGCTCAACGACGCCTTCACCCGGATCAAGCGGGTCGGTCCGCAGGTCTGGGACACCCTGCTCGGCTCGGACGAGGGGACAACGGGCGCGGACGAGGAGTCGTTCCGGCTGACGTACCCCTTCTCCCCCGCGTTCATGGACACCCTCGTCCACATCTCCTCGGCCCTCCAGCGTTCCCGCACGGGCCTCAAGCTCATGGGCCAGCTGCTTGCCAGCCACCGGGACGAACTCACACTCAACGACCTCGTCCCGCTCGGCGATCTCTACCCGGTGATCGCGGACGGCGGCGACAAGCCCTTCGTGGACAGCCTGAAGGCCGAGTTCCAGGCCGCCGACAAGCTGTACCGCACCAAGCTGCGCCCGCACCTCCTGGCGACGTACGACGTCACCGAGGAGGATGTCGAGCGCTACCGGCACCGCCGGGAAAGCATCACCGAAAAGCAGCTCGCGGACCGCTGCAAGGCCTTCGTCGGCGACAACCGGCTGATGTGCACCCTCCTGCTGTCAGCCCTCGCACCCAGCGTGCCCGCCTTGCGGGACCTGACCATCCGGCGCCTCGGCGCGCTCAACCACGGCTCGGTCGTCTCGCCCATCCCCGGCGCCGAGGTGGGCACCATCGCGGCGAAGGTGGCCGACTGGGCCAACCGCAGCGCTGAGATCAAGGTGACCGGCACCGGCCCCAACGCCATCGTGCAGCTGGAGCTGGCCGGAGTTGACGTCGACTCCGTCATCGCCAATGCCAACGTCAACAACAACCTCCCGAACCGCCGGTCCCTCGCCAAGCGCCTCCTGGAGGAGGAACTGCGGCTGAACCGCCAGGACCAGCTCGGCTCCGACGAGCTGCGGCTGGTGTGGCGCGGGACTAACCGGACTGCCGAGGTGGTCTTCGGCAACGTCGCCGACCCGGACTCGATGCCCGACCACGACTTCGCCCCCGGCACGCCGGGCCAGTGGCGGCTGGTCATCGACCTGCCCTACGACGAGGGCCAGAAGGGCCCCCGTGAGGACGTCACCCGCATGGAGCGGCTGCGCGAGCGCCCCGGCGCGGCGCCGCAGACCGTTGCATGGATCCCGACCCACCTGTCGAACGCCCGCTTCCAGGACTTCCAGCGACTGGTCACCATCGACTACGCGCTCGCCGACCAGCGCCGCTTCGACACCCAGTACGCCCAGCACCTGAACGCCGACAACCGGGCCCGGGCCAAGGCCCTGCTCGAAGGCCAGCGCGACTCCCTCATCAAGACGATGAAGGCGGCTTTCCGGCAGGCCTACGGCTGCGCAGCCAAGCTGCCCGCCGATGTGGACGTGTCCTTCGAGGACCACTTCGCATCCCTGCGCGAGGTGCCGGACCTGAAGGTCTCCGTCGGCCAGACCCTCGCCGACGCGGCCCGGCACATCGCCTCGAAGCTGCTGGCCCAGCAGTTCCCCGCGCACCCGGACCTCGATCCCGACAACACCCACACCGCATTCAAGCCCGCCGACCTACGGACCGTCTTCGGTCACATCCGGGCCGCTTCCGAGGCCGGCGACCGGCAGGCCGAGATCCCGGCAAAGGACCGCATCGCCATGCGGCGCCTCGCCGAACCGCTTCAGCTCGGCCAGCAGAAGGAGGCGTACTTCCGCCTCTCGACCCGTTGGGTGGAGCACTTCGCGCTGCAGGCTCGCGCAGAGGGCGGCCACGGGGACCTGACCGTCGTACAGCTCACCGACTGGATCGACCGGCCCCAGCCGATGGGGCTGGAACCGCTGCTCGCCAATCTAGTGATCGCCGCGTACGCGGAAATGGACGACCGGGTATGGGTGCGGGGCGGATCCCCACTGGATCCCGCACCCGAGCCCGCCGGCATCAAGCCCATCGATGCGTTGCGCTCCCAGCCGCTGCCCGAGCCGGAGGTATGGGAGGAGGCGGGCCGCCGCTTCCTGGACATCTTCGGCGACAGCGCGCCGACCCTGCGTCGGGGCCGACTCGTCGGCCAGTTCGCCCGGCAGATCACCAGCGCGGCCAGGAACTACCGCGATGACGTCGACGCGCTCGTGACCCAGTTGGAGAGCCACTCCGTCCTGCTCGGCCTGGACAGCACGGTCGAGGACGGACGGCTGGCCCTGGCCCGGCGCTCCCGCGACCTGCTGCACGAACTGTCGGGCCTGGAGCAGGGCCCGTCCGGTGCTTCCTCCGCAGCCAAGCAGATCATCACCACCTTCGCTTCCTTCGACCTCCGCGGCGTGCCCGCCAGCCGGTACAGCACCTCGGTCAAGCAGGCGCGCGCCGTGGCCAAGGCCTTGCTCGTCGGGCCCTGGAAGCTGCTGGAGCGAGCACACAAGTACGGGGCGGCCGGCGAGGCCGTGCTCGAAGCCCTGCACGCTGCCGCGCAGGCCGATCAGCGCACGGCCAAGCTGGAGGACGCACTGGCCGACGCCGAGGCGGCCATGCACACCGTCCTCGACCGAGCCGAGGCGGCTGCCGCCCCCGCCAGGACAGCGCCCGCCGCCGAACCGACGCCCACGCCGGACCTGCCGCGCGACCCCAATCAGATCGATCTCAACACCGAGACCAGCCGGCCTCCGGTACCCACCACCCACCCCACCGGCACCGGTTCCGGCCGGGCCGCGCGCCGCTCCGGCGGTGGCCGGACCAAGGCGGCCAAGGCCGTGGCCGAGCTGCATGCCGAGCTGGCCGAGCTGCTGGCCGCCGAGCCGGACGCGACCGTCGAGATCAGCTGGCGGGTGGTCGAGTGACCCCCGAGGCCCCGGAGCCGGTGCCGGCGTCGTCCCCGTCCGCGTCGCGTACGGCTACGACAAGCGCGGTACGGCTCAACGCCGCCACCATCACCCAGTACCTGGCAGCCCAGCCCCGCCTCCGGTCCTCCACCAAGCGTCGCGCGGTGCTTCTGCGGGCCGCGCCCCAGTGGGACGGCCCCGCCGAGGTGGTCTGGGGGGAAGCCCGGCGCGCCCGCGTGGCCGCCGCGCCCTCGCCGCTCGCCGTGTACGAGGAGGTCCTCGCCCACCTGGCACCCGGGGCCACCGGCCCCGAGGTGCTGACCATCCTGGTGGACCGGGAGGAGTCGGAACTGGGCCCCGACGTCCTGGCCAAGGTTTACAAGAACCGGGTCAACGCCGTCGACACCTGGGACGTCGTACGCGAGACCTTCGCCGCGGCTGACACCGATCCGCGCCTGCTGAACTCCAACTGGGCCGCGGAAGCCCTCCTGGACGCCGCACCTCCGGGCGGTTGGCCGGCGGTGGCCGGCGGCATGCTGGAGCGGCGGGACACCCTCGCCAAGCTGGCCCTGCGGCGGCTCGGCATCGGCCGCTACGACCCCGACCATCCCGCCACGGGATCTCAGGCGGACGTGGTCGACGTGCCCGCACTGCTGAGCTGGTCCCTGCAGCCCGGCGGACCGGACCGTTTCCTCGCGCTGCGCATCGACGAGCGGAAGGGGCTCGCCGAGTTCCTCGCGGAGGACGAACAGGCCGGGAAGGCCGGCCAGTCGCTGTTCGCACTGGTGAGCGCCGAACACGGGGCGGACGCCGTGGCCTTCGGGCTGCTCTGTGCAGCCCTCTGGAACCACGCCGACCCGCAGGCCGACGCGGAGGTCTACCGTGCCCGCGGCCGGGCCGAGCGCTGGTTCGGGGAGGAGTCCGAGGTCCGGGGCGAGGCGCTCGACGCGCTGGCCGCCGCCTTCGGGCGGGCTTGCGAGGAGTTCGTCTCCGGTCTGCTGCTCACCGACCGGACCGGGCAGGCGGACAGCGGCGATGCCCCGTACGACGCGCGCCGGATGTCCGCGACCGTGCTGGACCGGGCCACCTCCCTGGTGCGGCAGTTCGGGGCGGAGGCGGCCGGTCGCCGTAGCCCCGTACTCCGGGAAGGACTGGAGGCGCGCTTCGCCGATGCCGGTGCAGCGCTGCGCTCCGGTGCTGGGCAACAGGTGCGGGAAGCACTGGACGCGCTGCGGAATCACAGGCTCGCGCCCCGGCAGGACGAGTCGGTCCGTATCGAGCGGGTCGCCATGGCCGGACGCCTGGCGCAGTGGCTGGCGGACGGGCCGGACACCGACGTGCCCCACGTGGGCGAAGCCGTCGCCCGGCACATGCGCGAGACCAGCTGGGTGGACATGGCCCTGGAGCATGTCCAGGCGGGCGGGGACACCGAGCCGGAGCTGAAGGCAGCGTACGACGCTGTGTGCGGCAAGGTACGGGAGAAGAGGCGGGCCATCGACCGGGCCTTCGCGCGGACGCTGGCGGTACGGACCGAGGCGGCCCAAGGCGCGGGCTCGATGCTGACCGTGGAGACGTTCCTGCCGGAGGTCATCGCACCCCTGGTGAAGGACAAGAAGCGGCGTCTGCTGCTCCTGGTACTGGACGGCATGAGCGCCGCCATCGCCGCCGAACTCGGCGAGGAACTCCGCGAGAGCTGGGCGGAGTACGACCCGCTGCCCGAGAGCCGGACCAAGGACATTCCGCGCCGTCGTGGCATGGCAGCCGCTCTGCCCACCGTCACGGCCGTCTCGCGGACCTCACTGTTCGCGGCGCGGTTGACGCTCGGCTCGCAGAAGGACGAGAAGCGGCTGTTCCCTGCGCACCGTTTCTGGGGTGAGCAGAAGGCAGCCGTCTTCCACAAGGACGACCTGCGGGCCGACAGCGGCGGTGACTGGCTGGGCCCCGAGCTGCTAGCGGCGTTGGAGGGCGACGAGACGCACGTCGCGGTCGTGCTGAACACGGTCGACGACAGGCTCTCCAGTGAGCACAAGCTCGGCGACGGTGCCTGGCGACTGGCCGACATAGGGGCACTGCGCGACCTGCTGCGCTACGCCGCACGGCAGGGCAGGGGCGTGGTCCTGACCAGCGACCACGGGCATGTCGTCGACCGGCACGGGTACCGGGTCTCGGCCCCGAGCATGGAATCAGCCCGCCACCGCAGTGCAGGTAAGACCGGGGAACCCCTCGCCGAGGCTGAAGTGCGGCTGTCCGGGCCCCGCGTGGTGGCGCCAGAACCAGGCGGCGAGATCATCGCCCTGTGGGATGCGGACGCGCGCTACAGCTC
This sequence comes from Streptomyces sp. NPDC048257, assembly GCF_043201855.1. Lineage (NCBI taxonomy): Bacteria > Bacillati > Actinomycetota > Actinomycetes > Kitasatosporales > Streptomycetaceae > Streptomyces > Streptomyces sp. NPDC048257. The sequence goes on from NZ_JBICZI010000004.1 coordinate 241,226, forward strand.
GCAGCGGGCCGGATACCACGGCGGCGCCGCACTCTCGGAGTTCACGATTCCCGTGCTGGCCTTCCTGCCGTTCGGGGCGACGCCGCCGAAGGGCTGGCGGGAGCTGGGCAGCCAGCGGCCGGCTTGGTGGGAGCCGCGGGTGGGACGTCCGGAGGCTGCTGCGGTGGCCGTTCATGTTCCTGCACCAGCACCCACGAAGTCCGGTACCGGCAGGCAGTCGAAGGCAGAGGCCGAGCTGGCCAAGAGCCACGACTCGCTGTTCGATGTGGCGCTGGTACCGCCCTCGACACCCTCGGCCGACGGTGCGTTGCTGTCCGTGGAATTGGTCTTGCCCGACGATGCGCTGGTCAGCGGACTGCTGGCGTCGGAGATCTACAAGGCGCAGATCGGCATGCTGGTGAACAAACCGACTTCGGTACAGGTCGAACGAGCACTGCGGGCCCTGCTCGAAGCGAGCGGGACGCTCCCCATGTCTGCGCTAGCCCAGCGGGTGGGTATCAAGCCGCCACGACGCCCGGAGGGCTTCGCCGCCGTCCTGCGGCAGCTGCTCAACTACGACGGCGTGCAAGTGCTGGAAACGCTGCAGGACGGTCGGACACTGCGCCTGAATCTTGCGCTGCTGCGGGAGCAGTTCGAGCTGAGGTGACCGGGGCGTGGGGCTCGGCGAATGCCCAGCCCCACGCCCGGTCCTAGTGGTCCGGAACGTACTGGCGCAGCATCTGCACGAACTTGCGGAGTTCCTCTGTCATCGAGTCCGGCAACGGCTGCGGATCGAAGTGCGCAATCCGGTTGCGGATATCCCGCACCCGGTCGAGCTGGTGCACGAACCCGACCCGGTCTACACCACCCCAGCCAAGGTCTTGCCAATTCTGATCTGCTTTGGGGCGCAGGGACTCTTCCCTCTGCTGGCCGTCCAGCAGGCGCACGTAATCCCCGAACATCAGATCGGAGATCTGCCCGGTCTGCCGCTTCTTGGGCTGCACAGCGCGAATCGCGTCAGGATGGATGGCCCGGCCGAGGCACTTGCGGATCCGGAATTCGATCTCACCGACCATGAAGAACGGGCGCGCAGTGACGCTGAAACGCTCCGTGATGTCCGAGGATGTCACAATCCCCTTGAACACTCCGTCGTTCCCCCGCACAAGCACGTAGCCGCTCTCGCTCAACCGCGGCAGGATCGCGAAGAACTCATGGTGCTCCTCGACGACCGGAACAACCGTCTCCATGGCGTTGGCCAAGGTCGGCTTGAGGTTCGTCTCGTAGAGCTTGGCAACGGAGCTCCAGGTGATGACTCCGTGCAACGTGTTGTTCGACTCCACGATGGGCAGCTGGGAGTATCCGTGCCAGCGCATGAGATGCGTGGCCTGGATGAGTTGCGCCGTGGGTCCGAGCGAGGTGAATCCGCTCTTATCCATGAGGATATCGCCGACCCGCAGCGCGTGTTGAGGCAGGGCGCCTGTCGGAAGCTCCTCCTCGTCGGCCTCGGGGTCGGGATCCGCAGGAGCGTCAGCCTCCTGCGCCAGCTGTATGTGAAGAGGTGTGCCGTGGCCACACGTCGCGAAGGACGGGACAGCGGTCAGTCCCGCTGCTTTCAGCGCCTGCTCGATGAGTAGGACGGCTTGGCCGTCGCGGATACGCATCCCGAAGAGGGCGAGCAGTTCCGTCACGTGGACCGACTTGCCCTTGAGCGCGAGGATGTCTGCGGACGAGGGGTTCTGAGCCATGATCTGTCTCACCTCCCCTGGGCGTCGCGGTACACGGTCCGCTTGCCCATCGCCGTTTGCACAAGATCCAACAACTGCTTCGCCCGGTTGTCATAGAACTGGTCGAAGTCAGGCTCGTGAACCAGCGCAGGGTCGATCAGGTGCGTGGCAAGAACGTCGTCGAACCACTCCGAACGCAGACCTGATTCGAGCTGAAGAGTCTTCAGGTAGGAACTGGGGGCCCCGGCCATGCTGCGGCCGGCACGGAGGGACAGCGGAGTCTTGTTGACGATGGAGGTCGCGTGCATCTTGTGGCGTCCGGAGGTCTTGGCCACCCAGTTCTTCGGGAAGATCAGCCGTACATCGACATTCTGCGCAATGATCTGTGACGCCTTGAGCGGGCCCTCGGTGAAGTACCAGTCCACCGCTCCCTGCTTGATGAGCAGCGCGTAGATGCCCTTGTAGGCGGCGCTGTTCCGGGTAGTGAGGGTGTCGAGTCGATCATCCAGGAAGACGGCCTCGGTCACGGTCTCCGGCACCACGCTCGGCTCGCGTCTGATCCAGGCAACGAGTTGCTCCACATCACGTGAGACACGGGTCTCGGTCGACTGGCCGTACATCTCCCCCAGCACACCGTTCCAGTACCACTGGTCGATCCGCTCCTCCCCTCCCGCCGCGTCGGTCTCCTCTCCGACAATGGCGCGGACAGCGGCGAGCGGTACCAACTGCGAGCGGTACGGGAGGTCCCCCGCCCGGACAATGCACTGCCTTTCCAAGAACTCGCCGACCCATTCGAAGGCATCGGTGATCCGCGGAGCCAACCGGCGGAAGTCGGCCAACGGGAGGTTCAACAAGTCCCGGCGCTTACAGGAGACGGCGGCGGCGTCCCCGGCCTGCTTCAACTCCCACGTGCGCAGGAGTGCAACGGCCTGGAGGAAGTCACTGCTACTGAGACCGTCGTCAGAGCCCGCTTCCGGGCTGCCGAACACGGGAAAACGGTTGGAGAGCCGCTGCTTCGCGGCCTCCCAGACGGTCGGTAGCTGGTAGTAGTCGCCGAACTCGGAAACGTGCTCCTGATTGCCTGCGAACGTCGCAGTCAGCAGCTCAAAGACGTTGAGCGGCACGCCTCCAGTGTTGACGCGCTCGAACACCGCACAGACGGCGTCCATGGTGGTCGCAGCCGGAAGATTGATCATGGGTGCGACGAATGAGTTGACGTGGTTCAGCACGCGGCCCTGAAAGGCCGACCAGCGCGGCCAGTTGGCTGCGTCCGACGTCACATACGCCTGCTGCCACGCCGTGGTCCGGTCCGTATCGAACACGATATTGAGCGGGAACATCCCCGCATTGCATTCGAGCTCGGTCGTACTCAGGTCGAGACTGATCCGCTGCGCCGAGCCCGTCGTCAGCACCCGGCTCTCGGGCACGGAAATGATCGCCTCATCGCGGTCGGCGGGAGACCCGACAGCCTTGGCGATATCGATGTAGTACCAGGCCCTCATGTCGTTGCCCCGGCCGTCGACCGTGTCGACGGGCTCGTCCCGGTACAACGCCTGGAAGAGCGAAGTGAGCCGCTGCTGGCCATCCAGCAAGAGCAGATCAGGCGTACGCCCTTCGCAGCCCTCTGCTCCGCTGAGCGGTCGGGCCCGGAAGCGAGTGGTGTCTCCGGTCTGGAGCGCCATGACCACACCGAGTGGGTAGTCGAGTGTCACTGTGGCGATGATCGCCTTGATGCGCTCGTCGTCCCACTTCCACTTGCGCTGGAAGTCGGGGAGCTGAAGGGCTCCCGAGGCCACATCCTGAAGCAGCTTCTTGAGCTGTGGACTGTCAAGCGACACGCTCGTCGATCCCCCACCAATGGCGCGTGAAATGTGCAATAGGCAATTGCACCAATGCTCCCCATCTCGCGTCAACGGCTATTTTCAGCCTTGATCAGCTTCAGCTCGTTCGGCCCATCCCCTGACCACGGGATGAAACACTGATCCCGTGAGCACCGAACAGCCCCACCGCCCCGCTTCCGTCAGTGCGGCGCGCCGCCGTGACGTCATCGACGCACTGCGCCGCGGAGCCGTGCCCGAATCGGGGCTAGACCTGCTGGCCACGGGACTCGACCGGTTTGAGGCCGCGCTCGACACGGAACTGGAAGCGGTCGCCTCCGGCTCCTCCGTCTTCAAGGCCGTGCGCGGAGAGTACGGGTCCGGCAAGACCTTCTTCACCCGGTGGCTCGGCGAGCGTGCCAAGAGGCGGAACTTCGCAGTGGCCGAGATCCAGATCTCCGAGACCGAGACCCCGCTGCACAAGCTGGAGACCGTCTACCGGCGGCTGACCGAGCGGCTGGCGACGCCCGGGTTCCCACCGAGTGCCCTGCGGCCCGCGGTCGACGCCTGGTTCTACACCCTGGAGGAACACGCACTCGCCGCCGGGGTGACCGACGAGGAGCTCGCAGGTCAGGTAGACCGGTTGATGGCGGCCCGGCTGGCCGAGGTCTCGCGGCACGCACCCTCGTTCGCGGCCGCATTGCGCGGCTACCGCACCGCCCAGGAGACGGGCGACGAGGCGACCGCATCGGCTGTGATGGCCTGGCTGGGCGGGCAGCCCCACGTAGCGGCCTCCGCACGCCGGGCCGCAGGGGTGCGCGGCGACTTGGATCACTTCGGGGCGTTCGGCTTCCTGCAGGGGCTCCTCACCGTGCTGCGCGATTCGGGTCATGCAGGGCTGTTCCTCGTTCTGGACGAGGTCGAGACGCTGCAGCGGGTCCGCTCCGACGCCCGCGACAAGGCGCTCAACGCCCTGCGCCAGCTCATCGACGAGGTCCACTCGGGCCGGTTCCCGGGCCTCTATCTCGTGATCACCGGGACTCCTGCCTTCTTCGACGGCCAGCAGGGGGTGCAGCGACTCGCACCGCTCGCCCAGCGGCTGGCCACCGACTTCACCACCGATCCCCGCTTCGACAATCCTCGCGCGGTGCAGATCCGACTTCCGGGCTTCACCCAGGAGTCTCTGGTGTCCCTCGGGCTCACGATCCGCGATCTGTACGCCAGCGGATCCGACGCGCCGGACCGGGTACGCGCAACCGCAGACGACGCGTACGTCGCCGACCTGGCCAAGGCCGTCGGCGGGGCTCTGGGCGGGAAGGTGGGTGTGGCACCCCGGCTATTCCTAAAGAAGCTGGTGGGCGACGTCCTGGACAGGATCGACCAGTTCGAGGACTTCGACCCGCGGACGCACTACGCGCTGACCATGAGTCCGTCGGAGATGAGCGTGGTGGAACGCAACGCCGCCGCCGGCAGCGCCGACGAGGTCGAACTGGAACTCCCATGACCCAGAGCACTGATCCGCTCGACCGGCTGCACCCGGGGCTCCTGCACCACATCGTCAACACACTTGGCTGGCCAGGGCTGCGCCCCCTCCAACAGGAGTCGATCGAGCCGCTGTTGGAGGGCTCGGACGCCGTACTGCTCGCCCCCACCGCGGGCGGGAAGACAGAGGCGGCCTCCTTCCCCCTGCTGTCACGCATGGCCACGGAGCAGTGGACCGGCACATCGGTGCTGTACGTGTGCCCGCTCAAGGCTCTGCTCAACAATCTGCTGCCGCGGCTGGAGACGTACACCTCGTGGCTGGGGCGAACGGCCGCTCTTTGGCACGGCGACGTACCGCAGGCACGGCGCAAGAGGCTCCTGCGTGAGCGGCCGGACGTGCTGCTGACCACGCCGGAGTCGCTGGAGTCGATGCTGGTCAGCACCAATGTCGATCACCGGGCGTTCTTCTCCGGGCTGCGCGCCATCGTGGTGGACGAGGTGCACGCCTTCGCCGGTGACGACCGCGGCTGGCATCTGCTCGCCGTGCTGGAGCGGCTGGAGCGGCTGGTGGAACGGCCGGTCCAACGGATCGGGCTCTCGGCCACCGTGGGCAATCCAGAGCAGTTGGTGCAGTGGCTTCAGGGATCGGGGGCAGCCAAGCGGCCCGCTCGGGTCGTCGCCCCGCATCTGCGCGAGGAATCCCCGACGCTCCCGCCGCCCGGGGACGTACAGCTCGACTACGTGGGCTCCCTCTCCAATGCCGCCACGGTGATCGCCGCACTCCACCAGGGCGAGAAGCGACTGGTGTTCTGCGAGTCACGCAAGCAGGTCGAGGAGCTCGGGGCCGGCCTGCGGGCCAAGGGCGTGACCACCTTCCTCTCGCACGCCTCCCTTTCCGCGGACGAACGTCGACGGGCCGAGGAGGCTTTCGCCGAAGCCAGGGACTGTGTGATCGTCTCCACCAGCACCTTGGAGCTCGGGATCGACGTAGGTGATCTGGACCGGGTCATCCAGGTCGACGCACCGAGCACCGTGGCTTCCTTCCTGCAGCGGCTCGGACGCACCGGCCGACGGCCCAGGTCCACGCGAAACTGCCTGTTCCTTGCCCTGGACGAGGACGGACTGCTGGCCGCAGCCGCGCTGCTCCTCCTGTGGGGTCGCGGCTGGGTAGAACCAGTGACCGCCCCACCCGAACCTCGGCACATCGCCGCTCAGCAGATCCTCGCGCTCTGCCTGCAAGAACACCAGGTGGGCGATCAGCTCTGGCAGGAGTGGTGGGGAGGCCTCGGCCCGTTCGGCCCGGCCGCCGAACCGGTGGTACGGCACCTCGTCTCGGAAGGCTTTCTGGACCAGGACGGCGGCATGCTCTTCATCGGGCCCGAGGCGGAGAAGCGGTTCGGATACCGCCACTTCATGGACCTCACCGCTGTATTCACAGCGGCCCCCGAGTTCACCGTGCTGGCCGGCCGCACCGAGATCGGTACGACCGATCCGGCGCTGCTGACCGAGGAGGTCGCAGGTCCGCGCCGGCTCCTCCTCGCCGGCCGCAGTTGGCAGGTGACGTACATCGACTGGTCGAGACGCCGCTGCTTCGTGGAGCCGGTGGACAGTGGGGGGCGAGCCCGCTGGGGCGGCCTGGGTATGGCCCGTGCCACCTCGTACGAGCTCACCCGTGCCGTACGCGACGTGCTGCTCGGGGCGACCCCGCCCGTCACCCTCACCCGTCGCGCACAAGGGGCGCTCACCCAAGCCCGGGAGGAAAACGGCGAACTCGTCCACACCGGGGGAACAGTGATCGTCCGCGGAGGCCGAGACACCAATATGCGCTGGTGGACATGGGCCGGGTACCGAGCCAATGCCACCCTCGCCGCCAGCCTCGGCCCGGTCACAGACCCACTGCAGCGCCCGACGGCCGCATACCTGCGGTTGCGTGAAGACATCACGCCGCAGGAATGGGCGAAGGCCGCGGCTGACGCCTCCGAGCAGCTGTGCCTGCCCTCAGTGGACTCGCGGGCACTGACGGGCCTCAAGTTCAGCACGGCGCTGCCACCCCGGCTCGCGGAGGCCACACTCGCTGCCCGACTGGCGGACCTCGACGGCGCCGCCGAGGTACTGCGGGAGCCGACGAGGTTCGTTGTTCACACGCACCCGTAGAAGCGACCGCCCGTAGTTCGGCGACAACTACGCCTAGTTCGGCGACGACTCAGTGAGTCGGCCTGACCCGACGGCGGGTGGCAGGGCGAGGGGCAAGCGAGAGTATGCGCAGCAAGCTTCCACTCGCTGCCTTGAGCTACGGCCGCTACCCCGCCGCGGTGAGTGCCGCGGCCAGGGTGCGGGCGCTTGGTGGGGTGCCGTGGGGTGCAGCGACGTACGGGCGGTGGGCCTCGTCCAGGGTGGGCATGAGGCTCGGGGCGCGGTTGTTGGGGGCGCGGTCGAGGAGCGTGGTGCCGGTCTCGGCCTCCTGAGTGGGGGCGTAGCCGGCCGTGCGGAGGGCTGACAGCGTCTCCTCCGGCGGGGCTGTGGAGATCAGGACGGTTGGGGCGATTCGGCGCAGGCGGAGTTTGGTCAGGCCGCGGGCCTGGGCCACCTCGGCGATCAGGGCGGTGTCGTCGGAGCGGATGCAGCAGGCGGAGCGGACGACCTTGAGCTGTCCGTGGGTGCGGGCGGTGTCCTTGATCGTGTAGGCCAGCGGCTGGGGGAGGGGGGTTTCGCGCTCGCTTGCCGCCGTGAGGCGGTCGAGGAGTTCGTCCGCGCTCCAGCCGGCGTCCAGGGCCCGGCGGATGGAGGTTGCCGTGATGCGCCAGACCACCGCGTGCCCCTCGGACTCGATGTCGCCGACGGCGGAGAGCAGGTCGGCCAGGGCGGGTGCGGGCGCACCGGTGACGGTGGCGGTCAGGTCGCTTTGGAACCGGGCCCTATCGCTGGGCTCGGGCAGCGCTGCGTACAGGTCCTCGCGCAGGGCGGTCACCGCCTTCGCCAGGATGGGGCGGAGGGACAGGTCCTCGCTCAGGCCCTCGGAGCCGCGGGCCGACGGGTCCGTGTCCGCGCCGGGTACGGCCGGGTAGTGGTGGGCGGCGCCCGCCTCCAGCAGGCGGCACAGGGACCGGCCGACGGGGGTGAGCGCGCCGTGGGCGACCACGCCGAGCAGGGCCGCCTCGGTCAGGGTGGCCGCCATGCGGTCGAGGACTCCGTCCGGGCCGGTCAGCTCCCCCGTGGCGTCTGCGGCCAGGTGAGCGCGCAGGGCGGGCTGGAACCATGCGGCCAGGGAGAGCAGTTCGGTGTATCCGCGCGCGTTCGCGGTCAGCCCGTGGCCGTCGGGGAGGGTGGCGAGCGCTCGTAGGACCCCGGTGCGGAGGGTCACGGCGTCCTCGTCCTGCGGGCTGATGAGCGCGACCGGGGTCTCGTCGGGGTCCGGCCAGTGGCTGAGAACTGCGGGGACCACAGCCCAGGCGGCCAGCAGCGGGAGCAGCTTGCCCGCTGCGGGGGCGGCGGCCCAGGCGTCATAGCGGTCGCTCGGCAGCAGCCGGGCGGAGGGCTTGGGGCCCTTGGAGTTCCGGCGGCCCCGGGAAGCGGGGGCCGGTTCGTCGTCCTGGGGTGCGGCCAGGCCGGCGTTCACCGCGAGGTCCAGCCACAGCCGGGTGTCGGCCTCATCGGCCCCGGCCGCCCTGGCCAGCCGGCGGGTGTCCCGTACGGCGATCCCGCCTGCCTTGCGGATCGCGACCGGCTCGGCGGCCAGCGCCCGCAGGACGAGTTCGGCCCGCCAGGCGGCCGCCGCGGCGGCCGTGCCGCCCTCGCCCTCCCATCCGGGCGGCAGCGGCGCGGTGGCGGTGAGCGGCTCCGCCTCCAGCCGGGGGCTGGGTGTCGCACCCTCGTGACGGAGCGCACGGGCGACCTCGTACGGGAGCTCCACCAGGTCGAGGCCTACGGGGACCACGAGCCCGCGCGCGGCCAGCCAGTCCGTGCCCTCGTCGCCGCTGCCGCCCTCCCGGAAGACGTACTTGGAGTCCGGGGCCGCGTACTGCGCCCCGTACCGGCTGACGAAGCAGTGGGTGCGCAGCAGCGGCGGGCCGGGCACCACGTGGTCCAGCAGTTCCTGAGCCCGGGCCGGGGCGTCCGCCACGAGAGCCCGCACCAGGGCGGGATCGGCGAGCATGGCGGTGATCAGCTCCTGCGCCTGGTCACGCGTACGGGCCGCGCCCTCGCCGAAGAGGGTTGCGGCGATCCGCTTGACCTCGGGGGCGTTGTAGGCGGAGGTCAGCAGCCGGTCGGCGGTGCGCCCGTAACCGTCGAATCCGGCCGCCCGGACGTGCAGCAGCGGCGGCAGCGCCAGTTTCCCCTTGGGCGCGGGGAGCAACAGCGCGCGCTCCCGCAGTCGGGCGAGCGTGTGCTCCGCCCGCTGCCGCTCCGCCCCCGGCTCGAACCAGGCCAGTACGTCCCGCTCGGCCACCAGCCGTTCGGCTGGCTCCACCGGCGCCACGGGCCGGTGAAGCTGCCAGGGATAACGGGAGCCGTCCTCAGTCTCGCCGCCGGCCACGGGTCCGTGCCGCTCCAACGCCAGGGCGGCGATGGAAGCCAGCAGTTCCAGTTCGCCCGCGGTGCCCGCCATCAGGCCGTGGGCCACCGACTCGTCGGTGAGTAGGTGTTCGGCCAGTTCGCGGAGTGTGGTGATCCGCCGGTGCTCGGCGGCGAGCGGCAGATCCCGCTCTTCCAACAGGGCGGTCAGTCCCTCGGAATCCAGGGTGCCGAGCCATTTCGCCAGGGCGGTACGCGCGTTCACCCGGCCAGCCTAGCCCCGGCCGGCCACCCCGCGAGGGTGAACCCCGCGGGGGTGAAACAGGCAGCATTCCGAGGATCACCGCAGCTTGGCGATGTCCCAGCTCCTCCCCTGCGCGCGCTGTGCCCCTGACCCGGTCGCCGCTCTCACCGCCGCATGGGACAGCGGCCGCCACCCGGCGTCGCGTATACCGGGCACCGGCGCCCTCGGCGGGCGGCGTCACGCGAACGGCGCTGATCCCGGGTGGTGGAGCTGGCCGCAGCGTTGGACAGCGGTTACACCGCCGCGCGTAGGGGCTTCGATGTCCGGAAGGTTCTCAGAGGGCGGTCGATGCCTACTGCCACTGGCGCCCGAGGTAGGTACATCACCATGACCACCCTGGCGGTTTCCCTGACTACCGCCAGGCACGAACAAGGTCTTCCGGACCCCAGTGCGCCGCAAGAGGCAGACCGGCCTCAACACCACAACGGGACACCGCCACCAGCGCCGTGCCCGGCTCGGCACCAGGGACGGCGAGCATGTCCCGCACCAGAGCGTCGTACTCACGCCGGCCGACCGGCTGCGACTCCAGCCACTTCACCGAGCCGATGAAGTGGACCTGCCCTGCTACGGGTTCGCGGTCGGCTCCGATCAGGTCGATCTCAGGGTTGTTCTGCCGGTTCCACCAGCCGCCGATCGCCTCTGTCTGCGGCCACATCTCGTCGGGCAGCAGCCGCAGCAACGACTCGCGGACGACCGGCTCGACGGCCCGGCCCCGCCAGGTCGCCCACGACCGCTCAATGCGCTCCAGCGCCAGATCACCGCGGCCACGCTCGATGAGCGGAATCCCGCGCTGCAGGAAAGCCAGCCAGAACCGGAGATACGGATCGGCGATGCGATAGCGCTTGTTCTTGCTGTCCGCCTTGACCGAGAGCGGCAGGTCAGCAGCCAGGACCCGCTTGGCCAGCAGCGTGTTCAACAGCGGAGACAGCGTGCCCGAGGGCAGCGCACCCGCAGCGCCGGCCTGTGCGGCAATGGTGGAGAAGGTCCGCTCGCCACTGCCGACCGCTTCCAGGACCGCGCGCGAGTGGGACGCCTGGGGAAACTCCCCCAGCAGCGACAGTTCGCCCGCCACCAACAGCGGAGCCAGCGGGTTGGCCACAACCTCGCGCAGGAAGTCTCTGCGGCCCATCCCCGGCCGCCAGGACTGAACGATCTCCGGGAACCCTCCGGTGATCAGCAGCGCGTCCACCGCTTCCGCCGCGTCAAGGCCGGTCATCGCCTGCACATCGGCCAGATGCAGCGGCTGTACGGTCATCTTGGCCGCCCGGCCGAAGAGCGGGCGCCCATAGGACTGCAGCGCCTCCATCACCGACATGTCACTGCCGACCAGGATCAACAGGACCGGCTTGGCGGACAGGTGCCGGTCCCAGACCGTCTGCAGCGCCCCCTCGAACTCCCCGTCCTGCTCCACCAGCCACGGCACCTCGTCGAGCACCGCGATACTCGGGGCATCGTCCGGAACTGCGACCGCCAGGGAACGCAGTGCCTGGTTCCAGTCGGCGGCCTGCAACCCGGCCATCAGCTCAGCCCCGGGCAGAGCGGAATGCGCCAGCGTTGCGGCGAAGTCCGCCCGCTCGGCCACGGCGTTGCGTCCCCGGGTCGCTTGGAAGACCACGTACGGAAGCCCGGAACGGTCGCAGAACTCCTGGACCAGACGAGACTTGCCCACCCGGCGCCGCCCCGTCACGATCACAGCCTGACCACGCGTGGCGCCCGTACCGCCAACCACCAGGCCCAGCTGCCGAGCCAGCTGATCCAGATCAGCAGACCTGCCCTTGAACTCCATCAGCGCCCCTTCCCAGCATCCATGAAACATAGATTCGATGTTACGTAGATTGATTCTTACTTAAATGTTAGCTCTCTGTCTGACGTTGCTACCGGTGCCACCGGCCGGGACGGCGAGGAAGGCATCCGCGCGGCGGCGCTTCAGCCACCGGGCCCACGCCCACCCACCAACGCCCTCTAGGAATCACCCCCGGGAGCTCGGACAGCCCGCTCCGAACGCCAGTGACGCAGAGCGTCCGGGCGGTGACTCTTACAGCTGCTTCACGCCTCCGTCGGGGACGCTCAGGCTCCGGGATGCAGGGGCTCCGTATGCGGGTGCTGCCCGGTGGTGTGGCAGTGGGAGGGGAAGTCCTATCGCGTCCGTCCTCGCCCCGGGACAAGGCGAGCAGCAGGTGTCGCACACGACGGCTTCGGCCCCTCCGTAGGGGGCGGATGGCGCCGAAGGCCTGTCCGGCCGGTGGGAGATCGCTAGCGTGGGGACCGTTCGTACGAGGGAGGGGAGCCCATGAAGGCTGACACCGTTGATCTGCGGCGGATCTTCGGCAGGGACGTCCGGTACACGGTGCCGCTGTTCCAGCGTCCGTACGTCTGGGACCGGGACGACAACTGGGCCGCCCTGTGGGAGGACATTCGCCGGGCGGTGGAGCGGGCGGAGGAGTCGGTGCAGTCCGGGGATACCGTCGCGCCGCACTTCCTCGGCGCCGTCGTCTTCGACGAGGCGCCCCACATGTCGTCCGATCTTGAGACCCGGCAGGTCATCGACGGGCAGCAGCGCCTGACGACGCTCCAGTTGTTCCTCTTCGCGGCGAGGCTGTCGGCCACCGCCCGGGACCACGAGAAGTCCGTGCGGCTGCTCGGCAAGTTCCTGGAGAACGACGAGGACCTGTTCGACCGCGGCCGGCACCCCGACCACCTCTACAAGGTCTGGCCCACGAACGCCGACCGCGAAGAGTTCCGTTCCGTCATGCTCGGCAAGGGCGGCAGCGGCCGGCTGACCCAGGCGGTCGACTACTTCCGGCAGGAGATCGACAAGTGGCTGGCCGAGGCGCCCGAACCGCACGAGCGGCTCGGGGCGCTGGTGCAGACGATGCGTGAGCACCTGCGCCTGGTCGTCATCGACCTGGAGGAGCACGACGACGCCCAGGTCGTCTTCGAGACCCTCAACAGCCGTGGCACTCCGCTGGAACACGCGGACCTGGTCAAGAACTTGCTGTTCCGGGACGCCGAGCACGCCGGCGCGGACATCGACCGCCTCTACCGGACCTACTGGGCCCCCTTCGACCAGGCCGAGTGGCGGACCGAGCAGACGACGGGCCGCATCACGCGCAGCCGCCTCGATGTCTTCTTGACCTACTGGCTGACCATGCGCACACAGCGTGAGTTCACCTCTTCGGCACTGTTCAAGGAGTTCGAGCGCTGGCTGCGCTCCGCCTCCGTTCCCACCGAGCAGGTGTTCGCGGAGCTGACGCGGTACGCCGAGATCTACGAGCGACTCGACCAGTACCCCTCGCACGGTCTCGAAGGCCGGTTCCTGTACCGGATGAAGGTCATGCAGATGTCGACACCGATGCCTCTGCTCCTCTTCCTCTACGGGCTGAGCGAGGAGGTGCTGTCACCCGAGCGCCGGCGCAACGCCATCCGCGCCATCGACAGCTACCTCGTGCGGCGGGCGATCCTCAACCTCAGCAACCGGGACTACAACCACGTCTTCCGCGACCTCGTGGCCGCGGCGGCCCGGGAGCCCGGGCGAGCGGACGAAGTCATCATCAAGACCCTGACGGGGATGCACGGCCAGCACCGGAACTGGCCGACCGACGCCGAATTCCGTACGGCCCTGGAGCAGGATCCCCTGTACGCCCGGCTCTACCGCCACCGCGTCCGCATCCTCCTCGAGGCGCTGGAGGACGAGCTGCGCACCGACCACACGGAGCAACTCACCGCCCCGATCGGCGAACAGCTCGGTTCGAAGCTGACGATCGAGCACGTGATGCCGCAGAGCTGGCGCGACAACTGGCCTCCCCTGGCCGACGATCCGGACGAAGGGGCGGGCCGCGACGAGCTGGTGCACACCCTCGGCAATCTGACCCTGGTCACGGCCCGTCTCAATCCCACCCTCGGCAACATGGCGTGGGGCAGCAAGCGCCAGTGGCTCGGTGAGCACAGCCTCCTGCGCCTCACCCACGGCACGCTGCTCAATCCCCCGCCCGGTTCCGGCATCGACGCATGGGCCTCCTCCTGGGACGAGGACCGGATCCGTGCCCGGGGCGCCTATCTCGCCTCGGTGGTCCTGGACATCTGGCCGTCGGCCGGCGGACTGCGCGCCGCCGAGACCGTCCCTGCCGTCCCGGCCGCCCGGGTCTCCGGACACTGACCGGCCGCCACCACCTGCGGAACACCGGGATGCCGGGACGCCGGGGCGCCGGGAGCCGCTCGCGTTCCGGTGGTCCGTACGAGGGCGGTGGGGGTGGGTCTGTGGGATTTGGGGGGTGGGGTGGGGGGCGGTGGGTGCGTACGTTGGGGGTGAGCCCGCCGTGTGGCGCCGGCCGGGTGCGTACCAGGGCTCTGTCGACGAGGAGGGAGCCGGGATGCGTGAGCTGGTGGAGACGGCGCGGCAGTGGGTGGCCGAGGGGCGGGCCGGGTATCTGGCACGGCCCGTGACCGAACAGGGCTTCGGGCCCCGGGATCCGGGCGGGGCCCTGCTCGTCGATACGCGGGGGGAGTGTGTCGGCACCCTGTACCGCGGGGTCTTCGACGCCGAGCTCGCCGCCGAGGTCGCGGCCCTGCCGGCCGGGGTCACGGCGCGGGTGTGCGAGGTGTCCGTGCGCGCCGCCGAGGCCGTCGCGGCAAAGCTGACCTGCGGCGGGCAGGCCGAGGTGCTGCTGCAGCCGCTCACCGCGATCCCGGTCGAGTGGTGGGAGCTGCTCGGCGACGGGGTCGGGGTGGCCCTGGTGACCCGGCTGAACGAGGCCGCGGACCAGGCCGTCAGTGAGGTCGTACGGGCCACCGACGCGCCCGGTGAGGATGCCGGGCGGCGGGCGGGGGAGCTGCTGGCGACCCGGCGGGCCGGGCGGGACGCGCTCTACGCGGAGTCCGGGCTGGTGCTGGTCGAGGCGTTTCCGTCGGCCCCGTACGTGGTCATCGGGGGCGGCGGTGAACTGGCCGAGATCATCGAGCGGCAGGCGCGGCTGCTGGGCTGGGAGGCCGCGCTGGTCACCGCCCCGGAGGAGGCCGGCAAGCTGCTGGAGGCGCGTCGGGACGCCGCGTGCCTGGTCATGCTGAGTCACGAGGAGTCGTTCGACGTGCCGACGCTGCGGGTGGCACTGGCCCAGGAGGTGCCGTACGTCGGCGCGCTGGGCTCGCGCAAGACCCAGGCCCGGCGGCGCGAGGGGCTGCTCGCGGCCGGGGTCACCGAGGCCGAACTGGCCCGCGTGCACGGCCCGATCGGCCTGGACCTCGGCGCCCGTACCCCGGCGGAGACCGCGCTGGCGATCTGCGCCGAGATCCTGGGGGTGCTCGCGGTGCGCACGGCCGCCGGCGCCCTGCGGGACACCGAGGGGCCCATCAACACATAGGGCGGCTACTCGCCGAGGGCCCGCTTCAGCTGCGCCTTGTTCATGTCCGAGCGGCCGTGGACGTTGCGGCGCCGGGCCTCGGCGTAGAGCTGGTCGTACGTGGGTCCCTGCGGGCCCGAGTGGGAGTGCAGGCCCCCGCGGCGGGACGAGGAGATGTCCTCGAGGGATTGCCTGCTCGCGGTCCGGGATTCGCCGGCGCGGGCGCGTTCCTTGTTCACCGTCCGGGCGGCGATCTCCTTTGCCTTCTCCTCGGGCTCGCCGCGCTCCTCCAGCCCCTCCTTGATGTGCTCGTACTGGCGTTCGCGCTTCGGGGAAGATCCGCGGGGCATGGCCGGGCCTCCTTCTCGGACTGCGTACATCCGGGGCATTCGCCGGGCGCGTGCCCCGGATGGCCCAAGATATCCGCGACATAGCAGAGCATATCGGACTCGCGTGCGGGAAAATGGTCGGTATGTACACGACCTTGAGCGTGGACTCGACCCTCACCGACATCGCCTGGTTTCTGGTCGTCGGAATCCTCGTCGCCGGCTTCCTGCTGGGCGGCTTCATCCTGGGCAAGAAAGTCCGCAACCAAGAGCCACCTCCGCCCACCGCCGAGAGCCAGCCACACCTGCCGGAGGGCGGGGCGGTCTACGAAGTCCGCGAGGAGCGGGACTCGGTGGAGATCCCGGAGGGCGGCCTGCGGCCGCACGAGATGCAGGGCTACGGGAACTTCGGCTCCACCACCTCCAGTCATCCGGAAGAGGTCCGGGCGGAACGGGAGTCCGGCTACGAGCTGCCGGAGGGCCCGGGGCCGCATCCGCAGCCGGGGGCTCCCCCGGACGCCGGACGCGGCGCACACTCCTAGCGCACGCTCCTGGCGCACGCTCCTGCGGCAGGCTCCTGGGCGCACCCACTTCGTCGGCCTCTGACCCGTGCCTCCCGCGCGGGTCAGAGGTCCGTCCGCAGCCGGAGCACCTCGGGCGGCGGGTGCCGGGCCGAGGTGTGCCGGACCTCCGCCGTGAGCGGTGGGTCGAGCGGCCGGAAGGGGACCTCCCCGAACCCGATCGCCGTGACCGTGGCCAGGGAGGGCGAGGCCGCCCCGCGGGCGGCCAGCTCGGCCGCCAGCTCCGTGCGCAGCGCCGCCGTCAGCGGGCTCGACACCAGCGGGGTCTCGTCCCCGACGGGCAGGACGAGCACCAGGGCGAGCGGCCGGCGCGGGGTGCCGGTGAAGCCGACCACCGCCGCGTCCCGGACGTCCGTGTGCCGCAGCTTCTGCCAGCCGCGCCGCCCGGCCGGGTAGGCCTGGTCCAGCCGTTTGACGACGAGCCCCTCGATTCCGCTGGCCGGCAGGGTCTCGTACCAGGTGGCGGCCAGTTCCGGGTCGGTCGTCATCGGCACCGGCTGCAGCGGCGGCCCGAGCGGCAGGAGCAGGTCGACGAGGAGGGCCCGGCGGCGCTCGTACGGGCGGGCGCGCAGGTCGAGCCCGGCCAGTTCCAGGACGTCGAAGGCGGCGTACGAGGCCGGCAGGCGCTGCGCGAGGACGGCGGCCCGCGCGGCGGTGGCCGCCGCCCGCCGCTGCACCAGCGCGAAGTCCGTACGGCCCGCGTGCCAGACCACCACCTCGCCGTCGAGGACGGTGTCGGCGGGCAGCAGCAGCGCGGCCGCGGCCAGGTCGGGGAAGGCGCTGGTCACGATCCGCCCGGAGCGCGCCTGAAGGGTCACTTCGGTCGCCGAGCGCAGTACGACGAGCCGGTGCCCGTCGAACTTCGGCTCGTACGCCAGCCCCGCCCCGCGCGGCAGGGTGCGTACGGCAGCGGCCAGCGCGACGCGGATCACGGCGGGTTCCCGGGGAGCGGGCGGGCCCGCGCGGGGTCGGTCAGCGGGCCGAGGAGATCCCCGTCGCGGGCGAGCCGCGGGGCGATGTCGTCGGCGAGGAAGACCAGGGCGGCGGGGGTGCGGCAGGCCTCGACCTCCGCCCAGGAGACGGGCGCGGACACGGTGGGCCGGGCCCGCGCGCGCAGGGTGTACGGGGCGGCGGTGGTCTTGGCGGCGGCGTTCTGGCTGTGGTCGACGAAGACCTTGCCGGGGCGCAGGGCCTTGGCCATGCGGTGCACCACCAGGTCGGGGAGCTCGCGCTCGGCCTCCTGGGCGAGCCGCTTCGCGTACGCGGACACCCGCTCGGAGGGGGTCGGCTCCAGCGGCACGGCCAGGTGCATGCCCTTGGAGCCGGAGGTCTTGGCGTAGGCGTGCAGGCCGTCGGCGGCGAGCCGCTCGCGCAGCCAGAGCGCGGCGGCGCAGCACTCGACGACGGTGGCGGGCGGGCCGGGGTCGAGGTCGAGGACCATCCGGTCGGCGAGGGCGGGCTGGCCGGCGGGCCACTGGGGGGTGTGGAACTCCACGACGAGGTTGGCGGACCACATGAGGGTGGCCATGTCGGCGACGACCACCTGTGCGGCGGACAGGTCCTCGGAGCGGGGCACGGGAGTGGTCTTCACCCAGGCGGGCGTGCCGGGCGGCGGATTCTTCGTGAAGAAGAGCTGGCCGTCCGGCCCGTCCGGATAGCGCAGGAAGGACACCGGCCGGTCGTGGATGTGGGCGAGCAGCGGCTCCGCGACGGTGGCGTAGTAGTGGAGCACCTCGCCCTTGGTGAAGCCGGTCTCCGGGTAGAGAACCTTGTCGAGATTGCTGAGCGCGATGCGACGGCCCTCCACCAATGTGATCGGCGTCATACGATGAGACTGCCACGAAACGGGAGGAACCGTGCGATCCATTTGGAACGGGGCGATCTCCTTCGGCCTGGTCAGCATCCCGATCAAGCTCGTGAACGCCACCGAGAGCCACTCGATCTCCTTTCGCCAGATCCATGTGAGTGACGGCGGACGCGTCCGGTACCGCAAGGTGTGCGAGCTGGACGGGGAGGAGGTGCCGAGCGCCGAGATCGGCAAGGGGTACGAGGAGGCCGACGGGTCGATCGTCCCGATCACGGACGAGGACCTGGCGCAGCTGCCGCTGGCGACCGCGAAGACGATCGAGATCATGTCGTTCGTACCGGCGGAGGAGATCGATCCGCTGCAGATGGACGCGGCGTACTACCTCGCGGCGAACGGGGCGACGGCGGCGAAGCCGTACACGCTGCTACGGGAGGCGCTCAAGCGGAGCCGGAAGGTCGCGATCGCCAAGTACGCGCTGCGGGGGCGGGAGCGGCTGGGCATGCTGCGGGTCGTGGACGACGTGATCGCGATGCACGGGCTGTTGTGGCCGGACGAGATCCGGGCGCCGGAGGGGGTGGCGCCGGAGGTGTCGGTGTCCGTGCGGGAAGCCGAACTCGACCTCGCGGATGCGCTGATGGCGACGCTGGGGGAGGTGGAGATGACCTCGCTGCACGACGACTACCGGGATGCCGTGGAGGCGATGATCGTGGCGAAGTCGGGTGGGGCGTTCGAGCCCACGGAGGCCGCCGTGGAGCCGGCCGGGGGGCAGGTGATCGACCTGATGGCGGCGTTGGAGAAGAGCGTGCGGGCGGCGAAGGCCTCGCGGGGGGAGGGGGCCGGGGCTGCCGGGGCGGGCGGGGGCGAGGCGGGCGGGGGCGAGGCAGCGGCCGCGGCCGAGGTGACTCCGATTCGGCGGAAGCGGGGTGCGGGGGCCGGGGCCGGTGCCGGTGCGGGTGCGGGTGCCGGTGCGGCGGCGCCGAAGGCCGTGGGTGGGAAGAAGTCGACTGCGACTTCGGCCAAGAAGACGGCGGCGGCCGCTACGAAGAAGAAGGCCACGACGGGCAAGTCGGGTGCGGCGAAGTCGACTTCGGGTGCGGGTGCGGGTGCGGGTGCGGGTGCGGCCAAGTCCACGAGCAAGAGCACGGCCAAGACGGCGGCGGCGAAGAAGGCCGGGGCGGCCGCGAAGAAGACGGCGACGCCGCGGAAGCGGACCTCCGCCTGAGGGGTGGTGGTGGGGGGGGCGGGGCCTGCGGCGCTCTCCCCTACCCGCCCCTTCCCGAAACCGGGGCTCCGCCCCAGGCCCCGCGCCTCAAACGCCGGCGGGGCTGAGATGGGTGGGGCGGCTCCAACACCGGCGGGGCTGGGATGTGCGGCCGGAGCGCGTAGACCGGGGTGGGCGGGGGCGCCTCGAACGCCGGCGAGGCTGGATTGGGCGGCGGGAGCGCGCGTAGACCGGGGTGGGCGGAGGGGCCCCTCGAACGCAGGCGAGGCTGGATTGGGCGGCGGGAGCGCGTAGCGCGGGGTGGGTGGGGGCTCCTCAAGGGGTGGGCGTGCCGGGGTGGGGGGTGAGCCAGGTGTGGGTGTTGCGGGCTTCGGTGAAGAGGGCTTCGATTTCCGGGGGTTTCAGGGTGGTCGGGGAGGTGGCGAGGGTTGGGAGGGCCGTCGGGGGCTGGAGGATGCGGATGTCGCGGACCGTGGGGGTCGTTTCGACGCGGACGGCGTCGACCACCGCCAGGGCCGGGGTGGCCTTCGCCGTCAGGGCCGTCGTCGCGAAGGCCGCCGCGCGGCGGATCCAGCGGGGGTCCGGGCGGGGTTCCGCGCGGCCCACCGTAAGCATGAGGTCGCCGACCACCGCGCGTTGGCGGCGGCTCGGGACCGTACGCACGCAGAAGATCCCGGCCGGGCCGATCAGCAGGTGGTCGATCTGGCCCGGCCCCGGGAGCGGGACGCAGTGCAGGACCCGCCAGCCGTCACATTCCAGGGCGTCGAAGGCGTCACCCATCCGCTGCTGCGCGGTGAGGTCCTGGCGCAGCCGGTGCCGGGCTCTGGTGCCCGCCGAGCCGTGTTCCAGTTCGCCCAGCAGGGTCTCCCCCGGGCGGTTCGGGGCCAGGTCCGCGTCGGGCGACAGGGCGAGCCGTCGCAGGTCGGCCGCCGTGGGGACCGGGGGCGGGCCGATCGAGACCGTTCCGCTCAAGTAGGGCCGCAGCACCGCCAGGATCGCCTCGCGGTGGTCGTCCGCGAGGACGCTGATCCGGTTGGCCTGCCGGTCGTACCAGGCCACCGCCTGCCCGTCGGGCAGGTTGACGTACAGCCGGCCGCGGCCGGGCCGGCCGCTCGGCAGTACCTTGAGTCCGCGCATCGCCCTCACCCCCGCCGTCCATGGGAGCAGCCGGGGCGCCGCACGGCAATCCCTCGGATGTGTAACGACTCCGACGGAACGTTGCGACTCCGCTGTTACACGAACGGGGCGCTGCCGCAACGGCCGGGCCCTAGGTTTGACCCACCTGGATGGCCCAGACCCCGACCGGCACCGAAGGATTTCCCCGTGAGCACCGTCAGCCGCCGCACTCTCGTTCGCGCCGCCGCCGTGACCGCATGCGCCGGAAGTCTGCTGGCCCTGCCCACCGCCGCCGCCCTGGCCGAGGGGGTGCCCGCGGCCTCGTCCGCGCGTTCCGCGGCCCCGCAGTGGAGCCTCGTCAAGAGCCTCTCGCTCGCGGACGGGGTGTCCACGGCGAAGGTCTACCGCACGGCCAAGGGCGCGTACCAGGCCGAGATCCTGGCGGCCGACGGCACCAAGGCGGTCACCCTGACCAGCCGTGACGGGATCACCGACTTCGGCGGCACCGGGGATCTGCACGCCTCGCTGGACTCCACCGGGCGGCTCACCTCCTGGGTGGGCGACGCCCCGGCCCGGGGCACCGACCACACCGTGGCGGGCGACGGGCACAAGACGGGGACCCGCAACGGGACCCCCGGTGGTCAGGTCGTGCCGGCTTCGGTTCCGCAGAAGGCGGCGACCGGTGACGGCCGCGCCGTCGCCGAGGGCCCCAGCGCCGGCCGGCGGCTGAGTACGCTGGCGGACGGTCCGGGCGAGGGTGTGCTGCTGCTCGCTGCGGGCGGCGGTATCGCGGCCGTCGGCGCCGCCGGGCTGGGCTTCGCGATGCTGCGCCGGGGGCGCACCGACAGTTGAGACCTCCGTTGAGACCTGGGCCGGGACCTCGGCCGGGACCTCCGCCGAGACCTCGCGGTAAAGGTACGTACCTCCGCATATGGTTGACGTGATCGACCGTCGACGTACCGCGGGCAGAAGGGCAAGGGCACAGGGGCTGTGAACAGGTTGCGCTTCCGTGTCCGGGCCGGCGTTCGCACGACGCTCCCCCTGCTCGCGCTCGTTCCGCTGCTGGCGGGCTGCGGGGACACCGGCGGGCTGGTGAGCGCCGGTACCACGCCGACCGCGAGCGGGCCCGTCCATCTGTGGCCCGATCGCCGCGGGGCGTCCGTGCCGCCCGCCGATCCGGGTGGCGCCCCGCCGGAGTACGTCAAGGGGATCCCGGCGGTACACGACCAGGACGTGCACGCCGTCGACCCGGTGGCCCTCGTCCAGGCCGAACTGCAGGCTCATCCGAACACCGTGAGCGGAGCCGACGGGATGCCTCCGAGGACGGCTGCCGCGATCACGGCGTGCGCGAAGCACGGGGACGAGGGCGACGAGGAGCCGGAGTCGTGCCCGGTGCTGAAGCCGTACTACCGGGACCTCACGGGCAACGGCAAGGACGAGCTGATCGTCGGCATCGAGTTCCCGGACAAAATGATGTCCGTACGGGTGTACACGGCGGACCCGGACGGGCGGCTCAACCGGATCATGGCGACCACCGAGACCGTCATCTCGGTGGAACTGGCCGGGGGTGACGTGATCCTGCGGGTGCCCAGCGGGAACCGTGGCTACGAGCTGATCACCGCCTGGTCCTGGGACGAGAAGCAGCTCACCATGCTGCCGACGCGCGAGCAGATCGTACGGGTGCCCGGCAATCCGCAGGGCCAGGGACCGGGCCAGGGCCAGGGCCCGGGAAGCCGGGAGCCCGCTCCCGTGCCGGTACGGCCATGAGGCTGCCCTCCTGGACGGCCACGCTGACCTGGAAGTCGGCGTGCTTCATCGTGGTGATGTGCTGCTCGCTGGCGGCGGTACTGGGTGCCCTGGTGCACGTGGAGGTGACCCGGCAGACGGTGGCCACGGCGCGGGAGAAGGCGCTCGGCAAACTGCACGACGTCTCGCGCGCGTACGAGGCGGGCGAGCCGCTTCCGCGCGATGCCGGGCTGGATCCCGCGGGGCTGCCGCCGGAGCTGCGGGCGCTGGCCGTCAGCGGGCGCCGGGGCACGCTGGTGGCGGATCACCGGGGCCGCCCGACGATGTGGGCGGCGGCTCCCGCGGACGGCCGGGCCCTCGCGGCCGCCGTCGACTACGGGCAGAGCTCCCGCACGATCAGCGGGCTGGACAACGCGATCATCGGGTCGTCGCTGCTGGCGATCGGCGGCACCCTGCTGGTGGGCGCCTTCGCGGTGACCCGGGTGACCCGGCGGCTGCACCTGACGGCGACCGTGGCGCGGCGGATCACCCAGGGAGACCTCGACGCGCGGGTGGACGACCCGCGGACGAAGACCCCCTCTCGGCACCAGGACGAGGTGGCGACGGTGGCGGCGGCGCTGGACACGATGGCGGGAAGTCTGCAGTCGAAGCTGGAGAGCGAGCGGCGGTTCACGGCTGACGTGGCGCACGAGCTGCGCACGCCGCTGACGGGGCTGCACGCGGCATCGGAGCTGTTGCCGGAGGGGCGGCCGACGGAGCTGGTGCGCGAGCGGGTACGGACGATGCGGCAGCTGACGGAGGACCTGCTGGAGATCTCCCGGCTGGACTCGGGCAGCGAGGTGGTGGAGACCGATCTGCACCAGCTGGGGCGGCTGGTACGGCGTGTGGTGCGGGCGTCCGGAACGGACACGGAGGTGGTGGTCGTCCGGGATGCGCACGTGGAGACGGAACGGCGCAGGCTGGAACGGGTGCTCGGGAACCTGGTGGCCAACGCCCACAAGCACGGGCGGCCGCCGGTGGTGCTGACGGTGGACGGACCGGTGGTGACGGTACGGGACCACGGCGACGGGTTCCCCGCGTACCTGGCGGCGCACGGCCCGCAGCGCTTCCGGAGCGGTGGCGGCAAGGGCCACGGGCTGGGGCTGACCATCGCCGTGGGGCAGGCGGCGGTGATCGGGGCGCGGCTGGAGTTCCGGGAGGCGGAGGGCGGCGGCGGCCTGGCGGTCCTGACCCTGCCGGGCTCCTAGCCGGAGGCTCGGCGGGGACGGGGGCGGGGGCGAGGCGCCGGGCGCGGGCGGAGCGGCGCGGGTCGCGGGTCGCGGGTCGCGGGTCGCGGGTCGCGGGTCGCGGGTCGCGGACAGAGCCGTACGCGTCGGCCGGTACCCGGGGCTCCGCCCCGGACCCGCGCCGCGAACGCCGGCGGGGCCGGCCCCTAAGGGGTTTTCGGGCTCTTGGTCCAGGGCCAGCGGATCTTGGGCTTCGTGCCCGAGGGCTGGTAGGCGTACTTCCAGCCCTTCTGCAGGCCGAGCCGCTTGGAGTACCCCGCCGGGACGCGTTCGTACAGCAGCACCGTCGGCGGGCCGCCGTCCGGCGTGGGGACGGGGATCTCGTACCACTTCGGGGGGTGTCCGGTCGGGCCGAGCAGGACGGGGAGGACCCGGCCGTCCATCGGCCCGCCCTCGAACGGGGTCGGTTGGCTTCTCACCCCACCAGTGTCACAGCAGGTGGGCGGCCTCGGACACCACGGGGATCACCCGGCGGGCGAGGACCCCGACCGGGCCGTCCGCCGATTCCAGGGCGAGGGCGGCCCGGGCGGCCGCCGCCGTCTCCGGATCCGTGGCGGCGGTGGCGGTCAGCAGGGCGATGAACTGGTCCAGCAGCCAGTCCCGGAGGCGCTCGACCTCCGGCTGTTTGCCCTCGTCGATCCATATGAGGGAGGCGGCCTCGACCGCGGTGATCCACGTACGGACCATCATGCGCAGCCGGGGTCCGGGCGCCGGGACGCCCAGGTGGAAGAGGATCTGGTCGGCGGCGGCACGGCGGATGCCGTCCACCGTCGCCGTCGTGCGGGAGGTCTCCACGACGCTGCCGCCCTGGAGGAGGGCCGCGAAGCCGGCGTCGTGTTCGTCGACGAAGGCGAGGTAGCGGTCCAGGGCCCGGGACAGGCGCCGGGTCAGGGGGCCCTGCTGGGGTTCGGCGAAGCAGAGTTCGAGGACGTCCGCCGCCGAGCGGAGGGCGGCCTCGTAGAGCTGCTGCTTGCCGCCCGGGAAGTAGCGGTAGACGAGCGGGCGCGAGACCCCGGCGGCCTCGGCGACGTCGTCCAGCGAGACCTCCTCCGGTGCCCGGTGCGCGAACAGCGAGAGGGCGGCGTCGAGGAGTTGGGCTCGCCGCTCCTCGACGCTCAGCCTGCGGTACGCGCGTACGGTCATGTCCGCAGGGTAGCCCCGCGGGGGCGCCGGACGGGTGGGTGTCCTGTCGATCAGGCCCGATCCGGGCCGGTGGCAGGCCGGCCGCGGGCCGGTGACAGACCGGCCCGCGGGCCGGCTCCCTACGCCAGCAGGCCCGAGCTCTGCCACAGCTTCCGGCCGACTCCGCGCAGTACGCCGATGTCGTCGAGGAAGTCGGTGAGCCGCTTGGCACCGCTCTGCATGACCTCGCGCCGGTGGCCGCTCGCCTTCACCTGGGCGACGGCCTCGCGGCGGTCCAGTCCGATGTTGTCGTAGACGGCCGGATTCACGAAGGCGAGCGAGAAGACGCGGGCGGCCTCGCCGCAGCTGATCCGGGTGAGCTCCTGCTCCCAGCGCGGGGCCGTCAGCATCTGGCGGCGCAGTTCCTCGCGGGCGTACCGGACGTGCCGGGCCTCCTCGATGACGTGGATCCGGGTGACGCCGCGGACCAGCGGCTGGATGCGCTCGTCCGGGAAGGTCAGGCGCTGCATCCAGTCCAGGACCTCCTCGCCGAGGAGGGTGCAGGCGAAGGAGCCGGGGGTGGTGGAGACGGTCTTCAGGATCCGCGCGAGGTTGTGGTTAACGCGGGAGACCGGGTACTCGGGGGTGCCGGCCTTCTGGATCATGCGGGCGAACATCATCGAGTGGCGGCACTCGTCGGCGATCTCGGTGAGCGCGTAGCGGACGTGATTGCTGGTCAGGGACTTGTCGTAGATGTGCCGGACCAGGAGCTGCATCAGGATGATCTCGAACCAGATGCCGAGGGAGCCGAGCGCCGCCGCTTCGTGGCGGGAGAGGTCGATGCGCTGCTCCTCCCCCATCTTCTTCCACAGCGGGGTGTCGTAGAGGGAGAGCAGTTCCGGCGGCCAGTAGTACTTGCCCTCGATCGGCGGGGCGTCCCAGTCGAGTTCCTTGTCGGGGTCGAAGGAGTGCTTGGCCGAGGATTCGAGCAGTCGCTCGGCTATCTGCTCCCGGTCCTTGAGCAGGCCGAGGGCGTCCTGGAGCGCGGCTCGTTCGGTCACGGTCGTCATGGGTTCGGACACCTCGTCGTCGAGTTACCGGCGGTCACTTCTTATGAGACTGCCTGTCAGCAAGGTCGTCAATCCCCCGCGCACGACTTGTTGACCCCGTGTCTACCAACGTGTGACGCTGCCAACTGTCCGGTCCCACACGGCAGTACGTGAGACGAGGGGGCGTCAGTGTCGACGCACGAGCTCTACACCGAGAACCCGGGCGAGAGGGTCTGGCAGGTCCCCGCCTCCGGCTCCGCCCGCTTCAGCTGGGAGTACGCCGACGGCCGCGAGCGGCTCCTCGCCCTCTACCAGAAGGGCAAGGACAAGCAGTGGGACGGCGGCAAGCGCATCGACTGGGACGTGGAGGTGGACCCGTACGATCCGCTGGGCACCCCCGACGAAGCGCTGCCGCTGTACGGGACGCGGCACTGGGCCAAGCTCACCGAGAGGGACAGGGGCGAGCTGCGCCGGCACTACACCTCCTGGAACTTCAGTCAGTTCCTGCACGGCGAGCAGGGCGCGATGGTGTGCGCGGCGCGGATCGTGGAGTCGGTGCCGGACCTGGACGCGAAGTTCTACTCCGCCACGCAGACCATGGACGAGGCCCGGCACGCCGAGATCTTCGGGCGCTTCCTGCACGAGAAGGTCGGGATGCTCTACCCGATCAACGACAGCCTCCAGGGGCTGCTGGGCGACACCCTGCGCGACTCCCGCTGGGACATGCCCTACCTCGGCATGCAGGTGCTCATCGAGGGACTGGCGCTGGCCGCCTTCGGCATGATCCGTGACACGACCGCGCAGCCGCTGCCGAAGCAGCTGCTGGCGTACGTGATGCAGGACGAGGCCCGGCACGTGGCCTTCGGGCGGATGGCTCTGCGCGACTACTACAAGCAGCTGACGGACGCCGAGTTGCGCGAGCGCGAGGAGTTCGTGATCGAGGGCTGCCATCTGATGCGGGACCGGCTGCTCGGGGTGGAGGTGCTGGAGAACTTCGGCATCCCGGCCGAGGAGGCGGTGCGGCTGAGCGAGCAGTCGGAGTTCACGCACCTGTTCCGCAGGCTGCTGTTCAGCAGGATCGTGCCGTGCGTGAAGGACATCGGGCTGTGGGGCGAGCGGCTCCAGCGGGCCTACCTGGACCTGGGCGTCTTCGACATGGGCGACTCCAACCTGGACCTGCTGATGAGCCAGGACGAGGAGATCGCCGAGGCCCTGGACCGCGAGCGGTTCGCGGCCGAGGAGTCGGCGCGGGTGGCGGAGGTCGAGGCCGCCATCCGGGAGGGCGGGGAGGACAGCCCTTAGGCGTTCTCCGGCGGGAGGGACGGCGGGGGGAGGCGACGGGAGGGACGGCGGGGGGGCGGCGGGAGGGACGGCGCGCGCCCGGTTCGCGGCGCGTGTCAGCCGGTGGCCAGAGCCGCCTGCATGACCGCCCGCGCGATCGGCGCCGCCGCGCCGTTGCCGCTGATGTCGCCGCGGTCCGCCGACGCGTCCTCGACCACCACCGCGACGGCCACCTGCGGCAGGGCCGTGCCCTCGGCCTGGGCCCAGGAGATGAACCAGGCGTACGGGGTCCCCGCGTTGCCGACCCCGTGCTGCGCGGTCCCGGTCTTGCCGCCGACCACCGCGTCCGGGATCGCGGCGTTGCGTCCCGTCCCGTTCTCCACCACCTTGACCATCAGCTCCTGCAACCGGAGGGCGGTGGCCGGGTTCATCGCCCGGCCGAGGCTGCGCTGGTCGCCCCGCCTGACCTGGGAACCGTCGTCCTGGGTCGTCCGTTCCACCAGGTAGGGGTACTTGAGCTCGCCGCCGTTCGCGACCGCCGCCGCCACCATTGCCATCTGCAGCGGTGTCGCCGACGTGTTGAACTGCCCGATCGAGGAAAGGGCCAGCTGGTCCTGGCTCATGTCGGTGTCGAAGTTCGAGCGGGACACCCACGAGGGCACCCGCAGCCCCTCACTGTTGAAGCCGAAGCGCCGCGCCGCCTCCACCATCCCGCGCAGGCCGACCTGCACCCCGATCTTGGCCATCACCGTGTTGCAGGACCACTGCACCGCGTCCGCCATCGAGGCGTCCTCACAGCCCGTGCCCGCGTTCGGCAGCAGGGTGCTGGTCCCCGGCAGCGGGTAGGGGTCGGGGGTGCTGGTCGGCGCGTCCACGTCGGTGACCACGCCGGCGTCGAGGGCGGCCGCCGCCGTCACGATCTTGAAGGTGGAGCCGGGCGGGTACGTCTCGCGCAGTGCCCGGTTGAGCATCGGCCGGGCGGGGTCGGCGTTCAGCGCCGCCCAGGCCTCCTTGACCTTCGTACCCGTCCCCGAGAGCACGGCCGGGTCGTACGAGGGGCTGCTGACCAGCGCGAGGATCTTCCCCGTGGCCGGCTCGACGGCGGCCACCGCACCGCGCTTGCCCGCGAGCCCGGTGTACGCGGCCAGCTGCATGCCGGAGCGGACGGTGGTGGCGGCGTTCCCGCCGGCGGGGCGGCCGCGGGCCAGTTCGTACCAGAGCGGGAAGGCCGAGAGCCCCGGGTCGGTGCCCGACAGGACCGCGTCCTCGGCGCGCTCCACGGAGCTGGTCCCGTACGTCTGGGAGGAGAAGCCGGTGACGGGCGCGTAGAGCGGGCCGTTCGTGTAGGTCCGCTCGTAGCGCAGCAGTTGGCGGCTGTCGCGGGAGCCGGTCACGGGGCGCCCGTCTACCAGGATGTCCCCGCGGGGTTCGGCGTAGCGCTCGATGGCGGGGCGTTTGTTGGCCGGGTTCGCGCCGTAGGCGGCGGACTCCCAGACCTGCACGCGGGCGATGTTGACCAGCAGGGCGACGAGCAGCAGGGCGCAGAAGTACGCGCACCAGCGGATGTAGCGGATCACTCGGCCGGCTCCTCTGTGGGGCGGGGTCTGCGGGCGCTGTCGCTGAGCCGGACCAGCAGGGCGACGATGATCCAGTTGGTGACGACGGAGGAGCCGCCCTGGGCCAGGAAGGGCATGGCCATGCCGGTGAGCGGGATCAGCCCGGTGACACCGCCCGCGATGACGAACACCTGGAGCGCGACGATCGAGGCGAGCCCGGTGGCGAGCAGCCGCCCGAAGGGGTCGCGCAGCGCGAGGCCGGCGCGGAAGCCGCGGGCGACGAGGAGCCCGTAGAGGAGCAGGATCGCGGTGAGGCCGACGAGGCCGAGCTCCTCGCCGGCGGTGGCGAGGATGAAGTCCGACTTGGCGGCGAAGCCGATGAGGAAGGACTGGCCGTGGCCGAGCCCGGCGCCGAGGAGGCCGCCCGCGCCGAAGGCGAAGAGGGACTGGGCGAGCTGGCCGGGGCCTTCGCCGCGCTCGATGGAGGCAAAAGGATTCAGCCAGTCGTCCACGCGGCTGTGCACGTGCGGCTCGAAGGTCCCGACGGCGTACGCGCCGAGGGCGGCGAGCAGCAGACCGATGGCGATCCAGCCGATCCGGCCGGTGGCGGTGAACAGCATGATCACGAACAACCCGAAGAACAGCAGCGAGGTCCCCAGATCCCGCTCCAGGACCAGCACGCCCACGCTGAGCAGCCAGATCGCGAGGATCGGGCCGAGGACGCGGCCGGGAAGGAGCCGGAGCTTCCAGAAGAGCCGGCGGCCGGTGAGGGCGAGCGCGGTGCGGTTCGCGGCGAGGTACGCGGCGAAGAAGACCGCGAGCAGGATCTTGGCGAACTCCCCCGGCTGGAAGGAGAGCCCGGCGAACCGGATCCAGATGTGCGCGCCGTTGACCGCCGGGAAGAAGACGGGGATCAGCATCAGCGCGAGGGCCGCCGCGACGGACAGGTACGCGTAGCGCTGGAGCACCCGGTGGTCGCGCAGCAGCGCGACGACGAGGACGAAGAGGGCCACGCCCAGCGCGGACCACAGGAGTTGGTCCTCGGCGGTGAGGTGCCCCGGGGTGGTCACGTCGAGGCGCTGGATGAGGACGAGGCCGAGGCCGTTGAGCAGGACGGCGATCGGGAGCAGGAGGGGGTCCGCGTACGGCGCCCGGAGCCGGACGGCGAGGTGGGCGAGGAGGGCGGCCACGCACAGTCCGGCGGCGTAGCGGGCGGCGGGGCCGGGGATGCGGCCGGTGGTCGCGAGGCCGACGTAGAGGTGACCGAGGACGGAGATCAGGACGGCTCCGGCGAGGAGCGTCAGCTCTACGCCGCGCCGCTTGGGGGCGCCGGCGCCCGGGGGCGGGGGCGGGGCGGGCTCCGTCACCTTTGCCGTCAGAGCGGTCATAGAGGGAAACGTAGCAAGCAGGCGGATGATATGTCCGCTTATGTCATAGTGTGCCGAAGAGTCGTCAAAAACGGTCGGAAGTGAGGAGCCGAGGCGCATGGGACCTGTGGAATTCATCGTCCTCGCCTTCCCGGAGGAGCAGCTGCGGGCCCCGGCGGTCGAGGCCGTGATGGGGCTGCGCAAGACGGGGGTGGTCCGGCTGATCGACGGGCTCGTGGCGACGAGGACGGCCTCGGGGGACGTACTGGCGGCCGAGTTCGACGAGTTCGTGGAGCTGCACGGCCTGCTCACGGGCCGGGACGTGGCGCGGCTGATCGGGCCGGAGGACGTGGAGGAGGCGGCGGGACTGCTGGAGCGCGGGAGCTGCGCGCTGCTGCTGGTGGTCGAACACCTGTGGGCCGAGGACGCGGCGATCGCCGTACGGGCGGCGGGCGGCCGGATCGTGGGCTCGGTCCGCATCCCGCCGGACCGGGTTGCGTCGGACCCGCGGGCGGGGGTGGCCTGATGTTCATCCGCCCGATGGGAGTAACGGTCCACGCGGCGAACCGCCCGGCGGGGCACCCGCTGCTGCGGGGCCTGCTGGCGCGGGCCTCGGGTACGACGGCGCACACGGCGGGCGCGGTGGAGCCGGACGCACCGCCGGCCGCGGCGCGTCCGCGGGCCCCGGGCCCGGCCGAGCCGGAGCGGCCGGAGCCGGTGGCGGCGATCCCCGCGATCCCCGCGGGCGCCCGGGCGGAGGACGTACGGGCGGAGGACGTACGGGCGGCCGGACCGGGCCCCTCGGCCGGACTCGTGGTGGAGCTCACCCAACTGGCCGGCCTGGCCCGCGAGGGCCTGCTGACCCCCCAGGAGTTCACGACGGCCAAGGCCCGCCTGCTGCGCGGCTGACGACGGCCGGCCGGGGGCGGCCCCGGGGCGCGGCGGTATCCCGGAAGAGCCGGCCGCCGGGCAGCTCCCCCAGAGGGAAGCCACGGCGAAGACCGGCAGGCCGGGCGGGCACCGGCCCAGGCGGAAGGGACGGCCAGGGGGTGTCTCGCCGATCGGGCCGGATCGGGGAGCGGTGCCTGGTGCGTGCGGCCGCAAGGCCGAGGAGGGAGCCGGCGCGGAGCGTCGGCGACCGACGAGAACGCGGCGAGGGCGGGCACCGCGAGCCCGGCCTGATCGGCAAGACAGATGGCCGGGTCGACGTCTGGGACCGCGTGTCCAACACCACCGCGTGGCAGGCGCTGCTCGGCCCCCGGTTCGGCGCCGCGGACCTGTCGCCCCACGCGGCGCCCGCCCGCGCCACGGATCCGTCGAGGCTGCCCCCGGCCTGCATCGACGTCGGGTCGCCGGAGACCTTCCGGGACGAGGACGTGGGGCGAGCCCCCAGCCGGGTGACCCCGCCCGACCCGCCGACTCTGTTGGGGGATTTGTCATACCGGGCGTGGCAGCATCGGGCGCCTCGGAGGTGATCCCATGTCATATCGGCTGTCCCCTCGGCCGCTTCGCGCCGCCTGCATCGCCGCAGTGCTCCTCGTCGCCGGGCCGGTCCCCGCGGCCGGGGCCGAGCCGGGGCTTCCCGAAGGGGAGTCCGTCGGGGTGTTGCTCAGCCGCCTGCAGGGCCTGTACCAGCGGGCCGAGGAGGCCACCGAGGCGTACAACGCCACCGAGGTGGCACTCAGGGCCGGCCGGGCGGAGGAACGGCTTCGGACCGCGGACCTCGGCAAGGCCCGTACGGCCCTCGACTCCGAGAAGGCCCTCGCCGGGCGGCTGGCCCGGGAGCAGTACCAGGCCGGCCAGGGCCTGTCCCCCTACGCCCGGATGCTGCTCGCCGGGAACCCCCAGGCCGCCCTGGACCAGCGTCGGCTCGCCGCCCGCGAGGGTGCCCGGCGGGCTGCCGTACTGGTCCGGCTCGCCCGGGGCGAGAAGGAGGCCGACGCGCTCGCCCTCCGGGCCCGCAAGGCCCTGGACGCCCGGCAGACCCTGGCCGCGCAGCAGAAGCTCCACCAGGACGAGGTCGCGGCGCAGCTCAAGGAGGTCGAGCGGGTACTCGCCGCCCTGACCCCGGATCAGCTCACCCGGCTCGGCGCGAAGGAGGCCGAGAACACCGCCGCCGCGCAGCGGGACCTCGTCGATTCGGGCCGGCTCCCCGCCCGTACGGGCACCCCCACGGCGGCCGGTGGCGCGGCGCTCACCTACGCGGCGGCCCAGATCGGCAAGCCGTACCTCTGGGGCGCCGAGGGGCCGGGGTCCTTCGACTGCTCCGGGCTGACCTCACAGGCCTGGGCGCACGCCGGCCGCGCCATCCCGCGGACCAGCCAGGAACAGTGGGCCACGCTGCCGAAGGTGCCGCTGGACCAGCTGCGGCCCGGGGACCTGGTGGTCTACTTCCCCAAGGCCACCCACGTGGGCCTGTACGTCGGCGACGGCAAGGTGATCCAGGCGCCGCGGCCCGGGGCCCGGGTCAAGGTCTCGCCGGTCGCCGCGAACCCGCTGCTGGGGGCCGTACGGCCGGACCCGGACGGAACCCCGCTGGCGGATTTCACCCCGCCGGCGCTGCCCGAGGCCCCCGCAGCAGGAGCGGACGACGACGACACCGGCTACTCCGCCGAGGACGCTCCGGCGGCCGAGGCGACCTCCGACAGGTAGTCGGCCGTGTCCTCGGGGTCGTAGAAGTACGCGTCGAAGTCGGCCGGGTTGTCGAAGCCGTTGGCGAACCGATTCGCCACCGGCTGGAGCTGCCCGGCCGCGCCGATGAGGTTCAGTACGTGCTCCGGCGGGACGCCCAGCATCGCGTTCGTCCACTGGGTCACCGGCTTGCCCGTGGTGAACCAGTACTTGTCGAAGGTGGCCTTCATCCACGCTTCGTCGAACGGCTTGTCCCCGTGCATCAGGATCGACGACAGGTACGAGGCCGCGCACTTCGCGGCGGAGTTCGAGCCCTGCCCGGTGATCGGGTCGTTCGCGACGACCACGTCCGCGACGCCCAGCACCAGGCCGCCGCCCGGGAGGCGCCCGATCGGGTTGCGGACGACCGGCGCGTAGCGTCCGGCGAGCGTGGCGCCCGCGTCCGTCAGCTCCACCTCCGTCGCCCGGGCGTACTCCCAGGGCGTGAACTTCTCCATCAGGTCCAGGGTGAGCGCCAGGTGGTCCGACGGGTCCTTGACGCCGTTGAAGGCGTCGACGGGTCCGCCCGGGACGCCCTCCCAGAACAGGATGTCGGCCCGGCCCGAGGTGGTCAGGGTCGGCATGACGAACAGCTCGCCGACGCCCGGGACCAGGTTGCAGCGCACCGCCTCGGTCTCCGGGTGCTCCGGGCGCGGGCCGAGGCCGTGCACGTAGGAGACGGCGAGCGCACGCTGCGGGGCGTCGTAGGGCGAACGCGCCGCGTTCCGCCCGAACATCGAGACCAGCTCGCCCTTGCCGGCGGCGACCAGCACCAGGTCGTACGTACGGGAGAAGAAGTCGAGGTCCGCGACGGAGGCACCGTGGATGACGAGCTGCCCGCCGCGCTGGACGAAGGTGTCGAGCCAGCCGGCCATCTTCACGCGCTGGTCGACGGACTGCGCGTACCCCTTGAGCCGGCCGAGCCAGTCGATGGGGCGGGTGGCGTCGGGGGCGGCGACGGAGACTCCGACGCCCTCGATCTTCGGGGCCTGCTGCTCCCAGAAATTGATCCGGAGGTCGCGCTCGTGCTGCAGCGCCGTGTCGAACATGCACTGCGTGGACATGACCCGCCCGGTGCGGATCTCGTCCGCCGTCCGGTTGGACATGAGGGTGACCTCGTACCCCTTCGACTGGAGTCCGAGGGCGAGCTGGAGCCCGGACTGGCCGGCTCCCACGACAAGTATCTTGCGCATCTCTCACGTTCTCTGTTCGGGGGGCACTATTCGGGCGTGGTGTCGAGGGCGTGGCCCACCAGGGCGAGCAGGGACTCGACCACCGTGTCGCGGCGCCGCGCGTCCATGATCACGACGGGTACGTGGGGCGGGACGCTCAGGGCCTCGCGCACGTCCTCGGGCTCGTACGACTGCGAGCCGTCGAAGTGGTTGACGGCGACGGCGTACGGGAGCCCGCAGGTCTCGAAGTAGTCGAGGGCCGGGAAGCAGTCGCGCAGGCGGCGGGTGTCGGCCAGGACGAGGCCGCCGATGGCGCCGCGCACCAGGTCGTCCCACATGAACCAGAACCGCTCCTGGCCGGGGGTCCCGTACACGTAGAGGACGAGGTCGTCGTCGAGGGTGACACGGCCGAAGTCCATGGCGACGGTGGTGGTGCTCTTGTCCGGGGTGCCGGACAGGTCGTCGGTCGGGGCGCCGGCCTGGGTCATCACCGCCTCGGTGCGCAGCGGGGTGATCTCGGAGACGGAGGAGACGAAGGTGGTCTTGCCGACGCCGAAGCCGCCCGCGACCAGCACCTTGACGGCGACGGGTGCGCGGGAGCGGTCGTACTGCCAGGGCTGGACCGGCTCGTCGTCGTCCGACTGGGGCAGGGGCACCGGGTTGTCAGAGACGGCGAAGACCACTGAGCACCCTTTCCAGCAGCGCGCGCTCGGGACGGCCGGTGCCGTGGCCCGTTCCGTAGACGCGGATCCTGCCCTGGTCCGCGAGGTCGCTGACCAGGACGCGGACCACGCCCAGCGGGAGCTTCAGCAGCGCGGCTATCTCGGCGATCGTGCGCATGCGGCGGCAGACCTCGACGATGGCGGGCAGCTCGGGCATGCGGTCGGGCTTCTGCGGCTCCGACACCTTCGTGTCCAGGGCGGCGACGAACGTCTCGACGAGCAGGACGTGCGCGAAGCGGGTGCGGCCGCCCGTGAGGGAGTACGGGCGGACGCGGGCGGGGCGGCGGTCGGCGCCGCGTATCGGCAGCCGGTCGGAGGCCGTACTCCTCACGGGGTGTTCTCCATCGACTGGCGCAGCTCGCTGCGGACTTCGGGGGTCAGTACGTGGCCGGCGCGGCCGACGAACAGAGCCATGTGGTAGGCGACGACGCTCATGTCGCAGTCGGGGGTGGCGTGCACGCCCAGCAGTGAGCCGTCGCTGATGGCCATGACGAAGACGGAGCCGTGCTCCATCGCCACCATGGTCTGCTTGACCGAGCCGGTTTCCATGAGGGCGGCGGCGCCGGTGGTGAGGCTGCCGAGGCCGCAGACGATGGTGGCGAGGTCGGCGGACGCACCGCGCGGGCCCTTGGCCCGGGGCGTGGTCGCCGGCTCGCCCGTGCCCGCTGCCGGGTCGGAGGACAGGAGCAGCAGCCCGTCCGAGGAGACGACGGCGACGGAGTTGACGCCGGGTACCTCCTCGACCAGGTCGGTCAGCAGCCACTGCAGGTTGCGGGCCTGGGTGCTCAGTCCGTACGTACTGGGCGCGGTCATGTGCGTGCCTCCTGTGCGGTGTCCCCCCGGTCGGTCGTGCTCTGGTCCTGCCTCTGCGTCTGGCCCTGGTCGTGGGCCTGGTCGAGCCCCTGCTCCTGCGCGAGT
Source organism: Streptomyces sp. NPDC048257 (assembly GCF_043201855.1). Classification (NCBI taxonomy): domain Bacteria; kingdom Bacillati; phylum Actinomycetota; class Actinomycetes; order Kitasatosporales; family Streptomycetaceae; genus Streptomyces; species Streptomyces sp. NPDC048257. The sequence continues at coordinate 276,321 of NZ_JBICZI010000004.1, forward strand.
TCGGCGGCGACCACGCGCCGTCCGTCCTGGGCTCCCTGGTAGAAGCCTCCGAGCCGGCGCCGCAGCTCCTCGGCGTCGACCCGGCGCGGCGGCTCGGGTCGTACGTCGTCCACGCGCTTGGCGGCGACGGTGCGCGGGGTCCGCTTCGGCAGGCCCTTGCCGGTGACGGCTCCTTCGCCCTCGGCCTGGTCGGCAGGGTGGCTGCCCTGTCGGGGGAGCCAGTTGCCCTCGGCCGGGGTGTGGGTGTGGGTCTGCGGGTCGGGCTCCGGCTCGGCGTCCGGTACGACCCGCGCGAGCAGCTGCTCCTCGGGGCTCGGCCCGTCCCCTGCCGGGGGCGCGGCGGTGAACACCTGGTCGGCGGGCGGGAGTCCGGTCGTGGCGGGCGGGTCGACGATCGGCTCCGCCTCGGCGGGCGCCGGGTCCGGGTCCGGGTCCGCCGGGGCCTCGGCCGCCACGGCGGGGGCCGCCAGGGCCTCGGCCAGGGTGATCGGGACCGCCGCGGCAGCGGGCTCCGGGGCCGGCTCCGGCTCCGGGTCCGGCTCCGGGGCGGTGACGACCGGTTCCTCGGCAGCCTCGACGGCGGCCTCGGCAACCGCGTCCGCGTCCGCCTCCGCATCCGCGTCCGCCTCCGGAGCGGCATGCGCACCCCGCCGACGCGCGGGCAGCGTGTTCTCGTTCGCCTCCGCTATCACGCCCGGCAGCCGCAGCGCGGGTCCGCCCGGCGTGGCCAGTGCGTGCACCGGGGAGACCACCGGGGTGGCGGGCAGCAGCGCGGCCGGGACGACCACCAGGGCCTCGGTCCCGCCGTGCCGCGGGGTGCGCAGCTCCGCGGTGACTCCGTGCCGGGCCGCGAGCCGCCCGGCCACGTAGAGGCCGAGGCCGAGGCCGTGTTCCGACTCGGGTTCCTCGTCGTAGGCCTCGGGCGTGGACAGCCGGGTGTTGAGCGCCTCGAGGCGGTCCTCGGTGACTCCGATGCCCTCGTCCACGACGGACAGCACCACGTCACCGGAGTCCTGCAGCCAGCCGGACACCTTCACCTTGACCTCCGGCGGCGAGAACGTGGTCGCGTTCTCCAGCAGCTCGGCCAGCACGTGCGAGATGTCGTCGGCCGCGTGCCCCGCGACCTGGGTGTACGAGGGCAGCGCCGCGAGGTCGACGCGCTCGTAGCGCTCGATCTCGCTGACGGCGGCCCGCATGACGTCGATCAACGGCACCGGCAGGCCCTGCCCGTGACCGTGTTCCTGTCCGGCGAGGACCAGCAGGTTCTCGTTGTGGCGGCGCATGACCGTCGCCAGGTGGTCCAGCTTGAAGAGCGTCGCCAGCCGGTCCGGGTCCTGTTCCCTGGACTCCAGCTCCTCGATGACCGCGAGCTGACGCTCCACCAGGCCGAGGGTCCGCAGCGACAGCGAGACGGAGGTCGTCGACATGATGCGGCGGTGCTCCTCCAGCCCCGCCCGCAGCTTGGTCAGTTCCTCCTCCAGCACGTCCCGGCCGGCGGCCAGCGCCTCGTTGCGGCCGATGATCCGGCGCCGGTCGGCGTCGAGCCCGGCGATCCGGGTGTGCAGGGAGACCGTCTGGTCGCGCACCGCGTTCAGGTGGCGCACGACCTCGGCGAACTCGTCGTTGCGGCCCGTGAACCGAACCGGTTCCACCGAGCCCTCGGGCGTCGCCAGCCGCTGTGCGCCGCGGCGCAGCACCGACAGCGGCCGGGTCAGCGACCGCGCCACGGCGGTCGAGACGCCGACGGCGATCAGGAAGAGCAGGCCCAGCAGCGCGATCACGACCTCGAGCCGGGTCACGTCGTCGTCGCGCAGGGTCGCCAGGGCGGAGGCCCGTTCACCCGCGAGGGTGGCCTCCACGGTCCGCATGCGGTCGATGCGGGCGGTCAGCGCGGTGCCGACGGCGGCGCCGTCGGTCTTGCGGTCGGGCGTGGTCAGGGTGGGCCGGTCGGTGAGCCGCTTGAGGAAGTCGTCGGCGGTCTTGACCTCGGGGCCGGTGACGGTGGCGGCCAGGGTCTGGCGTACGTCGGGCCGCGCGGCCCGCGCGAAGTCGTCGAGGGCGGCCTGTTCCCGTACGCGCGCACGCTGGGCGGCGGTGGTGAGTTCGTCGACCACGGCCGCGTTGGGGGGCTGCTCGCCGCGGGGGACGGCCAGCCCGGCGAGCAGCAGTCCGCGGGTGGCGGAGGCCTGTTCCACGGCCTGGCCGAGCGGGGCGAGCGGACGGGTGGTGGTGAGGGCGGCCCCGGCGCGCGGCGGGGTCAGCTCGGCGAGCAGCTCGCCGGGGGCGCGGAGTTCCGCGATGACTCCGGCGTAGGCCTGGTGGGCGGCGAGGGCGCTGCCCTTGCCGTCGACGGCCTCGCCGCGCACGGTCCGTACCCGGGCGAGGGCGCGGGCGGTCGCCTCGTCGGCCTCGGCCTGGACCTCGGCGAGCTGCCGGTCGGTCCGGGCCACGCGCTCCTGGACGGCCCCCTTGGCCGCGGCGGGGCGGCCCTTGGCGGCGTACTCGACGACGGCGTCGCGCTCGTCGCCGAGGAGGTGCGTGAGGGTGAGGGTCTGCCGGGTCTGTTCCGCGAGGGTGACCAGGCGCTGGGAGTCGTTCAGTTCCGTCGAGGCGGAGACGACGGCGGGCGCGCCTGCCGCGAGGACGGTGAGGCCCGCGACGGCCACGCCTATGACCAGCCTGCGGCGCACGCGGACCTGGCGTCCTGCGGGGGCCGGGCCGTCGTCGGCGGTGCCGTTCTTCCGAGACCGCTTGTTCTGCACCGGTGCTCGCAATCCTGTACGTGTGCTCTTGCTCGTCTACTCGTGTGGCCGAGGTAACGGCCGGTCAACAAGTAAACGCCCCCTGCCCCCTCGTACCGCCTCAGACCTTTGCAGCGTGTTGGGAAGAGAGCCGCACATCGCCCACCCGGCCACTCGAACGAGTGAACATCACGGATGAGTTGCCGACCAACTCGGGCACCCGGTGTCAGAGCTCCTCCGTGGACAGGTGGTTGAAAGATCGATAGGGCCTTTGGCAGGATGCCCGCCCACATCACCCGCCGGCCGCCCCGGCCCTCGCGGCCCGCTCCCGGGCGGTCCGCGTGCGGACTCGCCGACCCTGCCCGATTTGGTACGGACCTACCCGCGCTCCCCGCCCGCCGCACGGCAGAATGCCGGTATGCGCATCGACCTCGCCTCGGCCCCCGGCCACCAGGAACGCCCCAATGAGGACTGGGTGTCGGCCGCGATCCCCGCTTCGGGCGGCGGCGTGCTGGTGGTCCTGGACGGGGTCACCCCGCCGGCCGGCGATGACGGGTGCGTGCACGGAGTGCCCTGGTTCGCGGCACGGCTCGGCGGCCGGTTGACCGAACTGTCCGGATCGCGGCGGGACATGCCGCTCGATCAGGTTCTGGCCGAATCCGTCCGCGCCACGGCCGACGCGCACCGCGACACCTGTGACCTTTCTCACGTCCGGACCCCACAGGCCACGGTCGTCGTGGTCCGCTGGGACGCGCAGTACGTGGAGCACCTCGTGCTCTCGGACTCCGTACTGCTCCTGCAGGCGGCCGGGGGCGAGGTGACGGCGGTGCTCGACGACCGGCTGGACCGGGTCCCGCGGGAGGTCCTGAGCTCGGTGGCCGCGACGGACGCCCTGCGGAACAGGGAGGGCGGCTTCTTCACCGCGGCCGCGGACCCGGCTGTGGCGGCCCGGGCGGTGACGGGGCGCACCCCGCGCGAGCGGGTGCGGGCGGTGGCCGCGCTCACGGACGGGGCGAGCCGGTGGACGGACACGTTCGGGGAGGGCGACTGGGCCGAGTGCCTGGCGGTGCTGCGGAAGGAAGGGGCGCAGGGCCTGATCGACCGGGTGCGCGCGGTCGAGTCCGACCCGGGCCGTCCGCCGGCCCGGTACAAGCGGCACGACGACGCCTCGGCGGTCTACGCGGAGCTCTGAGCGGCTCCTGCCGCCGACTCCACGCGGAGGGGAGGCGGCTACTCCGCGCCCGCGTTCAACTGGTTCAGCAGCCGGGCCAGTTCCGCCACCTCGCCGCGGTCCCAGTCGGCGAGCTTGCGCATGTACTGCTCGCGCCGTGCCCCCCGTACCCGCAGGAACCGCTCCCGGCCCTCCTCCGTGAGGCCGACCAGGGAGGCCCGGCCGTCGGCGGGGTCCGGCTCGCGGGCGACCAGGCCCAGGACCTCCAGGGCGCGCAGCTGCCGGCTCATGGTGGCCTTGCCGACCCCGAAGTAGGCGGCGAGCTCGGTGGCCCGCTGCCGGCCGGCCGCCTCCAGGCGTACGAGGAGCCCGTACGCGGCCGGCTCCAGCTCGGGGTGGAGCTCACGGGCCATCTCGCCCGAGGAGGCGCGGGCCCTCCGGAGGAAGACGGACAGCTCCCGCTCCAGGGCAAGGAACTCCTGGTCTTCACTCCCGTGCACGTCCCGCTCCTTCGATGGTGTGTGGCACCTCGGTGGGTGAGGGGCCAGTATTTCGCAGCGGGTGTGCCGGCGGCCCGGTACCCCGCCGGAGCGGAACACCGGGCCGTGTGCAGTCGTCAGGCTGCGGCGGTGACCGGAACCTGCGCCCGGGCCAGGGCGAGCTCCAGCACCTGGCGGACATCCGTGACCGGGTGCACTTCCAGTCCCTCCAGCACCTCGGCCGGGACGTCGTCCAGGTCGGCCTCGTTGCGCTTCGGGATGATGACTGTGGTCAGCCCGGCCCGGTGAGCGGCCAGCAGCTTCTGCTTCACCCCGCCGATCGGCAGGACGCGCCCGGTCAGCGAGACCTCGCCGGTCATGGCCACGTCCGTGCGCACCTGCCGCCCGGAGAGCAGCGAGGCGAGGGCGGTGGTCATGGTGATGCCCGCGCTCGGTCCGTCCTTGGGCACGGCGCCCGCCGGGAAGTGGATGTGAACGCCCCGGTCCTTCAGGTCGGCGACCGGGAGCTCCAGTTCCGCGCCGTGCGAGCGCAGGAAGCTCAGTGCGATCTGCGCCGACTCCTTCATGACGTCGCCGAGCTGGCCGGTCAGGGTCAGGCCGGCGGCGCCCGTCTCGGGGTCGGCCAGTGAGGCCTCGACGAACAGCACGTCGCCGCCCGCGCCGGTCACGGCGAGGCCGGTGGCCACGCCCGGGACGGCGGTGCGCCGCTCGGCCGGGTCCTGGGCGGACTCCGGCACGTGGTGCGGGCGTCCGATCAGCCCGCGCAGGTCGTCCGGGCCGATGCTGAAGGGCAGCTCCCGCTCCCCCAGCTCGTGCTGCGAGGCCACCTTGCGCAGCAGGCGGGCGAGGGACCGCTCCAGGGTGCGCACGCCGGCCTCGCGGGTGTACTCGCCGGCCAGCCTGCGCAGGGCGTCCTCTTCCAGGACCACCTCGTCGGCGGCGAGCCCGGCGCGCTCCAGCTGGCGCGGCAGGAGGTGGTCGCGGGCGATGACGACCTTCTCGTCCTCGGTGTACCCGTCGAGGCGGACGAGCTCCATCCGGTCGGCCAGGGCCTCGGGGATGGACTCCAGGACGTTGGCGGTGGCCAGGAAGACGACATCGCTGAGGTCGAGCTCCACCTCCAGGTAGTGGTCGCGGAAGGTGTGGTTCTGCGCCGGGTCCAGGACCTCCAGCAGGGCGGCCGCCGGGTCGCCCCGGAAGTCGGAGCCGACCTTGTCGATCTCGTCGAGGAGGACCACCGGGTTCATCGAACCGGCCTCCTTGATGGCGCGGACGATCCGGCCGGGCAGGGCGCCGACGTAGGTCCGGCGGTGGCCGCGGACCTCGGCCTCGTCCCGTACGCCGCCGAGGGCGACACGGACGAACTTGCGGCCCATGGCGTGGGCCACGCTCTCGCCCAGGGAGGTCTTTCCGACCCCCGGAGGCCCGACGAGCGCGAGCACGGCCCCGCCGCGCCGCCCGCCGATGACGCCCATGCCGCGCTCGCCGCGCCGCTTGCGGACGGCGAGGTACTCGGTGATGCGGTCCTTGACGTCGCTGAGGCCCGCGTGCTCGGCGTCGAGCACCGCCCGGGCCCCGCGGATGTCGTACTCGTCCTCGGTGCGCTCGTTCCAGGGCAGTTCCAGCACGGTGTCCAGCCAGGTCCGGATCCAGGACCCCTCCGGGCTCTGGTCGCTGGACCGCTCCAGCTTCTCGACCTCCTTGAGGGCGGCCTCCCGTACCTTCTCGGGGAGGTCGGCGGCCTCGACGCGGGCGCGGTAGTCGTCGGACTCCTCGCCCTCCTTCTCGCCGTTCAGCTCGCGCAGTTCCTTGCGTACGGCCTCCAGCTGGCGGCGGAGCAGGAACTCGCGCTGCTGCTTGTCGACGCCGTCCTGGACGTCCTTGGCGATGGACTCGGCCACGTCCTGCTCGGCGAGGTGGTCGCTGAGTGCCTTGACGGCGAGCTTGAGGCGGGCGACCGGGTCGGCGGTCTCCAGCAGTTCGACCTTCTGCTCGACCGTCAGGAAGGGCGAGTAGCCGGAGTTGTCCGCGAGGGCGGACACCCCTTCGATCTGCTGGACGCGGTCCACGACCTGCCAGGCCCCGCGCTTCTTGAGCCAGCTGGTGGCGAGCGCCTTGTACTCCTTGACGAGCTCGGCGACCGCCCCGGGCAGCGGATCGGGGACCGCCTCGTCCACGGTCTCGCCCTCGACCCAGAGCGCGGCCCCGGGGCCGGTGGTCCCGGCCCCGATACGGACCCGGCCGAGGCCGCGGATGAGCGCTCCGGGGTCCCCGCCGGAGAGCCGGCCGACCTGCTCGACGGTTCCGAGCACACCGGTACCGGCGTACTTGCCGTCGATGCGCGGCACGAGCAGCACCCGGGGCTTGCCGCTGCCGCTCTTTCCGGCGGCGGCCTGCGCCGCCTCGACGGCGGCACGGACCTCGGCGTCGGAGAGGTCCAGCGGAACGACCATTGCGGGCAGCACGACCTCTTCGTCGAGCGGCAGCACGGGCAGGGTGAGTGTGACGGACGTCGAAGCCATGATCTTCCCTCCGGCAGTGAAGTTGAGCTGTGCCGACTCAATGCATGTGCGCCTCCCGATGTTCCCCGGGACCCGTTCGCCCGGGGCGAACGCGTCAGACGGCAGAGATGTGGACGTCGCCCGAAGTGGTCTTCGCCGAGAGGCGGGAGGGCGCCGAGGCCTCGTCGGGGAGGGTGACGTGGCGGCCGCCGGAGGTGGTGGAGACCGCCAGCCGGTAGGAAGCCCGGGGGACCTTCAGGGAGACGTCGCCCGAGGTGGTCTCGGCGGTCACCTCGGACGGGGCCTTCGCGAAGTCCAGGCGGGCGTCGCCGGAGTCCGAGTGGACGTCGGCGCGCGGGCCGGACAGGCCGGTGGCCTCGATGTCGCCGGAGGAGGTACGGATCCTCAGCGGGCCGCCGATCCGGTCGGCCGAGACCGAGCCGGAGTCGGCCTCCAGGTCGGCCCCCGCGACGCCCGTCACCGTGATGCGGCCGCTGCTGTTCTCCAGCTTCACCGTGGCCGTGGCCGGGACCTCCAGGCGGTAGTCGACGTAACAGCTCGCGGAGCAGCCGTCGGTGAAGGTCAGTACGCCGCCGGTCACCTTCTGGCCGGGCGTCGGAGCGGCGCCGTCGCGATAGTGGACGGTCCGGCGGATCGTGACGCCGGGGCCGGTCCCGGGGGTGACCTCGATCGAGCCGGCCCGGGCGCCGGTCACCTCCACCGCCGTGACCGCCTCGGTGACCGTGGCGTCGGCGGTCGCCGTCTTGCGCGCGCCGTCCGAGAAGGCGCCGTCGGGGAGGGAGCAGCCGGCCAGGAGCAGGCCGGTCCCCAGGGCGGCGAGCGTGGTGCGGGCGATCCGGGCCGAGGCCGTGCGAGCCAAGGCGGTGTGAGAGGTCATGGCCCGATTCTCGGGCGGGAGGGGGCCCCGGGCCGATGGTGCCGGTACCCGGGCCCCGGTGGGGTTAACCCCCCTTCGGTCAAGGGCTCTTGGGGACCACCGGCAGCTCCGAGGGCAGGCCCCACTCGCTCCAGGAGCCGTCGTACACCGCGATCTCCCGGTACCCGGCGAGCTCGGCGCCGAGGGCCAGTACGCAGGCGGTCACCCCGGAGCCGCAGCTGAAGTAGAGCCGCTCCCGCTCCCCGGCCAGCGCCCGGAAGGCCGCGCGCAGTTCCCCGGCCGGGCGCATCAGCCCGCCCCGGTCCTGGAGTTCGGCGAACGGCAGGTTGACCGCGCCCGGCATGTGGCCGCCGCGCAGGCCCGGCCGGGGCTCGGGGGCGGTGCCGGCGAAGCGTTCCCGGGTGCGGGCGTCGAGGACGGCCGCGGCCGGGTCGGCCAGGGCCCGTGCGACGGTGGCGCTGTCGACCAGCAGGCCGGGCCGGGGCCGGGCGGTGAAGGAGCCGCGCGGCCCCTCGTACGCCGGGCCGGTGGCCTCGACGGGCAGGCCGGCGGCCGTCCAGGCGGGCAGGCCCCCGTCGAGGACGGCCGCCCGGTCGAAGCCCATGGCGCGCAGCATCCACCAGGCGCGGGCGCTGGAGTAGATGCCGGCGCCGTCGTAGACGACGACGGTGTCCGCGTCGTGGAGGCCGAGGGCCCGCACCGTCTCGGTGAACTCCGGGGCCCCGGGCATGGTGTGCGGGGCGGGCGCGGTGTGATCGGACAGGGCCCCGTCGAGGTCGAAGGGCCGCGCGCCGGGGATCCGGTGGCCGGCGGCACGGTGGGCGCCGACGGAGGCGTCGAAGAGGACCAGTCCGGGCGTGCCCAGCCGCCCGGCGAGCCAGTCGATCCCGACGAGCGGCCCGGGAAGGGGGCCGGGAGCGGGAAGGGGGCCGGGAAGGGGGCCGGGAGGGCCTTCGGGGATCGCGTTTCGGGACGGGGTCATGCGGCACCTCCGGCTGGACGACACGGGTCGGCCCATCTTGCGACGCGGCCCGGTCCGGCCCCGGCGGCGGGGTCGTCAACCACAGGTCCCCGGGCGGGCGTAGACCGCGACGCGGGCGCCGCGCACCTCGGTCATCGAGCACAGGTCGAAGCGCGCGGCCAGCTCCTCGCGCTTGACCACCTCCCGCGGGTACGGGTCCAGCGGCTGGCCGGCCGGGTCCAGCAGGGCGATCACCCGGGGCGAGGCGAGCAGCGCCGCGCGGATCCGGTCCGGGGGCACCTCGGTGCCCTGGAGGCTGCGCGAGGCCGCCGGGCCACGGTCCAGGGCCACGTCGCGCAGCTCCCCGTAGATCCCCGGCGAGGACAGCAGCCACTCGCGCCGGCGCGAGGGCATGAAGACCACCACGTCCCCCGGCCGCGCCCGCTCCCGGACCGCGGCGGCCACCGCGAGCGCGTCGTCCTTGCGGCTCTCCGGCGTCCGCAGCCACACCGACCAGACGCCGAACGCCACCAGGAGCGCGCCCGCCAGCAGCCACGGCCACACCCCGCGGGCCCGCGCGAGCCGGGCCCCCGCCAGCAGGGCGAGCCCGGCCAGCGCGTAGAGCACGTACCGGTCGACGTACCAGGGGTTGAGCAGCGAGATCGCCATCAGCACTCCGGGCGGCAGCAGGACCAGCGGCAGCGCCACCCGTACGAGGTCCCGCGGAGCCCCCCGCGCGAGCAGCAGGGCGGCGGCGCCCACCACCCCGTACGCCGCCCAGTCCTGCCAGCTCGGCCGTCCGAGCCAGCCGAGCTGCTGCTCGGCCTGCAGGGCGCTCACCACGGCCAGCGGCAGCAGCAGGACGGCCACGGTCGCGGCACTCCACCGCCAGCCGCGCGAGCCGCGGGCGGTGAAGGCGTGGGCGAGCAGGGCCAGCGCGGCGAACTCGTGCAGCCAGCAGCCGGCCAGCAGCACCACCGTGTAGGCCGCCCACCGCTCGCGCAGCATCAGGTACGTCGCCCACACCACGGCGGCCGCGACCAGGGCGTACGCGCGCCCCTCCTGGGCGTACATCTGCACGGGCGGGAGTACGGCGTACACGCAGCCCGCGAGCAGGGCGGCCCGCTCCCCCACGAGCCGGTGGGCGACCGCGGCCACCCCGGCGGCCGCGAGGGCGGTGGCGGCGACCGAGGGCAGCCGCAGCGCCCACAGGCCGCCGTCCCAGGCCTGGAACAGCCCGTGCATCAGCAGGTAGTACAGGCCGTGGACGGCGTCGACCCGGCCGAGCAGCTCCACGATCCCGCCGAGCGGCCGGTGGGCCACCTGCCAGGTGACGGACTCGTCGCGCCACATGCTGCCGCCGCGCTCCAGGCCCCACAGGCCGAGGGCGACGGCGAGCAGCGGCGGGAGCAGGCGCCAGGGGGCGATCCGGCTGATGGCGGCCTCCGTGCTGTCGGAACGGGAGTGCGGACTCCATACTCGGGGTTGGACCCGAGTCCCTGCGGAGGTGGGTGTGCGAGCGTTCCGAGCGGTGGCGGCTGCGCTGGTGAGTGCGGTGGTCCTGGCGGGCTGCGGGCCGTCCGGTACCGGGGGCGGCGACGACACGCCCCCGAAGGGCTCCCCGGAGCCGTCCGCGAGCGCAACAGCCGACCCGGGTGCGAGCCCGAGCCCGAGCGGGTCCTCGTCCGCGAGCCCCACGGCCGGCCGGCTCCCGGCCCCCGGCGAGACCCTGGTCCGGGTCACCCGGACCGGCGGCTTCGCCGGGCAGACCCACACCCTGATCGTCAAGGGCGACGGCTCGTGGACCCGGATGGACGTCAAGGCGAAGCCGACGGGCACCGGGAAGCTGTCGGAGGCGCAGCTCAGCGGCCTGCGCACGGCCCTGCGGGAGGCGGACTTCGCCCGGCTGCCCCGGATCGTGACGGGCGGCCCCACGATCTACGACGGCTTCTCCTACGCCTTCGTCCACGACGGCCACGAGGTCGCGGGCGACCAGGGGTCCCTGCCGGAGTCCCTGACCAAGGTGCTGGACGCCCTGCCCCGGTTCACCGGTGACAAGGACACCCCTTAGGGCAGGCCCGTCCCGGTGGCCGAGATCTCCCGCAGCAGCCGGTCCAGGAACCCGCGCAGCCGGGCCGGCATGTCCACGCTTTCGGGTGCCAGTACCCACTGGATCTGGAGGCCGTCCATGACGGCGAGGGTCTCCCGGCCGACGGCCTCGCAGTCGGTGTCCGGGCGCAGTTCCCCGCGGGCGACTCCGGCTTCCAGCAGGGCGACGGTGTAACCGAGCACCCGGGCGTAGCGCTGCGTGAAGTACGCGTGCGCGGGGTGCTCCGGGTTGCCGGACTCGCCGACCAGGGTGTTGAACATCCGGACGAGGCCGGGCCTGCGCGCATTGTCGGCGGCGAGGTCCACGACGGTGGCGAAGTGGGCGGCGACCGACGCCGCGGGTTCGCTGAACAGCCGCTCCACGTCGTGCTGCTCGCTCTGCGCGAGGACCGACAGCAGCAGGTCCTCCTTGCCCCGGAAGTGGTGCAGCAGCCCGCCCTGGGTGATCCCGCAGTCGGCCGCGATACGGGCCAGCGAGGACGCGTTGAAGCCCCACTGGGCGAAGTGCTCGACGGCGGTGTCGAGGATCTTCTGCCGCCGGGCGTCGCCCACCGCGTAGGTCCCCCGGGCCGAGCCCTTCGAGGCCGCCCGCCCCTTGTCCTGTGCCATGCGGACACCCTAAGCCGCAGCCGTTCCCGGCCCCCCGCCCGCAGTGACCCAGGTCACTTTTCAAAAACCTAGCAGGTACATGGTTTTCGGCTCTACCGTGACCGTGCCGATCCGCCCGGTCCGCCGGTCACGCGCCAGGAGCCCGCCATGAACGCAACGCCCGATTACCAGGACGCCTCCCTCCCCGTCGGCCGCCGCGTGGAGGACCTCCTCTCCCGGATGACCCTGGAGGAGAAGGCCGGCCAGCTCTTCCACTCGATGCTGATGATGAACGCGGACGGCACCCCGGTCACCGAGACCGACGGCTCGATGCTCCCCTTCACCACGCCCGAGCTGATCGAGGACCGCTTCCTCACCCACTTCAACCTGCTCGGCACCTACGGGCCCCGCGAGATGGCCCGGTGGCAGAACACCGTCCAGGAGATGGCCGCGGCCACCCGTCTCGGCATCCCGGTCACCCTCTCCACCGACCCGCGCCACACCTTCACCGACAACATCGGCGCATCCTTCAACTCCGGTGCCTTCTCCGCCTGGCCGGAGGCCCTGGGCCTGGCCGCCATCGGCGACCCCGAGCTCGTCCACCGGTTCGCCGACACCGTCCGCCGCGAGTACCTCGCCGTCGGCTTCCGCGTCGCCCTGCACCCGCAGATCGACCTGGCCAGCGAACCCCGCTGGGCCCGCCAGTCCGGCACCTTCGGCTCCGACGCGCAGCTCACGGGCGAGCTCGTGGCGGCGTACGTACGCGGCCTGCAGGGCCCGGCCCTCGGCCCCGGGTCGGTGTCCGCGATGGTCAAGCACTTCCCCGGCGGCGGGCCCCAGAAGGACGGCGAGGACCCGCACTTCGCCCACGGCAAGGAGCAGGTCTATCCGGGCGGGATGCGCGAGCACCACCTGGAGCCGTTCCGGGCGGCGATCGCCGCCGGGTGCGCGCAGATGATGCCGTACTACGGCCAGCCCATGGGGACGGACTGGGAGGAGGTCGGCTTCGGCTTCAACAAGGGCGTGGTCACCGGCCTGCTCCGCGAGGAGCTCGGCTTCGACGGCATCGTCTGCAGCGACTGGGGGCTGCTCAACGACGCCACGATCTTCGGGCAGGTGCACCCGGCGCGCGCCTGGGGCCTGGAGCACCTGAGCGTGGCCGAGCGGACGCTCCGCGCCCTGGAGGCCGGCTGCGACCAGTTCGGCGGCGAGCAGTGCCCGGAGGTCGTCGTGGAGCTGGTCCGCTCGGGCCGCGTCGCGGAGTCCCGGATCGACGAGTCGGTACGCCGCCTGCTGCGGGAAAAGTTCACCCTCGGCCTCTTCGAGGACCCGTACGTGGACCCGGACGCGGCCGCCGAGACGGTGGGCCGGGCCGATTTCACGGCCCTGGGGGCCGCGGCCCAGCGCCGCTCGCTCACCGTCCTCACCAACCCCGACGGCCTGCTCCCCCTCGCCACGCGGCCGAAGCTGTACGTGCGGAACGTGGACGAGGCCGTCGCCGCCGAGTACGGCGAGGTCGTCGCCGACCCGGCCGACGCGGACCTGGCCGTGCTGCGGCTGCGCACCCCGTACGAGCCGCGGGAGAACGTCTTCGAGTCCTTCTTCCACTCGGGTTCGCTGTCCTTCCCCGAGCCCGAACTGGCCGGGATCCTGGACCTCCTGGACCGGGTGCCGACCCTGGTCTGCATCAACCTGGAGCGGGCCGCCGTCATACCGGAGATCGCCGAACGCGCGGCGGCCCTGATCGCCGACTACGGCGCGGCCGACTCCGCCCTGCTGGACGTGGCGTTCGGCCGCGCCGCCCCCGGGGGCCGCCTCCCCTTCGAACTCCCGCGCTCGATGAAGGCCGTCGAGGCCTCCCGCCCCGATGTGCCGAACGACACTCACGACCCGGTCTTCCCGCACGGCCACGGGCTGACCCTCTAGGGGGCACGGACGGCGAGGCACCTGACCGGCCTCGCCCGCCGGGTGCCGGTCCTGCGGGGGGCCGGCACCCGGTACGTTAGATTCCGCTTAGTGAGGTCCAGCACATATGCCATGTCCGAACCCCACGTAGCCGCAGGCCGACGCCTCCTCTACGCTGCACCCCATTCACGCGGGATCTTCAGGGGCGGACATGGAACAGACACACACCACGCATCAGGGCGCCGCGGCGACACCCGGCGCCCAGCGGCGTGTGCTGGTCGTCGAGGACGACCACACCATCGCCGAGGCCATCGCGGCCCGCCTGCGCGCCGAGGGCTTCCAGGTGCAGACCGCGGGGGACGGCCCCTCCGCCGTCGCCGCGGCCGAGAGCTGGCTGCCCGAGCTACTGGTCCTCGACATCATGCTGCCCGGCTTCGACGGTCTGGAGGTCTGCCGCCGGGTCCAGGCCCAGCGGCCCGTACCGGTCCTCATGCTCACCGCGCGTGACGACGAGACCGACCTGCTGGTCGGGCTCGGGGTCGGCGCGGACGACTACATGACCAAACCGTTCTCGATGCGCGAGCTGGCCGCCCGGGTCCACGTACTGCTGCGGCGCGTGGAGCGGGCCACCCTCGCCGCGCACACCCCGCGCGGGGCCACCCTGCGCCTGGGTGATCTGGAGATCGACCACGCGCAGCGCCGGGTGCGGGTGCAGACCGAGGACGTGCACCTGACGCCGACCGAGTTCGACCTGCTGGTGTGCCTGGCCGGGACCCCGCGGGCGGTGCTCTCCCGGGAGCAGCTGCTGGCCGAGGTGTGGGACTGGGCCGACGCGTCCGGGACCCGTACGGTCGACAGCCACATCAAGGCCCTGCGTCGCAAGATCGGCGCGGAGCGGATCCGTACGGTCCACGGCGTCGGGTACGCCCTGGAGACCCCGGCCCAGGCGTGAACGGCCCGGCGGTGAGGCAACGGCAGCGGCAGCGCCCCGCGGGCGGGCTGCGGCCCTTCTCGCCGTTCTCGATCAAAACCAAGCTGGGCACGCTCGTGGTGGTCTCGGTCTTCATCACGACGGGCCTGCTGCTGGTGGCCCTGCGCACCGACACCGAGCTGCGCTTCATCACGGTCTTCTCGGTGATCGCCTCGATGCTGATCACCCAGTTCGTGGCGCACAGCCTGACGGCGCCCCTGGACGACATGACGACCGTGGCCCGGGCGATATCCCACGGCGACTTCACCCGCCGGGTGCGCGGGGCGGGGCGCCGCGACGAGCTGGGCGACCTGGCCTCCACGATCAATCTGATGGCGGACGACCTGGAGGCCGTGGACCGGCACCGCAAGGAGCTCGTCGCCAATGTCTCGCACGAGCTGCGCACGCCGATCGCGGCCCTGCGGGCGGTGCTGGAGAACGTGGTGGACGGGGTCTCGGCCGCCGATCCCGAGACCATGCGCACGATGCTGAAGCAGACCGAGCGGCTCGGCGGGCTCGTGGAGACCCTGCTGGACCTGTCCCGGGTGGACAACGGGGTGGTCCCGCTGCGCGCCCGCCGCTTCGAGGTGTGGCCGTACCTGTCGGGCGTGCTGAAGGAGTCGCGGCTGGCGGCCGCCGGCCGGCCGGGGCTGCTCTCCGGCTCGGGCGGGCACACGCGCAACGACGTGCACCTGCACCTGGACGTCTTCCCGCCCGAGCTGTGGGCGCACGCGGACGCCGAGCGGCTGCACCAGGTGGTGGCAAATCTGATCGACAACGCGGTCAAGCACAGCCCCCCGCACGGCCGGGTCACGGTCCGCGCCCGGGCCGGCGACGCGCCCGGAAGCCTGGCCCTGGAGGTACGGGACGAGGGCCCCGGCATCCCGGAGGCGGAGCGCCACCGGGTCTTCGAGCGGTTCAACCGGGGCAGCGCGCGGGGCGGCGACGGAGGCACCGGACTGGGCCTCGCGATCGCCCGCTGGGCCGTGGAGCTGCACGGAGGGCGGATCGGAGTGGCCGAATCGTCACGCGGCTGCCGCATCCTCGTCACGCTTCCGGGCAGCTCATAGGCGCCGGGTTGACGTAGGGTTCGAGTGGGAAGGACATGATCTCGGCCACACGTGCCCGGGGTCCGTCAGGGGTGCGAAGCCAAGGGGGCCGCAACCTCGGTGCCGCCTACCCGAACCAGGCTGGTTTCCCGCCATTCCACGTCATGAAACCCGCCGTTCGATGTGACCTGCACGACGTAAGTCCCGCCCGGCCTGCATGCAGCGGCCGAGGAGGCGTAGCCTTTATTCCCGCTGTCCATACCTTGTGAAGCGGAAGAGGGCGGTTGCCGCCGTGTCGCCACAGTCCCCCAGTAACTCGAGCACCACGACCGAAGCAGCAGAGGGCGGGAAGAACCCTGCCTCAGGCTTCGGCGCCAATGAGTGGCTCGTCGACGAGATCTATCAGCAGTACCTCCAGGACCCGAATTCGGTCGACCGGGCCTGGTGGGACTTCTTCGCCGACTACAAGCCGGGTGGCGCTGTCGCTCCGGTGAAGTCGGACGGTCCCCAGAAGCCCGCGACGACGGACGGCGCCTCCGCACAGGCCGCCCCCACCGTCGCCGCGGCGCCGCAGGTCACCGACGCCGCCGCCACGGGGGCGGCGCGCGCCGCAGCCCCTGCCCCGACTGCCGCGCCCACGCCTGTGTCAGCCCCTGCCCCTGCTCCTGCCACCCCCTCTGGTGCCCCTGCTGTGACTGTCACCTCCCAGGCCCCGGCCGCCGCACCGGCCGCGCCCGCCCCCTCCTCCGTAGCCCCGCAGAAGGCCGCGCCCGCCACCGAGGCCCCCGCGGGCCCCGAGCTGGTGACGCTCCGCGGCCCGGCGGCTGCCGTCGCGAAGAACATGAACGCCTCCCTCGACGTGCCGACGGCCACCTCCGTCCGCGCCGTCCCGGTGAAGCTGCTGTTCGACAACCGCATCGTCATCAACAACCACCTCAAGCGCGCCCGGGGCGGGAAGATCTCCTTCACGCACCTGATCGGCTACGCGATGGTGCAGGCGATCAAGGCCATGCCGGCCATGAACTACTCCTTCGCGGAGAAGGACGGCAAGCCGACCCTGGTCAAGCCGGAGCACATCAACTTCGGTCTCGCGATCGACCTGGTGAAGCCCAACGGTGACCGCCAGCTCGTCGTCGCCGGCATCAAGAAGGCCGAGACCCTCAACTTCTTCGAGTTCTGGCAGGCCTACGAGGACATCGTCCGCCGCGCCCGTGTCGGCAAGCTGACGATGGACGACTTCACCGGCGTCACCGTCTCGCTGACCAACCCCGGCGGCCTGGGCACCGTGCACTCCGTGCCCCGCCTGATGCCCGGACAGTCGGTCATCATGGGCGTCGGCTCCATGGACTACCCCGCCGAGTTCCAGGGCACCTCCCAGGACACCCTGAACAAGCTGGGCATCTCCAAGGTCATGACCCTGACCTCGACCTACGACCACCGGGTCATCCAGGGCGCGGCCTCCGGCGAGTTCCTGCGCATCGTCGCGAACCTGCTGCTCGGCGAGGACGGCTTCTACGACGCCGTCTTCGAGTCGCTGCGCATCCCGTACGAGCCCGTCCGCTGGAACCGGGACATCGACGCCTCGCACGACGACGACGTCACGAAGGCCGCCCGCGTCTTCGAGCTGATCCACTCCTACCGGGTCCGCGGCCACGTCATGGCCGACACCGACCCGCTGGAGTACAAGCAGCGCAAGCACCCCGACCTCGACATCACCGAGCACGGCCTCACCCTGTGGGACCTTGAGCGCGAGTTCGCGGTCGGCGGGTTCTCCGGCAAGTCGATGATGAAGCTCCGCGACATCCTCGGCGTGCTGCGCGACTCGTACTGCCGCACCACCGGCGTCGAGTTCATGCACATCCAGGACCCGAAGCAGCGCCGCTGGATCCAGGACCGCATCGAGCGCCCGCACACCAAGCCGGAGCGCGAGGAGCAGCTGCGCATCCTGCGCCGGCTGAACGCGGCGGAGGCCTTCGAGACCTTCCTGCAGACGAAGTACGTCGGCCAGAAGCGCTTCTCCCTGGAGGGCGGCGAGTCCGTCATCCCGTTGCTCGACGCCGTCATCGACTCGGCCGCCGAGGCCCGCCTCGAAGAGGTCGTCATCGGCATGGCCCACCGCGGCCGCCTGAACGTCCTGGCGAACATCGTCGGCAAGTCGTACGCGCAGATCTTCCGCGAGTTCGAGGGCAACCTCGACCCGAAGTCCATGCACGGCTCCGGCGACGTCAAGTACCACCTGGGCGCCGAGGGCACCTTCACCGGCCTGGACGGCGAGCAGATCAAGGTCTCGCTCGTCGCGAACCCCTCGCACCTGGAGGCGGTGGACCCGGTCCTGGAGGGTGTCGCCCGCGCCAAGCAGGACGTCATCAACAAGGGCGGTACGGACTTCACCGTCCTGCCGCTGGCCCTGCACGGCGACGCGGCCTTCGCGGGCCAGGGTGTGGTCGCCGAGACGCTGAACATGTCGCAGCTGCGCGGCTACCGCACCGGCGGCACCGTGCACGTGGTCATCAACAACCAGGTCGGCTTCACCGCCGCCCCGGAGTCCTCGCGTTCCTCGATGTACGCGACCGACGTGGCCCGCATGATCGAGGCGCCGATCTTCCACGTGAACGGCGACGACCCGGAGGCCGTGGTCCGCGTCGCGCGCCTCGCCTTCGAGTTCCGCCAGGCGTTCAACAAGGACGTGGTCATCGACCTCATCTGCTACCGCCGCCGCGGCCACAACGAGTCCGACAACCCGGCCTTCACGCAGCCGCTGATGTACGACCTGATCGACAAGAAGCGCTCGGTGCGCAAGCTGTACACCGAGTCCCTCATCGGTCGCGGCGACATCACGCTGGAAGAGGCGGAGCAGGCGCTCCAGGACTTCCAGGGCCAGCTGGAGAAGGTCTTCGCGGAGGTCCGCGAGGCCGCCACGCAGCCCGCCGCCGCCGCGCCCGTGCCGGCCCCGCAGGCCGACTTCCCGGTCGCGATGAACACCGCGATCTCGCAGGACGTCGTCAAGCGGATCGCCGAGTCCCAGGTCACCATCCCCGAGGGCGTCACCGTCCACCCGCGTCTGCTGCCGCAGCTGCAGCGCCGCGCGGCGATGATCGACGAGGGCACCATCGACTGGGGCATGGGCGAGACCCTCGCCTTCGGCTCCCTGCTGATGGAGGGCACCCCGGTCCGGCTGTCCGGCCAGGACTCCCGCCGCGGCACCTTCGGCCAGCGCCACGCGGTCCTCATCGACCGGGAGACGGGCGAGGACTACACGCCCCTCCTCTACCTGTCGGACGACCAGGCCCGCTACAACGTCTACGACTCGCTGCTCTCCGAGTACGCGGCCATGGGCTTCGAGTACGGCTACTCGCTGGCCCGTCCGGACGCGCTGGTCCTCTGGGAGGCCCAGTTCGGTGACTTCGTCAACGGCGCGCAGACCGTCGTCGACGAGTTCATCTCCTCGGCCGAGCAGAAGTGGGGCCAGACCTCCGGCGTCACGCTGCTCCTCCCGCACGGCTACGAGGGCCAGGGCCCGGACCACTCGTCCGCGCGTCCCGAGCGCTTCCTCCAGATGTGCGCGCAGGACAACATGACGGTGGCCATGCCCACCCTCCCCTCCAACTACTTCCACCTCCTGCGGTGGCAGGTCCACAACCCGCACCACAAGCCGCTCATCGTCTTCACCCCGAAGTCGATGCTGCGTCTGAAGGCGGCGGCGTCGAAGGCGGAGGAGTTCACCACCGGTTCGTTCCGTCCGGTCATCGGTGACAGCACGGTGGACGCGAACGCGGTCCGCAAGGTCGTCTTCTGCGCCGGCAAGGTCTACTACGACCTGGAGGCCGAGCGCGAGAAGCGCGGCGTCACGGACACCGCGATCATCCGCATCGAGCGGCTGTACCCGCTGGCGGGCGCGGAAATCCAGGCGGAGATCGCCAAGTTCCCGAACGCGGCGAAGTACATCTGGGCGCAGGAGGAACCGGCGAACCAGGGTGCGTGGCCGTTCATCGCGCTGAACCTGATCGACCACCTCGACCTGGCGGTCGGCGCGGACGTCCCGGCGGGCGAGCGCCTGCGGCGCATCTCGCGCCCGCACGGCTCGTCCCCGGCGGTCGGCTCCGCGAAGCGCCACCAGGCGGAGCAGCAGCTCCTGCTGAACGAGGTCTTCGAGGCCTGATCGCTGCGCTGAGCTCAGCACCACGGAAGGCCCGGCTCCCCCAAGGGGGCCGGGCCTTCCGGCCGTTCGGGGCGGCCGGCCGACTCGGCGAGCTCAGGGGGAAAGCCGTCCGACACCTGCACCCGCGTCGGTACGCTGGCCCTCACCCGGGACGATCGCTACTGGGCCGCATGGGCGGATTGGCTCGACGTTTCCCGGCACACCCTTTCCGCGCTGGTGGGTGCCGTGGTCGTGGACGGCCGGGACAACGCGGACGCGATCCGCCTCCTGCGCCCGGGTATCGACATCTCCGCCGAATACACCGCCCGCGACGCTGCGGGCCGTGGCGAACGGCTCGACGAGAGCGACCTCTACGAGGACGTCCGCCCGGCCCTGACAGCGCTCCGAGCCACCGGCGTACGGGTCATCGTCGCGGGCAACCAGAGCCCCCGGGCCGGTGACCTGCTGCGTGCGCTGGACCTGCCCGCGGACCTCGTCGTCACGTCGGGCGAGTGGGGCCTGTCCAAGCCGGCGCGCGCCTTCTTCGACCAGGTGCTGGCGGTGTCCGGCAGCGCGGCCGCAGAGACCCTGTACGTGGGGGACCACCCGGCCAACGACATCCACCCGGCGCGCGCCGCAGGCCTGCGCACCGCCCACATCCGGCGTGGCCCCTGGGGTCACTGGTGGGCAGACGCCCCCGCGGTCCGGGCCGCCGCGTACTGGTCGATCGACTCCCTCACCGAACTGCCGGACATCGTCCGCCAGTAGGAACAGGTACCGCGGGACGCCCACCCCGGCCGGAGTCAGGAGCCGATGACTCGGCTGGTGAACCCGTCGCGCTTCTCCCGGTGTGAGTTTCCAAGACAGGCACGGCTTACGTTGACGGCCCGGTGGCCGACCTCAGGTTGGCTTGCGCCACACGGAGATGTGCTTCGCGGAGTCCTGGGTGAACGGCGTCCCGTCCCAGTCCGCGACGCGACGTTCCCTTTCGAGCCCAGCGATCCGTGCCATCAGGTCGAGCTCTGCCGGCCAGGCGTAGCGGTGCCGGGAGTTGCCGCGGCGGTAGCGGCCGTCGTCGCCGTCTCGGGTGAAGTGGTGCGAGACGAGAATCTGCTCGACGAGGTCGAAGGTGTCGAAGCCCAGATGCCGCTCAGAGACGTCGAACGGCACCGCGACCTGGCCGGGCGGCAGGAACCGCAGCGGCGGCACGCCCAGCTCGATGACGAATCGGCCGCCGGGCTCCAGATGACGTGCGGCGTTGCGGAAGCACTCGACCTGCTCGTCCTGCTTGAGCAGGTTCGTGATGGTGTTGTAGACGAGATAGACCAGGGTGAACTCGCCGGGGACGACGGTGGTGGCCATGTCCCCGATGACCACCGGGAGCGTGCCCTCGTCGATCTTGCGCCGCAGCACCGCTGCCATGTGCTCGGACAGTTCGATGCCCACGACCGGCACGCCGCGTTCCCGGAGCGGGACGCCCACGCGTCCGGTCCCGATGGCGAACTCCAGTGCCCGGCCGTCTCCGGCGAGCTCGGCGAGGAAGGCGAGGGTCGGTCCCAGAACGGAGGCCGAGGACGCCTCGGTCTCCTCGGCGTCGTAGCGTTCGGCGGTCGCACGGGTCCACAGCTCACTGCTCGTCACGGGCGGCCACTCTGCCGGGTACCGAGGGGCGCTGTCGACGCATTTACCGAGCGATCCAGCACCCCCGGAGTGATCCAACCACCTTGAAAATCATTTCGTTCAGAGTTCTCAGCCCACTGCGAGGAGCCGGCGCCCGTCATGGCTTCGTACGTGGGGCCCGGAACCGTCGAGGGCATCCAGCAGTCGGATCGCGTAGACCTCGGACATCCGCTCAGACACTTCCTCGGGCGTGAGCCACTGAACTGCCGTGGTCTCGTCAGAGACGCGTTCCGCGCCCCCGAGAGCTTGCAACGGAACACCAAGGCCACTACGCCCGCAGCAGTGTTCTTGTACACACCGGTGAGGCCGCCCACCTCGACGTGTATGCCGGTTTCCTCCAGGACCGCACGCCGTCCTCCGGGACCTCCGTCAGCTCCAGCACCCCGCCCGGCAGCTCCCACGTCCCGTTGTCCGCACGCCGGATCGCCAACATCCGGCCGTCATCCCGCACCACCACACCAGCCACCGATACGGAGTGGCGCGGCGTTGACCGGGTCGACGGGACGCTGTTACTCATGCACATGAGCATAGGAGGATGACGGCCGTTCCCCGCTGTCATCGAGGAGCGCCTAGCGAGCTGCCGCGTCCGGGCCGCCAGATCCATCTGACCGCCGCGTGATGGAGCTTCGGCCGCCCCAGACCCGGGATCCGATGCAGATGGGCCCCGCCTCTCGGTCGCGCTCTACGCCCGACCGGGCCGGGGCATCTCCGACCACCCCGTCCCTGACATCGTCCGCCGGTAGGAACAGGTACCGCGGGACGCCCGCCACGGTCGAAGTCAGGAGCCGATCACTCGGCTGGTGAACCCGTCGCGCATGAGGGACTCGTACGCGTCGTACACATCCTGCGGAACGTCCTGGGCGATGGCGTACCCGAGCTTCGGGTACTCGATCACCCGCTGGAGGTCTCCCACGAGCATGTCCAGGACGAGCTTCTCGTCACCGATGCTCTTGAGATAGTCGTCCAACTCAAGTGGCTCCGAAGCACAGAGGACGTCTACCTCGGGCCAGAGCTTGCGCGCGGTGGCGAAAGACCGCCTCTCCATATAGGGCTTGGAGACCAGTAGCACGGTCTTCGGCCTGATGCCCTGCGTGGCCAGGAGGTCGCGAGTGAGGGTGATGTTCTGACCGGTGTTGGCGGCGTTCGGCTCGACGAAGATCGCAGAATCGGGAACCCCGAGTTCGAGCGCGTGCTCGCGAAAGTGGACAGCCTCCCCCCGGGGAAAACGAGCCCGAGTAGTGGGGCTGTTGCCTCCCGTGAACACGAGTACCGGGAACAGGCCGGCCCGGTAGAGATCGACAGAGGCCGCGGCGACCCCGAGGTCGTGACTGCCCAGTCCGATCGCGACATCCACAGGCACCAGGTCATGGCCCATCTGGTGGTAGTCCCAGATCAGTTTGGCCCGCCGCCACTGGTCCTCGGTGATCCTCTGATGGATGTCCATCACGCGATCTTCTCCCTCATGGCCCTGATGCCCTCGATGCTGGCCAGCTGATGACTCAGCCCGAACTGTCCGGCCAGGCCGGCGGCCTTGTCGAGTATGGCCAGCCCATCATCGCGGGTGGCTCGATCGGACAGCAGGATGTGGCCGTGGGCGGTTTCCAGACGGACCCGTTGCATCGGCGAGTCGGTTGTGGCTGCCCTACGAGCAATACCGATGAAGTGCAGGGCGTTGGCGAGATCTCCGGCCCCACGGTGAGCCAGTGCCAGTTTCTGGTGGGCGACCGACCAATCCTCGGGCTCACCAAGGTCCTCGAACTCCCGGGTCGCGGCGAGCATGACGCGGGTGGCATAGGTGTGGCTTCCGTCCTTGCTCAAGGTCGTCCCCACCCACAGCCGGGCCCGGGCTTGGTCGCGGCGAGACAATCTGTCGTCGACGGCTAACGATTCGTACTGCCGGGCTGCGACCTCCAAGCTGCCCGACATCTCTGCAACCACTGCGAGCGACAGATCGATCTGGGCTACGCGGCGAGGGATGTCCAGCTGTCCGAACAGGGACCTCGCCGAGGCATAGGCTCGCTGGGCCGACAGCGGTCCGAGTACAGCGCCCTGGTCCCGCCGCAGATCCCCGAGCAGGGCCGTTGAACGCGCGAAGAGGTACAGGCCCCTGTCATCCAGAGCGGTCGGCTTGAAACGTCCGAGCCATCGGTCGATCAGGCTGTCTGCGAACGTGAAGTCCTGCCGGGAGAGGGCTACCACAGCGCGGTCGAGATCGTCTGCCCACGACTCGTATTCCCAGGCAAGCGGCCCACGGGAAGCAACCCGACGGACGCTGACAGCGGACGGAGCCCGGTCGGCTTCGGACAGAAACGTCTCGAAGCGGAGATGAGCGGCCGCGTTCGCCCGGGCCAGCGCCGTGTCCAAGATCGACTGGGTGTCCTGGCGGGGCTCGGTCGTGGCGAGGAGCTTTTCCCACTTGGAGATGGTGCGGATGCCGACACCAAGATGACACGCAAACGATCGAACACTCATCCGCAACGCAAGCCGCAGGGCGCGGGCCTCCAGCCCGGTCCAACGTTGCACTGTCGCCACGCGTCGCTCCTTTCCTGCCGCCATCGAAGCACGGCCCGGATGCGCACGGGGGCACAAGTGCAACGCGAGTGCAACGGGCGGACATTTCCGCATCCGTGGAGCACGTCCAGGCTGAACGGTGACCAGCCAACGGACCCTCTGGAAGGACACGGACATGGAGGCTATGAGGCCATGTCGAAGCGACACATCGACTCTCGACGCCCATGAAGCCTCGGCTGGCCCACGGCCGAGTCAGGCGCCCGAGCTCAGCCAAGAACTCCGCGACCGCGCTCGCGTCGGCTGGGAGCGGTTCGTCACCTCCCTCCAGGAGCCGTCCGATGACTGAACGGTACGAATACGTCCCCCATCGCCTGCTGCGCCGCCGTGTACGAGATGTCGCGTCCGGCACCGAAGGAGTGCTGATGGCCGTGGTCAACGAGGACGTGTCGGACTCCGTCCACCCGCACTGGATGGAGCTGGCCTACATCCGAGCCGCGTCCGGCCGCGAGTTCACCACCGCAGTCGGCAACGTCGAGTCGACCGAATGATCCACGCCGTCCGACGGCCCGGGCCGCCCAGCCACAGACGGTCGTTCGCCGCCGCGATTGAGGAGCACGCGGCGGTCTGTGCGGCCTGTTCCCAGCCCGAGACGGGGGCCGGACGCCGAGACGTGCGGAGCGCGTAGCGATGTGGCGCGCCTCACCGACCCGGGCTCCGGGCTGGATGGTCCCCGCCTCTCGGTCGTGCCCTACGCCCGACCGGGCCTCGGCATCTCCGACCACCCCGTCCCTGAAAGCTTGGACCGGCTCGTTCTTTTGGGGGCTTCCCGACAGTCTTCGACTTTCCGGGGCGGGACGGTCGGTCAAGGGTGGCCGAAGGCCATCGCGAAGCGACGCGACGAAGGAGCGCCCTTGAGGGACCGACCCGAACCGGAGAGACGATGAGACTGACGGGAAACCCCCATACCCATCCCTGATGCCGCCCGAGCGGCTCCCGCACACCGGACCCGGCCCGACACAGCTCGCCTACGCCCTACCCCGCCCGGCAGGCCATCGGCCCCGCCCCACCCCCGAGGGGGCGGGTGGGCAGCCGCCGACCGCGAGTGGTGGGGCCGAGGGGGTGAAGGCCCCGCCCGCCTAGGCCCCGTACCACCCCCGCCCACCCCTACGGCTGGGGCTCGAAGTCCCAGTACGGTCTGGTCTGTTGCTTCGCCGAGATCGTGTGGACGTGCTGCGCGCCCAGGGTGCGGGTGAGGCCCCTGATGCCCGCCTCCTCGTGCTTCGCCGCCTCCTCGTACTCCCGCACCGACCGGAGGTCCGCCGCCAGGGCGATCTGCGCGCTCAGGGTCATCGGATGGTCCGGGCCCAGCACCTGCTCGGCGGTGCGCAGCGTCGTCCGGCTCAGGTCCAGCGCGTCCTCCAGCCGCCCCGTGATGTTGCGGTGGCCGGTGGCGTTCAGGGCGCAGCCCAGCGTCCAGGGGTGCCGGTCGCCGACTGCGCCCCACATGCCGACCAGCGCCTGCTCCGCGAGGGAGAGGGCTTCCGCGCGCTCGCCCTGGGCCCGCAGGACGAGGCCGAGGTTGCCGACCGTGCCGATGCTGTAGGGGTGGGCGAGGCCGAGCTGGGACTGGTAGCCGCGGACCACGTCCTCGGAGATCCGGCGGGCCTCGCCGATGTCCCCGTACTCCCTGAGGTAGGTGGCGTAGTCGGAGGCGACCATCAGGGTCCACGGGTAGTCCGCCCCGAAGACCCTGGTCGCCCGCTCCCACACGGTCCGCAGCCGCAGGCCCGCGCCGGGGATGTCCCCGGAACGGCGCAGGCACATCCCGAGGTTGTGCTCGGCGCGCAGGGTCTGCGGGTGTTCCAGGCCCAGCACCTGGGTGTTGATCTTCACGCCCTGTTCCTGCCGGGTCTGGGCCTCGTGGTAGCGGCCCATCAGCCGCAGCCCCATGGCGCAGGCGATCCCGGAGGACAGGGTGGAGATGTGATGGGTCCGCAGGACCCGTTCGCGGCGGCGCAGGGTGTCCAGGTCGAGGTCGTAGGCGTCCTGGTAGCGGCCGAGGAGGCGGTAGGTGGCGGCCAGGTTGTTCTGGGCGGCGAGGGTGGTGGAGTCGTCCTCGCCGAGGAGTTCGCGGTAGGCGGCCAGGCAGTGTTCGAAGATCTCGCGGGCCGGTTCGAAGCGGGCGATGCACAGCAGGACCCCGCCGTACGAGCTGGTCGCGCGCAGGGTTTCCAGGTCGCGGTCGCCCCGCTCCCCGGTGAGCCGGTCGGCGCGGGCGCGGGTGAGGGCCTCGGCGCGCCGGAACAGGCCGAGGTTGCGCAGGGCTTCGCCGTACTGGTAGCTGAGTTCGCGGACCTTGGGGTGGTCCTCGCCGAGCAGGGCCCGCCAGATCAGGTCGGTCTGCTCGGAGAGGCGCAGGCAGGTGCGGTACTCCCCGGCGAGGATCAGGTAGCGCAGGCAGTGCAGCAGGAAGTTCTGGATGCGCGGGTTGCTGCTGGTGAGGACGCCGGAGGGGGCCAGGTGCGGGACGAGTTCGGCGTACCGCGGCCACAGCCGGGCGTCGGAGGGCCGGCCGGGGTCGGCGGCGGCGAGGACCTGGCGTACGGCGCGGGCCAGCGGTTCGGCCTCGGCCTCGGAGAGGTTCTCGCGGACGATGCCGTGGACCATGCGGTGCAGCTGTACGGTCTCCAGCCCGCCGCCGCCCTCCTCCACGGCGAGGTCCGAGTACTCCAGGCGCACCACGGAGAACTGGACGAGTTTGTTGAGGGCGGCGTTCCACCGGATCTGGTCGTTGATCAGCCCGGCGAGCTGTTCGGGCACGTCGTCCGCGGGGAATTCGCGCAGCAGGCGCAGGGGCACCGGGCCGGGCGCGAAGAAGACGAACAGCCGCAGGAGGGCGAGGGCGTCGGGGAAGTTCTCGCGGACGTTGTTGAGGAGTATGGCGAGGGCGGTGGGGAAGGGCAGCGGGTAGTCCTCGGAGATCGCCACGGCCTCGCGGGAGTCCATCCGGTGCTGGAGCAGGACGAGGTAGTCGCCCACCGGCAGCGGGGAGTCGGCGAGCCAGCCGGCGGTCTGGTCGAGGGCGAGCGGGTAGTCCTCGAGGGCCTCGGCGAGCTGGTCGGCCTCGTCGGCGGTGAGGCGCAGGGCCCGGCGGCGGATGAAGGTGATGGACTCGGGGCGGGCGTAGAGCGGGACCTCGACCAGGCTGGTGTGCCGGGCGGCCCATTCGCGGTTGCGCGAGGTGATGATCACGTCGCCGCCGCCGGAGGGCAGCAGGTCGATCAGGTCGTCCGGGTTGTCGCAGCCGTCGAAGACCACCAGCCAGCGGCCGTACGGGTGCCCGCGCCGCAGCGCTTCGAGGACGGCCCGGATCTGCTCGCCGTAACTGCCCGCCCCGCGGGGCAGCCCGAGCGCCGGGGCGAGGTCGGCAAGGCGTTCGCGCAGGGTGGGCCGGTCCTCGGCGGGGACCCACCACACCACGTCGTACTCGGAGGCGAAGCGGTAGGCGTACTCGGTGGCGACCTGGGTCTTGCCGACGCCGGACAGCCCGAGCAGGGTGACGGTGGACGCGCCGGGCGGGGCCTCGGTCAGCGCCGCGCGCAGGGTGCCGATGACGTCGTTGCGGCCGGTGAAGCGCGGGTTGCGGCGCGGGACGCGGCCCCAGATTTCCGGCGGGTCGTTGGGGAAGCGCGGGCCCCGGCGGCCGGTCTCGGTGCCGATCCGGTCCGTGGGCAGCTCCAGCCGTCGCAGCACCCGGTATTCGGCCTCGTACGCGTCCAGGCCCCACAGGTCGGTCTTCTCCAGCACGGCGACGGCGCTGGGCAGCGGGGCGTCGGTGAGGCAGACCGCGGCGAACCGGTCGGGGTGGTGGTCGGTGACCGTGCGCAGGGCGGTGTTCCACTCCTCCTCGGTGTGGGTGCCGGCGGAGAAGTAGCGCTCGCTGAGGACGAGGAGGACCCGGCTGCCGGAGCGGGCCAGGTCGTCGAGGGCCTGGCCGACACCGGGGCTGTTCTGCGGATCCCAGCGCTGGAGGGCGACGCGGTGCCCGTGCTCCTCCAGGCGGTGCGCGATCCACACGGCCCAGGGGCGGTTGAACCCCGCGAAGCTGATGACGAATCGCTGCGGCTGCGTCGCAGCTCCCTGGTCCTGCCGAGTACCGGTGGTCATGCGGCCGTCTCCCTGGAATCCGGGCGGTGGACGGGCTTGAAAGGTACCGCAGCGGACGGTCCGTCAGCCTGGTGCGAACGGGGCGAGTTCGGGGTGGGCCTCGCACCAGGCGCGGCGTTCGCGGTCGACGGCACGGCGGGCCGCGGTGTGCTGGTCGCCGGGCGGTGGGAGGTCGTCCATGGCGCGCTCGGCGGCATCCATCGCGTCGGTGAACTCCTTTCCCGCGGTGGTCAGTCGCTCGTGCGCCCGCAGGGTGGGCAGGACCGCCGCGACCTGGGCGCGGATCCGGGCGTGCTGGGCCCAGGCGCCGCGGGCGCCGTAGAGGGCCGCGCGCTGCCAGTATCCGGCGAGGGCCAGGTGGGCGTAGGCGCCGTGCAGCAGGCCCTCCAGCGGGCGGGGGTCGCTGCGCCAGGGGGCCCAGTGGCGGGGCGTGCGATCGGCGGTGTGCAGGGTCAGGACGTCGGCGAGGGCGGTCAGTTTGCCGTGCTGGACCTCGTGGACGAGGGTCGCGGCGAGCGCGGGCGGGGCCTGCGCGCGGGCCAGTACGGAGCCTGCGGCCGCGGGCAGGGTGGCACCGCTGGAGCGGGAGCCGCCGGCCAGCGGTACGACGGAGCGCAGCAGTTGGACGGTTTCCTCCGCGCGGATGGTGTCGTAGCGCTGGAGCAGGGTGAGCGCGCCGGACCACTGGGTGTCCCACCGCTTGTGGCCCTTGGGGGTGAGTCGGCGGGCGGGGCGGACGGGGGCCGGCTGCGCGGGGCCGGGCACCCGGTAGGGGTCGAGGTCGTCGA
This sequence comes from Streptomyces sp. NPDC048257, assembly GCF_043201855.1. Lineage (NCBI taxonomy): Bacteria > Bacillati > Actinomycetota > Actinomycetes > Kitasatosporales > Streptomycetaceae > Streptomyces > Streptomyces sp. NPDC048257. Next base: position 304,998 of record NZ_JBICZI010000004.1, read on the forward strand.
GGGCGGTCCTGCCGCCGGGCAGCGCGTGCAGGGGCACGGTGGCGGGGTCGTCGGGGTCCCAGGAGCGTTCGGTGAGGGCGAGCGGGCCGGGGCGGTCCGGGCGCAGCAGTCCGAGGGTGGGCAGGACGAGCCGGCCGTGCAGGGGCCGCAGGGTGTGGGTGAAGGCGATCCCGGCGCGCAGGGCGGCGGCGACGGCGAGGGCGCCGAGGTGTCCGAGGTCGGGCGGGGCGCCGTACGGGGCGTGCAGCCGGCGCAGGGTCTCCTCGGCCCACACGCCGGTGGCCGGGTAGTGCAGTACGTCGCGCACGGCGCCCGCGTCGCGGCGTTCGGCCTCCTCCAGCAGGGCCCAGTGGTCGGCGGCCTCCCCGGACCGGCCGCCGGGCGCGGCGTCGAGGACCGCGCGCAGCAGGAGCAGGCGCTTGGAGCGGCGTACGTCGCGGACCAGGCGGGTGCCCTCCATGGAGGGCTCGGTGGAGGCGAGGGCGCGCAGGGTGGGGGTGGAGACGGTGAAGGCGGCGAGGGCGGCGGTCATGAGGCGACCGCCGGGGGGTGCGCGGCGGCGGTGGCCGGGACGCCGGTGGCCAGGACGCCGGTGGCGGTGGCGGTGGCGGGGGCGGTGGCGGTCTGCGCGGCCCGTTGGACGGCGGCGGCGATGTGCCGGATCAGCGCCTGGAGGTCGGCACAGTACACGGACGGCTGGCGGAACCCCTCGCCGGCGCGGTAGCGGTGCGGGTAGTGCCCGCCGCCGCACACCTCGACCAGTTCGCAGCTGCGGCACCGGGCGGCGAGCGCGTCCCGCCCGAGCTGGCGGGCGGCGAGCCCGGGGTGGTCGAGGAGCTGGTCGAAGCTGTGGGTGTCGAGGGTCATCCCGGTCGCGGCGGCGCCCTCGTACGCGGATTTCAGTGAGTCGGCCTGTTCGATGGAGCCGTCGGTCTCGATCACGGCGGTGGCGGCGGGCGTGAGCCCGAGGGTCTCGGTGGCGGCGGGCAGGCCGAGCAACAGGGCGATGATCTCCTCGAAGAGCCGGATCCGGGTGCGCCGTACGCCGTCGTGCCACCAGCGCTCGAAGACGGCGAGGAGCCAGTCGGCGTACGGGGTCCGGCCCGGGTGGTGGCCGGGGGGCGGGGCGCTCCAGTTCGCGAGCGGCAGGAGCAGCCCGATGCTGGGCGGGGCGAAGGCGAGCAGGGACTCGTACGTCTCCACCGGGTCCTGGTCGAGGTCGACGACGCAGAGCACCCCGGCGTAGCTCTGCGGGTGCCGGGCCAGCAGCCGCAGGCCGCGGGCGGCGGCGCCGAAGCCGGGCCGTCCGGCGTGGTCCACGCGCCGGGTGTTGTGCGCGGGCAGTCCTCCGTCGAGGCTGACGCCGACGCGGATCCCGGCGGCGGCCAGGGCGGCGAGGCGGCCGCGGGTGAGCAGGGTGCCGTTGGTCTGGACGGTGGCGGTGACCCGGGTGCGCGGGGCGGCGCCGGCCAGGGCGGCCCGTACGGCGTCGACGGGCGCGGCGAGGGCGGCGGGGGCGGTGAGCAGCGGTTCGCCGCCGTGCAGGACGAGGTCGACCCGGGGCAGGTCGTGGGTGGCGGCGTGCTCGGCGATCCGCTGCGCGGCGCGGGCGGCGGTGGCGGGCGTCATGGCGGGCGGCTGGTCGCGCCAGCCCTGGTCGGCCATCTCGTAGACGTAGCAGTAGGTGCAGGCGAGGTTGCAGCGGCTGCGGGTCTTGAGGACGAACTGCCTGATGGGGTGCGGTCGGTGGCCGGCGGCGCGGGCGGCGGCGACGTCGAGCCGGGTGTAGGGCCAGGGCGCGTGCCGGGCGTGCCGCAGCCGCTGCGCGGCGGCGGGGCCGGGGGGCGCGGTCGCCGGGTCGCGGTGCGCGGGCGGACCGGGGCGCGGGGCCGGGGCCTGGTGGGCGGCCGGGGCCGGGGCCTGGTGCTGGGGCGGGGCCGGGGCCTGGGGCGGGGCCGGGGCCTGGTGGGCGGCCGGGGCCGGCTCCTGGTGCGGGGGCGGGTCCTGGTGGGCGGCCGGGGCCTGGGGCGGGGCCGGGTTCCGGGGTGCGGGCGGGTCGTCGCCGCCGGGTGCGGGCAGCGGGGAGTCGTTGGTGACCGCTCGCCCCATCGCCGCACCTCCCTCCCCCGGCCACCCGCCGGGGACACCCCGGCGGACGGTCCATCCCTGCCCTGGGGACGGTCCCGGCTAACGGCGGAAAGTGGTCAACTCGCTTTCAAGTCGGGGCGGATCAGGCACGGCACGATCAGGCCACGCTGGAATCGAAGGCGTTGAGGATCTCCGCGGGATGGGTCACCCGCTCGACCATGCCCTCGATCACGCGGGCCAGCACGGGATGGTCGATCCCGCGCAGCGCCGCCAGGTCCAGCCCGGAGAGATCCGGCAGCCGCCCCGGACATCCCGGGGTCGCTGCCGCCACTTCCTGCTGCTTCGTCACCATGTGCCGCCGGTCCCCCTGTCGCGTCGCACACCGGATGGTCCACTTCCTTTTCCCGCCGGCCGGACCGTGGAAACGGTGGTCCCCGGTCACGGGCGCGCCCGCGGCGCGGGCGTCAGAGCCCCGCCTCCAGGGCCCGTATCCGCGCGCGGACCGCCTCCGAGCGCCCCGCGGCGCCCTCGTGGATCCGCGTCCACAGCTCCAGCGCCGAGCGGTAGGCGTCCAGGGCCGCACGGGGCCGGGCCAGGCGTTCCAGCACTTCCGCGCGCAACTCCTGTACGCGGGCGGCGAGCTGGACGGCGGTGTCCGCGCGGTCCTCCACGTCGGCCTCCAGGGCGGCCCGCCAGGCCCGCCGGTAGGAGTCCGCCGCCCGGTCGAGGCGGTCCGGCGCACGGGTGTGGGCGTGGATCTCCTGCTGTACGTCGCCGTGCTCCCGCCAGGCGCGGGCCTGTTCCAGTGGGCTGCGGCTGTGCCGGACGGCCAGCTCCAGCAGGTACTCGGCCTCCCGCAGGTCCACGGGGTCGCCCTCGTAGGTGTGCCGCAGCCGGAGCCCGGTGGCCAGCCGCAGCAGCCGGTGCGCCGACCCGGGGTCGGACTGCGGGACCGCGGCCCTGCTCTCGCGCAGGACCCGTACGGCGGCCCCGGTGAACCGGCGCCCGTCGGTGGCCCGGGCCCGGTCCAGGAGTACGTCGCCCCACTCGGGCAGCAGTTCCGCGAAGGCCTCCCCGTCGCGGGGGATCAGCCGCCGGGCCCGGCCGTACGCCTCGGCCGCGGCCTCCAGTGCCGCCGGATCGGCGTCCCGCGCGTACCGCTCGCGGTGCACCCGGGCCAGGCACACCAGGGCGGCCACCCGCAGCTCCGGGTCCACGCCCGACTCCGCCAGGGCCGCGTCCAGCTGCCCGACCGCCTCCTCCAGCCGGCCCGGGAGGTGGCGCAGGGCGTCGGCCAGCTCCACCCGCACCTGCGCGGTGCCCGCTCCGGCCCGGCCGGGGGCGGCCTGCGGGGTGGGCAGGGCCATGGCGAGGCGGGCCGCGGCCTGTTCGGCCAGGGCCGTGCGCTCGGCCGGGTCCGCGGTGCGGGGCAGCAGGGCCAGCAGCACGCGGCCCAGGGCCAGGTGCAGCTCGGCGTACGGGGCCGGGCCGGCGTACGGGGACAGGCCGGCGTCCCCGCCGCTGCCCGGGCCCCTGTCCCCGACCGGGCCGGGGGCCGGGCCCGCCAGGGGTTCGAGGGCCGCGCGGGCCTCGCGGAGCGCGCCCGCCTCGTCCCGCAGCCCGCTCAGCCTGATCAGGGTCTCGGCCCGCCGCACCGCGCAGTCCCGGCTCAGCTCGGGGTCCGCCACGGCTCCCGCCGCCGCGAACTCCATGTCCGCCGCGGCCAGCAGCTCCGCGTCCGGTCCGGCGGCCAGCGCCCGCTCGTACAGCACCCGGCCCAGCACCGCCCCCGCCCGGGGCGTCAGGAGCCCGGTCACGGCCCGCTGCGCCTCGGCGAGGAGCTCCGGGTCCCGCTGGGCCGCCCACAGCCGCAGCAGCGCCCCCGCCAGCTCGGTCTCCGCCTCCTCGGGCGGATCGCCGGGTCCCGCCGGGGCCGCCACCGCCCGGCGGAGCACCGCCACGGCCTCGTACAGCGCCCGCGCGCCGCCCTCCCCGTCGGCGTCCGCGTCCGCAAGCCGGTCCCGGGCGGCGCGCACCGCCGCGGCCCGGGTGGGCACCCGGGCCGCGGCGGGGGCCCGTACCGCCGGGCCCTGCTGCGGCATGCCGGGCAGGTAGCGCCGTACGACTTTGGCCGAAACCTGTGCGAAGGCCTGCGGGAGCCGCCCCTCGGGCATCCGCTCGGCGTCCTCGGGCCCGGGGTCCGCGACGGCCGGCGGGGTCCCGGTCAGCTGGGAGACGGCGAGCGCGGGGAAGTTCCGTACGCCCCGGCCGAAGTGCGCCAGTACGTACTCCGAGCAGTGCTTGAGGACCAGCGCGGCCTCGTCCCGCCCCAGGGGCCCCAGCAGCACGTCCTGCACCCCGGGCACGAACTCGTACCAGTGCCCCGGCCCGCTGCGCCTCAGCAGCCCGCTCAGCAGTACCTCCGCCAGGTCGGAGGGCTCGGAGTCCGGCAGCATCGTGCGCTGCACCAGCCGCATCACGGGCAGCGTCAGCGGCGCCGCCGACAGGTACACGGCGAGCTGTACGGCCCGGGGCGCGGCCGAGGACCGGAACCGCGCCACCAGCTCGCGCGGTGGCCGTACGGCCCGCGGCGGCGGCAGGGGCGCGGCCGGGTGGTCGGCCCGTACCCGGCCCACCTCGGCCGGTACCGGACCGGCGGCGAGCCCGGCCAGGAGCCGGGCCCACGCCCCGAGGGCGGTCGCGCTCGGCGGCAGCACCGGCACCGTCAGCCCGCCCGTGGGCCGCCCGGGCCGCGGAGGCCGGTCCGGCCGGAAGGCGAGCTTCTGCGCGCCGCCCTCCAGCCGGGTGAGCGTGCCCCGTTCGGTGGGCAGCCAGCTGCGCCCCCACAGCCGCTGCGGCAGCGGCTGGACGACCATGCAGGGGGTGCACTCGGCCCACCGGTACAGCAGCCGCTGCGCCGTTCCCTCGCGCCACAGGGGCCCGGCGCAGTCGGAGACGAGCATGGTCAGGGCCCGGCCGGTCGGGTCCCGCAGCTGGTCACCGGAGCGCAGGCCGGAGCCGGGTACGGGGCTGCGGCCGAGCGCCGCCGTGCCGTCGGCGAGGCGGTGCAGGTAGTGCACCTGGACATCGCGGAAGGCCCCCAACCGCTCGCACACGGACCGCAGTTCCTCGAACATGTCCTGCCAGACGGCCATCGACGGGGACGCGTCCATCACCAGTCGTACGGTCGCCTCGCGCCGGCTCTCCGGCCGGAGCACCGGGATGATCAGTCCGAGGGCGCGGGCACTGGCCTCGGCGGTGGCGGGTTCGTCGATCACCAGCCGGGTGGGCGGGCCGGGCGGGCGGTGGCGCTGGAGGGCGCGCAGGGCCCGCTGGATGTCCAGGATGCGGGGCAGCGCGGCGGCTCCGGGGACCCGTACGGGCACGCCGTGCTCCTCGGGCGACTCCCCCGGCCGTTCCCCCTCGGGGCCGTCGGTGCGGGCCGCCCCGGGCGCGTAGAGCCCGACCGGATCGTCGGGCTCCGCGTCCGTGCGTACGGGATCGGCGGGCTCCCCGGCCGGTTCCCCGGCCGCGGTGGGCGGGCCGCCCCCCGGCCCGTGGGCACCGGGGGCGGCCCGTCCCGGCCGGTGGATGTGCCCGGCCAGCCACAGGGCGTCGGCGATTTCCTCGGCGGACGGGTCGAGCCCGGCGGCGCGCAGCAGCGCGGCCAGTTCACGGACGCCGGGTGCTCCGGCGGATGCCACGGCCGATCACCTCGGGCGGTCGAGGCGCTGGATGAGCAGGTCCGCGAGGTCCTCCCGGGTGGGCGGGGCGGCGTAGTGGGTCAGGTACACGGCGTTGAGCAGCTGGTCGGCGGCGACCAGCTCGGACTGGGAGCGGCTGAGGAACTCCCGGATCAGGTCGGCCCCGAGGCGGGCGGCCTCCTCGCCGAGGTGGGCGCGGACCATGGTGGCGAGCCGCTTCTCGCCGGGCTGCCCGAGCCCCAGCTGGATGCAGCGGCGCAGCAGGGCGGCCGGGAAGTCCCGTTCCCCGTTGCTGGTCAGGATGATGAAGGGGAAGGCCCGGCAGCGGACGCGGCCGCCGCGGACGGTCACCTTCGTCCCGTCGTCGGTGAGCACCTGCACCTCGGGCTCGCTGTCGGCGACCCGTTCCAGCTCGGGGAGGGCGAACTCCCCTTCCTCCAGCACGTTCAGCAGGTCGTTCGGGAGGTCGATGTCGCTCTTGTCGAGCTCGTCGATCAACAGCACGCGGGGCCGGTCGGTGGGGAGCAGGGCGGTGCCCAGCGGGCCGAGCCGGATGTACTTGCCGATGCCGGGGGGCGCTGCGGGGCCGGTGGGACCGCCCCACCCACCGCCGCCGGCCGCGATCTGCACGTCCTGCAGCCGGGCGAGGGCGTCGTACCGGTAGAGCCCGTCCTGGAGCACGGTCCGCGACACCACCGGCCAGCGCAGCACCCGCCCCAGCTTCAGTTCGTGGGCGACGGCGTGCGCGAGGGTGGACTTCCCGGTTCCGGGGAAGCCGGTCACGAGCAGCGGCCGCCGCAGGTACAGGGCCGCGTTGATGGCCTCCAGCTCCTCGGGCTCCGGCCGGTGCAGCTCGGCGGCCTGCCGGTGCGCCCCGAGCCGCCGCGCCACGTTGCCGTCGGCGACCCGGGCCGGGCCGCCCGCCTCGACCACGGGCCCGCCGTCGAAGTCCCGCCAGGGCGGCGGGTCGGGCAGGGCGTCGATCCCGTCATGGGGCTCACCCACCCCGCGGTAAATGAGCCACTCGTCATTCATGATGCTCCCTCCCTCGCGTCCGCCACTCGCATCCGCCACTCGCATCCACGGCCGGCACCCCGCCGCTCGCATCCACGGCCGGCACCCCGCCGCTCGCACCCCGCCCCTGGCACCCCGTCGCTCGTATCCGACGCTCGCACCCCGCCGCTCGTATCCGACGCTCGCACCCCGCCCCTGCACCCGGCGCTCGCATCCGCCGGGCCGGGCCGCGTCACAGGTCTCCCTGCAGCGGCTCTTCGTCGGGCAGCGGCCGCGCCGGGTCCTCCCACACCAGCCCCGCCCCGGCCGCCCAGTAGGCGTCGGGGTCCGCCCCGTACGCCCGCCCCCGCAGCGCCTGGAAGCGCAGCGGCAGCACCTCCGCCCGCCCGGCGTCGGCCAGTTCCTCCCGCAGTCCGCGGTGGAAGGGCGCGCACGAGGCCCCCGGGTCCGGCGTGGGCCGCCGGGTCACCACCACCCCGTACCCGGCGTCCCGTACCGCGTACAGCGAGCCGAGCGTGGGCTCCTGGTCCGCCGCCCGGCAGTGCACGGGCACGGTGTTGTCGGGGAGTCCCGTCAGCCACTCGGTGGCGGGGGTGCGCGGGCGCCCGCCGACGCAGTCGGCCCGTTCGTCCGCGATCGGGCCCGCCTGCACCCGGGCCCACCGGGCGCCCGCGTCGGTGCCCTCGCGGTCGGCGGGGTGCTCCCGGGCCCCGCCCGGATCCGGCCCGGCGGGCCGAGGGGGGTTGGCTCCGGCGGGGTGGCGGAGCACCACCGGCCGCTGCACGCCCAGCGGTACGCCGCCCACGACCACCCATGCGTCCACCGCCAGCCCGAACAGCTCCGGGGCCACGGCCACTTCGAGCAGGGCCGCCGCTTCGTGGGTGTCGCAGCGCCGGAAACCCTCGGCGAGCGGGGCCCGTAACACCTCCGGCAGACGCGCCAGGGTGGCCCGTACGCCCGAGTCCACCGGCGTCACCCGCCCCGCGCGTGCGGGGCCGGCCAGCACGGAGACCCGCCAGTCGTAGACGTCCTCCCAGCCGTGCGCCCACACCTCCAGCAGCACCGAGGCCCCGGACGGCAGCCCGCCGGCCCGCCGGGCCGGGCCGTGCACCGCCCGCCCGGCCGAGGCCCGCCGGCGCTGCTCCCGCTCGGCGAGGCCCCGCTCGTGACGCTCGCCGAGCTCGCGCCGCAGCGGCCGCCACAGCCGCTCGGCCGTGGCCCGTACCCAGTGCCACAGCTCCTCGTCGGCGCCCGGCGTGGCCGGCTCCCGGTAGTCGGCCACGCTCACGTCCGTCGCGTACCGGAGCATCGCCGCGGCCTCCGCCGCCCCGCCGGGCGGGTCGTGCAGCAGGCCCAGCCCGTCGCGCCAGCTCAGCGGGGCCGGCGGGAGCGGGTCCGGCTCCTCGCCGCGCGCCGCCTCGACCAGGGCGCGTACGACCTCGGAGGAGCCGGGCGGCGGCAGTTCGGCCAGCAGCCCGTGGAGGGTGGTGCGCTCGCCGGGGGTCAGCCGCCCGCGGCCGGCGTACGGGTCCCCCTCCTCCGGCGGGAGCTCGCCGTGCACGTCCGTCCAGGTCCGGCGGTTGTCGAGGTCGCTGAGGTGCTGGTCGTAGTGGTACAGGTCATGGGCCTGCATGATCCGGCGGTAGAGCCCGACCTGGCCCCGCGCGGCCATCGGGAGGGTGCGCAGCTGCACGACGGAGACGGCGAGCCCGCCGCCGCCCGACTGCCGACGGGCCTTGAGGACGCCGACGACCTCCCCGCGGGCCAGGTCCACGACGGGCCCGCCGGACATGCCGGGCTCGATCTCGTCGTCGTCGCCGAGGCGGATGGCCGCACCGTTCCCGGCGGTGCCGCGCAGCCGGGTGGTGCGGCCGGTGATCTCGGGGGTGCCGAGGTCCTCGGTGCAGCCGAAGTAGGCGACCTCGTCGAAGCGGGGCCTGGAGCGGTCGGTCAGCCAGACGCAGGCGTGCGAGACGGGGGCCAGGACCCTGATCAGCGCCAGGTCGGGCAGGTCCCACAGCGCGTGCCGGCCCGGACGCCGCTCCTCCAGCCGCTCGGGCAGTACGCACTCCACGCGCCCGGTGACCGTCCCGGTGAGGCTCCCCGCCGAGAAGGTGATGCCGACCTCGCGCCCCGTCAGACGCACCGCAGCACCCCCTTCGCCGACCACGTGCGCACACGTCAGGACCCACCCGGGGGCGATGAAGAAGCCGCTCCCCCACGTGGGACCGGTCCGATGACTGCGGGAGTTCTCATACCCGCCCGGAGGGGCGTGAACGCGTACGGTCGCCGCCTGGACGAGGGGCTCGAGGAGCTCGAAGGCGCGCGCGGAACCGGTCGTGCGCCCGTCCGTCATCCGCACCCCCCGCTCGTTGGGCATCCAGGCTAGACCCGGGGGCGGCACGGGCGGGAGGTCTCGCCGCGAAGCGGATTATCCTGGCGGGAAACACCCCCTGCACACCCCCATCACGGCACGGAGCCCGACTTGTACTTCACCGATCGCGGCATCGAGGAGCTGGAGAAGCGGCGCGGCGAGGAGGAGGTCACCTTCGAGTGGCTCGCCGAGCAGCTGCGCACCTTCGTCGACCTGAACCCGGACTTCGAGGTCCCGGTGGAACGCCTGGCCACCTGGCTGGCCCGCCTGGACGACGAGGACGACGACTCGGACGACTGATCCGGCCGGCCCGGGCTGCGGATCAGGACCGGCGGGCTGTACGTACTGGCCGGTTCTGTCCGCCGGCGAGGTCGTCGAGCAGGGCGCGAGCCGCCATGAGGAGCGGGGTCACCTCGCGGATCCGGGCGACCAGGCTCTCCTCCGCGCTGGTGCTCCGCCAGCAGCCCACCGGGTCGTGGTGGACGCCCCACGCGTAGTGGCAGAGGCGGCAGTCGGCCATGGGGCCGCCGTACATGGTCACGATCGGTACCGGCAGCCCGCAGCCGGAGCACCGCACGCGCGCCCGCGCGCACGCGCCGTCGGCGTGGTCCGTCACGTCGCCGCCCCGGCCTCGGCCTCGGCGAGCCGTGCCGCGCCGACGCGGACGAGCAGCCGGACGGCGGCGACGCGGCAGAAGTACGCCCCCGGCCCGGGGGCCGCGGCCCAGTACAGGGACCGGTCGGAACCGGACCGGTCCCGGCCCATGTCGGGCACCCCCAGGTAGGTGCCGTGGCCCAGGCACTCGACCGCGCTCCGGGAGCGCCACCGCTCCGCGGTTCCCGGCTCGACGAGCGCGTAGTGGTTCCGCCCGCGCGCGTCGTGGATGACGGGCCCCTCCAGGGCCAGGGTGAGCGCGAGGTCCACGACACGGTCCTCGATGCTCTGGACAGCGGCGTGGGCGAGGCCGTCGGGGATGCGCACGGCTTCGAAGCGGACCCCGAGCGGCAGTACGGCCACGCCGTGCTCCTGCCACGCGGCGTGCGCCGCCCCGGGCTCACCGAGGCACCGCGCGTACCAGTCGGCCGTTTCCTTCGAGAACACGGCGGCTCCCTACCATCGTCAGCGGGTGATGGTAAGAGCGTAGGAATCGGATCGTGCGGCTCGAAGTGACTCCCGGTACCGGTACTTTGGTGATATTTGGTGGGCTGAAGGGGCGTCATGGGCGCACATGCGGACTTCACCCTGACCCCTGGTCAGGGAACCCGGCAGCGCGGTCGTGGTGGCGTCGTTTCCGGGTACGTTTTCCGGGTGATCCGAGAGCACCTGGATCACACCCAGGAGTCCTTGGCCGAGGCCTTCAGCGTCTCCGTCGACACCGTCGCGGGCTGGGAGTCGGGCCGGCGGCCACTGGGTTCGCTGGCGGTGGGGCAGATGCTCGCGCATCGCCACCGGCTCATGGGCATGGGCGCGAGCCCCGCACTGCTCCTCGCCCTCGAGAAGGCGCTGGAGGCGGACCTACTCCTGACCGGCGCGCTCACCGACGACGGGGCTACGGGTAACAGCCCCCTCGGTACGTGGGTCATGCAGCGCGATCTCGTCGAGGTACTGGTCTGGCCGCTGAACGGAGTGGTCCCCGAGCCGATGCGCGCCCACCGGACCCCGGCCAGGCCACGCCGAGGCCCCGCCCCCAACGGACCTGAACTGTCGGCGGAAGACCGGCGGCTGTTCTTCCGGTGCATGCGCCGGACTGCCGAGGAAGCCCGGAGCGGCGAGTTCCTCCTCCGCCGTCAGGCCCTCTATCTGGCCGGCTACGACGACGCTCCGGACACCTCTGTGTGGCTCGCGGAGCAGCAGCGGGGGGAGCGGTCGCAGGACTGGCTCACCCGCTGGCTGGGCGCCCGTTCCGTTGCCGCCGTCGCGGCCCGCCAGGGCGACCACGACCGCATGCTGCACTTCATCTCCACCACGCTGGACGACGACGCGGGGGAGGTGGCCAACCTGAACTACTGGGCCTACTGGCTCGGCGAGAGCCCGCACCTCCAGCTTTCGGACGACTTCATCGCCGCACCCGGCCCCGGGCCCTGGCACGGCCACAGGCTGTTCCAGCACCTCGTGAGCGGACTCGCGCCCCGTCAGGGCTTCCTGGAGCTGAACGTCCACACCCTGTGGGCTCTGCTCGCCGCGCGCCCCACTCTGCTGCGCCCGGCTTCCGCCACGGGACGCGCACTCCGGGACCGGCTGCCCGTGCTGTTGGATGGCACTGGGCTCTCATCGCGCGCACGGCGGGAGCTGGAAGGCATTCGGTACGCGATCCGCCTCGCCGAGGCATGAAGGAGAGACACAGTGGGTGACGACCTGTCCGCGGTGGCCGGCTTCCTCTACGAAGCGGGGACGCTCAAGCACACGCGCCGCACGGGCTGGTGGATGGCCGGCGTCAACGATCCGGAGAGCGTCGCCGAGCACTCCTGGCGTACGTCCCTCATCGCGTCGATCATCGCGAAACTGGAAGGTGCCGATCCCGCACGGGCGGCGTTCCTCGCCGTCTGGCACGACACCCAGGAGACCCGCACCGGGGATGTGAACCACCTCGGGAAGAAGTACGCGACCAGCGCCGACCCGGTGGCGGTGACGGCCGACCAAGTCGCCGGCATGCCGGAGCCGCTCGCCTCGGCGATTCGCGAACTCGTCGCCGAGTACGAGGCCAAGGACTCGCCGGAGGCCGTCTGCGCCCGCGACGCCGACAAGCTGGAGTGCATGCTCCAGGGCATCGAGTACAAGGCCCAGGGGCACGCCGGCGCTCAGCGGTGGATCGACAACAGCAGGGCCCGCCTCACGACGGAGACCGGACAGCGGCTGGCTGACGAGCTGCTGAGCCAGGATCCCCTCGCCTGGTTGCGGACCGTCCTCGGCGAGCAGGCCTGAGGTCCGGCAGACCCTGACGCACAACGGCCCGGCCGCTTGGAGCGGTCGGGCCGTTGTCGTGTGCGCTCTGGCCGGCAGCGCGGGAAGAGCCTCGGGCGCCCAGGGTCAGGCGGCCTTGGTCTCCCAGAAGATGCGGTCGATCTCGGCGATGAGCTCGAGAGCCTTGGCGCCGGTCGCCGGGTCGTTCGACGCCTTGGCGGCCGAGAGGGCCTTCAGGGTGTCGTTGACCAGGGTGTGGAGCTGCGGGTACTTCTCGAAGTGCGGGGGCTTGAAGTAGTCGCTCCACAGCACCGAGACGTGGTGCTTGGCGAGCTCGGCGCGCTGCTCCTTGATGGTGATGGCGCGCGCGCGGAAGTCGGCGTCTTCGTTGGCCTGGTACTTCTCCTGCACGGCCTTGACGGACTCGGCCTCGATGCGGGCCTGGGCAGGGTCGTACACGCCGCACGGAAGATCGCAGTGGGCGGAGACCTTCGCCTTGGGGGCGAAGAGGCGGGAAAGCATGGAGTTTGTCCTCCTCGTGATCGTCTTCTCAAGGGGGAGATTACTCGCTGAACAACCGGATTTCGCGGGCGCCCCCGTGGGCTTAGGACAAAAGTCCAGGGTCGCGGCCGGACCGGTGAGCGAATGTACGGGCCCGTGCGGCAGCATGCGGGGGTGACGAGGAGGACACGCATGGTGGAGAACGGGCGCCCGCGGAAGCGGTTCGAGGTGGTGGAGGTGACGGGGGCGTCGATGGTGCCGACGCTGCTGCACGGCGACCGGCTGGTGGTCCGGTACGGGGCTGCGGTCCGGCCGGGTGACGTGGTCGTGCTGCGCCATCCCTTCCAGCAGGACCTGCTGGTGGTCAAGCGCGCGGTGGAGCGGCGGCCGGGCGGCAGCTGGTGGGTGCTGGGCGACAACCCGTACAACGAGACCGGCGACAGCACCGTCTACGGGCCGGTGCCCGGGGAGCTGGTGCTGGCGACGGCGGTGCTGCGCTTCCGGCCGCGCGAGGAGGATCAGCGTTCGCTGAGGGCCCGGCTGTCCTGGGCGGCCTCGGCGCTGCGCCCGCTGCTGGCGGACGCCTCTGCCTCCAGTCGCTTGCGGGCGCGGTAGGCGGCCACGTTCGCCCGGGTGGCGCAGCGGTCGGAGCAGTAGCGCCGGGAGCGGTTGGTGGAGGTGTCGAGGTAGGCGTTGCGGCAGGGCGCGGCCTGGCACAGGCCGAGGCGGTCGGGGCCGTGCTCGGTGAGGGCGAAGGCCAGGCCCATGGCCGCCATGGCGGCGTAGCCGGCGGAGGCGTTCGAGGGGTGCTCGGCGAGGTGGATGTGCCAGTCGGGGCGGCCGTCGTCGTCGAGGGTCTCGTGGCCGGAGACCTGGGGGCTGACGGGGAACTCCATGAGCAGGGAGTTCAGCAGGTCGACCGCGAGGACGTGGTCGCCGCCGCCGGCGGCCTCGAAGACGGAGCGCAGGCGGCCGCGGACGTTGCGGAAGCGGGTGACGTCGCCGTCGGTGACGCGGCGGGCCATCTGCAGGCTGGCGCCGAACAGGGCGCGGACGGCGTCCACGGAGGTGAGCGAGTCCTTGTTGCGGGCCGGCTCCTCGGTGTTGACCAGGCGCACGGCGAAGTCCGAGTAATGGGCCAGTTCCACTTGTAGTCCTTACGGCTGCGGATTAGCGTCTCCGGTAACAGCTGAGACGTATTCGAGGGTATTACGTATTGCGTAGGGAGGGGTTCGGGATGACGGACATGACGGGCACGGCGGACACGACCGAAGCGGCGGGCACGACCGACTGGCAGGCCTGGCAGGACAGCTGGGACCGGCAGCAGGAGTGGTACATGCCCGACCGCGAGGAGCGGTTCCGCGTGATGCTGGACATGGTCGAGGCACTCGTGGGACCCGCCCCCCGGCTGCTGGACCTCGCATGCGGTACGGGAAGTATTACGGACCGCGTCCTCAAGCGGTTCCCGGAAGCCACCAGTACGGGGGGCGATCTCGACCCGGTTTTGTTGACCATCGCCGAAGGGCACTTCGCCGGGGACGAGCGGCGACGCGCGAGCGGACAGACGTGAGCCCCGCCCGGCTGCCTCGGGGGCTGACGGGCGGGGCTGCCTACAGGTCCGCGCGCGCCTAGCGAAGCGCCGCGAGTACCCGCTGCCGCAGCGTTTCGTCCGTGATCGTGTCCACGCTGCGCCACGCGTACCCGCTCACCTCTTCCGCCTGAAGCGTGACGGCATGATCACCTTCGAGCCGGAACAGATACCGGAAGTCGAAGTGCTGATGCGCGGGCTCCCCCTTGCTCTCGTTCGCCGGAATGGGGTGCACGTCGATGTGAGTCGGCACCGGGCGGAGGGGTGAGACGCTGAGGGCGAGGCCGGTTTCCTCGATCAGCTCTCGGAGCGCAGCACCCATCAGGCTTGTGTCCTCGGGCTCAAGGTGCCCGCCCTTAGGAACAGTTCAGCTGTCTCAGAGACCCTGCTGTCTCACTGGAGCGACGGGAGCCTCCCCATCCGCGTTCGGCGAATCACGCCCGTGGATGTCTCAGTTTTCAGCCCAAGCGTTATTGGTTCGTGACCATCGACATCGGGGCCGCCAGCGCTTACGCGCCCGACCTGAACCCAGTCGAAGGCGTCTGGGCGCACGTCAAGCGCAGCCTGGCCAACCTCGCCGTCATGGCCCTCGACCGACTCGAAACCCTCGTCCGCAACCGTCTTAAACGGCTTCAATACCGGCCCGACACCCTCGACGGCTTCATAGCAGGCACCGGCCTGACCCTCGACGCCCCGGCATCACCTTGACGAGTCGAAGTCAGTAGCACGGTGATCGGCATGTGGGGCGGGCACGTCATCCAACGGCGCTGGATGCCGCGCGCCGCCGCCGTGCTCGGGCCACCGTCTTCATGACCGGCAGAAGCAGGAACAACACGGCGCCCGCGCCGGTCGAGGCGGCTAGCAAGGTCGCCCCACCGCCCTCCACGTCGGCCGCGGCGGCGACCGTCTGCGGATCGTCCGCCCGGTACCGGACGGTGAGGTGCGCGCCCACGGGGTATTTGCTGCCACTACTGCCTGGGGGCAAGGCCGCCACGACGGTGCGGTCCTGCGCCTCGAAGGCGACCTTGCACTGTCCCAGCGCGCACGTGCCGCGGGTATGCATGGTGGCGTCGGCGCGCACACCGTCGCGGAGCGAGCGCTGATGCTGGGCCTGGGGAATCAGTACCAGGGCCGACAGTGCGCCCAGGAGTAGCGCGAGACCGAGCCACACGAAGACTTCCGTACGGTGCCCGGCGCCTGCACGTACCGTCTCGTCCACCATGTTCCCTACCCCCCGTATGCCCTGCTCACGTACGAGGCAACAGTATCTGGGGCTCCGCGGCGGGGTCACCGGCTGCTGGCGGCACCCATGAGCCGGTCCGGTTGCCGGACATCGGCAGGACGGGTGGCCCGAGCGACCCCGTTGCCACGGTCGTCCATACAGCCAGCACCTCAAGCCCATCAGGCACTTCGCCAAGGTTCACCCTGACAAGCCGAAGTCAGTAAGGAGGCGAACGCGCACGCGGTGAAGCTCGAAGGCGGCGAGGAGATAGTGCCGCAGGTCAAGTTGCTCACCCGGTCCGGCATCCCGGTGATGGCGCACATCGGCTTCACCCCGCAGCAGGAGCACAACCTCAGCGGCTACCGCGTGCAGGGCCGCGGCGAAGGCGCGCAGCGGGTGATCGCCGCGGCGAAGGCGCTGGAAGCCGCCGGGGCGTTCGCGCTGCTGATCGAGATGGTGCCAGGGGAGGTCGCCGCGGAGATCACGAAGACCGTGGCGATTCCCACGGTCGGCATCGGGGCCGGGAAGGACTGCGACGCGCAGGTGCTGGTCTGGCAGGACATGGCCGGGCTGCGCACCGGACGACTTCCTCGCTTCGTGAAGCAGTACTCCGACCTGCACGGAGTACTTCTCAAGACCGCCCAGGAATACGCGGCGGACGTGGCTGCGGGAACCTTCCCGGGACCGGAGCACACCTTCTAGCGGGGCGGCGCCGCTGCCGGCCACGCGCGGGGGTATGGCACCCGCAGCGCATCCGGCGCGACCGGGGTGTGGTCGGCGGCGGCGTGGAGACGTCCGTCGCGAAGCACGACGGCGCCGCTGCGGAGCATCGTGGCGGTCAGCTCGGCGGCGAGCGCCTCGGGTGTGAGCTCCAGGAGCTGTGCCGCATCCGTCAGCCACGCCCGCGCATGCAGGTAGGGCTCGACCTCGTCGGCTGGGATGCCGCCGCGGATCATCAGGGCGAAGGCGAAGATCCTTCGGGCGCCGTACCAGACGGCTCCGTCGGGGTCGTCGACGAGGCGCTGGGCGCGGCGCAGCGCGGTGCTGAACGCGGCCGTGGGGTCGGCGGGTATCGGGCCGTGGGAGGGAAGGAGCACGCGCGGGGCGAGGTCCGCCATCCGCTTGAGGGAGGCGAGCGCGGTGGTGGCCGCGTCGAGCCCGTCGAGGGCGAGGTTCACCCAGCCGACGTCGTAGTCCGACAGACCGTCCCCGACCACGAGGAGCCGCTCCTCCGGCTGCCAAAGCGCCAGATGGCCGGGGGTGTGCCCGGGCGTGCGGACGACCTCCCAGTCGGCGTCGCCGAGCCGGAGGATCTGTCCGTCGTCGAGCGCGAGGCCGACGGTGTACGGGGCGACCGGCTGGTCGAGGTACTCAGCCACGCAGCAGCCCGGGTCCCTGCGGGAGATCGCCTCGGCCTCGGGTGCTCCGGCCGCGATGGCAGCGCCGTACGCCTGGAGGAGGGCGTTGCCGCCGACGTGGTCGGAGTGCCAGTGGGTGTTCACGACCAGGTCAACGGTCCCGGCGTGCGCGCGTGCCCAGGCGGCCGTCTGTTCTGCGTGGCCGACGAACCCGCTGTCGACCAGGGCCGGTTGCCGTCCGTGCAGCAGGAGCGTGTTGGCGTCCGGGAACGGCCGCTGCCGCCAGGTCGCCCAGGACGGTAACGACGGCGCAGGCGGCTGCGGGTTCACTGCTCCGGCCGGTTCACGCGGATCAGCGTCTGCTGCCCATTGGCGACGAGCTTCCGCTCGCCCTCGCCTTGGACTCCGAACACCTCCAACTGGCACACGGTCAGGGTGCGTCCGGACTTCAGGACGGTCCCGATCGCCTCGATGTGGTCACCCGTGGCCGGCGTGAGGAGGTTGATCTTGTACTCGACGGTGAGAACCTCGGTGTTCTCCGGGAACAGCGTGTAGGCGGCGTAGCCGCCGGCGCTGTCCGCGATGGCGCTGGTGGCGCCGGCGTGGAAGTAGCCGTGCTGCTGGGTCACCTCAGGACGGACCGGGAGCACGATGTGCACGCGGCCGGGTGCGATGTGGGTTATCCGTGCACCAAGGTGCGCCATCAGGCCCTGGCGGTCGAAGCTGGCCTGGATGCGCTTCTGCACCTCGGGGCTCGCCTGTTCCTGCTGCGTCTGGTCTTCCACGTGCTCTCCTTCGACGGACATCACGCTCGGTGGCGGGTGGGGCGGTTCGTCAGCCGACCAGGCGTTCCACCAGCAGGAACCCGCCGATGACGATCATCATGGCACCGGAGGCGCGGGTGACGGCCCGGGCGGCCGAAGGCCGGGTTTTCAGCACGGTGCGGGCCAGCACGCCGACGGCGAGGTAGACGAGGGCGCAGGCGGTCATGTGGAGTGTGCCGAGAAGCCCGGTCTGCGCGGCGACGGGCCAGCCGCTCGCGGGGTCGATGAACTGCGGGAACAGCGAGAAGTACAGCAACAGCGCCTTGGGGTTCAGGCCGCTGATCCCGGCTCCCTTGAGCATGATCTGCCCGGACGAGGAAGCCATGGTCTCCGTGGACGCGCCCAGGACCGCCGGCCGGCGCAGGACGCCACAGCCCAGCCACATCAGGTAGGCGGCCCCGGCGACGGTCAGCGCGGTGAGTACGGTCGCCGAGCTTGCCACGATCACCACCAGGCCGGCCACGGCGAGCAGCGTGTATCCCGCGTATCCGGCTATCAGCCCGGCGACCGCCGGGACGACCGACCTGCCTCGCAGGCCCGCCGAGATCGCGTAGGCCCAGTCCGCGCCCGGCGTGAACACCAGCAGCAGATCCACTACCAGGAAAGCCGCCACCGTCGTCGTATCCATGGATCGATCCCTCTCATGCTTCTTTGCTCTGAGAGGGAAGATTAGGTGGAGATCGTCCGAAGGTGTTTCTGTATTTCCCTCGATTATTAGACAAGTGAGGGAGAATCTTCTCCATGGATGCCCTTGATCGGAGAATTCTTACCGAGCTGCAGCTGGACGGCCGTCTGACGGTGACCGAGCTGGCCGCCCGCGTGGGACTGAGCGTCTCGCCGTGCCACCGGCGCCTGCGCGATCTCGAGAAGACGGGCGCGATCCGCGGCTACCGCGCCGTCGTGGACGCGGCCGCCGTCGGCCTGGACTTCGAAGCCCTGGTCTTCGCCACCCTGCGCTGGGAGGACCGCGACACCGTCTCCGCCTTCGAGGAGGCCGTGGCCGCAGTCCCGCACGTGATCCAGGCCCAGCGCCTGTTCGGCGAACCCGACTACCTCCTGCGCGTCGCCACCGCCGACCTGACCGCCTTCCAGCAGCTCTACGACCAGCAGCTGGCTAGGCTGCCGGGAGTCCAGCGCCTGACCTCCACTCTCGTCATGAAGAACGTCGTCCACGACCGCCCGCTGCCCGAGTAGCCATCCCGGCGCACGGGATAGCAGGGCCAGCTATTGCGCACATTCGAGCTGGTGGCCAGGGAATTTCCCAGATCGGTCGCGGTTCGTCGTGCGGCATCGGCTCGGCGGTTCGGGAGATCACTCCATCCGGGGGCCAGCGGCTGGCAGGACAGCGACTCGGCCGTGGCGCTTGCGGTTTACCTGCTCCTTGAAACCGAGGTTCTCGTGGTAGAGGTTGGCGGTCACCGTGGCAAGCCCGTCGAGCTTGCCCTGCAGCTGCGTGGCCCGTTCGGTGATTTCCCGCCGGACGGGCTGCGGCCTTCCCGCCGAATGGGGCGAGTCCGCAGTAGAAGTCGATGCGAGTCCCGTGGACGTTCGGGCTACGTGTGGCAACGGGAGGGACACCGGCACACACTGGAAGCACTTCGGATAACCGACCCCTTCACCGGCCCCTCGTCCATGACCGCCGAGGCGTCATTACGAGGTTGATCGGTGAACTTGATGCGGAAGTTGCTCCGACTCATCACGACTGCCATCACTGAGATCGGCTGGCGTTGGGGCTCAAACGGTTGCCCAGACAACGAAATGCGCCCAGCACCTAACCCACCCAGGGAGCGCCCATGAGCGCCACAGAAGAAAACCCGCTTCACACCCCGGAAGAGAAAATTCAGTGCGAGCTGAAATCGGAGAATTTCACGGCTGTAGCAGCCTTGCGCAGCGATGGCCGGCGGAAGGTTACTGTCACGGGGCGGCTCTCCTGCCCTTCCGCGGGCTTCAAGTTGCGCCTAGAGACCGACAATCCAGGATTCAACCCGAAGCCGAACGTGCTTGTACTTAAAGTAGTCGAGGAGGAGCCGGACGGCGTGGTGGTACCGGTTGTCACCGAAACCGAAGTGTCGCAGGATTCCAGTGACTTCTTGGTTGGACCGGAGAAAGACACCATTGAAATCAGGACTTTGCGCATCTATTTCCCAATTGCGGATGGGTAGGTCAGATCAGAACTGGACGCGGACGGCCCCGAAATCCTCGCGTGGCTGCGTCAGTGACAACTGACTCCAGTGGTAGGTCAGCTCTGACTCCGCTTAGGGGTGTCAGGAGCAAGATCTGAATGTGGGAAGTGACTCCACTTTGGATCTTTGTGAGCGGCCGTTTCGACGGATCTCGGTCGGGGCGGGAAGGAACCTCGCCGTTGAGTCGCGGGGGCCAGCGACAGCATCAGGTACTGAGATCACCTTGTCCGGCGCGAGCCCGACGGACGTTGTCCAGGTGTCGCGCCTGCCGCCGTGTGAGCAACTCGTCGATCGGTTCGAGCACGCGGTCCCATGCGCGTTCAGCTTCCGCCGAGTCGAGGGGGCTTTGCGCATAGTCCTGAGCTGCGTTGATGGCCTGGTCATAGAGGGCAAGGTCTTCTGGAAGCGCGGTTGAACGCTCGCGCCGGAACCACTTGATCAGCCACGGTATGTCTCGAGACCAGTTCGGGTTCGCCAATGATCGCGCCCGCAGGTATCCCAATTGGTCCCACCATCGGCGACTGTGCCACTTCCGCGAGTTTGCTGGCGGCAGGCCGTGAGGTAGGTCCTTCATGGTGGCATCTTGCCTGGTGACGGTGTCATCGGGCGATGGGTTATCCCACGTGCTTCGGTCGCCTGCCCTCATCGATCGGACGGATGTATGCCTCGCCGGTGGCGAGGATCAAGCCGACCCTCGTGACGTGCGGCTTTGCGGCGGTTCCTGAAGTCGGGCGGGTGTCCGGGCCCGAGCTTGTCCCGACCCGACCCCAATGCTGCGTCAACTCGCCGCTGCCGCAGCTTCGGCGCGGGCCCGCGTGACGGCCAGGCGGTAGGAATCGGTTCCGGTCTCGATGATGTTGCCGCCGAACGTGAGCCGGTCCACGATGGCCGCGCAGAGCCGGGGATCGGTGAAGGTCTTGGTCCAGCCTCCAGAGGATCACCTCGACGTGATCGACCTTGGCCGCGGGGTGCAGGCGGACGAACTGGTACCCGTACCGGTTCTTCTGCTTGGGCTGTCCGGCGGAACGGGCACGCTTGGTCTCGCCCGGTTGCGCTTCCGGATGGCACGCAGCTCCATCCGGGCCCCGAAGGACTCCATGGACCAGCGCATCTCGTCGTTGGGGTCGTCCAGGTTCCACGGACCCTCGTGACCGTACGTGATCAGCAGACGGCCGGACTCGTGGACCGTGTAGGCCGTGTTCAGTACGTCCCTCTGGTTACGGCCGATCCGGTCGACGGCTGAGCCGGTGATCCCGTCGTACGGGCCCATCTCGTCCCGCAGCCAGGGGCCGAGCTGCGGCGCGCCATCGGGTCAGCGGCGCCCGAGACTTCCCGGTCGTCGGCCCACGCGATGACGCGGCCCCCCACGGCGGCAACGGCGCTGAGCACCTGGTCCAACTGCTTCTCGGGGCTGTTGGTCGAGTCCTTCAGGCGAGAGAGGCGACGTACCCCCACCAGGCACTTTCCGCATCCGTCGTACTCACTCGTGATCATGCGGTTCATCTTGCGCGATCTCGCTTCCCGCACGCATGTGCGTTGTGCGGGATCTCCCGACGGCCACCGCCCTGCACTGGCTGCCGAGCAAGGAGCAGGCGGCCGTGTACGGGTAGCTCGCCCCGCTGGTGGCCCCGGGCGGGGTGTTCATGAACGCCGACCACATGCCCGACCCGGCCACCCCGCGCATCGACGCCGCCGAGCACGCCCACCGGCACGCCGCCATGGACCGGGCCAAGGCGGCCCGGGGCGGTGGACTGGCGCGAGTGGTGGGCCCTGGCGGCGCCGATCCGGCGCTGGCCGAGCAGGTGAGGCAGCGCTTCGCGATCTACGGCGAGCACGCGGACGGCGACACCCCCTCCGCGGCCTGGCACGCCGAGACCCTGCGCGCCGCGGGCTTCGCGGAGGCCCGTACGGTCTGGCGCTCCCCCTCGGACGCGCTGGTCCTAGGGCTGAAGTAGGAAGAAGCAGAAAGCGGAAGCAAGAGGGAACGCGACGGAGGGGCGGTACGGGAATCCCGTACCGCCCCTCACCGTCCGCCGGTGCGTGGTGGAACTACAGCACCTTGGACAGGAATGCCTTGGTGCGGTCGTGCTGGGGGTTGCCCAGGACCTCGCGGGGGTGGCCCGACTCGACGACGACGCCGCCGTCCATGAAGACGAGGTTGTCGCCGACCTCGCGGGCGAAGCCCATCTCGTGGGTGACCACGATCATGGTCATGCCCGACTCGGCCAGGTCCCGCATGACGTCCAGGACGTCACCCACCAGCTCCGGGTCGAGCGCCGAGGTCGGCTCGTCGAAGAGCATCAGCTTCGGCTCCATGGCCAGCGCGCGAGCGATCGCCACGCGCTGCTGCTGCCCGCCGGAGAGCTGGGTGGGGTAGTTCCCGCCCTTGTCGCCGAGGCCGACGCGGTCCAGGAGCTTGACGGCGCGCTCGCGCGCCACCGCCTTCGACTCGCCCTTGACCATGACCGGGGCTTCCATGACGTTCTCGATGGCCGTCATGTGCGGGAAGAGGTTGAAGCGCTGGAAGACCATGCCGATGTCCCGGCGCTGGGCCGCGACCTCGCTGTCCTTCAGCTCGTAGAGCTTGTCGCCCTTCTGGCGGTAGCCGACGAGGTTCCCGTCGACGTACAGCCGTCCGGCGTTGACCTGCTCCAGGTGGTTGATGCACCGCAGGAAGGTCGACTTGCCGGAGCCGGACGGGCCGACCAGACAGAAGACCTCACGCGGGGCGACCTCCAGGTCGATGCCCTTGAGGATGTGCGCCGCACCGTAGGACTTGTGGACGCCCTCGGCCTTCACCATGGCAGTCGTCATCAGGCCACCGCCTTGCGGTTCGAGAAGCTGGACAGTTTCGCCTTGATCTTCTGCAACGGCGTGGGCGGCAGCGAGCGGAGCGCACCGCGGGCGTAGCGGCGCTCCAGGTAGTACTGGCCGACGCTGAACACGCTGGTCAGGGCGAGGTACCAGATCGACGCGACGAAGAACATCTCCATCACCGCGAACGACGTGGACGCGATGTCCTGGGCCGCGCGCAGCAGGTCGAAGTACTGCACGGCCACGACGAGCGACGAGGTCTTGAGCATGTTGATGAACTCGTTGCCCGACGGCGGCACGATCACCCGCATGGCCTGCGGCAGGACGACACGGCGCATGGTCTGCAGCCGGGTCATGCCGAGCGCGTGCGAGGCCTCGGTCTGGCCCTCGTCGACCGACTGGATGCCGGCCCGGACGATCTCCGCCATGTACGCGCCCTCGTTGAGGCCCAGACCCAGCAGGGCGGCCAGGAAGGGGGTCATGACCTGGGTCATCTCGTCCTTGTAGAACCCGAGGTTCAGGATCGGGAAGATCAGGGCGAGGTTGAACCAGATGAGGAGCTGCACGTACACCGGGGTGCCGCGGAACAGCCAGATGTAGAACCAGGCGATGGTGCTGGTCACCGGGTTCTTCGAGAGGCGCATGACGGCGAAGAGGACACCGAGCACCAGGCCCAGGGCCATCGAGGCGACGCTGATCCAGATCGTGTTGCCGACACCACGCAGGACGGTGGGGTCGAACAGCTTCTCCGGCACGGTCGCCCAGCGCACGTTGCCCTGCGAGAAGGCCATCGCGAGCGCCACGACCAGGCCGATGACGACCACGGCGCTGATCCAGCGACCGTAGTGGCGGACCGGGATGGCGCGGATCGCCTCGGGGGGTACGGCCCCGGCCGACGGGGTTTCCGCCGGGCCCGGGACCTTGTCGAGCTTGTCAGTCACAGTGACTGCCCTTCAGTGTGCTGCGGTGGTACGCGGAGGTCAGGAACCGGCGTTGATCTTGGCCTCGGTCACGGCGCCGGAGCCCGCGTTCCACTTGTCCAGGGCGGCCTTGTACGAGCCGTCCTTGATGACGGCGTCGAGGGCTTCCTTGAGCGCGTCGCGCAGCTCGGTGTTCTTCTTGTCCACCGCGATGCCGAAGAGGCCGGCGTCGGTCGGGTTGGCGATGGCCTCGAAGTCGTTGCCGCCGCCGGCGGTCTGCGCGATGTACGCGGCGACCGGGGAGTCGTTCAGGTCGGCGGCGGCACCGCCGGCCTTCACGCGGGTCTGGGCCTCGGCGTCGGTCGGGAAGGACTCGATCTTGAGCTCGCCCTTGCCGTCCGTCTTGCACTTCTCGGCCTGGGTCTTGGCGGACTCCTCGTACGTGGTGCCGCGCTGCACGGCGACCGTCTTGCCGCACAGGTCGTCGAGGGTCTTGATGCCCTGGGGGTTGCCCTTCTTGACCAGGATGCCGGTCGAGGCGGAGAAGTAGTCGACGAAGTCGACACCGGCACCGGTCTTGGCGCCCTTGTCGTCCAGGCCCTCCTGACGGGCCTTGGTGTCGGTGAGCGAGGACATGACCAGGTCGCTGCGACCCGTCTGCATGCTGCCGATCAGGGTGTCGAAGGTGCCGGACTCGAACTTGAACTGCACGCCGAGCTGCTTGCTCAGGGCCGCCGCCACGTCGGGGTCGACGCCGACGATCTTGCCACCCTCGGTGAACTCCATCGGCGCGTAGGTGGCGTCCGTGCCGACCTTGATCACACCAGCGTCCTGGATCTTCTTCGGGAGCTTGGAGAAGAGCGGCGCGCTGCTGTTGTTCGCCGCGCCCGACGGGGTGCTGGAAGCCTTGTCGGTCTGGTCACCACAGCCGGTGAGGATCAGGGCGCCGGCAACCGCGATCGCGCCGACCGCGGCGATCCGGGACCGTGCGGCGGTCGTACGACGGGTGGTGCTAGCGGTCATGGCTTGGTTCCTCCGGCGCTGGTGGAAAAGCATCGAAAAACGGTCGGGCACGCACCATCGAGTGTCGCGACCTTGTGTGATTACGGCATCTTGCCATTCGGACTGAGACATTCAGGGTGCCCGTCAGGTCAAAATCGCATAACGGGCGGTGGGGGTAGCCCAACAGGACTGCGGGGAAGGGGGTTCGAGGCCGCAGATACTGCTGTGACCTGCTGTTTTCGCCGCAGTTTCTACGGAGCGTCTCGCCTGCCGGACAGCAAGGTTTGGACTTTTCACCAAAAGCCGGGCAGGGGGCCTACAGTTGAGCGGGAATCGACTCGTCTGGGCGAGCGTTCTTCGGGTAGAACAGATCCTTACACCCCTCATCCGGGGCTCAGGGCGCGCGTGCGGCGCGCCCGCGCGTACGAACCTCCCCTTCGCGGAGACGGGCCAACCGTTGACGCGGAGTACGGACGCGGTGCCCGCCCACCCCTTAACCAGGAGTGGCCACCCTCAACGATTCAAAGGACTTAAGGGGTCACACGAAGTGGCAGCGGAAATCTTCAACCCTCGCAGTGACAGCGTCACGGACAACAACCCGGACGCGGTGTTCGCGCTGCACCGGGGCGGCAAGATGGCCATCCAGGCCACAGTGCCGGTCACCAACAAGGATGACCTCTCCCTCGCGTACACGCCCGGCGTGGCGAAGGTGTGCAGTGCCATCGCCGAGCAGCCGGAGCTGGTGAACGAGTACACCTGGAAGTCCAACGTGGTCGCCGTCGTCACCGACGGTACGGCCGTGCTCGGACTCGGTGACATCGGTCCCGAGGCCTCCCTCCCCGTCATGGAGGGCAAGGCCATTCTCTTCAAGCAGTTCGGTGGCGTGGACGCGGTTCCGATCGCGCTCGCCACCAAGGACACGGACGAGATCATCGAGACGGTCATCCGTCTCGCTCCGTCCTTCGGCGGGGTCAACCTGGAGGACATCTCCGCCCCCCGCTGCTTCGAGATCGAGCGGCGCCTCCAGGAGGCGCTGGACATCCCGATCTTCCACGACGACCAGCACGGCACGGCCATCGTGACGCTCGCCGCGCTGCGCAACGCCGCGAAGCTGACGGGTCGCACCCTCGGCGACCTGCGCGCCGTGATCTCGGGTGCGGGCGCGGCCGGTATCGCCATCGCCAAGATCCTGGTGGACGCGGGCATCGGTGACGTCTGCGTCACCGACCGCAAGGGCGTCGTGTCCGCGGACCGCTCCGACCTGACGGACGTCAAGGCGGAGATCGCGGGCCTGACGAACAAGACCGGCCAGACCGGCTCCCTGGAAACCGCGCTGAACGGCGCGGACGTCTTCATCGGCGTCTCCGGCGGTACGGTCCCGGAGGAGGCGGTGGCCTCGATGGCGAAGGACGCCTTCGTCTTCGCCATGGCCAACCCGAACCCGGAGGTCCACCCGGACGTCGCGCACAAGTACGCGGCGGTCGTGGCCACGGGCCGCTCGGACTTCCCGAACCAGATCAACAACGTGCTGGCGTTCCCGGGCATCTTCGCGGGCGCCCTCAAGGTGCGCGCCACCCGGATCACCGAGGGCATGAAGATCGCCGCCGCCGACGCCATCGCCGGTGTCGTGGGTGACGAGCTCGCCGCCGACTACGTGATCCCGTCGCCGTTCGACGAGCGCGTCGCCGAGGCCGTCGCGTCGGCCGTCGCCGCCGCGGCGAAGGCCGACGGCGTGGCCCGCCTGGTCTGACCGCTGATCTGAGCAGTACGCGAGAGGCCCGACCGGATCCACTCCGGCCGGGCCTCTGCCGTTCCCCCGCGCCGCCCGCCCGGCGCAGCCCGGTGCGGCCCGGTGCCGCCCGCCCCGCGGCCCGCTGCGGCCGGTGCGACGAAGACCTCACGGCCACGGTCGCCGGAAGGCTGGAACCCTGCCCTACCGAGCGGTAGCGTCGCGGCATGTTCGCTGCCTACGCCGCCCGAATCGACCGTGACCAGCCGCTGAACGGCCTTGAGCTGGGCGACCGCCCGGCTCCCGAGGCCCGGCCCGGCTGGGTGACCGTGAACGTCAAGGCCGCCTCCCTCAACCACCACGACCTGTGGTCGCTGCGCGGGGTGGGCCTCGGCGAGGAAAGACTCCCGATGATCCTCGGCTGCGACGCCGCCGGGATCGACCAGGACGGCAACGAGGTCGTCCTGCACTCCGTGATCGGCCAGAGCGGCCACGGGGTCGGCCCGGACGAGCCCCGCTCGATCCTGACCGAGCGCTACCAGGGGACCTTCGCCGAGCAGGTGACCGTCCCCGCCTGGAACGTGCTGCGCAAGCCCGCCGAGCTGACCTTCGAGGAGGCCGCCTGCCTGCCGACGGCCTGGCTGACGGCGTACCGGATGCTGTTCACCAACGCCGGGGTCCGCCCGGGCGACTCCGTCCTGGTGCAGGGCGCGGGCGGCGGTGTCGCGACCGCCGCGATCGCCCTCGGCAAGGCGGCCGGCCTGCGGGTCTTCGCGACGAGCCGGGACGAGGCCAAGCGCAAGCGGGCCGTGGAGCTGGGCGCGGTGGAGGCGTACGAGCCGGGCGCGCGGCTGCCCCATCGGGTGGACGCGGTGATCGAGACGGTCGGCGCCGCCACGTGGTCCCACTCGGTGAAGTCCCTGCGCCCGGGCGGCACCCTGGTGATCTCCGGCGCCACGAGCGGCGACCGCCCGGCACACGCCGAGCTGACCCGGATCTTCTTCCTGGAGCTGAAGGTGGTCGGCTCGACCATGGGCTCGAAGGACGAACTGGAGGACCTGCTGGCCTTCTGCGCGAGCACCGGGCTGCGGCCGGTCATCGACGAGGTGCTGCCGCTGGACCGGGCGCGCGAGGGGTTCGAGAAGCTCGCGTCGGGCGATCTCTTCGGCAAGATCGTCCTCACCCCCTGATGTCAACTGGGGTTGACGAACCTCCCGCGTCAACCTACATTGACATGCATGACCGAAGCCACTGATCTCGCCGAGCGGGCCGGTGACCGTGACCCGCGCGTGGGCCTGCGTGCCGTGGCCGCCCTCCGGAGGCTGCTGGAGCAGCTGGAGGCCGTACAGGTACGCAGTGCCCGCGCGCAGGGGTGGTCCTGGCAGGAGATCGCGGCCGAGCTGAGCGTCAGCCGGCAGGCCGTGCACAAGAAATACGGGAGGCTCTGATGTTCGAACGCTTCACCCGCGACGCCCGGTCGACCGTGACCGGGGCGGTGGCCGAGGCCCGGCAGGCCGGGGCCGCCACCGTCACCGAGGAACACCTGCTGCTCTCCCTGCTGGCCCTGGGCGCCCTGGACCCGCTGGGCGTGGACCGCGCGGCGGTGACCGCCGACCTCACGGCGGCCCGCCGCCGGGGTGGGATGTCCAGGGCGGACGAGGAGGCACTGGCCGGTCTGGGGATCGACCTCACCGAGATCGTCTCCCGCATCGAGGAGACCCACGGCGAAGGCGCACTCGCGGCTCCGGCACCCCGCAGGCGGACCCTGGGCGCCTCGCTCCGCTCCGCCCTCGGGCGCGAGGGCGCGGACGACCGCACCGGCAGCTCCCACGTCCCCTTCACCGAGGGTTCGAAGAAGGTGCTGGAGCAGTCCCTGCGCATCGCCCTGGGCCGCAAGGACGGACATATCAGCACCCTGCACCTGCTGCTCGCCCTGCTCTCCCGCCCCGGCACGGTCTCCGAGGTCCTGACGGACCACGGCATCACCTACAGCACGGCCGAGACGGGCCTCGCCGCCTGATCAGCCGCCGGGGTGGAGGGCGCCCCGCAGGCGCACCGCCGCCGCGGCCAGGTGGGCCCGGGCCTCCGCGAGCCGGGCCGGGGTGACCCCGTGGTCGCGCGCCGCGTCGCGCACCTCGTCGCGGAAGCGGTCGAGCAGCCGGTCCAGGTCACGTGCCGGGTCGCCGGCGGGCGTCAGGTCCGCGGCCCAGTCCGCTGCCGCCGCCGCGTCTGCCGCCGCCGTATCTGCCGCCTTGGCCGCCGAGTTGTCCGCCGCCGCACCCGTGGCCGTACGGGGCTCCGCGCCCCCCGCGGCCCCCTCCGGGGGCGTGGCCGGCGTACCGCCGCCGAGCCAGGCGCCGGCCAGGCTGCCCAGGACGCCGCCCGACTTGGCGAACTGCTCCTGCAGCTGGCCCGCGATGCGCTGGACCTCTTCGCGGGCCCGCTCCTGGGCCTCCTTGGCCTGGCGGCGGGCCTGCTGCGCCTCCTCACGGGCGCGGCGGCTCTCGTCCTTCGCCCGGCGAGCCTGTTCCTTCCACTCGGCCCGCGCCTTGCGCAGCTCCTCCTTGGCCGTGTTCCAGGACTCGTCCTCGACCCGGGTCGCCGACGCGGAGGCCGCCGCCCGCATCTCGCGCCGCAGGTCGCCGGCTGCGCCCCGGACCTCGCTGCGGATCTCCGCGGCGAGTTCGGTGACCGAGTCGCGGATCTCCAGCTCCAGGTCGGCGAGTTCACCGCCGCGGTCGGCCAACTCGGCGCGGCCCGCCTCGGTGATGGAGTACACCTTGCGCCCGCCCTCGGTGGCGTGCGTGACCAGCCCCTCGGCCTCCAGCTTCGCCAGCCGCGGGTACACGGTGCCCGCGGAGGGCGCGTAGAGGCCCTGGAAGCGCTCCTCCAGCAGGCGGATCACCTCGTACCCGTGGCGCGGGGCCTCGTCCAGCAGCTTGAGGAGGTAGAGGCGGAGACGGCCGTGGGCGAAGACGGGCGGCATGTCAGAGCACCTTCTTGTCGAGCGCGAGGGGGGCGGCGGGGGTGTCGGCGTCGGCCTGCGGGCGGCGCAGCAGTGCGATCGAGCCCGAGACGGTGGTGGCGCGCAGGGTCCCCGCGCCGGAGCCGAGGGTTCCGGTGATCCGCTTGGCGCCCAGCTGGCCGGAGACCCGCAGGTCCTCGAAGGCGTTGGAGACGCGGCCGGTGGCGGTGTTGGCCTCCACGCGGGCATCGGCGGGGTGCGGAAGGCGGATGGCGACCTGTCCGGAGACGGAGTTCAACGCGATGTCCACGGGGCGGGCGGCCTCCGGGCCGGGGTCCAGGTCGATGAGCATGTCGCCGCTGACCGAGTCGGCCCGTACGCTCACGCCCGCGCCGTCGACCACCGTCAGGCCGCCGGAGACCGAGTGGAAGCCGAGCTCGCCGGTGACGGACTGGGCCTCCACGCTGCCGGACACGGTGTTCGCCTTGACCCGGCCGGACAGGCCGACCAGCGTGGCGTCGCCGGAGACCCCGTGGACGTCGGTGGCTCCGGAGATGCCGGAGACGAAGGAGGCGGCGTCGACCGTGGCCACGTGGACTTCGGTGGCCGCGGGGACGGCGAGGGTGATCGCGGCGCGGCGCTCCCAGGCCTTGCGGCCGGAGGCCGAAGCGGACCAGGCCTTCCAGGGCTTGGACTCGAACCACCTCCTGAGGCCCTGCGAGCCGTTCCAGGGCAGGTCCTCGTAGGAGACCGTCAGCGTGCCGCCGTCCTGCACGACGTACAGCGGCGGCCCGTCGACCTCGGTGACCTCAAGGCGGGCCGGGCCCTCCTCGGCGGCGACCACGTTCACCGTGCCGCTCACGATGCGGACGCGGAGCTCGGTCACCGGCTCGTCGAAGGTGATCTTCTGCGGTTCGGCGACGTGCCGGGTCGACGGTGACGGCGACGGCGACGGCTGGGGCGACTGCTCTGCCATGGTGCTGATCCTCCTCGTGCGTTCACGGACCGGGCTCGACGCACGCAACATATCGCGTCTTCTGTTAACACGATATATCGCGGTCGGGGGAAGTCAAGCGCCCTCTCGAAACGACCGGTGGACTGCTGCTCGGCCGCGCCGAACCCCGTGCCGTCCGACCCCCGGCACACCTGTTGCGCGTACGCCTGCTGCTCGCCCCGGCGGGTGGATGGAGCGTGCGGGAGCGGTCACGTATCTCCCCAGGCTTCGGGATCTGCGCGTCACGTAATTCCCCACCCCGGCGGTCGCGAGTCCCCAAGGGGGCGGCGACCGTGGGCGCCTCCGAGCCTGCAGCCGAAATCCGGTGGACGCGGCAGGGATACTGCCGTCATGGCCGTTACTCAGCAGCTCGCCCGCATCCCCGAGGGGGTATCTCGCCGCATGCCGTCAGTCCGCCGCCGCGTCAGCGGACCGCGATCCCCAGTGGGATCCACCGGCGTATGACGTCCTGGACCTGGACTGGGCACCAGCGCTGCTGGAACGCGTCGGCGAGGTGGCCGGACTCGAAGAGGTCCATCTCGATGCTCTGCGCCGGGCCACCGGCGGCGACACTGCTCTTGACCTGGGCTTCCTCAACACTCACCCACACGCCATAGCCCCCTTCGCGGCCGCCCCCACCGGCCTGGGCGTCTCTGAAGTGGCGCGCGTCTGCGAACTGCTTGGCCAGATCGACATGCCCGTCCTTCTCGCCGCCCTGCCGGCCGACGAGCGTGACGCCGAATCCTTGATCGGCCAGATGGGCGGCCCCATCACCGGCGGTCTGCGGGCGTACCTGCTGGAGCACTTCAACGCCTTGCGCACCTTCTACCTCGACGCAGCCGAGCGCCACCTGCTCGTCGTGCTCTGGTGGGACTGACCCACGACCCACCAGGCGGCCCCACCACGACCACCTGGGGAAGTACGTGACCGTCGGGCTGGGGAATTGCGTGACCGTCCACAGCGTCGTCCCCGACCGGCTGGGGCTCGGCGATCGCGAGGGGCACCGCCCGGCCGGCCGAACCTGTGGGGGGAGGGCGGCCGGACCGGCTTCGCCCTGTCCAGCGGCTTCCGGCGCACCGCCCTGCGCGTGGAACGCGGCCGGGGGCCCGGCCGGCGAGCCCGACGCCCTGCGGGCCCTGCCGGCGCGGCTCGGCCTGGATCCCGTCCTCGACCTTGCGGACCTGGAGCGCCTCACCCACACCGATGACGACCCGCCGCCGACGGGAGGCCCGGCTGCTCTCCCTGGTCGGCCTGCCGACGCGCGCCGGACTGGCCTTCCTGCCCGCCGGGCCGGCCCCGGGCGAGTCGGCCGACCGGCTGCGGGCCGCGGCCCGGGTGGCGCCCGGCGTCGAGACGGTGGAGTGGTCCGGCTGGCGCGACGCGGTACGCGCCGAACTCGACGCGGTGGAGGCGAGCCCGCTGGACCCTCGGGCCAGGCTGCCGGGCGCGGCCCAGGTGGCGGCCGGCGCGGCCGTGCCGGCGCAGGGGGCCGTGTCGCTGGCCTACGACCGGGCCCGCGCGCGGAACTGAGCCGCCGCGGGGACGGCCTACGCCACCTCCAGCAGCGGGCTCGCGTGGTGGTGGAGCCAGGCCCGGTACGGGGGTGTGCGCAGGGCGGCTTCGCGATAGGCCGCGCGCAGGTCCTCGTACACCTCCGCGTGGGCGCCCGGCCGGGTCGCCAGCAGCAGCCGCACGGCGAGGGGGTCCCCCGACAGCGGCCGGATCGCCATGTCCTCGCGCGGCCCGGAGGTCGGCTGGCAGGGGGCGACCGCCTCGCCGGAGATGATCAGCGAGGTCGCCGTGTGGTAGTCGGCGTGCAGCACCGGCGGGTCGAGCCCGGCCCCGGCGAAGACCCTGCGCAGGCCGTCCCACTCGCCGTCGACCGAGGGGTCGACCATCCAGCGGTCGGCGGCCAGGTCCCCTAAGGAGACCACCGCCTGCCCGGCGGCCGGATGATCCCGGGACATCGACACGAACTGCGGCTCCCGCTCCATGAGCACGTGCAGCTGCAGACCGGGCGGCACCCGTAGCGGGCTGCCCTCCACCTCGTGCACGAACGCCACGTCCAGCTGTCCCGCGGCGACCATCCTGAGCAGCGCGTTGGCGGAGACGTCCACCACCAGCGAGGTCTCGGTGTCCGGGAGCCGCCGGTGGATCCGCCGCAGCCATCCCGGCAGCGCGCTGCTGGCGGTGGAGCCGATGCGCAGCCGCGAGGCGTGGGCCAGTTCGCGGGCCTCCGCCACCAGTGCGGCCATCTCGGCGAGCAGGGGGCGGGCCCGGCCCAGCACGGTCCGGCCGAAGGGGGTGGGCCGGCAGCCGGTGCGCTCGCGCAGGAACAGCTCGCCGTCGAGGGCCCGTTCGATGCGGCGCAGCTGGGTCGTCAGGGAGGGCTGGCTCACGCCGAGTTGCCGGGCGGCCTTGTGCAGGCTTCCGGCGTCGGCGATGGCGCACAGGGCGCGCAGGTGCCTGACCTCAAGCTCCATGCCCCGAGGGTAGGCCGGTCCCTACGGACCGCACCAGCCACCTATAGCCCCCCGAATCCCGCCATTCTCACGCTAGTTGGATTGTCGAAATCTTCCCGATAGGCCCGCGCTATCGGTGAGTGACATCATCCGCCGGGCACTTCCGCTCCCGCAGACTCCGGTACCGAACGACCACCCCCCACCGCACCGGACGAGTAGGAGCTCCCCCACATGCGCCACTCCCGTAAGGCCATGCTGGCCACGACCGTCGGCCTCGGCCTCGCCGCCACCCTTGGTGTCGTCCCCACCGCCACCGCCGCACCCGCCCCGGCCGCAAACGCCGCGAGCTTCGCCGCGTACGAGCGTTCGCCGGAGAACGAGGCGGCCAACCGTGCCTTCTTCGAGGCCGTGCAGCGCTCGGTCGCCGAGCAGCGCGCCGCGAACCCCGGCGTCCTGGCCGTGACCGTCACGTACAACACCCGCAGCGCCCCGAGCTTCCGCTCCCAGATAGCCCGCTCCACGCAGATCTGGAACAGCTCGGTGTCCAACGTCAAGCTGCAGGAGGTGTCCTCGGGCGGGAACTTCTCGTACCGCGAGGGCAACGACTCACGTGGCTCGTACGCGAGCACGGACGGGCACGGACGGGGCTACATCTTCCTCGACTACCGGCAGAACCAGCAGTACAACTCCACCCGGGTGACCGCGCACGAGACCGGCCACGTGCTGGGTCTGCCGGACCACTACTCGGGCCCCTGCAGCGAGCTGATGTCGGGCGGCGGCCCGGGCACCTCGTGCACGAACGCCAACCCGAACTCCGCCGAGCGGGCACGGGTGAACCAGCTCTGGGCCAACGGCTTCGCCTCGGGCCTCGGCGCGAAGGATCTCGCCGCCAAGGGCTGAGTCAGCGCCCGTCGGGCTCCTTGAAATCGTGGCAGTCGGGGTTCCGGCAGGGACCCCGGCCCCACACCGGAATGAAGATCCCGAGGGACTTGCGCCGTCTGACCACCGTGTCGACGCGGCGCCCGCACGCCGGGCACGCCTGCTGTTCGTGCCCGGCCTGCGGGGCCACCGTCTCGTGTTCGTGCTGCTGCTCACCGGCCATACCTCCACGGTAGGCCGGTTCCGTGCGTTCGGCGGGTCAGCCGTTGCGGACGGCGTACGAGCTGACGATCTGGCCGCCGCCGAAGGTCTTGACGCCGGTGAGCTCCAGGGGGCGCACCCCGAAGCCGGCCCGCGACATCGGCATGCCGGTGCCGACGGCGAGGGGGTAGGTCTTGACGATGATCTCGTCGATCTCGTCGATCAGCTGGGTGGCGAGGTCCGCTCCGCCGCAGAGCCAGATGCCGAGACCGTCCCGGGCCTTGAGCTCGCGGACCCGTGCCGCCAGGTCCCCGCTGATCAGCTGGACCTGCGGGTCCGGCGGGGTGGTGAGGGAGCGCGAGACGACGTACTGCTCGGGCAGGTGGCCGTAGGGGCTGGTCATGCCCTGCTTGAGGCCCGGCTCGTAGGTGTGGCGCCCCATGATCACCGCGTCGAAGCGCTTGGGCGCGGCGTCGGCGATCCCGAGGTGGGCGCGCCCCTGGGCCGAGATGGTCTCGGGGTATTCGGCCGCGAGGAAGCCGACGAACTCGGCGTCGAGGTGGCTGTAGAAGAACTCGCCGTCGCCGTCCGGGGCACCGATGAACCCGTCGACGGACGTGGCGATGAAGTACGTGAGCTTGCGCAAGCGATTCTCTTCCACTGGACAGTGCCACCGCACCGGGGCACGTCGCATAAAGTACTTCGACTGCAGTGGTTACGCAAGCCCGCGCGAGGATTCGTTTCGCCCCGGCCCAGGGGGTGTCTTGTCGATCGGGCCGGACCGCCGCGAGCCCGGCCCGATCGGCAAGATTCCCTAGCCGCGCGGCTTGCGCCACATCGGCCACATCAGCGGGCCCCCGGGAAGCCGTACCGCCTCCCCCGTGAACTCCCAGCCGAGCCGCTCGTACAGCCCTCGGCTGCGCTCGCTGCTCGCCTCCAGGTACGCCGGCACGCCCTCGCGGTCGCAGCGCTCCAGCACCGGCCCGATCAGCTCGCTGCCCAGCCCCTGCCCCTGCCGGCCCGGGGCCACCGCGATCATCAGCAGGTACTCGTGCTCCTCGGCCGTCGGGTGCACCGCACCGGTGAGGCGGCCGACCAGCTCGCACCGTTCGTTGTCGGGGTCCGCCACGGCCCGCATCCGCGCCGGAACCTCGTCCTCACCCTCCGGGACGCCGGCCGGGATCCGCATCCAGAGCGCGGCCGCCGAGCCGTCCACGGCGTAGTCGATCCGGCCCTCTTCCAGCGCCACGTCCACGAAGACGCCCAGGAACTTCCCGTGCACCGCGGCCCGGTGGTCCGGATCCGGGAAGACCCAGCTGCTCACCGGGTCGCTGCGGAAGGCCTCGTCGAGCAGCCGCGCCACCGCGTCCCGGTCCGACCGATCCGCCTGACGTATCTCCAGTGCCACTGGCCACACCCTTCACTCGCGCGTCAACAACCGCGAGTGATCCTAGAGTTGGCGCAGGAATGCGGTAAGGCCCGTTCCGGCACCATGCGGTACCGGAACGGGCCTCGCCGTCGCGCGGGCTCCGCGCAGCCTTCGCACGGGCTCCCCCGCACTCACTTCGTACGGCGCGTCACGAACTCCGCGAGTGCCAGCAGCCCGCCCGCCGCCGCCAGGTCCGGAACGGCCCGGGACAGCTGCTGCACGGCCCGCCCCATCCGGTCCGCGGCATGGGCCTGCGCCCAGTCGCGCCCGCCGGCCCGGTCCACCGCGTCGGCGGCCCTGCGTACGTCGTCCCCGGCCATGGGGCCCGCGTAGAGCGCGGCCAGCTCCTCCCCCGCCCCGGTGCCCGAGGTGAGGGCGGCCACGACGGGGAGGGACTTCTTGCGGGCGATCAGGTCGGCCCCGGCGGGCTTGCCGGTGTGCCCCGGATCCCCCCAGATGCCGATCAGGTCGTCGATCAGCTGGAAGGCCAGCCCGGCCTCCCGTCCGAACGCGTCCATCGCGTCGACCTCGTCCGGCCCCGCCCCCGCGTACAGGGCGCCCAGCGCGCACGCGCAGCCCAGTAGCGCCCCGGTCTTGGCCGTGGCCATGGACAGGCACTCGTCGAGCGAGACGTGCGGGCGCCGCTCGAAGGCGCAGTCCGCCTGCTGGCCCGCGCACAGCTCGATGATGCAGGCCGCGAGCCGGCCGGAGGCCGCCGCGGCGGCCGGATGCGGGTCCTCCGCGAGCAGCCGCAGCGCGAGCGCCATCATCGCGTCACCCGTGATGATGGCGTCCGGCGTCCCGAAGACGGTCCAGGCCGTGGCCCGGCCGCGCCGCCGGACGTCGTTGTCGATGATGTCGTCGTGCAGCAGCGTGAAGTTGTGCGCCAGCTCCACGGCCGCCGCCGCCCGGACCTCCTCGTCGGGCGGCCCCGCCCCGGGACCGCGCAGGGCCTGGGCCGAGGCCAGCACCAGGGCCGGCCGGATGGCCTTCCCGGCCCCGCCCGCGGCGGGTTTGCCGTCCTCGTCCTCCCAGCCGAAGTGGTACATCGCCACGCGCCGCATCGAACCCGGCAGGCTCTCGACCGCGCGGCGCAGCTGCGGGTCAACCGTTTCTCTCGTCCGTTCCAGGAGGGCCGCGGCCTCCTGGGCCTCGCCGGTCGCGATGGTGTTGACCACGGTCAGCGCCAGCGGCCGATCTCGACGTTCTCCAGCACGCCGAGCGCGTCCGGCACCAGCACCGCGGCCGAGAAGTAGGCGGTGACCAGGTACGAGATGATCGCCTGCTCGCTGATCCCCATGAAGCGGACCGACAGGCTCGGCTCGATCTCGTCCGGGATGCCCGGCTGGTGCAGGCCGATCACGCCCTGCTCGTCCTCGCCGGTGCGCATGCACAGGATGGACGTGGTGCGGGCGTCGCTGATCGGGATCTTGTTGCTCGGGAAGATCGGCACCCCGCGCCAGGCCGGCACCCGGTTGCCGCCGATCTCCACCGACTCGGGGTAGATCCCGCGCTTGTTGCACTCGCGGCCGAAGGCGGCGATCGCCTTGGGGTGCGCCAGGAACAGCTTGGAGCCGCGCCGCATGCTGAGCAGCTGGTCCATGTCGTCGGGGCCGGGTGCGCCGTCGTGCGGCTGGATGCGCTGGTCGTAGTCGGCGTTGTGGAGCAGGCCGAAGTCGCGGTTGTTGAGCATCTCGTGCTCCTGGCGCTCGCGCAGCGCCTCGACCGTGAGCCGCAACTGCTGCTCGGTCTGGTTCATCGGGTGGTTGTAGAGGTCGGCGACGCGGCTGTGCACCCGCAGGACCGTTTGTGCAATGGAGAGTTCGTACTCGCGCGGCCGGGCCTCGTAGTCCACGAAGGTGCCGGGGAGGACGGCCTCGCCCTGGTGGCCGGCGGAGAGCTCGATCGCGGCCTCGCCGTACTTGTTGGTCTGCCGGTCGGGCTGGGTCCGCAGGCTCTCCACGTGCTCGCGCAGCGACTCGACGCGGTCGGCGAGGAGCTGGAAGTCCTGCCGGGTGAGGGCGAGCACGGTGCCGGAGGTGGCGGCACGGGCGGTGTACTCCCAAATCGATTCTTCATCGACGAGGGAGTCGTCGCCGAAGTACGCGCCGTGGGCGACGGTCCGCAGGACGGCGTCCTCCCCGTAGGGGCCGGGGCCGATCTGGTCGATACGGCCGTGGGCGAGCAGGAAGACCCGGTCGGCCGGGCTGCCGAAGGAGGTCAGCTCCTGGCCGGCTTCGAAATCGATCTGCCGGCACCGCTGGGCGAGTTCGCCGAGGACGTCGAGGTCCTCGTAGTCGCGCAGCAGCGGGAGCTCACCGAGCTCGGCCGGGATCACCTGGACCTGGGTGCCGGTCTTGATGAACTCCACGACACCGTTGCCGACCGAGTAGCTGAGCCTGCGGTTGACGCGGTACGTGCCGCCCTGCACCGACACCCACGGCAGCATCTTCAGCAGCCACCGCGAGGTGATCTCCTGCATCTGCGGCGCGGACTTGGTCGTGGTTGCCAAGTTCCGTGCGGCCGTCGTCCCCAGACTGCGCTGCGGTGTCTGGGCCTCGGACTCGGAACCTGCCTGGACCGACATGTCTTTCCCCTTCGATCACTCCATGGATCTGCGGATGCAGCCTTTCAGCACGGAACGTGGTCGGACCATTACACAAAAGGGTGGGACTACTCGGTCCGGGGGTGGGGCACTCTTTGGGGTCAACCCCCGCCCCACGAGCCCCTCAAGCCCCATGGGCACCCATCGATTTCGGCCTCACATGCATCCGGGATGCACATTTCCCTACGGTGACCCCCCGAGGCTGACCCGAGTCACCGACCTGGCGCTGCGCGTCCCGATGCGCCTGACCGTCGAGGAAACGGACCTCCCCACCACCCGTGACGTGGCGGCGACCATCGAGGTCCCCTCCACGCACACGGCCAAAGTGGTCGCCAGGCTGCAGCACCTCGGCCTGGTCGAGGCGCGGCGCGGCCGCGGCGGCGGGCTCGCCCTGACCACCGCCGGGCGCGCCGCGCCGGTCGGCGCGGTGGTGCGCGAACTGGAGGGCGAGGGCGGCGTCGTGGACTGCGAGGGCACCGCCCCCTGCCCGCTGCGCGGCGCCTGCGTCCTGCGCGGCGCCTGCGCCGGGCCCAGGAGGCCTTCTTCGCCGCGCTGGACCCGCTGACGGTGAACGACCTGGTGGCGTCCCCGACCGGACCGCTCCTGCTGGGCCTTTCGAGCAGGGCCCCGACCGGGTCCACCAGCCCTTGATCCACCGGGCCGGATGGCCGATTACCGCTGTCCGCCCCACCCCCGTGACCGATCCCAGCGGGAGTTCGAACAAAAGTCCGCATCCCGGCGGTCCTCCACGGCTCGGCGGTCCGCGCGATCACCGTCAAGCGGGTGCACGGCCCGGCCGCCGACATCCCCCACGAGGTCTTCGGCCCGGCCCTGTGGCTCGCATCTGCCTGCCCTCTGGCCGGATCGGCTCGCTCGGCGTGCGAAAGCACTAGCCGCGGAAGGGTCACCTCCACTAAACCGGAGGGTGACGAGACGGACACAGAGGGTGTCCGTCGCGCACCGCAACGAAGGAGGCGGCCATGGCCGCACCCATGTCCGCGGACCGTTTCATCAACGCGCTGCGGAACGAGGGTCTGACCGTCGTCGAAGTCGGCGCCTGGCGCACCCACAACCGCAACCACAAGGGCCCCTGGGGGCCCGTGCACGGGGTGATGATCCACCACACGGTCACGCGCGGCACCGCGTCCACCGTCGAGCTCTGCCGCGAGGGTCACAGCGCCCTGCCCGGCCCCCTGTGCCACGGCGTGATCGCCAAGGACGGCCGCGTCCACCTCGTGGGCTACGGCCGCGCCAACCACGCCGGCGCCGGCGACTCCGACGTCCTGGCGGCGGTGATCGCGGAGAAGCGGCTCCCGCCGGACAACGAGACGGACACCGACGGCAACCGCCACTTCTACGGCTTCGAGTGCGAGAACCTCGGCGACGGCGAGGACCCCTGGCCGGCGGTCCAGATCGACGCCATCGCCCGCGCCGCGGCGGCCGTCTGCCGGATCCACCGCTGGACGGCCCGTTCGGTGATCGGCCACCGCGAATGGCAGCCCGGCAAGGTCGACCCCAGGGGCTTCACGATGGACTCCCTGCGCAACCGCGTCGGCGAGCGCCTGAAGTAATCGGGCCCCCACCAGGGACAATGGCTTGGTGACCCACCCCGAACTGCAGCCGCGCCCGCCGTCTCCGCTCGTCGAGACGGCGGACGAACGGTTCGCGGCTCACGGCGTACGGCTGCTGCTCAAGCGGGACGACCTCGTCCATCCGGAGCTGCCCGGCAACAAGTGGCGCAAGCTCGCGCCCAATCTCCGGGCCGCCGTGGACGCGGGGCACGACCGCCTCGTCACCTTCGGCGGGGCGTACTCCAACCACCTGCGGGCCACCGCCGCCGCCGGGCGGCTGCTCGGGCTGGGGACCGTCGGCATCGTGCGCGGGGACGAGCTGGCCGGGCGGCCGCTGAACGAGTCCCTCGCCCGGTGCGCCGCCGACGGCATGCGGCTGCACTTCGTACCCCGCTCGGAATACCGCCGCAAGGCCGAGCCGCAGCAGCTGGCACGGCTGCTGGACGTGGCGGGCGCGAGCGGCGCGTACGTGGTCCCCGAGGGCGGCAGCAACGCCCTCGCCCTGCACGGCTGCGCCGAGCTCGGCCGTGAACTGCGCGGCGCCGCCGACGTGGTGGCGGTGGCCTGCGGCACCGGCGGCACCCTGGCGGGCCTGGCGGCCGGTCTGGCCCCCGGGCAGCGGGCTCTCGGGGTTCCGGTGCTGGCGGGCGATTTCCTGGCCGCGGAGATACGTTCCCTCCAGGCGGCCGCCTTCGGGGGCCCGGCCGGCGACTGGACCCTGGCCGAGGGCTTCCACCACGGCGGCTACGCCCGGGTCCCGGACCCGCTGGAGGCCTTCGCCGCCGACTTCGGGTCCCGCCACGGCCTCCCGGTGGAGCGGATCTACGTGGCCAAGCTGCTGTGGGCCCTCGCCGAACTCACCGTGTCCGGGGCCTTCCCGCGCGGCACGACCCTCGCCGCCGTCGTCACGGGGCGGCCGTAGCACCGCGGGCGCCGTGGGCCCCGTCCGCTCAGCCCTCCTCGCGGTAGGCCGCCGCCTCCTCCAGGTCCAGCCTGCGCAGCAGTGCCCGCAGCATCTCGTCGTCGATGCGCCGCCTGTCCCGCAGCGTCACGAAGACCTCCCGCTCGGACTCGATCATCTCCCGTGCGAGCCGCCGGTAGACGTCGTCGGCCGACTCCCCCGTCACCGGGTTGATCTCGCCCAGCCGCTCCCACACCGCGTTGCGCCGGCGCTCCAGCACCGTCCGCAGCCGGTCCGCCAGCGGTGGCGGCAGCGTGCTGTTCTCCGGTTCCGCCAGCAGCTCCGCGAGCCGTTCCTCCGCCGCCCGCGAGGCCTCGCTCTGCGCCTGCGCCTCCGCCAGGGTCTCGGCCTGGACGTCCTTCGGCGGCAGCTTCAGCGCCCGGATGAGCGGCGGCAGCGTCAGTCCCTGCACCACCAGCGTCCCGATGACGGTGGTGAAGGTCAGGAAGAGGATCAGGTTCCGGTGCGGCACCGAGATCGGCACGGAGAAGGCGATGGCCAGCGAGACCACGCCCCGCATCCCGGCCCACCCCACGATCACCGGGGCCTTCCAGTCCGTCTCCGGCTCCCGCGTCCGGATCCGCCGTGACACCCAGCGCGGTACGAAGGTCGCCGGGAACACCCACAGGAACCGGGCCACCACCACCGCGAGGAACACGGCGATCGCGTACCAGGCCGCGTGCAGGCCCTGGTACTCCCCCAGCCCCTTGAGGACCACGGGCAGCTGGAGCCCGATCAGCGCGAAGACCACCGACT
Source organism: Streptomyces sp. NPDC048257 (assembly GCF_043201855.1). Lineage (NCBI taxonomy): Bacteria > Bacillati > Actinomycetota > Actinomycetes > Kitasatosporales > Streptomycetaceae > Streptomyces > Streptomyces sp. NPDC048257. Next base: position 346,043 of record NZ_JBICZI010000004.1, read on the forward strand.
CCAGCACGAAGGCGACCACCTTCCACACCGCCTCCTCCTGGAGCCGGGTGGCGAAGTCGACCTGCCAGTTGCGGTGCCCGAGGTACAGGGCGACCACGACCACCGCCAGCACCCCGGAGGCGTGCACCCGTTCGGCGGCCGCGTACGCCACGAAGGGGATCAGCAGCGAGAGGGTGTTCTGGAGCAGGGGCTCCTTCAGCCGGGTGCGCAGCTGGTGGATCGGCACCATCAGCAGCAGGCCCACGCCGATCCCGCCCACCGAGGCCAGCAGGAACTCCGCGATGCCGCCCGCCCAGCCGGCGCTCACCCCGACCGCCGCCGCCAGCGCCACCTTGTAGGCGGTGATCGCGGTGGCGTCGTTGACCAGGGACTCACCCTGCAAGATGGTCGTGATCCGGTTCGGCAGCCGGAGTTTGCGGGCGATCGCGGTCGCGGCCACCGCGTCCGGCGGGGCGATCACCGCGCCCAGCACCAGGGCCACCGGTACGGAGAGCCCCGGCACCAGCAGGTACGCCGCGTACCCGACGGCGAGCGTCGCGAAGAGCACGTAGCCCACCGACAGCATCGCGATGGGCCGGATGTTGGCGCGCAGATCCAGGTACGAGCTGTCCACGGCGGCCGTGTGCAGCAGCGGCGGGAGCAGCAACGGCAGCACGATGTGCGGGTCGAGGGCGTACGCGGGCACCCCCGGGACGTACGCGGCCAGCAGCCCGGCCGCGACCAGCAGCAGCGGCGCGGGCACCGGGGTCCGGCGCGCCAGCCCCGCGACGGCCGCACTGCCGGCGACCAGCGCCACCAGCGGCAATACCTCCATCGAAGATCCACCTCAATCGTCGGCCGCCGGCCCCGAACGCGCACGCTTGACAGAGGAGATCCTCATGACCGACACGGCGGGAACGTATTCTGTACGAGATCAAGCTCCGGTCAAAGCGTGACGCAACGACACTCCGCTGCATCGCGGCTCCGGCCCGTGCGCGCAGTTCCCCCCGAGACTGAGGGCGGGGGTTCCGGTACAAGGAGAATGCGATGAGCGAGTGCACCCACGTTGCCGAACTGCCGCGTCCCGAACCGGTACCGTCCCACCAGACGTGCGACGAGTGCCTGGCACTCGGCAGCCACCCCGTGCAGCTGCGGATGTGCCTGCAGTGCGGGCACGTGGCCTGCTGCGATTCCTCGCCCCACCGGCACGCCACCGCACACCATCGGGAGACCGGCCATCCGGTGATGCGGAGCTTCGAACCGGGTGAGACCTGGCGCTGGTGTTTTGTCGACGGTTCGATCGTCTGAACCGGGGTAGTTCAACCCTCCGCCGGTTCCCCTGATTTGGGCCCCGCAGACCCCTAGCCACTGTGCGTACCCATGGGCTTACCATCAGTCACTGGCTCGCAGGCGGGGTGCTCGAAGCGGGCACCTAGAGGGGTGCCGCGACACGATCGCCCGGATCGCGATAGCGTCACCGGCGAACAGAGCTCGTACCACCTTGGAGGTGAGGGTGTCCCAGATCGCAGGCGAGCCCGGGACTCAGGACTTCGTCGAAGTCCGGCTGCCCGCTGAGGGTGCCTACCTGTCGGTGCTGCGGACGGCCACGGCCGGTCTTGCGGCACGTTTGGACTTCACCCTCGACGAGATCGAGGACCTCCGCATCGCGGTGGACGAGGCCTGCGCGATCCTGCTCCAGCAGGCCGTGCCCGGCTCCGTCCTCAGTTGTGTGTTCCGGCTGATCGACGATTCGCTGGAGGTGACCGTCTCGGCGCCGACCACCGACGGGCGCGCACCGGAGCGTGACACGTTCGCGTGGACGGTCCTGTCGGCGCTGGCCGGCAAGGTCGAGGCCACGGTCGAGGAGAACCGGACGGTGAGCATCAGCCTCTACAAACAACGCGGCGCGGGACCAGGCCCGGCGTGAGCGGCGGGGAGATCCCGGTGCGGGGCGGGGATCGGCCCCGGGTACGGCACGAGGTCGACGGCGGCATCCCGGAGCAGCAGCACGCCCGGCCGCACCCGGCTGACGCGGAAGCGGAAGACGGCTTTTTGGACTCGGCGGAGCGACGGGCGGGCCCTATGAGCGAGAACCAGCAGGAACAACCACAACCATCCCAGCCGACCGAGGCCGCTGCCACGGCCCCGGTACCGGCACCGGTGGTACCGGCAGCGCCGGTGTTCCCGGTGACCCATGCGCTGCCGGATCCGCGCGACCGCAGCGGCGCGCGGGCCCTGTTCATCGAGCTGCGGGCACTGCCCGACGGATCGGTGGAGAAGGCGGAGCTGCGCAACCGGCTGGTACGGATGCACCTGCCGCTGGTGGAACACCTGGCGCGGCGCTTCCGCAACCGCGGTGAGCCGCTGGACGACCTGACCCAGGTCGCCACGATCGGCCTCATCAAGTCGGTGGACCGGTTCGACCCGGACCGCGGGGTGGAGTTCTCCACCTACGCCACGCCCACGGTGGTCGGCGAGATCAAGCGCCACTTCCGGGACAAGGGCTGGGCGGTGCGGGTGCCGCGCCGTCTGCAGGAGCTGCGGCTCTCGCTGACGACGGCCACGGCCGAACTGTCCCAGCAGCACGGCCGCTCCCCGACGGTGCACGAACTGGCCGAGCGGCTGGGGATCTCCGAGGAGGAGGTGCTGGAGGGGCTGGAATCGGCCAATGCCTACAGCACGCTCTCCCTCGACGTCCCGGACACCGACGACGAGTCGCCGGCGGTCGCGGACACCCTGGGCTCGGAGGACGAGGCCCTGGAGGGCGTCGAGTACCGCGAGTCCCTCAAGCCGCTGCTGGAGGGACTGCCCCCGCGGGAGAAGCGGATCTTGCTGCTTCGGTTCTTCGGCAACATGACCCAGTCGCAGATCGCCCAGGAGGTCGGCATCTCCCAGATGCACGTCTCCCGGCTGCTGGCCCGTACCCTGGCCCAGCTCCGCGAGAAACTCCTCGTCGAGGAGTAGGAGTGAGCCGGTCGACCGGTTATCGGGCCTGCTCGCCGGGCCCGATACCGAGAGCCTCGGTCGCCGTCGGGTTCACCAGGAGCGCTACGACGGCCACCGCGGCCACGGCCAGCGCCCCGGCGGCGGCGATCATCGCGCCGCCGGTGCTGTAGAGGGTCCAGGCCACCGGCAGCGCCATCAGCTGGGTGATCAGTGCCGGACCACGGCTCCAGCGGCGGCCCAGGCGCAGCCCGCGGGCCGCGACCAGCGGCAGCGCGGCGAGGGCGAGCAGGGTGATCCCGCCCGTCTCGGCCTGCTGCGGGGAATCGGGGTCGCCCGCGATGCCCACGAACAGCATGGAGAGCCCGAGGCCGGCCAGCGCCACGCCCTCCAGGGCGGTGAGCGCGGCGGCCGCGGTCAGCCGGCGGGGCAGCGCGGCGGACGGGACGCCGGCGGGAGTCTCGACGGGGGCGGGGGTACGCGCAGGCTGCTTCTTACTCACTCCAGCAGGGTAGCGGCGCGCTCCGGACCCCGGAGGGGACGGGCAGTAGGGTCGGCCCGTGAAGGGGTGGGTAGTCTGGCGCTCATGCGTGCACTTCTCGTGGCCAACCCAGCAGCGACGACCACCAGTGCGCGCACGCGCGACGTCCTGACCCATGCCCTGGCCAGCGAGATGAAGCTGGAGGCGGTCACCACCGAGTACCGCGGGCACGCCCGGGACCTGGGGCGCAAGGCGGCCCACGAGGGGCTCGACCTCGTCGTCGCCCTGGGCGGCGACGGCACGGTCAACGAGGTGGTCAACGGGCTCCTGCACAACGGGCCCGATCCGGAGCGGCTGCCGCGGCTCGCGGTGGTCCCCGGCGGCTCCACCAATGTGTTCGCGCGCGCCCTGGGACTGCCCAACGATGCGGTCGAGGCGACCGGCGCCCTGCTGGACGCGTTGCGGGAGCAGCGCGAGCGGACGGTGGGTCTGGGCCTGGCGGCCGGCACCCCGGGCACGGAGGACGAATCGGTCCCGGCCCGCTGGTTCACGTTCTGCGCGGGCTTCGGCTTCGACGCGGGGGTGGTGGGCCGGGTGGAGCAGCAGCGGGAGCGCGGCAAGCGTTCGACGCACGCCCTGTATGTGCGACAGCTGATGCGCCAGTTCTGGGAGGAGCCCAACCGGCGGCACGGCACGGTCACCCTGGAGCGCCCCGGCGCGGACCCGGTGACGGATCTGGTGCTGTCCATAGTGTGCAATACGTCACCGTGGACTTATCTGGGGAATCGTCCGCTTTACGCCTCGCCCGAAGCCTCGTTCGATACTGCGCTTGACGTATTGGCACTGGACCGTTTGTCAACTCCGGCGGTCGCGCGGTACGCGACACAGCTCCTGACCTCCACTCCTGAGCGGGGTCCGCACGGCAAGCACGCGGTGTCTCTGCACGATCTGACCGACTTCACCTTGCATTCGAAGGTTCCGCTTCCCTTCCAGATGGACGGCGATCACCTCGGACTGCGGACCAGCGTTCGGTTCACAGGCGTACGCCGTGCACTGCGTGTGATTGTGTGAGCGGAAGGGCCCCGAGGCCTTTCACTCGAACGTTTACACGCCGGTCCACCCTCACGATGTAGGGCTGTGACCTAGTAGACACCGACGAATCAAAAAAAACTTTCCGGAAGGGGTTGTATCCCCGTCCGAGGTTTGCGAATCTCTTCATGGCGATCGGGACAGCCCGCAACACCGGCACCCACACAGACCGCCAGAACCCCTCCACGAATCTCTGACTGATCACCCGCGTGAAACCGGGCGGTCGACCTTCCCTCACGGGGGGATTCGTGAAAGCGTTCACATTCACAAGCAACCTGTTCGCAATACAAGGAGATGGAGCAGCCATGGACTGGCGTCACAACGCCGTTTGTCGTGAGGAAGACCCGGAACTCTTCTTCCCCATCGGCAACACCGGTCCTGCGCTGCTGCAGATCGAGGAAGCCAAGGCCGTCTGCCGCCGTTGCCCCGTCATGGAGCAGTGCCTGCAGTGGGCGCTCGAGTCCGGTCAGGACTCCGGCGTCTGGGGCGGTCTCAGCGAGGACGAGCGCCGCGCCATGAAGCGCCGCGCCGCTCGCAACCGGGCGCGCAACGCCAGCGCCTGACGACGACTTTCGAGCCTCGACGCGCAGCGCGCAGTAACCGAATAAGCGCTCAGCAACGTGCTCTTGGGCCCCGGACCGATTCCTTCGGTCCGGGGCTCAGTGCTGTTCGGGGTCGGGTGCCGGCCGTCCCGGTGAGGGCCGGGCGTCACTCTGCGTCACACCGCCGCTGCTACTTCTGCGGGCTGGACGGGATGTCGAGGACGACCTTAGTGCCGCGCGGCTCGGCCCGGACCATGTCGAACGTGCCGCCGAGCTCCCCCTCCACGAGGGTCCGTACGATCTGCAGGCCGAGATTGCCGGCCCGCTGGGGGTCGAACCCCTCGGGCAGACCGCTGCCGTCGTCGAGCACGGTGATCAGCAGCCGGCCGTCGGTGCGACCGGTTCCGGTGCGGATCGCGGCCACCTCCACCGTGCCCCGTTCCCCCTGGGTGAAGGCGTGCTCCAGGGCGTTCTGCAGGATCTCGGTCAGCACCATCGACAGCGGGGTGGCGACCTCGGCGTCCAGGATCCCGAACCTGCCGGTGCGCCGGCAGTCGACCTTGCCGGGCGAGATCTCCGAGACCATCGCGATGACGCGGTCGGCGATCTCGTCGAACTCGACCCGCTCGTCCAGGTTCTGAGAGAGCGTCTCGTGCACGATCGCGATCGATCCGACGCGGCGCACGGCCTCGTTGAGCGCCTCGCGGCCCTGCGGCGAATCCATCCGGCGGGACTGGAGCCGCAACAGTGCGGCCACGGTCTGGAGGTTGTTCTTCACCCGGTGGTGGATCTCCCGGATGGTCGCGTCCTTGGTGATCAATTCACGTTCGCGACGCCGCAGTTCCGTGACGTCGCGGCACAGGACCAGGGAGCCGATCCGGGTCCCTTTGGGCTTGAGCGGGATGGCGCGGAGCTGGATGACCCCGCTGGTTCCCTCGACCTCGGTCTCCCGGGGGGCCCATCCGCTGGCGAGCTTGACCAGGGCCTCGTCCACCGGTCCACGGGAGGGGGCCAGTTCGGCCGTGGTGTTGCCCAGGTGCTGGCCGACGAGGTCGGAGGCGAGGCCGAGCCGGTGGTAGGCGGAGAGCGCGTTCGGGGAGGCGTACGTGACCACACCGTCGGCGTCGAGCCGGATCAGGCCGTCCCCGACGCGCGGGGAGGCGTCCATGTCGACCTGCTGGCCGGGGAACGGGAAGGAGCCCGCCGCGATCATCTGGGCCAGGTCGGAGGCGGACTGGAGGTAGGTCAGCTCCAGCCGGCTCGGTGTACGCACAGTGAGCAGGTTGGTGTTGCGGGCGATCACTCCCAGTACCCGCCCCTCGCGGCGGACGGGGATCGACTCGACGCGGACCGGCACCTCCTCCCGCCACTCGGGGTCACCCTCGCGCACGATGCGGCCCTCGTCGAGCGCGGCGTCCAGCAGCGGACGGCGGCCGCGCGGCACCAGGTGGCCGACCATGTCGTCCTGGTACGAGGTGGGGCCGGTGTTCGGGCGCATCTGGGCGACCGAGACGTACCGCGTGCCGTCGAGGGTGGGCACCCAGAGCACGAGGTCGGCGAAGGACAGGTCGGAGAGCAGTTGCCACTCCGAGACCAGCAGGTGGAGCCACTCCAGGTCGGTTTCACCGAGAGCGGTGTGCTGGCGTACGAGGTCGTTCATGGAGGGCACCTTGCGAGCGTACCCCGGGTACGCACCATGACTTTGCCCACGGAGGTACTCAGGAGTATCCAAGCGGGGCGCGAGCCGCGTACTGTTGGAGGAAGTGACGGGTTTCCAGGCCCTGTCATTGGATGGACAGAACAGAATGGTCTAGTCCACAATTGATTTCAGAACCTCCGCCCTCCCCGCACAGGAGGACGGATCGAGGTAAGCCGCGCGCTCTGCCCTGACCGCGCGGGCACCTCCCACCGGCCGTCGGGAACCGCACACCTGTCGGCCGTTAGTACTCCGGGCTACGGTGCCGGGCGGGTCGAGGGTCCCGTCCTGCACCGTGGCCCAGAGGAACATGACTCGGGGAACGTGACCCGGAGGGCGATTACGCCGTCGGCCAGGCCAGCAGGGCCCGCTCCGCCACCGCTTCCAGCTCCTCCCGGCTCGCCCCGTCGCGCGACTGCTGGGACATCCCCTGAAGCACCGCTCCGGTGTACCGGGCCAGCGCCCGCGCGTCCGTTTCCGCGGGCAGCACGCCGGTGGCCATGTCGGCCCGGACCCGGCTCTCGAACATCTCCAGGTTGGCGTTGCGCCGCTCGCGCAGTGCCTGCGCCACCTCGTCCGAGGTGGTGTTGATCGCGGCGCTGATCACCATGCAGCCCGCCGGGTGGGCCGGGTCGGTGTAGACCTCGGCGGCCTCGCGCAGGATGCGCTGGACGGCCGCGCGGGCGGTGGGCTCCTCGGCGAACGCCACGTTCACGAAGTCCCCGTACCGGCCCCCGTACACCACCACGACCTCGTCGAAGAGCTTGCGCTTGTCGCCGAAGGCCGCGTAGAGGCTGGGCGCGCTGATGCCGAGCGAGGCGGTCAGGTCGGAGATGGAGGTCGCCTCGTAGCCGCGCTCCCAGAAGGCGAGCATCGCCTTGTCGAGGGCGGCGTCGCGGTCGAAGGAGCGGGGTCTGCCGCGCTGTCCGGTCACCATGCCCAGATTCTATAGCGGTCACTAGGAAATCTGGTACGTTCCTTTCTGTAGCGAACGCTAACAATTACCGGAGGGGGCGCGTCATGGGCGTGCTAGAGGGAAAGACGGCACTGGTCACCGGCGGCAGCAGGGGCATCGGACGGGCCGTGGCCGAGCGGCTGGCGCGGGACGGGGCGCTCGTCGCGGTGCACTACGGACGCGACGAGGCGGCGGCGAAGGAGACGGTCGCCGCGATCGGGGAGGCCGGCGGACGGGCCTTCGCCATCGGGGCCGAACTCGGCGTTCCGGGCGACGCGCAGGCCCTCTGGGCGGCGTACGCGGCCCATCCCGCACACACCGAGGGGGTCGACATCCTGGTCAACAACGCCGGGACGGCGGCGTTCGGGGGGATCGGGGAGACCGACGAGGAGACGTACGACCGGGCGCACGCGCTCAACGCCAGAGCGCCGTTCTTCGTGATCAAGTACGGGCTGGAGCGGCTGCGGGACGGGGGCCGGATCGTGAACGTGACCGGTACCCCGGACATCGCCCTGCCGGCCATCCTGGCCACGATCACGGCGAAGGGCGCGGTGAACGCACTGACCCGGTCGCTGGCCGCCGAGCTGGCCCCGCGCGGGATCACCGTGAACTCGGTCGGCCCCGGCATCACCGACACGGACCTGAACGCGGACCTCCTCGCGGACGGGGCGACCCGGGCCCACCTGGCCGCCCGCTCCGTCTTCGACCGGGTGGGCACGGTGCAGGAGGTCGCCGACGTGGTGGCCTTCCTGGCCTCGCCCGACTCCCGCTGGGTCACGGGCCAGCACGTGAACGCGACGGGCGGCCTCCAGCTCGCACTGGTCTGAGCGGAGCCGTTCGGGGAGCGCACAGCCATCGCCCCGGCGGGCCGGGCGGGCGGATGCGGATCAGGATGGATAGCGGTGAGACCCCCGCCGGACGCGTCGGGCTCTGCTAGATTGGTCTATACCACATCACCACTCCAGATCGGCAGGCCCCGCGTGGAAGTTGTCATCGTCCCGGACGCCAAGGCAGGCGGCGAGCTCATCGCGGAGGCCATGGCCGCCCTGGTGCGGCGCAAGCCCGACGCCCTGCTCGGCGTGGCGACAGGCTCTACCCCGCTGCCCGTCTACGAGGCCCTCGCCGCCAAGGTCCGGGCCGGGCAGGTCGACGCCTCCAGGGCCCGGATCTGCCAGCTCGACGAGTACGTCGGCCTGCCGGCCGGGCACCCCGAGTCCTACCGCGCGGTCGTGCTCCGCGAGGTCGTCGAGCCCCTGGGCCTGTCCGAGGCCTCCTTCATGGGCCCCGACGGTTCGGCCGAGGACATCGTCGGGGCCTGCGAGGCCTACGACCGGGCCCTGGCCGAGGCCGGCGGCGTGGACCTCCAGCTCCTGGGCATCGGCACGGACGGCCACATCGGCTTCAACGAGCCCTGTTCCTCCCTCGCCTCCCGCACCCGGATCAAGACGCTGACGGAGCAGACCCGCGTGGACAACGCGCGCTTCTTCGACGACGACCTGGAGCAGGTGCCGCACCACGTCATCACCCAGGGCATCGGCACCATCCTCGACGCCCGCCACCTGGTCCTCCTCGCCACCGGCGAGGGCAAGGCCGAGGCCGTCGCCCAGACCGTCGAGGGCCCGCTGTCGGCGCTGGTACCGGCCTCCGCGCTGCAGCTGCACCGGCACGCCACCGTGGTCGTGGACGAGGCCGCCGCCTCGAAGCTGAAGCTGGCCGACTACTTCCGCCACACCTACGCCGACAAGCCCTCCTGGCAAGGGCTGTAGGGCGGCAGAGCCCGCTCCCGGAACATCCGACAGCCCCTGTCCCGGACACCGTCCGGGACAGGGGCTGTCGCCCTGGTCAGGGGTTCTGGGCGGGGTCAGGCCCCCGCGATCACCTCGGCCGCGGCGCGGCCGCAGACGCGCGAGGCGCCGTGCGTGGCGATGTGCAGGGCCCCGCGCGGCTCGGCGCGCGGCAGGCCCATCTCGACCACCACCGTGTCCGGCCGCGCCGCGACCAGCGCGTCGACGGCCTCGGTCATCCAGGGGTGCCGGTGCGCGTCGCGGACCACCACGACGACGGTACGGTCCCCCGCGGCGTCCAGGACGTCCCCGGCGGAGGCGCCCTCGGGGTAGACGCCCGCGCCGGTGCCCGGGAGCAGTTCGGCGAGTTCCGCCGCCACGCCCCACGGGGTCTCGTCCCCCACCGCGATGTTCGCGACGGGCGCGAGCGTGGCGACGTAGGGGGCGGAGAGCGGCTTCGCCGAGCCGGTGACGAGCACGGCGCGGCGGGCGGCGGTCAGCCCGATGCCGGACGCGCGGCTCCCCTCCGGCTGCGCGTCCGGCCGGGCCCGGCGGGTCCATGCGGCCAGCGCGCGGACGCGGGCGGCGGCGTCGGCGAGGCGCTCCTCGGGCAGTGCCCCCTCGCGGACGGCCGCGACCAGTGCGTCGCGCAGCCGCAGGACGGTGGCTTCGTCGGCGAGTCCGCCGCCGACGCAGATGGCGTCGGCGCCGGCCGCGATGGCCAGGACCGAGCCGCGCTCGATCCCGTACGTCCCGGCGATGGCGTTCATCTCCATGCCGTCGGTGACGATGAGGCCCTCGTAGCCGAGCTCCTTGCGCAGCAGACCGGTCAGGATCTGCGGGCTGAGGGTGGCCGGGCGGGTCGGGTCGAGGGCGGGCACCAGGATGTGCGCGCTCATCACCGCCTTGGTGCCGGCCGCGATGGCCGCCTTGAAGGGGACGAGTTCGCGGGCCTGGAGGGTGTCCAAATCCGCGTCGATGCGCGGCAGGGCGTGGTGCGAGTCGACGTTGGTGTCGCCGTGGCCCGGGAAGTGCTTGGTGCACGCGGCCACGCCGGCGGCCTGGAGGCCCTCGACGTAGGCGGCGGTGTGCCGGGCGGCGAGGTGGGTGTCGGCGCCGAAGGACCGTACGCCGATCACCGGGTTGTCCGGGTTGGAGTTGACGTCCGCGGACGGCGCCCAGTTGAGGTTGACCCCGCATTCGGCGAGGCGGCGGCCCAGTTCGCGGGCGACGTCCCGGGTGAGGCCGGTGTCGTCGACGGCGCCGAGGGCCAGGTTTCCGGGGAAGGACGAGCCGCCGCGGACCTCCAGGCGGGTGACGTCGCCGCCCTCCTCGTCGATGGCGACCAGGACGTCGTCGCGCTCGGTACGCAGCTGCGCGGTCAGCGCGGCGAGCTGCTCGGGCGAGGCGATGTTGCGGCCGAACAGGCCGACGGCGGTGAGGCCTTCGCCGACCCTGCGCAGCAGCCAGGCGGGGGCGGTGGTGCCCTCGAAGCCGGGCTGGAGGACGGCGAGGGCGTCGCGGGTGACCGTATCGGTGCGGTGCGCAAGAACAGTCATGGGGCCGTCATCCCTTCACGGCGCCGGCGGTGAGGCCCGCGGCCATCTTGCGCTGGACGATGAGGAAGAGCACCACGATCGGGATGGCCATCATGGTGGAGCCGGCCATCATCGGGGCGAACTCGGTGCCGTGCTTGGTGGTGAAGTTGCCGAGCCAGACGGTGGCGGTCTGGTTCTGCTGGCTCATCAGCATCAGCGCGTACAGGTACTCGTTCCACGCCTGGATGAAGGCGTAGACGGAGGTGGCGACCATGCCCGGGGCCAGCAGCGGGAAGACGACCCGAAGGAAGGCGCCGGTCGGCGTGCAGCCGTCGACCATGGCCGCCTCTTCCAGCTCCTTGGGGATGTTGACGATGAAGCCGCGCAACGTCCACACGGTGAAGGGGAGGACGAAGGTCAGGTACGTGATGATCAGGCCGGTGAGCTTGTCGTACTGACCGAGGTCGTTCAGGAGCAGGAAGACCGGGATGATCATCGCGACGAGCGGGACCATCTGGACGGCGAGGATCCCGACGATCACGACCTTGCGGCCGCGGAAGGCGAAGCGGGAGATGGCCAGGGCGGCCAGCATGCCGACGGCGATGCCGATGACGACCACGACGAGCGAGACGATCAGGCTGCGGCCGACCGGGCCCCAGAAGTCGGCGATGTCCAGTGCGCGGGAGAAGTTGGCCAGCGTGAAGGTGTGCGGGAAGAACTGCGGATCGGGGTTGATCGCTTCCTTGGACGGCTTGAAGGCCGTGTTGAGCATCCAGTAGACCGGGAAGCCCGCGGTGGCGAAGACCAGCAGGCCGAGGAGGTTCCAGCCGAGCTTGGACTTCTTGCGCTGCTTGGGGCCTGCGACGCGCGGGGTCGCGGGGGGCGCAGTGGACGCAGTGGACGCAGTGGTCACGCTCATTCCACCTCTCCGATCTTGAGCATCTGGCGCATGTAGACGGCGACCACTCCGAGCAGCAGCAGGACGGTCACCAGGGCGATCGCGGAGCCGCCCGAGTAGTCGTTGACCACGAAGGCCTGCTGGTACGAGTAGGTGGTCAGCAGCTGGAACTCGGCCTCGGGGTTGCCGTTGCGCATCACGAAGACCTGCGGGAAGACGCCCATGTCCCAGATGACGGAGAGGGTCGTCAGCATGACGAGGATCGGCTTCAGGATGGGGAGGGTGACGTGCCGGAACACGCCGAACGCGCCTGCGCCGTCGAGCCGGGCGGCCTCCTCCAGCTCCTTGGGCACCTGCGTGAGGCCCGCGCTGAGGGTGATGACGACGAAGGGGACCGCGCCCCAGACCACCAGCAGCATGATCACCGCGAGACCCTGGGGGCCGCTGGTGAACCAGTTGTGACCGATCATGTCGACGCCGGGGAGCTTGCTCATCAGGTAGTTGAGGACGCCGTAGTCGGCGTCGAAGAGCCACTTGAAGACGGCGGTGGCGACGATGATGGGCATGCCCCAGCTGGCCACGAGGGCGATGCTGATGAGCGCCTTGACCCAGCCGGAGACCTTCTGCAGCAGCAGCGCGATGAGCATGCCGATCACCATCGTCGCGGCGACCGCGCCGACGGCGAAGATCACCGTACGCAGGACGACGGCCCAGAACTCGCCGTCGCCGAGGATCTTGGCGAAGTTGTCGAAGCCGACGAACTCGGGGTCCTTGAAGCCCCAGAGCTCGGACTTGCCGAAGCTCTGGAAGGACAGGGCCACCAGCCGGTACAGCGGGTACCCCATGACGAGGGCGATGACCAGCAGGCACGGGGCCAGCAGCAGCCAGGGAGTGGCGCCGGGGCCCTTGCGACCGGTCCGGCCCGGTGCGGCGGTGCTGCCCGGCTGCGCTCCGGTGGGAGTCTTCTGCTTCGCCGGCGGCAGGTCGGCGGTGGTTGTCTGTGCGGCACTCATCGCGCGCTCCTCGGGGGTCCCTCTCTTGACGGGCAGCAGGGCCCCGCCGGTCCGGCGGGGCCCTGCCCACTCAGGTCACTTGGTGTTGATGACCTTGTCGATCTCGGCGTCGGCGGCCTTGGCCGCGTCCTCGACCGACTTGTTGCCGGTGCCGATGTCGCGCAGCGTGGTCTGGAGGAGCTTGGCCTTCTCGATCTGGCCCCAGCCGGAGGCCGTCGGGACGAACCAGGAGGACTCGGCAGCGGTGGCCGCGACCTGCGTCTTCGGGTCGGCCTTCAGCGGGCCGAGGTCCGTCTTGTTGTTGGGCAGGTTGCCCTTGGCGATCAGGCCCTTCTGGCCCTGGGCGCCGGTGAAGACGTTGATCCACTCGGCGGCGATGTCCTTGGCCTTGGACTTGGAGGGGATGGCCAGGTCCGAACCGCCCAGGAAGACCGGGAGGTTCTTGCCGCTCGGGCCGGGCTGGACGAAGTTCTCCAGCTTGTCCGTCAGGCCGCCGACCTTGTCGTTCTCCGGGGTGGCGGCGGTGGCGCCCTCCCAGGCGGCGGCGAAGATCGCCGCGGAGTTGCCCTGGCCGAAGACGATCGGACGGTCGGACTCGTCCTTGGTCTTGTCGGCGTGCATGTACTTGTCGAGGAGCTCCTTGTACTGCCCCAGCCCCTTCAGCGACTCGGGGGAGGACAGGTTGCCCTTCCACTTGTCGCCGTCCTTCTTGGCGATGCTGCCGCCGGCCTCGTAGACGAAGGACATCGCGGCGTACCAGTCCGGGGAGGGCTGGTAGAGGGCGCTGAACTTGTCGCCCTTCGCGGCCTGGATCTTGTCGAGTGCGGCGGTGTACTCGGCCCAGGTCTTCGGCGCGGCGGTGACGCCGGCCTCGGCGGCGACGTCCTTGCGCCAGGTGCCCACGCGGCCACCGGCGTAGTAGGGGACGCCGTAGGTCTTGCCGTCGTAGGTCACGGACTCCTTGAGGGCGTCCAGCCAGGCGCCGGAGTTCTCGAACTTCGACGGGTCGACCTCGGCGAAGGCACCGGTCGACATGTAGCCGATCATCTCGGAGTTGCCCATCTCGACAACGTCCGGGGCCTTGTCCGTGGCGAGCACGGCGTCCAGCTTGGCGTTCTTGTCCGGCCAGCCGTAGTACTCGTGCTTGATGGTGAGACCCGGGTGCTTGGCAACGATCGCGTCGTCGGCCGCCTTCACGAGCTCCGGCCAGTTCTTCTGCGCGTCGACCGTCAGCCAGACGGTGAGCTCCTTGGCCTCGGAGGCCTTGTCGCCGCCCTTGCCGTCGGAATCACCGCACGCCGCGAGGCCGATAACCATGCCCGCGACTCCAACCGCCGCGATGAGCTTGCGCTTCACGCCACCCTCCTCAGGGATGCCTGCCTGCACTTCCCTTGCCCGCCGCGGTGACATACGCGAAGTACTGCCGTGGGGCCGGGATCTGATCCATATTGGTTTAGACCAGTAGCTGGAGCTTGGCCTAGACCTTTAGGGGTGTCAAGGGTCTAATGTGCGGGTGCCCGGTCCGTTATCGGACCGACACCTGGGGAGAGAGAAGGCCTGTCCCCCCTTACGTGTCACGATGTGACCCGCACATATCGGAGGAGCCGGTGACGGCAGCGAAACTGGAGTCGGGAAGGCGGGCGGCGATGGCCACCGAAGGGGCGACCACGGAGCCGGAAGGCGGGGCGGCCACTCGCACGGCGCGTGTGCCCAAGTACTACCGACTCAAGCGGCACTTGCTCGACATGACCGAGACACTGCCGCCCGGCACCCCGGTGCCGCCGGAGCGCACGCTCGCGGCCGAGTTCGACACCTCGCGGACCACCGTCCGCCAGGCCCTCCAGGAACTGGTCGTAGAGGGGCGACTGGAACGGATCCAGGGCAAAGGCACCTTCGTCGCCAAGCCCAAGGTCTCCCAGGCGCTGCAACTGACCTCGTACACGGAGGACATGCGGGCGCAGGGACTGGAACCGACCTCCCAGCTCCTCGACATCGGTTACGTGACGGCCGACGACACCCTCGCCGGACTGCTCAAGATCACCACCGGTGGACGGGTGCTGCGCATCGAGCGGCTGCGGCTGGCCAGCGGTGAGCCGATGGCCATCGAGACCACGCACCTGTCGGCCAAGCGCTTCCCCGCGCTGCGCCGCTCGCTCGCCAAGTACACCTCCCTCTACACCGCTCTCGCCGAGGTGTACGACGTGCACCTGGCCGAGGCCGAGGAGACCATCGAGACCTCCCTGGCCACCCCGCGCGAGGCCGGTCTGCTCGGCACCGACGTCGGGCTGCCCATGCTGATGCTCTCCCGGCACTCCCTGGACGCCGACGGCGAACCGGTGGAGTGGGTGCGGTCGGTGTACCGCGGCGACCGGTACAAGTTCGTCGCCAGGCTCAAGCGCCCCGCCGTCTGACCTCGTACGTCCGGCCCCGTCCGGTCCCGCCCGTACGGCCCCGTCTCCCGGATTCCTTCACATACCGGAATACGGACGGGGTCTTACGCTCACCGGGCTATCCCCCGTAGATTCCCTGCGCTTACGCAGATGATCGACGAGGGGACGAGGTCATGCCTGAACCGGAAGCAACAGGGACAGAACGGGACACGGCGAGTCCGGACACCACACCGGGCTCGCCCTCTCCCAAGTCCATCGCCGCGTGGGTGCTCGTCGGACTCGTCGGCGCCATCGGCTGGGGCGTGCTCGCGCTCTCGCGCGGCGAGGAGATCTCCGCCGCCTGGCTGCTCGCCGCCGCACTGGGCTCGTACGCGATCGCCTACCGCTTCTACTCGCGGTTTATCGCGGACCGCGTACTGAAGGTGGACGCCACCCGGGCCACCCCCGCCGAACGCCTTGACAACGGTGTCGACTTCCACCCCACCGATCGCCGGGTGCTCTTCGGCCACCACTTCGCCGCCGTCGCCGGCGCCGGCCCGCTCGTCGGACCCGTGCTCGCCGCGCAGATGGGCTACCTGCCGGGCACCATCTGGATCGTCGCGGGCGTCATCTTCGCCGGTGCCGTCCAGGACATGGTCACGCTGTTCTTCTCCACCCGCCGCGACGGGCGTTCGCTCGGCCAGATGGCCCGGGACGAGATCGGCCCGGTCGGCGGCGCCGCCGCCCTGGTCGCCGTGTTCGCCATCATGATCATCCTGCTGGCGGTCCTGGCCCTGGTCATCGTCAACGCCCTGGCGCACTCGCCCTGGGGCGTCTTCTCCATCGGCATGACCATCCCGATCGCCGTCTTCATGGGCTTCTACCTGCGCGTCCTGCGGCCGGGCCGGGTCACCGAGGTCTCCGTCATCGGCGTCGCGCTGCTGCTGCTCGCCATCGTCGCGGGCGGCTGGGTCGCCGAGTCCTCCTTCGCCGGCACCTTCACCCTGGAGAAGGAGACGCTGGTCATCTGGATGGTGGTGTACGGCTTCCTGGCCTCGGTGCTGCCGGTGTGGATGCTGCTCGCGCCCCGCGACTACCTCTCCACCTTCATGAAGGTCGGCACCATCGCGCTCCTCGCGATCGGCGTGGTCGTCGCGATGCCCACCCTGAAGATGCCCTCGGTCACCGACTTCGCGGCCCGCGGCGACGGACCGGTCTTCGCCGGGTCCATGTTCCCCTTCGTCTTCATCACCATCGCGTGCGGCGCGCTCTCCGGCTTCCACGCCCTGGTCTCCTCGGGAACCACCCCGAAGATGATCCAGAAGGAGACCCAGGTCCGCATGATCGGCTACGGCGCGATGCTGACCGAGTCGTTCGTCGCCGTCATGGCGATCATCGCGGCCTGCATCATCGAGCCCGGCCTCTTCTTCGCCGTCAACTCCCCCGGCGGGGTCATCGGCACCACGGTCGAGTCCGCCTCCCAGGCGGTGACGAACTTCGGCTTCGCCATCTCCCCCGAGGCGCTCGCCCAGGCCGCCAAGGACGTGGAGGAGGCCAGCCTGCTCTCCCGTACCGGCGGCGCACCGACCTTCGCACTCGGAATGTCGGAGATCTTCTCCGCCGTGGCCGGCGGCGCGGGCATGAAGGCGTTCTGGTACCACTTCGCCATCATGTTCGAGGCGCTCTTCATCCTGACGACGCTCGACGCGGGCACCCGCGTGGGCCGGTTCATGCTCCAGGACACCCTCGGCAACGTGCACAAGTCCTTCAAGGACGTCAGCTGGAAGCCCGGCGTGTGGTTCGCGAGCGCGATCGTCGTCGGCGGCTGGGGCTACTTCCTGTGGGTCGGCATCAAGGACCCGCTGGGCGGCATCAACCAGCTCTTCCCGCTCTTCGGCATCGCCAACCAGCTGCTCGCCGCGGTCGCGCTGGCCGTCTGCACCACGCTGCTGATCAAGTCCGGACGGCTCAAATGGGCCTGGGTGACGGGCGTTCCGCTGGTCTGGGACGCCACGGTGACCCTCACCGCGAGCTACCAGAAGATCTTCTCGGAGGACGTGAAGGTCGGCTTCTTCGCCCAGCGCGACAAGTACCAGGCCGGAATCGACGCCGACAAGGTGCTGGCGCCGGCCAAGAACATGGACGACATGCACACCGTGGTCACCAACGCCACGGTCGACGGCGTGCTGTGCGCCTTCTTCGCCGTCCTGATCATCGTGGTCCTCGCGGACGCGGCCCGGACCTGCCTCAAGGCCGTCCGCCACCCGGAGTCGGCGACCCTCTCCGAGGTCCCCTGGACCGAGTCGAAGATCGTCGCCCCCGCCGGGCTCATCGCGACCGCCGAGGAGCGGGCGGAGCTCGCCGCGGCGGGCCCGGATGCGGCCGGCGGACACGTCAAGGAGCCGGTGGCCTGATGAGCCGCCCGGCACGGCTGCGCAGCGCGCTGGCGAAGGCCCGGTTCTACGTACGGGAGTTCTCGGGGGAGGCGGCGTACGACCGGTACGTCGCCCACGCCCGCTCCCACGACCCGGACGCGGAGGTCCTCACCCGCCGCGCCTTCGAACGCGCCCGTACGGACGCCCGCGAGGCGGACCCCCGCGACGGCTTCCGCTGCTGCTGAACCGCACCCCGAAGGGCCCCGCCGAAATGCGGCGGGGCCCTTCCGCGCGGCTCCGGCACACTCGACGGCATGGACATCACGATCAGGCCGGTACAGGCCGCCGAGTACACGGATCTGGGTGAGATCACGGCCCGGGCCTACCTCGCCGACGGGCACCTGGACTTCAACGAGGACGACGCGTACCTGAACGTGCTGCGCGACGTGGCCGGCCGCGCCGCCGCAGCAGAGGTGCTCGTCGCCGTACGGGACGAACGGCTGCTGGGCGGTGTGACCTTCGCCGCCCCGGGCAGCCCGCTCGCCGACATCGCCACGCCCGGCGAGGCCGAGTTCCGGATGCTCGCGGTGGCCCACGAGGCGCGCGGCCAGGGCGCCGGCGAGGCACTGGTGCGGGCGTGCCTCGATCGGGCGCGGGCCATCGAGGGCGTGGGCGCGGTGGTGCTCTCCACCCAGAGCAGCATGGCCGGAGCCCATCGCATCTACGGGCGACTGGGCTTCGTACGGACTCCGGAGCGGGACTGGGCGCCGATCGAGGGCCTGAAACTCCTCACGTACCGGCTCAAGCTGTAGCCACGCCGACACTACATGTGGGGGCTACCGCATAGGGCCGCCCCCACATGTATGCTCATGGCTGCTGTCGCCGCAGGGGAATCCGGTGCGAATCCGGAACTGTCCCGCAACGGTATGAAGTGTCCGGCTACCGGACGCCAAGTCCGAGGACCTGCCGACAGCGCGCCCGGGTCGACCGAACCGGGTGCCGATTCGTCCGGGCCTCGCGGTTGGGCCGGTGGACGCCATGCGGGGTACGCGTTCTCGTCGCGCCCGCATGCGCCCGCCCGCGCCCCGCTCCGCCGATGACCGGGCCGAGCGAGGGAGAGCTTCCGCCGTGACCATCGCGCCTTCCGCACCGCGCGCCGAGTCCACTTCTGGCGACAACACCGAGGGCCCGGGGGCCACGCTGCTGCGTACCCTCACCGGACTGACGGCGGACCTCCCCGACACCGACCCCGGCCGGGTCGCGGCCTCGGCGCTGCGCGGCCGCAGCTCCGCCGCCGACGACGCCGAACTGCGCGGGCTGGCCACGGAGGCCGCCGCCGGTCTGATCTCCGAGGACCCGGCCTACTCCCGGCTCGCCGCCCGCCTGCTGACGCTGGCCGTGCGCGACGAGGCCGCGAGCCAGGGCTCCACCTCCTTCTCGGCCTCCGTCGAGGTCGGCCACCGCGAGGGCCTCATCGCCGACCGCACGGCCGAGTTCGTACGCACCCACGCGAGCCGCCTGGACTCGCTCGTCGAGCTCACCCTCGCCGAGGGCGCCGACGACCGCTTCGGCTTCTTCGGCCTGCGCACCCTGCACAGCCGCTACCTGCTGCGCCACCCGATCACCCGTCAGGTCATCGAGACCCCGCAGTACTTCATGCTGCGCGTGGCCTGCGGTCTCGCCGCGGACGAGAGCGTGCAGGCCGTGGAGGAGGTGGCCTCGCTGTACCGGCTGATGAGCCGCCTGGACTACCTGCCGTCCTCCCCCACGCTCTTCAACTCCGGCACGCGGCACCCGCAGATGTCCTCCTGCTACCTGCTGGACTCCCCGCTGGACGAGCTCGACTCGATCTACGACCGCTACCACCAGGTCGCCCGGCTCTCCAAGCACGCCGGTGGCATCGGCCTGTCGTACTCCCGCATCCGCGCCCGCGGTTCGCTGATCCGCGGCACCAACGGCCACTCCAACGGCATCGTGCCGTTCCTGAAGACCCTCGACGCCTCCGTCGCCGCCGTGAACCAGGGCGGCCGCCGCAAGGGCGCCGCCGCCGTCTACCTGGAAACCTGGCACGCGGACATCGAGGAGTTCCTGGAGCTCCGCGACAACACCGGTGAGGACCAGCGCCGTACGCACAACCTGAACCTCGCGCACTGGGTGCCGGACGAGTTCATGCGCCGTGTGAACGCCGACGCCGACTGGTCGCTGTTCTCCCCGGCCGACGTGCCCGAGCTGGTCGACCTGTGGGGCGACGAGTTCGACGCCGCCTACCGCCAGGCCGAGGCGGCCGGCCTGGCCCGCAAGACCATGCCCGCCCGCGACCTGTACGGCCGGATGATGCGCACCCTCGCGCAGACCGGCCAGGGCTGGATGACCTTCAAGGACGCCTCCAACCGCACGGCGAACCAGACCGCCGAGCCGGGCACCGTCGTGCACTCCTCGAACCTGTGCACCGAGATCATCGAGGTCACCAACGACGGCGAGACGGCCGTCTGCAACCTCGGCTCGGTCAACCTCGGCGCGTTCGTGCTCGACGGCGGGATCGACTGGGAGCGCCTGGACGAGACCGTCCGCACCGCCGTGACCTTCCTCGACCGCGTGGTGGACATCAACTTCTACCCGACCGAGCAGGCCGGCCGTTCCAACGCCCGCTGGCGCCCGGTGGGCCTGGGCGCGATGGGCCTCCAGGACGTCTTCTTCAAGCTGAAGCTGCCCTTCGACTCCCCCGAGGCGAAGGCCCTGTCCACCAAGCTCTCCGAGCGCATCATGCTGGCCGCCTACGAGGCCTCGTGCGACCTCGCCGAGCGCAGCGGCCCGCTGCCGGCCTGGGAGCAGACGCGCACCGCCCGCGGCGTCCTGCACCCCGACCACTACGACGTCGAGCTGAACTGGCCGGAGCGCTGGGACGCGCTGCGCGCCCGCGTCGCGAAGTCCGGCATGCGCAACTCGCTGCTCCTCGCCATCGCCCCGACGGCCACGATCGCCTCGATCGCCGGCGTGTACGAGTGCATCGAGCCGCAGGTCTCCAACCTCTTCAAGCGCGAGACGCTGAGCGGTGAGTTCCTCCAGGTGAACGGCTACCTGGTGGAGGAGCTGAAGCGGCTCGGCGTGTGGGACGCCCAGTCCCGCGAGGCGCTGCGCGAGGCCAGCGGCTCGGTCCAGGGCTTCGGCTGGATCCCGGCCGAGGTCCGCGAGCTGTACCGCACGGCCTGGGAGATCCCGCAGCGCGGTCTGATCGACATGGCGGCGGCCCGTACGCCGTTCCTGGACCAGTCGCAGTCGCTGAACCTGTTCCTGGAGACGCCCACCATCGGCAAGCTGTCGTCGATGTACGCGTACGCCTGGAAGCAGGGCCTGAAGACCACCTACTACCTGCGCTCGCGCCCGGCGACGAAGATCGCCCGCGCCGCGCAGGCGGCCACCCCCGTCGAGCTGCCCCAGGCGGTCGCCGACGCCGAGGCGCTGGCCTGCTCCCTTGAGAACCCCGAGTCCTGCGAGGCCTGCCAGTAATGAGCTCCAACGACCAGAAGAACCTCCTGGACCCGGGCTTCGAGCTCACGCTCCGCCCGATGCGCTACCCGGACTTCTACGAGCGCTACCGGGACGCGATCAAGAACACCTGGACCGTCGAGGAGGTCGACCTCCACTCGGACGTCGCCGACCTGGCGAAGCTGACGCCCTCCGAGCAGCACATGATCGGCCGGCTGGTCGCGTTCTTCGCGACGGGCGACTCGATCGTCTCCAACAACCTGGTGCTGACGCTCTACAAGCACATCAACTCCCCGGAGGCGCGCCTGTACCTGTCGCGCCAGCTGTTCGAGGAGGCCGTGCACGTCCAGTTCTATCTGACGCTGCTCGACACCTACCTGCCCGACCCGGACGACCGTGCGGCCGCCTTCGACGCGGTCGAGGAGATCCCCTCCATCCGCGAGAAGGCGCAGTTCTGCTTCAAGTGGATGGACTCGGTCGAGAAGATCGACCGGCTGGAGACGGCTGCCGACCGGCGGCGCTTCCTGCTGAACCTGATCTGCTTCGCCGCGTGCATCGAGGGCCTGTTCTTCTACGGCGCCTTCGCGTACGTGTACTGGTTCCGCTCGCGCGGTCTGCTGCACGGCCTGGCCACCGGCACCAACTGGGTGTTCCGCGACGAGACCATGCACATGAACTTCGCGTTCGAGGTCGTGGACACCGTCCGCAAGGAAGAGCCGGAGCTCTTCGACGACGCCCTCCAGCAGCAGGTCACCGACATGCTGAAGGAGGCGGTGGAGGCGGAGCTGCAGTTCGGCCGCGACCTGTGCGGTGACGGCCTGCCGGGCATGAACACCGAGTCGATGCGCGAGTACCTGGAGTGCGTCGCGGACCAGCGTCTGGTCCGTCTCGGGTTCCCGCCGGTGTACGGCTCGCAGAACCCGTTCTCCTTCATGGAGCTGCAGGGTGTGCAGGAGCTGACGAACTTCTTCGAGCGGCGTCCGTCGGCCTACCAGGTCGCGGTCGAGGGCACGGTCGACCTGGACGAGGACTTCTAGCGGTTCCAGGGGAGTGACCGGGGAGCCGGGATGCGGGAGGGTCCGTGTCCCGGCTTCTCGCGTTCCCCGGTGGTCAGTGGGCGATGGGGCCCCAGTACCGCCGGGCGGCGGGCCGGACGATGCGCCGGCGCGGGGCGGGCGGGAGGCCGCCCGCGCGCTGGCGGGGGAGCCACACCCGCCGGGTCGCGACGGCCCGCAGCTGGCGGTCGGTGCGCCGGTCGCGCAGGATCCCGTACAGGCTGGGCCCGAGCACGAGGGCGGCGAGGGCGAGGACGGCGAGGTAGTTCACGAAGTTGGTCATAGCTCCACTGTCCGCCTGATCGCCCATGATCAACAGTGGCAGTACTGTCATAGAAGGCCGAATTACTGCCACACTGTGGTCATGCTGACCAACGTGGCCGTGGCCCTCGTCGACGGAGTCGCCCCTTTCGAGCTGGGGATCTTCTGCGAGGTGTTCGGAATCGATCGCAGTGACATGGGCGTACCGGTGTACGACTTCGCCGTGTGCGCGGCGGAGGAGGGGCCGCTGTCGGTGGGCGGTGGTGCCTTCGGGATCACCCCCGCGCACGGGCTGGACCGGCTGGAGGAGGCCGACCTGATCTGTCTGCCCGCCGCCGGCGACGCCGCCCTGCGCATCTACCCCGAGCCCCTGCTCGCGGCCCTGCGCCGGGCCGTGGACCGGGGTGCGCGGGTCCTGAGCGTGTGCAGCGGGGCCTACGTCCTCGGCGCGGCCGGACTGCTCGACGGCCGCCACTGCACCACCCACTGGATGCACGCCGCGGCCCTGGCCCGCCGCTTCCCGCGGGCCGTCGTCGACCCGGACGTGCTCTACGTCGACGAGGGCCCGGTGATCACCGCCGCGGGCACGGCCTCCGGCATCGACGCCTGCCTGCACGTGGTCCGCCAGGAGCACGGAGCCGAGGTGGCCAACATCATCGCGCGCCGGATGGTCGTACCGCCGCACCGGGACGGCGGGCAGGCCCAGTTCATCCAGCGGCCGCTGCCGCGCACGGCCTGCGACACGGTGGGCGAGGTGATCGAGTGGATGGCCCGCCATCTGGACGAGGAGATCACCGTCGAGCAGCTCGCGGAGCGCGCGCACATGTCCCCGCGCACCTTCGCCCGCCGCTTCCTCCAGGAGACCGGCACCACCCCGTACAAGTGGGTGCTGCGCCAGCGGGTCCTGCTCGCGCAGGAGCTGCTGGAGTCGACCGGCGACACGGTGGACGCGATCGCCGGCCGCTGCGGCTTCGGCAACGCGGCCGCCCTGCGCCACCACTTCCTGCGGACCCTGGGCACCACGCCGAACTCCTTCCGGCGCGCCTTCCGGGGCCCGCAGGCGGCTTAGGCGTTCGGGACGGTCTCGTAGCGCGGGGTGCCCTCCTCCATCTGCCGCAGGGCGTCCTTGCGGTCCCGCTTCGAGAGGCGGTCGATGTAGAGGTAGCCGTACAGGTGGTCGGTCTCGTGCTGCAGGCAGCGGGCGAAGTAGCCGGTGCCGCGCACCTTGATCGGGTTGCCCTGCGCGTCCTGGCCCTCGACCTCGGCGTAGTCCGGGCGGGCCAGCGAGGCGTACGCCGTCGGGACCGACAGGCAGCCCTCGTTCGAGTCGTCCAGCACGCGCGCGGCGGCCGGCAGCTCGATCAGCTTCGGGTTGACCACGACACCGGTGTGCCGCTTGCCGTCGTCGTCCGGGCAGTCGTAGACGAAGACCTTGGCGTCCACACCGATCTGGTTCGCGGCCAGGCCCACGCCCTCGGCGGCCTTCTGGCTGGCGAACATGTCGTCGATCAGCTGCGCCAGCTCGTCGCCGAACTCGGTGACGTCCTTGCACTCCCGGTGCAGGACCGGGTTGCCGACCACCGTGATCGGACGGGCCGTGCCGCGCTGACGGTGGGCGAGCTCGCGCGCCTCACAGTCCTCGGTGTCCACGACGTACCCGTCGTTCACGCTCTCGACAACCTCGTTCTCCTGCTGCGACATGTCCGCCGTACGCCTTCCGTAAGTCCCGGTCACCGATGGTCGTGCTGGCCACCGATGTGCCCGTACAGCCTACGGCCCCGGGTCAGCAGACTTCCTCGAGATCCCGCCACTCGCGGGTGCCCGGGCTGTCCGCGACCCAGCCGTCGAGCAGTCCGCGCACCAGACCGGCCGGCGCCGCGATCCCGCATTCGCGCTCGGGGACCCACAGGGAGCCGGAGCCGGCCGTACGGTGCCCCAGCGGTCCGGGGTGCCCCGGCTCGCTGTGGTCGTGCGGATCCAGGTGCTCGCCGTCGCCCTCGTCGCTCGGCATCTCGCTCTCCGAGCAGGTCCGGCACAGCAGCCGCACCGACGAGGACCAGTCCTCGGCGGCGAACCCGGCGTCCGAGGCCAGCTGCTCCAGCGCGTCCCGGTCCGCCTCGGTGGCCGCCTCCAGCAGCACCACCCAGGTCGGCACAGGGGACGGTGCCCACAGCTCGATCTCGTCGAACACGGGGTACGAGGGCCCGGCCGCGGTCACCCGCTCTCCGTGCGGGACCCCGTCGTGGAGCACGACCTCGCCCCAGCGCCGCCCCGAGGAGGGCAGCGGGATCGACAGGACCTCCAGCCGGGCCGGGTCCAGCCTGCGGCCCCAGACCACCTCGGCCTCGCCCTCGGGCGAGAGCCGCACGGCGGCGCTGCCGAGTTCCATCCCGACCGGTTCACCCGCCCCGGCCGCATCGCCGGGCACCCTCAGCCCGTACGCCTGCCAGGCCCGCCGGGCCAGCGGCCAGTCCTGCAGCGCGGTGGCGGCGATCCCCACGTTCCACCAGTCCGGGGCGCCCGTCTCACGGTCCAGCAGGGCCACGGCACGCAGCCCGGCGGACCGCGCCTGCTCCCAGTCGTGCCGGAACTTGTGCAGCAGCGCCAGATTGAACCAGGACTCGGACAGCCAGGGCTCCAGGTCCGCGGCTCTGGTCAGGAGCGCGCCCGCGTCCTCGTACCGCCCGTCGCCGATCAGCGTGAACGCGCGGTCGGTGGCCTGCCGCCACGAGGCGGAGGGCCGATGCCGTACCTTCCCGAAGATCCTCACGATTCCCGCCTGCCTGGGGGCACCTCCCAGCGGTAGCTGGGGGACAACGGTGCAGCCTTGCGGACACTCCTACGGTCCCTCTTACTGGCATCCAACCATGCCCACTCGGACGGCCGCTCATTACCCATGGGTTACCCAGGTGGGACGGGAACAACTCTGCCACGTCCACCCCTGGCCAGAACCCTTGCCAGGCACTCCACGACCTCCGGCTGGTAATCGTGCCCGGTGCCCAGGCGGAGCCGCTCCAGGGCGGCCAGTGAGCCACCCGGGTGACGGCTTCCGCCGACCAGATCGTCGTACGCATTCACCGTACGCACGATCCGGGCCGGCAGGGGCTGCTCCCGGTACGGATCCGCCTGCCGCTCGACCACCACGGCGACCTCGGCGGGCACCCCGGTCTGCCGGGCCACCTCCCCGCCCAGCTCGGCGATCCGGCGGGCCTCGCCGTCCGGCAGCCCGGCCGTGGCCCCGTCCGGTACCGGGTCGACGAGGGAGAGCTGCCCGATGTCGTGCATGAGGGCGGCGTACTCCAGCACCGTGAGCTCCCGCTCCGACAGGCCCAGCTCCCGGCCGACGGCGCAGCTCAGGGCGGCCACGCGGCGGGAGTGGCCCGGCCGGGTGCAGCCGGCGATCTCGGTGGCGCGGGCGAGGGAGGTGATGGTCTGCCGGTAGGTGGTGCGGATCGCGGTGATCCGGTGGAAGGACAGCTGGGTCAGCAGCAGGGGGACGCTGAGGACGGGTATGGCCCACAGGCCGGCGACGGCCGCGCCGAGCGCCATCACGACCCCGGTGGCGCAGATCGCCGGGCCGATGCCGAGCTGGGCGCGCAATTCGTCGCGCAGCAGGGGACCGTACGGCCAGCCGGTCCGGGCCCAGGCCAGGGCGGCGGCGAGCACGGCGTCGCACAGGGCGGTGAGGCCCAGCAGGAAGAGCAGGAAGAGGACGAGGTACGGGCCCTGTCCCAGCCAGTGCCCCAGCCGGCCCGAGTTGTAGAGCGGCTGGAAACAGGCGGCGGCGAAGGCGGCGGTGAGCACCCGGCGGGACAGGTGGTCGAGGGCCGGGCCGCGGCCGCGGGCGATGTGCGGGACGATCCCGGCGAGGGCGGCCGCGACGACGACCGCGACGGTCTGGAGCACCCCGTGGTGGGTGGGCTGCCCGGCGCTCTCGCCGAGCAGGGCGTAGCCGAGGGCTCCGGCGGAGCCGAGCGGTGCGGGACTGCGGTCGAGGGGGCCCCGGCGGTCCCGGCGGGCGAGCTCACCGACGGCGATCAGGGTGCCGAAGGCCAGGGCGGCCCCGGGCTCAGCGACGCCGTTCCACAGGGTGTGGGCGAGCCCGGCGGCGGTGAGCACGGCCGCGGCCCCGCGCACGGTCCACACGGCCGGGGCCCTCATCAGCCCGCCCCGCGGGGCGCGGCCGCGCCCTCGGCCTCCCGGCCGGTCGGCTGCGCCGGTGCGACCGGGCCGGGGCGCCGCTCCGGCAGCCCGGCACCCGCCACCCCGGCGGAAGCAGCAGCCGGGAGCACCTGGAGGTCCTCGTCCGAGGTGACCACCGGGTGCCAGCCGGTCCGGCCGATCGCCTCGATGAGCGCCCGCACCATCGACGGGTCGAACTGCGCCCCCGCACACCGTTCCAGCTCGGCCAGGGCGACCGGCACCGGCCGGGCCCGGCTGTACGAGCGGGTCGAGGTCATCGCGTCGAAGGCGTCGGCCACCGCCACCACCCGGGCCAGGACCGGGATCTCCTCGCCGGCCAGCCCGTACGGGTAGCCGGAGCCGTCGACCCGCTCGTGGTGGTGCAGGATCGCGGACCGGGCCTCCCCCAGGGAGCCGATGCCGCGCACCATCTCGTGCCCGTACTCGGGGTGCAGCTCGATGATCCGGCGCTCCTCGGGGGTGAGCGGTCCGTCCTTGCGCAGCAGCCGGGTGGGGACCCCGAGCTTGCCGACGTCGTGCAGGATCCCGGCGATGCGCACCGTCTCCAGCCGCTCCTCGGTCATGCCCAGCTGGCGGGCGATCATCGCGGAGGCCTGGCCGACCCGTTCGCTGTGGCCGCGCGTGTAGCGGTCCTTGATGTCGACGGCCTGGACGAGGGCGCGGATGGTGGCGCGGTGCGCGGCGCGCTCGCGGTGGTACTGGGCGAAGACCCAGCAGGAGATGTACATCGGCAGCAGGACCAGCAGCGCGGCAGGGAGCCCGTAGGGGCTGCGCCACATGACGGCCATCATCAGGCCGGCCAGCCCGTGGACGCAGTGCGGGGCGAGGGAGCCCGTCGCGAGTCCCCGCCAGGCGGTGGCGGCCGGCCGTCGTTCGGCGACGGCCAGGACGCCGCCGTCGAGGGCGGTGAGCACCAGGCAGAAGGCGAGGGCCGCGACGGCCGCGGGCAGCAGTACGTAGGGGAAGTCGGCCGGCGGCAGGGGAGGCCCGGAGCCGGTGGCGGGCCCGCCACCGAGGGCGGCCGGGCCGCGCAGCAGCCCGTACGCCTGCCCGGCGACCCAGGCGGCGATCGCCTGCTGCGCGCCGTGCCACACGCGGCGCACCTGTACCGGCCGCTGGACGACGGTGCCCGCGAACCCGCCGGGCACCGCGACGAGCGCGGCGGCGGCGGGCGGCAGCAGGAAGACGGCGGCGAGCACGACGGGGAAGAAGGAGCCGATGCCCTCGGGCACCCGGCTGCCCAGCAGCGGGCAGGTCCGGACGAGTTCGCAGCCGAGGTAGAGCACGGCGAGCAGGGCCACGGCCGCCCAGGGCGTACCGGAATCCGTGAAGGCCGGGGTGACGCACGCGACGGCTGCGAGAACGGCGCACAGGATGTATCCGCGCGCCCCCGGCGGAAGTGCCCGCATGGCGCTCTCCTCCCCTGTGCCGTGCACATCGGGTGCTGAATCGAACCAGCACCGATTGGGGAGAATAGGTGGGGCCCGGAGCGAGGCGGGCCACATTTCCGCATTGGGCCATGCGGACGCCCCCGGATTAGCACATTCGGGTGAATGAAGTGCTCTTCCGGGGGCGGCTGTTCAGTCTTCGTACGGTGACCGGCGCGGGTCAGCCGGGAGCCGGGTTGTCGGCGGTGACGTCGTGGTCGGGCACGGCCTGACCGGACCTGATCAGCTCGATCCGGCCCATCACCTTCGACCGCAGGTCGGTCGGCACGTCGTCCGACCCGCAGCAACGCTTCACCAGCTTCTTCACGGCCTGTTCCAGGCCGTACTTCTCCAGGCAGGGATTGCACTCGCCGAAGTGCGTCTCGAACTTCGTGCAGTCACTGTCCGGCATCTCCTGGTCGAGGAACTCGTACAGGTGGTCCAGGACCTCAGAGCACTCTGTCTCGTGCGGCTCTCCGCAGCTCATGAGCCCGAGCCTTTCCGGTCGTTCGACTCTCCCGCGCCCGCGGGAACCAGCCCGCGCTCACGGGCATAGTCCTCCAGCATTCCGCGGAGTTGACGGCGGCCACGGTGCAGTCGGGACATGACCGTACCGATGGGTGTACCCATGATGTCCGCGATCTCCTTGTACGCAAAGCCCTCTACGTCGGCAAGGTAGACCGCGATGCGGAACTCCTCCGGAATGGCCTGCAGGGCTTCCTTCACGTCGGAATCGGGCAGGTGGTCGAGCGCCTGCGACTCGGCGGAACGCAGTCCGGTCGACATGTGCGACTCGGCGCGCGCCAGCTGCCAGTCCTCGATCTCCTCCGCGGCGCTGCGCTGGGGTTCGCGCTGCTTCTTGCGGTAGGAGTTGATGAAGGTGTTGGTCAGAATGCGGTAGAGCCACGCCTTCAGGTTGGTGCCCTCGCGGAACTGGTGGAAGGACGCGTATGCCTTCGCATACGTCTCCTGGACCAGGTCCTCGGCGTCGGCCGGATTGCGCGTCATGCGCAGCGCGGCCGAGTACATCTGGTCGAGGTAGCCGAGGGCGTCCCGTTCGAAGCGCGCATTGCGCTCCAGGGTCGTCTCCTCCGCGTGGCCTTCGTCGGTCCCAGCGACAGGACCCACCTCCTCCGACAGCGTGGCGGCTCCGAAAGCGGATCCGCTCGAATCGGAGAATAGTCGACCTTCCCGGCCCTCCGCCGCCCGAAGCGAGCTGCGCTTGGGCCCGGGCAGCACGGTCCACTCCAAGTCAGCGGCCTGCCGACGGTTCTGGCTGATGACCTGGGTCATGCGCTCCCTCTCCTCCGACGAGTTCCCCTACGTTCCGACATCCGAGACAACAGAAGGGACGGGCGGCGCATTCCCGGGCGACCGGCGGGTTTTCGGCTCCGCCGGGTCACCGCCGGCCGGGCTCACACGGGAAGCCGCGCGAGCCACTCCGCCACCGCTTCGGTGATCGTCACGAGCGCCTCCTCCTGGGTGGTGTCCGCCTTCTTCGGCACCGCGAAGCCGTGGTCCGCGTACGCCACCTCCACGAGCTCGTACGGGTCCTGCGCGCCCGGCGGCGGGAACTCCCCGGGGTGCCCGAAGGGATCCCGGCCGCCCTGGACCACGAGGGTCGGGCGGCCGGCCCCGGTGAGCTCCCCGGCGCGGGACTTCTCCGGCCGGCCCGGCGGGTGCAGCGGGAACGCCAGCGCCAGCACCCCGGCGGCGCCCAGCCCGGCGGCGGTCCGGCAGGCCACCCGGGCCCCGGCGCTGCGACCGCCCGCGACCACCGGCAGGCCGGACTCCGCGAGCGCCGGCCACAGCCCCCGCCACCCCTCGTCCAGCACCCCGGGCGCGGCGGCGACCTTCTTCCCGGCGACCCGCCAGGGCTGCTCGACCAGGGCCACCGCGATCCCGCGTGCGGGCAGGGCGGCGGCCAGGGCCCGCAGGTCCCGGGCCTCGATGCCGCCGCCGGCGCCGTGGCTCACGGCGAGCACGAGCCTCGGCTGCGCCGTCACGGCCTCGTGCCAGGTGATGCGGGCCTCGCCCGCCGGGGTGTCGACGCTCTCGGTACGCGTGGTCATGCGTCCCATCCTGCCGTCCGGCCCGGTCAGAAGAGGGTGGCCTCCTCCGGCGCGGCGAGCTCCGTCAGCAGCTCCGGTCCGTTGTTGCGCACGCTGCTCACGGCCGTGGACACGGGGTAGGCCCGCATCAGTCCGCCGGGCGGGGGCGCCAGCAGCTCCCGCAGGGAGCCCTCGGTGTCGGTGTTCGCGGGGTCCAGCCAGGCGTCCCAGCGGTCCGGGCTCAGCATCAGCGGCATCCGCGGGTGGATCTCGGAGAGCGAGCGCGGGCCCTCGGCGGGGGCGACGCCCAGGGGGCCGGTCTCGGCCTCCGCGGTGATCACCGAGCAGGTGGCCCACCAGGCGAGCGGGTGCTGGTCGGGCAGGGTCCGGTCGCGCCAGAACTCGTAGATCCCGGCCATGGCGAAGACGGAGCCGTCGGAGGGGAGCACGAAGTAGGGCTGTTTGCGGGCCCGCTTCTTCTTCCCCTCCACCTCCAGCTGCCGCTCGTCGTGGGCGGTGACCCACTCGTAGTAGCCGTCGGCGGGGATGATGCAGCGGCGCTGCGCGAAGGGCCGGCGGAAGGAGGGCTTCTCGTGCAGGGTCTCCGACCGGGCGTTGATCATCCGGGCGGCGCCGTCGGGGTTCTGGGCCCAGGAGGGGACCAGCCCCCATTTCAGGACGCGCAGCTGGCGAACCGGACGGGAGTGCGAGGCGTCTTTGAGGGGACGGTCGAGGACGACGTGGACCTCCTTGGTCGGCGCCACGTTGAAATCGGGGGCCAGGACCTCCTCCGGCTCCCATTTCTCGATGCCGAACGCCTCCACAAGGTCCTCGGCCCCACGACTGGCTGCATACCGTCCGCACATGGCTGTCACACTGCCATGCCACCCGTACACCACCGCAAGGAGTCCGCCACCTTATGGACAGCAGCACGACGGCCGGTCTGTGGGACCGGCTCACGGGCATACAGGCCGCGCCCGACCGGTGGCTGGTGATCGCCACGGGTCTGGTCGCACTGGCCGCGGTGGGGCCCCGCCCGCTGTGGCGGCTGTCGCGCAACGCGATCACCATCGCGCACGAGGGCGGGCACGGCCTGCTGGCGCTGCTGACCGGGCGGCGGCTGAGCGGGATACGGCTGCACTCCGACACCAGCGGGGTCACCGTCAGCCGGGGCAAGCCGACCGGGCTCGGGATGATCCTGACCGCCGCCGGCGGGTACACGGCGCCCTCGCTGCTCGGGCTGGGCGGCGCGGCGCTGCTGTCCGCGCACCGGATCACGCTGCTGCTGTGGCTTGCCACCGCCCTGCTGCTGGCGATGCTGGTGATGATCCGGAACGCGTACGGGGCGCTGACGGTCGTCCTGACCGGCGGAGCCTTCCTGCTGGTGTCCTGGCTGACCCCCGCCGAGGTGCAGGCCGGCTTCGCGTACCTGGTGGTGTGGTTCCTGGTGCTCGGCGGGGTCCGGCCGGTCTTCGAGCTGGGGGCCAAGCGCCGGGGCGGCGCGGCACCGGATTCCGACGCCGACCAGCTCGGCCGGCTCACCCACCTGCACCCGGTGGTGTGGCTGCTCTTCTTCCACGTCGTCGCGCTCTGCTCGCTGATCGGCGGCGCCCGCTGGCTGCTCGACCTGTGAGCGCTCCGGCTGCCCGGCCCGTGACCGCTCCCTGAGACGGCACCCCGATCAAGATCTGGGGCCGGGCGGAGCCACTAAAGTGGGGGCCATGACCGAGACCCCCGCGCTCCCTGCCCTCTGGCCCGCTCCGCTCGCCGATGGGACCGTCCACGCCACCGTCACGGTGCCGGGGTCCAAATCGGTCACCAACCGGGCCCTGGTGCTCGCCGCGCTCGCCGCCGAGCCCGGCTGGGTGCGCCGCCCTCTGCGTTCGCGCGACTCCCAGCTGATGTCCGACGCGCTGCGCGCGATGGGCGTCGGCATCGAGGAGACCGTCTCGTCCAGCTCCGCCGGTGACGGCGCGGGCGGCGAGGCCTGGCGGGTCATCCCCGCGGCCCTGCACGGCCCGACGACCGTGGACGTCGGCAACGCGGGCACGGTCATGCGCTTCCTGCCGCCCGTCGCCACCCTCGCCGACGGCGAGATCCGCTTCGACGGCGACCCGCGCTCCTACGAGCGCCCGCTCGGCCAGGTCATCAGCGCCCTGCGCACCCTCGGTGCCCGGATCGACGACGACGGCCGGGGCGCGCTGCCCATGACCGTCCTGGGCGGCGGGGCCCTGGAGGGCGGCACGGTCGAGATCGACGCCAGCAACTCCTCGCAGTTCGTCTCCGCGCTGCTGCTCTCCGCCCCGCGCTTCAACCAGGGCGTCGAGGTCCGGCACGTGGGCGGCAACCTGCCGTCGATGCCGCACATCCGGATGACCGTGGAGATGCTGCGCGCGGCGGGCGCCCAGGTCGACACCCCCGAGGCCGGCGGCGAGAAGGACGTGTGGCGGGTCACTCCCGGCGCGCTGCTGGGCCGCGACATGACCGTGGAGCCCGATCTCTCGAACGCGCAGCCCTTCCTGGCCGCGGCCCTGATCACCGGCGGCACGGTCACCGTCCCGGACTGGCCGCGCCGCACCACGCAGCCCGGTGACGCGCTGCGCCGGATCTTCACCGAGATGGGCGGCTCCTGCGAGCTGACCGACGCGGGCCTGGTCTTCACCGGCACCGGCAAGATCCACGGCATCGACGTGGACCTGAGCGAGGTCGGCGAGCTCACCCCGGGCATCGCGGCGGTGGCGGCCCTGGCCGACTCCGAATCGGTGCTGCGCGGGGTCGCGCACCTGCGGCTGCACGAGACGGACCGGCTGGCCGCGCTCACCCGCGAGATCAACGCGCTGGGCGGCGACGTCACCGAGACGGCCGACGGCCTGCACATCCGGCCGCGCCCGCTGCACGGCGGCACCTTCCACACGTACGACGACCACCGGATGGCCACCGCGGGCGCGGTGATCGGCCTGGCGGTGAAGGACGTACTGATCGAGAACGTGGCGACCACCGCGAAGACCCTGCCGGACTTCCCGCAGATGTGGACGGACATGCTCGCCGGGGACGCCGGTGGGGCCGGGGTTTCCAGGGCCCGCGCGGCAGGTGCGGGAGCGTAGGGCCCGTCATGCGCAGGTACGGCAAGCACACCGACGAGGACGACATCCGCCAGCGCCCCAACCCCAAGGGCAACCGGCCGCGGACCAGCATCCGGCCCAAGCACGAGGACGCCTCCGAGGGCTTCGTCCTCACCGTGGACCGCGGCCGGCTGACCTGCCTGGTCGAGGACCGCACGGTCCACGCCATGAAGTCCCGGGAACTGGGGCGCAAGGCGGCGGTGGTCGGCGACCGGGTCTGGATCGTCGGTGACCTGACCGGCAAGAAGGACACCCTGGCCCGGATCGTGCGGATCGAGGAGCGCAAGTCCGTCCTGCGGCGCACCGCCGACGACGACGACCCGTACGAGCGGGTGGTCGTCGCCAACGCCGACCAGCTGGCCATCGTCACGGCCCTGGCGGACCCGGAGCCGCGGCCCCGGATGATCGACCGCTGTCTGGTGGCGGCGTACGACGCGGGGCTCGAGCCGCTGCTGGTGCTCACCAAGTCCGACCTGACCTCGGCGGACAAGATCCTGGAGATCTACTCGACCCTCGGTGTGAACTACGTGGTGACCAACCGTGAGGAGCTCGCCACGGGGGACGCGGCCGACCGGGTGCGCGAGCGCCTCGACGGCCGGATCACCGCCTTCGTCGGCCACTCGGGCGTGGGCAAGACCACCCTGGTGAACTCGCTGGTCGCCGAGGGCCGCCAGCGCGCCACCGGGCGCGTCAACGCGGTCACCGGCCGCGGCCGGCACACCACCACCTCGGCGCTGGCGCTGCCGCTGCCGAGCGGCGACGGCTGGGTCATCGACACCCCGGGCGTGCGCTCCTTCGGCCTGCACCACGTGGATCCGTCCCGGGTGATCCTGGCCTTCCCGGACCTGGTGCCGGGGACCGAGGAGTGCCCGCGCGCGTGCAGCCACGACGAGCCGGACTGCGCGCTCGACAAGTGGGTGGAGGACGGTCACGCGGACCCGGCGCGGCTGTATTCGCTGCGGCGGCTGCTGGAGACGCGCGAACGCCGCGAGGGCGACTGACCGTCCGGCGGGGTTCGGCCGCGTTTGTCGGAGGCCCTGTCTGGATAAATGCATAATCGCAGCAAGTGACGCAATGTCACGTGACGCGGGGAGGCATTCGACATGGCGTGGCTGCTGGTCGTGGTCGCGGGATTCCTGGAGACCGGTTTCGCGGTCTGCCTCAAGCTCTCCCACGGATTCACCCGGCTGTGGCCGACCATCGCCTTCGCGTGCTTCGCGCTCGGCAGCTTCGGTCTGCTGACGCTGGCCCTCAAGAAGCTGGACGTGGGGCCGGCGTACGCGGTGTGGACGGGCATCGGCGCGGCCGGGACGGCGATCTACGGCATGGTCTTCCTCGGCGACCTGGTCTCCACCCTCAAACTCGTCTCGATCTCGCTGGTCATCCTGGGCGTCATCGGGCTCCAGCTGTCCGGATCGGCACACTGAGCAGCCTGCGCAGCTCGTCCGGCCCCGGCTCCTCCCCCGGCGCGATGACGTACGAGAGGGCGAGGCGCACGGCGAGTTCGCAGCGCTGCGGCCCCTCCCCCGGCGTCAGCGCGGCGGCCGCCCGGTCCCGGACGTCCCGGGCCAGTTCGCCGGGCCCGGGAGCCCGGCGGCCCGCCGCGGGCAGGCCCGCGTCCCAGGCGCCGGTGAGCAGGGCCCGTACGAGGGGCTGGGCGCGGGCCGCCCGTACGGTCCACTCCGCGACGGCGGCGAGCCGCTCGGCGGCCTGGGCCGGGGCGGACAGGGCCCGGTCCACCCCGTCGAGGTAGCGGTCGGCCTCGCGGCGGACCAGGGCTCGGCCCAGGCCCGCCTTGCCGCCGAACTCGTTGTAGAGGGTCTGCCGGGACACCCCGGCCGCGGCGGCCACGTCGACCATGCGCACGTCCGTCCAGGGGCGCGCCGAGAGCGCCGCTCCTGCCGCCTCCAGCAAGGACTCCCGGGCTGCCGGCATCCGCGCCTCCCCGTTCGGCTCTCTCCGGCCAGAGTTGACGGGTCGCCAGATCCTGTCAAGGGCGCGTCCCGGCCGCACTGTGGACCGCATTGGTCGGCGTCCGGGAGTCTCGATACTGTTCTGGCATGCCCGAGTATGACGATGACCTGCGCCTTGCCCTCGATCTCGCCGACGCGGCGGACGCCGCCACGATGGAGCGGTTCCGCGCCCTCGACCTGCAGGTCGAGACGAAGCCGGACATGACCCCGGTGAGCGAGGCGGACAAGGCGGCCGAGGAGGTCGTCCGGGCCGGCATCGCGGCCGCCCGGCCCGGCGACGCGATCCTGGGCGAGGAGTACGGGCTCGAGGGCAGCGGTCCGCGCCGCTGGGTGGTGGACCCGATCGACGGCACGAAGAACTACGTGCGCGGGGTCCCGGTCTGGGCGACCCTGATCTCCCTGATGGCCGAGGACGCCGACGGCGAGTTCCGCCCGGTGGTCGGCGTGGTCTCCGCGCCGGCGCTGGGCCGCCGCTGGTGGGCGTCGCAGGGCGGGGGCGCGTACGCGGGCGGCGCGCTCGGCGCGGCCACCGCCATCGGCGTCTCCAAGGTGGGCGGGCTGGGCGACGCCTCGTTCGCGTACTCCTCGCTGACCGGCTGGGAGGAGCAGGGCCGGCTCGCCGGGTTCCTGGACCTGACCCGCGCGTGCTGGCGTACCCGCGGCTACGGGGACTTCTGGCCGTACATGATGGTCGCGGAGGGCTCGCTGGACCTGTGCGCGGAGCCGGAGCTCAACCTGTGGGACATGGCGGCCATCGCGGTGGTGGTCCAGGAGGCGGGCGGCCGCTTCACCAGCCTCGACGGGGTGGACGGGGTGCACGGCGGGAACGCCGCGGCCTCGAACGGACTGCTCCACGACGAGATGCTGAACCTGCTGCGTCCGAGCGCCTGAACCTGCTGCGTCCGCGCGCCCGGCCCCGCAGCGCGCTGCCCGCGCTCCGTTGCGCGCCTTCTTGTCGGGCCTCCTCGGCCATGGGAATCTGATACTCCCCACGCTTGTGCGCTTGTGAAGCGTTTCACTGGAGGCGACTTCACCGGCGCACCCACCCAAGCGGGGGGAATCACCCAGGAGGTGGCTCTCTTCATGCTCGTCCGTGACGCAATGAGCACCGTGATCCTCACCCTCGGACCCGCTCACACCCTCCGGCAGGCGGCCTGCCTGATGTCCGGCCGGCGCGTCGGCGCGGCCGTCGTCCTCGACCCCGACCACAGCGGAATCGGCATCCTGACCGAGCGCGACATCCTCAACTCGATCGGCGCGGGCCACGATCCGGACCGGGAGTCCGTGGGCGCGCACACCACCAACAACGTCGTGTTCTGCACCCCGGACGCCACCGTGCAGGAGGCCGCCGAGGCCATGGCCCACGGCGGCTTCCGGCACCTGATCGTGCTGGAGCACGGCGGACCGGTCGGCATCGTGTCCGTGCGCGACGTCATCCGCTGCTGGGTACCGGCGCGGCGCACGGTCTCCGCGTGAAACGACGCCGGGCCGCAGTCCTCCGAAGAGGGCTGCGGCCCGGCGTCCTGCTACGGCAGGCGATCCGGATCAGCCGCGGAGGGCCTGGACCGCGGCTTCGAGCCGCTTGCCGAAGTCACCGTCCGCCTGGCGGAAGTTGTTGATCGCACGCTCGACGATGTCGTCACGGGAGACCTTGGCGATGAAACCGGAGAGGTTCTCGACCAGACGGGACTTCTCGTCCTCCGAGTACAGGCGGTAGAGGTTGCCCGCCTGGACGAAGTCGTTGTCCTCGCGGTGGACGGCAGCCGGGTGGTTGCCCGTGCCGCCGGTGAGCGGGACCGGCTGCCACAGCGGGCGGTCCGTCTGGTGCGGGCCGCCGAAGCTGTTCGGCTCGTAGTTCTTCGCACCCTTGTGGCGGCCGTCGTACAGGTGGCCGTCGCGGGAGTTGGTGCGTGCCTCGGTGGCATGCGGGCGGTTCACCGGCAGGTGGTCGGCGTTGATGCCGACGCGGTAGCGGTGGGCGTCGCCGTAGCCGAAGAGACGGCCCTGGAGCATCTTGTCGGGGGACGGACCGATGCCGGGGACGAAGTGCGCCGGGCTGAAGATGCTCTGCTCGACCTCGGCGAAGACGTTCTCCGGGTTGCGGTTGAGCTCCAGCTTGCCGATCTCGATCGGCGGGTAGTCCTCGTGCGGCCACACCTTGGTGAGGTCGAACGGGTTGAAGCGGTAATCGGCCGCCTCGGCCGCGGGCATGATCTGGACCTGCACGGTCCAGCTCGGGAAGTCGCCGCGCTCGATGGACTCGCGCAGGTCGCGCTGGTGCGAGTCGGGGTCCTCACCGGCGAGCTGGTTGGCCTCGGCCTGGGTGAGGTTCTTGATGCCCTGGTCGGTCTTGAAGTGGTACTTGACCCAGAAGACCTCGCCGGCCTCGTTGTTCCACTGGAACGTGTGCGAGCCGTAGCCGTTCATGTGGCGGTAGGACGCCGGGATGCCGCGGTCACCGAACAGCCAGGTCACCTGGTGGGTGGACTCGGGCGACAGGCCCCAGAAGTCCCAGACGTTGTCCGCCTCCTGCGAGCCCGTGTACGGGTCGCGCTTCTGGGTGTGGATGAAGTCGGGGAACTTGATGGCGTCCTTGATGAAGAACACCGGCGTGTTGTTGCCGACGAGGTCGTAGTTGCCCTCTTCGGTGTAGAACTTCAGCGCCCAGCCGCGGGGGTCGCGCACCGCGTCGGCGCTGCCGAGGTTGCCCGCGACGGTGGAGAAGCGCAGGAAGGTCTCGGTCTCCTTGCCGACCTCGGACAGGAACGTGGCCCGGGTCCACTGCGAGACGTCGCGGGTCAGCGTGAAGGTGCCGTACGCACCGGCGCCACGGGCGTGGACCACGCGCTCCGGGATGCGCTCGCGGTTGAAGTGCGCGAGCTTCTCCAGCAGCAGCTGGTCCTGGACCAGAACGGGGCCACCGACGCCGGCGGTCTCGCTGTTCTGGTTGTCGGCGACCGGAGCCCCGGCTTCCGTGGTGAGCGGTCCCTGCGTCACGTGCGCCTCCTGCGTCATTCCTGCATGTCCTGTCCTTGGCGTTTGCCGTAACCGATCCTACGATGGACTTTGTCTAAGTCAAGTAAGCATCCAATTCCGCACTGATTCGGGAGTTACACCGAATCACCTCACTGTTAGGCTGATGTCTATGAGTGACCTGCTGGATCGACTTCGCGGACGCGGCTGGCGCATGACGGCGCAGCGGCGCGTCGTGGCCGAGGTGCTCGACGGTGACCACGTACACCTGACGGCGGACGAGGTGCACGCGCGCGCGGTGGCCAAACTGCCCGAGATCTCCCGCGCGACCGTCTACAACACCCTGGGCGAGCTCGTCACCCTCGGCGAGGTGCTGGAGGTCTCCACGGACCGCCGCGCCAAGCGGTACGACCCGAACGCCCACCGGCCCCACCAGCACCTGGTCTGCGCCCAGTGCGGCGCCATCCGCGACGTGCACCCGGCGGGCAACCCGCTGGCCGACCTGCCCGACACGGAGCGCTTCGGCTTCACCGTGTCGGCGGTCGAGGTGACCTACCGCGGCGTCTGCCCGAACTGCGCGGGCGCCTGAGCGCACCCACGCGAAGGGCCCGGACCCCCAGGGGGGGCCGGGCCCTTCCGCGTTCGACTTCTGTTCGCGCTCTTGGCAGGCGGAAACGACTCAGGGCCCGGATCCATAGGATCCGGGCCCTGAGTCTTCAGTAGCGGGGACAGGATTTGAACCTGCGACCTCTGGGTTATGAGCCCAGCGAGCTACCGAGCTGCTCCACCCCGCGTCGGTAAACCCAACGTTACGTGAAGGCCCCCGGCAGATGCAAATCGGTTAA
The DNA here is from genome assembly GCF_043201855.1 of Streptomyces sp. NPDC048257. Classification (NCBI taxonomy): domain Bacteria; kingdom Bacillati; phylum Actinomycetota; class Actinomycetes; order Kitasatosporales; family Streptomycetaceae; genus Streptomyces; species Streptomyces sp. NPDC048257. The sequence goes on from NZ_JBICZI010000004.1 coordinate 385,101, forward strand.
CCGGCCAGCCCCCGGTGCAGGAGGGCAGTCAGTGTCTCCACCACCTCGTCGTCGTCGAGTCCGGCCCCGCCGGTCATGGCGGCGTACCCCAGCATCGAGATCATCGCCCCCATCGCCGCGGCGACCAGCTCGGGGTCCCCGGGGAGCTCACGGCCCTGTTCGCGCATGTACGCGAGGTGCTCGCGCAGCGGCGCGGTGTCCCCCGTGAGCCGCTCCCAGGCCTGCCCCGCGCCGGGCGGCTCGGCCATGGACTTCTGGAAGAGGGCGACCACGACGGGCAGATGATCCCGGAAGATCCGCCACGTGGCCGCTACATGGGTACGCAGCTGCGCACGGTCGGCGAGGTCGTGTTCGCGGGGGTGATCGTGGGCGCCGACCTCCACGTCCACCTGGGCCCCCATGTCCGCGAGCAGCGCGTCCAGCAGTTCGTCCTTGCCCGCGAAGTGCTCGTAGAACGACCCGGTGGACCGGCCGGCGGCCTTGGTGATGTCGGTGATCTTCGTCTGCGCGTAGCCGCGCTCCAGGAAGAGCGCCCGCGCCGCCTCCTTGAGCGCCGCCTCCGTGCCGGCCGCCCGCTCCTTGCGCACTCCCACCGCGATCCCCGTTCCCACTTGACGCCGTCTTGTCGCTCTCATCATACTGAACCGAGTTTCACCGAATCAAAGTTCAGTGAATGCAAATTCAGCGAAGGGTCTGACATGCGTGTCTCAGTCATCGGGGGCGGAGTCGCCGGAGCGGCGAGCGCGATCGCCCTGCGCCGCGCGACCGGCGCGGAGGTCACGGTCCACGAGGCGTACGAGGACCCGGCCGGGCAGGTGGGCTCGTTCCTCAGCCTCGCCGTCAACGGGCTGCGCGGGCTGGACTCGCTGGGCTGCCTCGCCGAGGTCCAGGCCGCCGGGTTCCCGGTCGCCCTGCAGCGGATGTGGTCGTCCTCGGGCAAGCTCCTCGGGGAGGTGCCCCGCGGTCGGCGCGCCTCGGACAGCCTGCACAGCACCACGCTGCTGCGCGGGCGGCTGGTGGAGGTCCTGCGCGCCGAGGCGGTCCGGGCGGGGGCCCGGATCGAGACGGGGCAGCGGGTGGACCCGGCGGACCTGGACGCGGACCTGGTGGTGGCGGCCGACGGCATCTGGTCGGCCACCCGCTCCGCGCTGGACCCGGCGGCGCCCCGGGTCCGGTACGCGGGCCTCTACAGCGTGTCGGGAGTTTCCGAGGGCGTTCACCTCACCCCCGGCACCTACCACTTCGTCTTCGGGCGCCGCGGGGCGTTCCTGTGCGTCCCGGCGGCCGACGGCACGGTCTGGTGGTCGGCCCAGGTGCCGGCGCCGGAGCCCCCGGACCCGGCGGAGGTCACCCGGGGCCTGCTGGCGGAGCTGTACGGCAAGGAGGAACTGCCGCTGTCCCTGATCCGGGCGGCGACCCGCGTCGACCGCCCGATGCCGATGCACCGGCTGCCGGACGTTCCCGTGTGGCACGACGGACGGACCGTGCTGATCGGCGACGCGGCCCACCCGGTGGGGGCCGGGCAGGGCGCGTCGATGGCGATCGAGGACGCGGTGGCCCTGGCGAGCTGCGTGTCCTCGGTACCGGGCGTGGGCCACGCCCTGGCCGAGTACACCCGCCTGCGCCGCCCCCGCGTCGCCCGTATGACCCGGGCCGCGGCGACGAACCGCGACTCGAAGACGCCGGGCACGGTCCAGCGCCGCGTCAACGACCTGCTGATGCCGCTGGCCTTCCGCCACGTCTACGCCCGCTCCACCTCCTGGCTCTACCGCTGAGAGCCGGAAGGGACGGCCTAGGCCGAGAGTTCCTCGGCCAGCGCCTCGCGGAGCCGGGCCGCGCGTTGCGAGACCTCGGCCGGGCCCAGTTCCATGGCGCGGACGCACCACTTCTGGCCCTCCGCGAGGTCTCCGTGCCGGGCCGCCAGCAGGCCGAGGCGCAGGGCGGCGCGGCCGTGGCCCGCCACCGCCGCGCGGGTCCACCACAGGGCGGCCTCCGGCTCGTTCCCCTCCCGGGCCAGCAGCAGCCCGAGGTTGAACGCCCCGTTGCGGGAGCCCGCCTCGGCCGCCTCCCGGTACCAGCGCGCGGCGACCGCCAGGTCACCGCGGGCGGCGGCCAGCATGCCGACGCGCACCTGGGCCCGGCGGTGCCCCAGCTCGGCGGCCCGCTCGTACCACTCCTCGCTCTCGGTGCGGGGGGCGCCGCCCACCGGCTCGCCCAGGGCCACCGGCTCCGGCGGCGGGGCCAGCGACTCCAGCAGCGCGGCCAGGCGGAACGCCGCCTCCGCGCTGCCGCCGCCGGCCGCGCAGCGCAGGTGCCGCTCGGCCGCCCGGTCCTCCCCGTCCCGCACCAGCGCGATGCCGACCTGCAGCGCCGCGTCGGTGTGACCGGCCGACGCGGCCCGCTCGTACCACTTCAGCGCCGTCCGGTCCTCGTCGCGGCTGGCGAACAGGATCCCGAGGTTGAAGGCGGCGTCCACGCTTCCCGCCTCCGCCGCCTTCGAGAACCACGGCTCCGCGCCCGCCGCGTCCCCGACCTGGAGCAGCATGATGGCCAGCGCGTTGGCCGCCTCGCGGTGCCCGGCGTAGGCCGCCCGCCGGTACCACTGCTCGGCCTGCGCGGTCCGGTCCTGTGCGACGCACAGCAGAGCAAGGTTGTACGCCCCGTTTTGATCGCCCGCGTCCATGGCGGTCCGGTACCAGCGCTCCGCGGTCTGGGTCTCGCCGCGTGCGGCGTGCAGCGCGCCCAGCGCGTTGGCGGCGTTGCCGTCGCCGTCCTGCGCCGCCCGGTGCCACCACACGGCCGCGCTCTCCTCGTCGCCCGCGTCGCGCAGCAGGAAGCCGAGCGCACACGCGGCCCGCGCCTCCCCCTGCTTGGCGGAGGTCAGGTACCAGCGCCCGGCCTCCTTGAGCTCGCCGCGCGCCTCCAGCAGGGCGCCCAGGTGCAGCGCGGCGCGCCGGTGCCCGCGCGCGGCGGCCTGCCGGTACCACTGCTCGGCCTCGGCGGGGTCGCCCTTGCGCAGGTGCCTCGCCAGCCGGTACGCGGCTTCGCGGTGCCCCTGTTCGGCGGCGGCGCGGAACCAGCGCTCGACACCGTTGTCCCCGCGGTGCTCCAGCAGGTCGGCCAGCCCGTACGCGCCCAGCGCGTGGCCGGACTCGGCCGCCTGCCGCATCCAGTACTCGGCGGCGGGCTCGTCCCCGCGTTCGCGGAAGTAGCGGCCGAGGGCGTGCGCGGCGGGGGCGGATCCGGCGACGGCGGCGACCCGCCACCAGTCGGCGGCCTCTTCGGGGTAGCCCCGCTGGTGCAGCAGCACGCCGAGGTTGTTCGCGGCGGCGCGGTCCCCTTCGCCGGTGGCACCCCGCAGGTAGGGCTCGGCGCCGTCGAGGTCGCCGCGGCGCAGCAGCAGCGCACCGAGCACGCTCATGGCGCCCGGGTCGCCCTTGTCGGCGGCCACCCGGTGCCGGGCTTCCAGCTCGGCGTCACTCGCCGCGTCGGTCTCGGCGAACATCTCCTCCGCGAAATCCGCATCGGTCAGTGCGGTCTGCGCGTCGACGACCGGAGCCGCCCCCTCGGCCTCTGTGCCCGTTCCGGACTCCGCCCTCACAAACCGCCCTGTCTCCAGCAGAGTTGACCTGTCCCCCATAAATCCCATCGTCGCATCACCTGCTACCCGCGTACACCTGGTATGTCGCAGCCAGTGAGGTCACTACAGCGTTTTGTCGACATGCCCACAGTGGGGTAAGTCAAACACGCTCCACCGACAACTCACCCTCCCCGGCTACCGCGTGTCCGCCCCGGGCATGACGAAGGCCCGGATCCATGGGATCCGGGCCTTCATCTTCAGTAGCGGGGACAGGATTTGAACCTGCGACCTCTGGGTTATGAGCCCAGCGAGCTACCGAGCTGCTCCACCCCGCGTCGGTGAAACCACAGTATCACGACGCGGGGTGGAGCCATTACCCATTGATCACGGGCTCGCCGGACTGGGCGTCGCCACCTTCGCTTCCGCGTCGATCGCCCGCTTCAGCGCCGCCTTGATCTCTTCCTGCGCCTTGCCGAAGGCCGCCCAGTCGCCGGCCTGCCGGGCCTTCTCCGCGTCCTCGACGGCCTTCTGCGCGTCGCCGAGGGCCGCCTTGACCGTGGGGTCCTGGATGGTCGGTGGCGTGACGCTGCCGTCGCCCGGCGGCTGGACCGGGGGCACCGGCGTGGTCGGGGCCTCGGCCCCGAAGACCACGTTCAGCGCCTTCTCCAGCGTGTCCTCGAAGGCGGTCTGGCCGCCGTAGGTCACGAGCACCTTGCGCAGCAGCGGGTACTTCAGGCCGGAGCTGCGGACGTAGACCGGCTCCACGTAGAGCATGCCGCCGTCGAGGGGCACCGCGAGCAGGTTGCCGTACTCGATCTCCGAGTCACCACCGCGCAGCAGGCGGATCGACTCGGCGATCTTCGGTTCGGACTGGAACTTGCTCTGCACCTGACCGGGGCCGTCCGGCGGCTTGCTCGTCGGCATCTTCAGAATGCGGATCTTGCCGTAGTCCGGGGTGCCCGGATCGGCGTTGACCGCCATGAAGGCGCTCAGGTTGGGACGCTCGTTCGGCGTGAACGTCGTGGTGAGCGAGAAGACCTGGTCCTTCTCCTTCTGGCCCGGCATCTTCATCGACAGGTAGTACGGCGGAACCGCCGTACCGGCCTTGGTCGTCGGGTCGTCCGGGACCGCCCACGCCTCACTGCCGCTGAGGAAGGTCTGCGGGTCCGTGACGTGGTACCGGGTCAGCAGCTCGCGCTGGACCTTGAAGAGGTCCTGCGGGTAGCGCAGGTGGTCCATGAGCGGCTTGCCGATGTCCGCCTTGGGCTTCACCGTGCCGGGGAACGCCTTCATCCAGGTCTTCAGGACCGGGTCCTCGGTGTCCCACTGGTACAGGTCGACCGAGCCGTCGTACGCGTCGACGGTGGCCTTCACCGAGTTGCGGATGTAGTTGACCTGGTTCTCCTGGGCCACCACCGCGCGCTGGCTGTTGGTCAGCGAGTCCGCGGTGCTCTGGCCCAGCGTGGTGCGCGAGGCGTACGGGTAGCCGTTGGTGGTGGTGTACGCGTCGACGATCCACTTGATCCGGCCCTGGATCACGGCCGGGTAGGGCGCGCCGTCGATGGTCAGCCACGGTGCGACGGCCTCGACGCGCTGCTTGGGCGTGCGGTTGTAGAGGATCCGCGAACCGTCGCCGATTGCGCCCGAGTACAGGATCTGCGGCTCGTTGAAGGTGAGCGCGTACGCCGCCCGGTTGACCGGGTTGTCGAGGTTGACGCCGGAGCCGCCCTTGTAACTCGTCTCCTTCTCGCCCTTGTCGTCCGAGTAGTCGAGCTCCTTCTGCGGCCCGCCGACGATCGAGTACTGCTTCGTCTGCTCGCCGTAGTAGATGCGCTGCTCGAAGTCCGTGCCGAACATGCCCTTGGAGGGGAGGTCGGACTGGGTGAAGTCGGGGGCGCCCTGGTCACCGACGGTGGTGCCCTTGGCCGCGACCACGCCGTAGCCGTGGGTGTACTTGAAGTGGTCGTTGATCCAGTTGTTCTTCGGGATGCCGCCGATGTTCAGCTCGCGCAGCCCGATGACCGTGTCCTGGCCGCTGTACCGGTCCACGGCGAGCGTGGACGGGAAGGCGTAGTAGCCCTTGACCTGCTGGAGCTGCTGGAAGGCCGGCGAGACGATGTTCGGGTCGAGGATGCGGATGCTGGCCGTGGTGTCGGCCTGCGGCCGCAGCTTGCCCCGGTCCTCCGTCTGCGGGGAGCCCGGATAGTCCGTGACCTCGGAGCCGGCGATGCCGTAGGCGTCGCGCGTGGCCTTGATGTTCTTCTGGACGTACGGGGATTCCTTGGCCTGCTCGTTCGGCTGGACCTGGAACTTCTGCACGATCGCCGGGTAGAGCCCGCCGATCAGGATCGCCGAGAGCACCATCAGGCCGAAGCCGATGACCGGCAGCTGCCAGGTGCGGCGCCACAGCGTCGCGAAGAACAGCACGGCGCAGATCGCGGCGATGGCGACGAGGATCGTCTTCGCCGGGAGGTAGGCGTTCGCGTCGACGTAGCGCAGGCCCGTCCAGTTGTCGGCCGCCTTGAAGTCGCTGGACTTCACGGCGAGGCCGTACCGGTCGAGCCAGTAGGCGACCGCCTTGAGCGTGACGAAGAGTCCCAGCAGCACCGACAGGTGCCCGGTCGCCGCCGCGGTGGCCCGGGCGCCCGGGCTGGTCACGCGCAGTCCGCCGTAGAGGTAGTGCACGACGGCCGCGGCGATCACCGAGAGCACGACCGCGGCGAAGCCGAAGCCGAGCAGGAAGCGGTACCAGGGCAGGTCGAAGGTGTAGAAGGACACGTCCATGTGGAACTGCGGGTCCTTCGTACCGAAGGTCACCCCGTTCACGTACATGAGCCAGGTCTTCCACTGACCGGCCGCCGAGGCGCCGGCGATGAGGCCGACGAGCACGGCGATGCCCAGGAGCAGCCACCTCTTGTACGGGGCGATGCTCATCCGGTAGCGGTCGAGGCTCTGCTGCTCCATCGACATCGCGCTGAGCGGCGGCCGCAGCCGGTGGGCCAGCCAGATGTTGAAACCGACGGCACCGGCCATCAGCAGACCGAACACGGCGAAGAGGCCGATCTTGGTCCACAGCGTGGTGGTGAAGACGGTGGAGTACTTCACGGAGCGGAACCAGAGCCAGTCAGTCCAGAAGCCCGCGAACATGATGAAGAGCATGGCCAGGACGGCCAGCACGCCCAAGGTCATCAGGAGAGTTCGGGCCCGCCGGGAGGGGCGTCCGACTCTCATCCGTGGCCCGGAAGGGCCTCCGCCGCGGTCCGGCATCTGGAAAGCCAAGGTGCGCACCTCGAAAGTCGCTGAGTCTGGTAATGAACGGGCCCCCGATCGTAGAGCCCACTCATGCAACTTACTGAGGCTTTGGTCAGTTCCCGGTATCCGGTGGAAAGGAGGCAGGATGTTGCCCATGTCCAACCTTTCGCCTTCCCCCGGCACCCCCATGGCGGCCAGTCCGCTGACCCGCGCCTGCCTCGAGATCGACGAGTACGCGGCCGGTCTCGGCTGGGACAAGCCCGCGCGGCTCTTCGCGCTCGTCGACACCGCCCGGCTCAAGAAGCAGGAGCCGCGGCTGGCGGGCCAGCTCGGTCTCGACCAGGACGACGCCGGCAAGTCCTCCCTCACCCCGATCGAGCAGGACGAGGTCCCGAAGGGGACCCCGCTCGACAAGTTCCTGGGCACGATCGCCTGGCCCGACGCCGTCGTCGGCTGCGCGCTGACGGTGGAGCGGCTGATGCTGCCGCCGTCCGCGGAGGCCTCCGTGCCGGAGGGCCTGAACGACAAGCAGCTGTCGAAGTGGGTCGCCGGTCACCCGGAGCGGCAGGAGGTCCGCCTCACCGTGGCGGTGCTGCGCGACGGCTCGCGCGAGTCGGCCGTACGGCTGCGCGAGAAGGACTCCTCGACGGAGGTCCTCACCGGCTCGGGCCTGGTGCCCGGCCTGGCGGAGGCCCTGGCGGCGACCTTCTCGTAGGTCCTGTCCTCAGGGGGGCGGAGCGGTCAGGGCTTGGTGCTGCACTGCGGCAGCCCTGCCGTGTCCCCCTTGCTGATCTTCTCCAGCGCCTTCGTGGCGTCGTCGATGGTGGCGACCTTGACCAGGGTCAGCCCGTCGGGCACGTGGGAGGCGGCGGAGGAGCAGTTCTCGGCGGGCGTCAGGAAGTACTCGGCGCCGGCCTGGCGGGCGCCGATGGTCTTCATCTGAATGCCGCCGATGGGGCCGACCTTGCCCTCGTCGGTGATGGTGCCGGTGCCCGCGACGAACTTCCCGCCGGTCAGGTCCTCCGGGGTGAGCTTGTCGACGATGCCGAGGGCGAACATCAGACCGGCGCTGGGGCCGCCGACGTCGGCGAGCTTGATGTCGATCGTGAACGGGAAGGTGTGGTCGGTGCCGGCGCGGATGCCGACGATGGCGTGCCCGTCGTCCTCCGCCTTGCCCGCGGTGATCGTCACCTTCGAGGAGCCGGTGGCCTCGTGGTTCGCCTTCGCCGCCTCGGCCGCCTCCTTGGCGGGCACGATGGTGAACTCCACCGGCTCGTCCGGCTTGTGCTTGGTGACCAGCTTGGCCACGTCCCCGGGGGCGGTGACGGCGGTGCCGTCCACGGCCTTGATCACGTCACCGGCGTGCAGCCGGCCCTCGGCGGGGCTGTCCTTGACCACGGTGGAGACGATCACCCGGGCGGTGACCGGGATGCCGAGCTGCTTCAGGGCCGCCACCTTGGCGCTCTGCTGCGACTGGCTGAACTCCTCGGCGTTCTCCTGGGTCGACTGCTCCTCGGTCTTGCCGTCCGGGTAGAGGTTCTCGTGCGGGACGACGATGTTGTCGCCTGCCAGCCACCCGTACACCGCCTCCACCAGGCTCATGTCGTAGTCCGCGCCGGTGACGCGGACGGTCGTCATGTTGAGGTGACCGCTGGTCGGGTACGTCTTGCGCCCCGAGATGTTGAGGACGGGCTCGCCGTGCGAGTTCCCGAGCGTGTTCACGGTCGGGCCGGGGCTCATCTCGGAGTACGGGACCTTGATGAACAACCCTGCGCAGAGCAGCGCGAACAGCACCAGGGTGGAGGCGAGCATCGTCGCGGTGCGGCGTGGCATGGATCCGACAGTACGGGACGGCCTTGGAGGGCGGCCCTCGGGGCCGGTCCGTACGGGGTCCCGACGCGAAACTCTCAGCGGAATCTCACGGTCGGCGGGGAGGCGGCGGCGGAATCCGCGGCGGACCGGAGCGGGACGGCCGCGGAGCGTCAGACGGCGTCGGAGGCGGAATGGGCGGAGCGGGAGGCATGTGCGTCCGCCTTCACCCCGGCCTGATCGGCATTGGCCATGGCTTCACGGAAGCGCGCATAACCCGCGAGCTCGGATATGTCACCCTGTGTGCGGTCGCGTGCCGCCCAGCTGCCCCATATCGCCGCTCCGATCGCGGCGGACAGCGGAATCAGCAACCACGCCAAAGACGCCATGGGCGTGCCTCCCTACCCCGAAGTACGTTTCGTTGGTGGCTTCAACGCTCGTGCCCGTGGGGGGGTTACGCAAATCGAGGGCGTGTTGCGCGGCCGAACGGGTGCGAGGGTACCGCCTTCCGGGTGCCGCTCCTTGACCGGGGGTTCAGCAGGCGCCGACCCACTCCTCGGTGCCGTCGCCGAAGGTCTGGTGCTTCCAGATCGGGACCTCGTGCTTGAGGTCGTCGATCAGCATCCGGGCGGCCTCGAAGGCCTCGCCGCGGTGCGGGCAGGACACGGCCACGACGACCGCCAGGTCGCCCACGGCCAGGTCACCGATGCGGTGCACGGCCGCAAGGGCCCGGACCGGGAACTTGGCCACGACGCGCTCGGCCACACGGCGCATCTCGATCTCGGCGGTCGGGTGGCAGGAGTAGCCGAGGGATTCGACGTCCGCGCCGCTGTCGTGATTGCGCACCGTGCCGACGAAGAGGGTCGTACCGCCCGACGCGTCGTCGCCGACGGCCTGGAAGACCTCGTCGATCGAGAGGGCGGTCTCGCGGATCTGGAGCAGCCGGATCGGGTCCGAAGCGGCCTGCTCACCGGGGTGGTCGAAGTGCGGTGCCATGTCTTCATCGTGCCCTAGCCGCTGACAGGGCGAAATAGCAGATTCGCCCGGGGCGGGGCCGCGGTCTTGGGAGCCTCCTACAGGGCGGGCCCGCGGAAGCCCGCGGTCCGCCCGGCCGGACGGACCGCGGGTCCGGTCAGATCCCGCGCCGCTTGCGCGCCAGGCGGACCGCGGCGGCCGCACCCAGCAGGGCCACGGTGGCGCCCGCCGCACCGGCGGCCGTGGCGGCGTCCCTGCGGCCCAGCCGGCGGCCCGCGACCGTGTGGCGGCCCGAGACCTCCTGGAGGAGCTCGGCGAGCACCTCCTCGTTGGTCCAGCGCGGCCGCCAGCCCGCCGCGTGCAGCCCGCTGACGCTGACCACCCAGGGGTGCATCGTGTACGCCAGGTCCCCGGCCGGGGACGGGGTCAGGCCGATCCGGTGCAGCCGGGCCGCCGCACCCAGTGCGACCGCCGAGGGGAGCTCCATGCGGCGGATGCCGCTCAGCTCCTCGACCTCCTCCTGCTCCAGCCAGCCCTCGCAGCCCACGGCCAGCTCGCCCTCGACCTTCTCCAGGGCCGCGTACTCCAGGGCGCTGACCAGGTCGTCCACGTGGCAGAACTGCCAGGTGGGACGGGAGCCCGCCACCACGAGCAGCCGCGGGGACTCGAAGTACCGGGTCAGGGCGGTGTCCGTCCCGCCGACCAGGACGGCCGGGCGGATCACGGTGACGTTCAGTCCGGGGTGTGCGCGCGGGGCGCGGCGGCCGAGGCGTTCGATCTCCAGCAGGTCGCCGACGCCGGTCGCCTCGGCGGTGGCCCGCAGCTCGGAGTCCTCGGACAGCGGGATGTCGTTGTCCGGCAGGGCCCCGTAGACCATGGCCGAGGTGCAGAGCACGACCCGGTGCACGCCGGCCGCGGCGGCGGCCGTGAGGACGGTCTGGGTGCCGCGCACGTTGTACGCGGTCCGGGCGGCCGGGTCCGTCTCCAGGTCGAGGTCCAGCGCGAGGTGGACGACGACGTCCGCGCCGCGCAGCTTCTCGGCGATCGCGGGGTCCCGTACGTCGAGGATGTGCCACTGGGCGGCCGGGCAGTCCCCGCGCCGCTCGTCGATGGCGACGACCTGCTTGACCTCGTCGGAGGCGGCCAGGCGGCTCACCAGCGCGGCGCCGACACCGGACGCGGCGCCGGTCACGGCGACCACGGGGCTGCGCCGGCGGATGCCCGCCGGGTTTCGCGGCTGGCGAACGCCCGCGGCGCTGTCACCGTGCTCGGAGCTGTTTTCGTCGTCGGGCATCGCGCGAAACTGCGGATCTGGGGAACTCACCGGGCGTCTCCAGCGGTTGTCTTCAGTAGGGACGCGCCGTGACGCGTACCCACCAGGTGATGTCCATCCTGCCGCAGCCCAGGAGTCGGCGGAGCACCGAGCCCGGATGCGGCCGCGGTGTCTACGCTGGGTGGTGTTGTCGGACCATTGCCCGTCGGCTCCCGCCGGCGGCCCTACGAGCCGAGGAAACCCGTGAGCGACACCCCATTCGGATTCGGCCTTCCGCCGGAGGAGCCGGAAAACGGCGACGAAGGCAAGAAGAAGGGCAACCAGGGCGGTCAGGGCGGCCCGGCGAATCCCTTCGGGTTCCCCGGCATGGGCCTGCCGGGCGCCGCGGGCACCCCCGGCGCGGATAACCCGTTCGCCGCGATGTTCGGTTCGATGAACCCGAACGACCTCGGCGCCGCCTTCCAGCAGCTCGGCCAGATGCTGAGCTACGAGGGCGGTCCCGTGAACTGGGACATGGCCAAGGACATCGCGCGCCAGACCGTCGCGCAGGGCACCTCGGACGGTGTGAAGGACACGAGCGTCGGCATCGCCGAGAAGGCCGCCGTCGAGGAGGCCGTGCGCCTCGCCGACCACTGGCTGGACGGTGTGACCTCGCTGCCCTCGGGCGCCACGACGGCCGTGGCATGGAGCCGCGCCGAGTGGGTCGAGGCGACCCTCCCGGTGTGGAAGGAGCTCGTGGACCCGGTCGCGGAGCGGGTCGGCGCGGCCATGGGCGGGGTCCTGCCCGAGGAGATGCAGGCCGTGGCGGGCCCGCTGCTCGGCATGATGCGTTCCATGGGCGGTGCCATGTTCGGCCAGCAGATCGGCCAGGCCGTCGGCACCCTCGCGGGCGAGGTCGTCGGTTCGACGGACATCGGCCTGCCGCTGGGTCCGGCCGGGAAGGCCGCGCTGCTTCCGCTGAACATCGAGGCCTTCGGCAAGGACCTGGGCGTGCCTTCGGACGAGGTGCGGCTCTACCTGGCCCTGCGCGAGGCGGCCCACGCCCGGCTCTTCGCCCACGTGCCGTGGCTGCGCTCGCACCTGTTCGGCGCGGTCGAGGGCTACGCCCGCGGCATCAAGGTCGACACCTCGAAGCTGGAGGACGTCGTCGGCCAGCTGGACCCGTCCAATCCGGAGCAGCTGCAGGAAGCGCTCCAGGGCGGCATGTTCCAGCCGCAGGACACCCCCGAGCAGAAGGCCGCCCTGGCCCGCCTGGAGACGGCGCTCGCGCTGGTCGAGGGCTGGGTCGACGCGGTGGTGCACGAGGCGGCCAAGCCCCGGCTGACCTCGGCGGACGCGATGCGCGAGACCATGCGGCGGCGGCGCGCCTCGGGCGGCCCGGCCGAGCAGACCTTCGCGACGCTGATCGGCCTGGAGCTGCGCCCGCGCCGGCTGCGGGACGCTTCGCGGCTGTGGGCCTCGCTCACCGACGCCCGCGGGGTGGACGGCCGGGACGGCCTGTGGGAGCACCCGGACATGCTGCCGACGGCCTCCGACCTGGACGACCCGGACGGCTTCGTGCACCGCGAGCAGCTGGACTTCTCCGAGATCGACAAGATGCTCGGCGAGGCCGCCGAGAAGCGCGAGCAGGACGGCGACGAGAAGAAGTGAGCCTGCACGAAGACGCCGTCCTCGTACTGAAGGCGTACGAGGACCAGCCGGAGCTGCGCGAGCTCTACCTGGAGCACCTGGCGGCCCACCCGGACGGGGTCTACAAGCCCTGCGGGGCCGGGCACGTCACGGGCAGTGCGCTGGTGATCGACCCGGCGCGGGGGCGCGTACTGCTGACCCTGCACAAGAAGCTCGGCATGTGGCTGCAGATGGGCGGGCACTGCGAGCCCGGTGACCGGAGCCTCGCCGACGTGGCGCTGCGCGAGGCCCGCGAGGAATCGGGCATCGCGTCGGGGCTGACCCTGCTCGACGGCGGACCGGTGCGCCTGGACCGGCACGCGATCCCGGCTCCGTGCCACTGGCACCTGGACGTGCAGTACGCCGCGCTGGCTCCGGCCGATGCGGTGGCGGAGATCAGCGAGGAGTCCCTGGACCTGCGCTGGTTCCCGTACGGGCAGGTGGCGGCGGTGGCCGACACGTCCGTCGTACGGCTGCTGGAGGCGACCCTGGCCCGGCTCGGGGGCTGAGCGGCGCGCGGCCGCTGACGCGGACGCGGACGCGGCGAAGGGGCGGTCCCTGGTGGGGCCGCCCCTTCGCCGTCGCCTGGAACGTCAGTTCCAGGCGTTGTTCTGGTTCTGCGCGTGGGAGCCGTGCTGGCCCATCCCGAACTGCGCGGCGACGCCCTGGCCGAGCTGGGCGTTCTGCGGCGGCAGCACCTCACTGGGCTGCACCAGCGCGAAGCCGGTGCCGAGGAAGCTCAGCTCCCAGCCCTCGCCGGTGTTGCCGCGCCGCCGCCACACCCCGCTGGAGTGCGTCTGGGCCTGCATCTGCACCCGCAGCGAGGTGGACCAGGCGACGATCGCGTCCGCGTCGACGTTGACGTACTTGTCGGGCGTCACGTGCATCATCAGCGGCTGCCCGGAGGTCATCAGCGCGACCTTGCCGCGGCCGGTGATGTTGAGCTGGTACTTGCCCGAGCCGGAGATCCCGTACTGGCTGTCCACCGCGATGACCTCGGTGTGCAGGGTGGAGTCCAGGGCCAGCACGTAGCTGCTGTCGACCGTGAGGCCTTCCTGGTCCACGTCCACGTCCACGACGTGGACGTACTGGGCCAGGTTGGCCAGGTAGACCGTGCCCTGCCCGGAGCAGCGCATGAGGTCCAGGCCCTCGCCGGTGCGGCGGCGGGCATTGCGCTGGCCGGTGCTCTGGTACTCCCCGTCGAAGTCGATGAGTCCCTGGTAGGCGACCATCGCGCCCTTACGGGCGAGCACGTCGTCGGAGCCGGTCAGCGAGACCCGCAGCAACTGCGGGTTCTGGATGGCGTACCGCTCCTGCGACTGGGCCTCGGCGTGGGCGAAAAGTGTGCTCTGCATGATGTGTCCGCTCCCCCTCAGCCCCGGGCCCGGAGCCGGTCGGTGCTGTCCTCGCTGGGCTGTACGACGACGATGCCCTGGCCTGAGAAGGCCATCTGGTAGGCCTCCCCGCTGCCCCGGCCGATCATCGACGAGGCCTTGAAGCTGCGCTTGCCCTTGACCTTGAGATTCGGCGACCAGGCGACGAGCGCGTCGGGGTCGACGTACGTCTCGTCCTCGCCGCGGCCGCAGTCGACCACGATCGGGGTGCCGCGGGAGGTCAGGGCGACCCACCCGGTGCCCGCGATCTCCACGTTGAACAGGCCCTGGCCGGCGAACTTGGCGAGACCCTTGACCCGCTCGACGCCCCACTGGAGGTGGGCGTCGAAGGCGAGCAGGTTGGTGCCGTTGACCGAGAGCGAGTCGTTGTTGAGGTTGATGACGACGACGTCGGCGCCGTAGTCGGCGAGGTACAGCAGGCCGTCGCCGGTGCACTTCATCAGGGGGGCGCCTTCGCCGGTGACCCACTGCGAGGCCATCTGGCGGACGGCCGGCGGGTTGGGCTCGTACTGGACGAAGCCCTCGTAGGCGACCATCGAGCCGGTGCGGGCGAAGAGGTCCTGGCCGCTCTGCATGGCGACCCTGAGCATGGCCCGGCCGTGGTTCTCCATGCGGGCCGTGACGGGGGTGGGGGCGTAGCCCGCGAGTTGCTGGTTCGTTGCGTTCATGTCGGGCTCCCTCAGACCTCGTACGGCTGGACGACGATGAAGTTGCCGGGAGCTCCGCGGAACTGGAGGTTCACGGTCTCCCCGCTGTGGCCGGGGTAGGCGTTGCGCCGCAGCCGGACCTGGCTGGAAAGGATCACCTGCGAGGCGGAGGACCACGCGACGATGGCGTTGCTGTCCGCGAAGGTGGTCGGGGTGACGGGCAGGACCACCGGGACGCCGTGCGTCTTGACGATCACCGTGCCGGTGCCCTGGAACTGCATGGTGAACAGGGCGCCACCCGGGATGCCGTGGCCCTCGATCCGGCGGATCTCGTGCTGCAGCGACTCGTCGAAGGCGAGGACGGCCTCGGCGGAGACGCAGATCCCGTCGCCCTGGAGCTCGATGGCGTGCAGGTGGGCGCCGTCCTCGGCGAGGAAGACCTGGCCGCGGCCGGTGCAGCGCATGAGCTGCATCTCCTGGCCGGTGGCGTTGCCGACGACGCGGCCGGCGAAGCCCGCGCCCTTGTAGCTGAAGTCGACCTTGCCCTGGTACAGCACCATGCTGCCCTGGCGGGCGAGGACGGCCTGGCCGCCCATCGAGAGGTCGACGCGCATGAGCTGCTGGTTCTGCGGGGTCCAGCGGCTGCCCGTGGGGGCTTCCTTGTACGGCTGGAGCGCGGCGGCGAGTCCGCCACCGGGGGCGGCGGCCTGGGGGGCGTAGCCCTGCTGCTGGCCGGGGAACTGGCCCGGGGGCTGGCCGGGGACCTGACCGTAGCCCGGCTGCTGCCCGTAGGGGGCGGGGACCGGGCCGGGCGGCGGTACCTGTCCGGGCACCTGGCCGTACGAGGGCTGCTGCGGCTGGCCGTACGGCGCGGGGGCCTGCGGGGCGAGCGGCGCGGCCATGGTGGGCGCGGCGTGCACCGGGGCCGGGGCCGCGGGCTGCTGGTACTGCGGCTGCGGGACGGCGCCGGGGGCGGGCACGGGCGCGCCGAAGGACGGCGCGGGGGCCGGGGCCTGCGGGGCCTGCTGTGCCGGGGCCGGGGCGCCGAACGACGGGGCCGGGGCGGCGGACTGGGGCGGGGGGGCGAATCCGGGCGAGGCGGCGGCCGGGGCCTGCTGCTGCGGCGCCTCCTCGGCGACTTCGCCGCCGAAGTTGCGCAGGAGCGCGTCGAGCCCGCCGTCGAAGCCCTGGCCGACTGCGGCGAAGCGCCACACGTCCTTCAGGTAGAAGTCGCCGAGCATCACGGCCCGCTCGGTGGTGAACTCCGCACCGGTGAACGCGTACCGCACGACCTCTTCGCCGCCGGCCACGATCCGGATGTAGCCGGGGCCGATCTGCGACATCTGTCCGGCGCCGTCGATGGTGGCGGTGAAGGACAGTTTGTGGATGGACGCCGGAATGCGGTCCAGCGTCACCCGGAAGGATTCGGTGTCGCCCGACTGCGCACCGAGTTGCTGAATGGACTCTTCCGGCGACTTCGGCTGATTGAAGAAGACGAAGTAACGGTCGTCCGACAGCTGCTCATTGGCGTCGAGGCCGAAACAGCTGATGTCGAAGGCGAGTCCGGACCCGGCGATCTGGACGCCTACGTACAGATCGGTCCCCGCCGTGAGATCACTGATCTTGGCCTTGTGGCCGCGTTGGAATTCCCTGGCCATACGTACGACCGTCCCCCATCCCGACTGTGAATGCGTGCCGCTCAGGCTAACGGCAACTGCCGACATCCGGCCAAGCCGGTACCGACCCGGTACAAAACACTCTGTGTGACGTGACGGACGGCCGTCGGCCGCCCGGTCTCCTTCGTCTCTTATTCGTCGCGGGCGGCCGGAACCTTCGCCAGCCGCTCGGCGGCGACCACGCCCTCGAGGTATCCGCGGGCCCGCTCGGTGCGCGGGTACGCCTCCAGCAGTTCCCAGAAGCGGGGTCCGTGACCGGGTACGAGCAGGTGGGCGAGCTCGTGCAGGAGCACGTAGTCGACGACGTACTCGGGCATCCCCTGGAGCCGGTGCGAGAGCCGGATGCTGCCCTCGGCGGGGGTGCAGGAGCCCCAGCGGGTGTTCTGGTTGGTGACCCAGCGGACCGTACGGGGGCGGGCGCGGCCGCCGAAGTACTGCTCGGACAGCTGTGCGGCGCGCTCGGTGAGCTCCGCGTCCCCGAAGGTGCGTTTGCTCTCCTGGGCGGCCAGCTTGTCGAGCATGACGCCCACCCAGCGCTGCTCCTCCGCCTCGGACATCCGGGCAGGGATGAGGACGACCGTACGGTCACCCTCGCGATAGGCGGATACGGTCCTGCGGCGGCGCGCGCTCCGGCGGACTTCGACGGCGCGCTGGGGGTCGGCGGACACGCCACGACGGTACCCGGTGGCGGTGGCGGAAGTCCCGCCCGTCCGGGGGTCGAACACGAGGGATTCGCAGCCGATTTCCGGAACACCATTTCCCTTCATCTCATATGCCTAATACCTCGCACCTGTGGACAAATTCCTGCACGGATTCCGGTGGGCGGGCACTGTGGCGGAAGAGCGGGAAACGAGCGGCGCGAGTGCGCACGGGAAATCGAGGGGGACCGGACATGTATCCGAAGGTGAAGCCGGCGTTGGCGCGGGCGTGGCGGGATCTGCAGACGGTCCAGTTCGGGGTGACACCCGCCCACGCGGTGGTGCTCGGCCCCGTGGACACGGCGACGGGCGCGCTCATCGACCGGATCGACGGGACCCGGGGGATGGACCTGCTGCGGGCCGAGGCCTCGGGGATGGGGCTGCCGGACGGCCGGGCCGACGATGTGGTCAGGACGCTGGCGGGGGCCGGTCTGCTCGACGACGCCACCGCGGGCGGACCACGGGCCCAGGCCCTGCGGGGGCATCCGGAGACCTTGGAGCGACTGGCTCCCGATCTGGGTTCGCTGTCCCTGGTCCACCGGGAGCCGGGCGGGGACTTACGGGGGATGGCGGCGCGCCGCGCCATACGGGTCCGGGTGCGCGGGAGCGGCCGGGTGGGCGCCGTCATCGCCGCGGTCCTGGCGGGAGCCGGCGTGGGCCGGGTCGAGGTGCTCGACGGGGGCCGCGCGGAGGCGGCGGACGTGGCGCCGGGCGGGCTGGACGGCGCGAGCGTGGGCCGGCTGCGGGCCGAGTCCGCGGGCAGCCTGGTGCGCGGGTCGGCCCCGGGGCGCGTCCCGCGGGCCGGGGAGGACGAGGGGGCGGAGCCGGGGCTGGCGCTGGTGGTGGTCGCGCCCCGGGACGGGCTGCAGGCCTGGGCCCCGGATCCGGACGACGCGGCCGACTGGGTCGCCGCGGGCATCCCGCACCTGTACGCGGGGGTGCTGGAGGGGACGGGGCTGGTCGGGCCGCTGGTGCTGCCGGGTGCGACGGCCTGCGCGGGGTGCATGGAGCGCGACCGGGTGGAGGGGGACGCGGCCTGGCCGAGGATGCTGGTGCAGTGGCGTTCGGCCCACCGGCGCCGCGCGGGCGCCGCGTGCGACCTGGGCCTGTCCACGGCGGTCGCCGGGCTGGCCTCGGCCCACGCGCTGGCCTTCCTCGACGGGCAACTGCCCGCGTCCACCGGTGCCCGCTGGGAGGCGGCCCTACCCGCCCTCCACTGGGAGTCCACCCCGATCCCACCGCACCCCGACTGCCCCTGTGGTGCGGGCGGGCCGCCGGAGGCGGATCGGGGGGAACCGGCCGGGAGGGCCATGACAGGATGCGTTGAGGCTGTCGGCCGGCGGAGCCCATCCTGAATCCGCCGTTCGCGGCGCAGCTGTCTGGGACATGGAGGGGCATATGTCTGATCTTCCCCGGAAGGCGGTCACCCGTACCGTCAAGCTGGCCGCGCTGCCACTGGGCATCGCCGGCCGGGCCACGTGGGGACTGGGCAAGCGGATCGGGGGCAAGTCCGCGGAGATCGTGGCGCGCGAGCTCCAACAGCGCACCGCCGAGCAGTTGTTCCGCACGCTCGGGGAGCTGAAGGGCGGTGCCATGAAGTTCGGGCAGGCCCTGTCGGTCTTCGAGTCCGCCCTGCCCGAGGAAGTCGCGGGGCCCTACCGGGCGGCGCTGACCAAGCTCCAGGAGGCGGCCCCGCCGCTGCCCGCGGCGACGGTGCACCAGGTGCTGACGGACCGTCTCGGCGCCGACTGGCGGGACCTGTTCGAGGAGTTCGAGGACAAGCCGGCCGCGGCGGCCTCGATCGGGCAGGTACACCGGGCGGTGTGGCACGACGGCCGGCAGGTGGCCGTGAAGGTCCAGTACCCGGGGGCCGGTGAGGCGCTGCTGTCGGACCTGAAGCAGCTGGGCCGGTTCGCGGGGCTGCTGGGGCCGCTGATCCCCGGCATGGAGATCAAGCCGCTGATCAAGGAATTGCGCGACCGGGTCGCCGAGGAGCTCGACTACGAGCTGGAGGCCGAGGCCCAGCGGACGCACTCGGACGCCTTCGTGGACGACCCGGACGTGGTCGTGCCGGACGTCGTGCACCAGGGCGACCAGGTGCTGGTGACCGAGTGGATGGAGGGGACCCCGCTGTCGGAGGTGATAGCCGACGGCACCCAGGAGGAGCGGGACCGCGCCGGACAGCTGCTGGCCCGGTTCCTGTTCTCCGGTCCGGCGCGCACCGGCCTGCTCCACGCGGACCCGCACCCGGGCAACTTCCGGCTGATACCGGGGGCGGACGGCCGGATGCGGCTGGGCGTCCTGGACTTCGGCACGGTCGACCGGCTGCCCGGGGGCTGGCCCAAGCCCATCGGCAGGTCGCTGCGGATGACCCTGGACGGTGACGCCGAGGGGGTCTACGGGCACCTGTGCGCCGAGGGGTTCGTGAAGGAGTCCATCGAGCTCGACCCCGACGCGGTGCTCGACTACCTGAAGCCGATCATCGAGCCCGCCGAGGCCGAGGAGTTCACCTTCACCCGGCCGTGGCTGCGCGGCCAGGCGGCGCGGATCGCCGATCCTCGCTCCCCCGCGCACCAGTTGGGCCGGCAGATCAATCTGCCGCCCTCGTACCTGCTGATCCACCGTGTGGCGCTGAGCACCATCGGGGTGCTGTGTCAGCTGGGCGCGACGGTGCGGCTGCGGGACGAACTGGACACCTGGCTGCCGGGGTTCGCCTCCGCCGAGTAGGGGCGCGGGGCGTCCGGTATCACCACCAGGACGAGTCGAGTCTGCCCTCGATCGCCCGGAGGTTGGCGCGCGCGCAGTCGACGCAGAAGTACTGTCTGGTCCCGTTCTCCACCGAGCAGGTCCAGGTGGGCGGGGTCTCGCCCGGGGCCTTGGTGCCACAGCCCGTGCAGACGACGGGCTGGGCCTCGGATCCCGACGGGCCGGGGTGGGGAGTCGGCTGGTCCACCTCCAGACGATATCCCCGTACGGGGCGGGCAGCCCTGCGCAACGCACCGGGGGGACCGGTCCGTGCGGACCGGTCCCCCCGGGGATGCTGTTTTCAGCTCTCAGTGCATGACGGCCATGGCCAGTGCGCGGCGGGCGCGCATGGAGACGCGCTCGGCTCGCCGCTGCATGCGGCGGGCGGTGACCAGGCGCACGGCGTGACGCTCGGCGTCCACCTCACGCATGAGCTCGTCCATATGGGCACGAGCCAGGGCTTCTGGGATGAGTTGCATTTCGCGGGTCCTGTTCTGACGCGAGGTCATCGCGCCGGCGGTGATGAAGTCTGCGTGGGCGGCGCCGTGCGGCTGCTCGCTCGTGGTGTGGGCGGTCATGAGGGCCTGCTTCAAGGGGTCGTGCGTCAGGGGGCGGTCGATGGTGCCGATGGCGGTCATGCCGAGACAACCGGGTTCTTGCGCGGACGGCCTCGGGGACGCTTGCGGGCGACGACGACACCCTGGACGAAGAGCTCGCCACCCCAGACACCCCAGGGCTCGCGGCGCTCGGTCGCCCCGGCGAGGCAGGCCTCGACCAGCGGGCAGGTGCGGCAGAGGGACTTGGCGTACTCGACGTCGGCCGGGGACTCGGCGAAGAAGACCTCGGGGTCGAAGGTGCGGCACGGGACGGGCACACCGAGGTTCTCGATGGCGTCGTCGAGCGCGGTCAGCGCGGTGAGCGGGGTCAAGGCGTGGTCCTCCGGGACTGCGGGCGGGGAGATCAGCTGGGTCTGCGGTACGGACGGGGCGTGCGCTTCGAGTTGCACGGTGGTTTCTTCCTCGTCTTGTTCGGCTAGTCGTTCCGGCCGGTCGGCCGGGTCGGGCTGCGCTCTCACACCGACTGGTTCTGCCAGTCCCGAGGCCCCTTCGCTCCGTCGTCCCCGGTCGGGGACAAACAGAAGGGCCGCGGATCCCGGGTGGGGTTCCGCGGCCCTGAAGGCGCCGGCCTGATCATGCGATCAGACTGGATCACTCCAGGGTTCGAGCCCGCGGAAGGCCCACATCAGGTGGTGCTGCTGCTTCGTCTGCTTCTTCTGGGATCCGGCACCGGCTGCGGCAGCGAATCCATAGGCGCCATGCGTCTGCGCTTCTGCTGCCAGTACTGCCACCGGTGCCTGGATCGGTCGCTCATTGCGCTCACTGACCGGAAGGGTCGCCAGCAGGGTGGGGCGGTCGGCGGAAATCGCGGACACACCGGTACCCAGGAGGGAGACGGAACCGAGCAGGCAGGAAGCGTCGACCGAGCGATCGGTCATTTTGGTGAAGGTCATGAAGCTGGTCACTGGTCTCGCCTCCTCTCGGCGTCTCGGGGACCGGCCCGGGGGCCTGTCCCATACGTATTCGGATAAGTACAGCACGGATCCAGGGCTTCGGAGAAGCCACCGTTTCCGTTGCTAAGAACCTATGGGTCTTCGCTGGGCATGTGCAAACTATTTTTCCGACGAGTTTCTACGCGTCGTCAGGATGCCCGGCCTCAAGCTCTTGACCTGCGCAGATGGCAAGGACATCGGCGCCGTACCGGTCAAGCTTACGGCCGCCCACTCCGGAGATCATCGAGAGCTCCCCCTCCTCGGAGGGCGCGGCCTCCGCGATCGCCATCAGCGTCTTGTCCGTGAAGACGCAGTAGGGGGGCAGACCCTGCTCCTTCGACTGGGCCGAGCGCCACTCCCGCAGCCGCTCGTAGAGACCTTCGTCCATGTCGGACGGGCAGTCCTCACAGCGCATCAGCTTCAGCTCGCCGGCCTCGGTCAGGGTCTTGCCGCAGACCCGGCACAGCACCGGTCCGCGGCGGCCGCGCTTGCGTGCGCCTCGCTCGGCCGCGGAGCCCGGTCCGGCCCCCGGGGCCGCGGAGCCCGGCCGCAGGCCGTTCAGGAAGCGGCTGGGGCGCCTGGAGGCCCGGCCGCCGGGGGCGCGGGAGAGCGCCCAGGAGAGGGTCAGGTGCAGCCGCGCCCGGGTGACGCCGACGTAGAGCAGCCGCCGTTCCTCCTCGACCTGCTCGTCGGTCTTCGCATAGGTGATCGGCATCATGCCGTCGGTGAGGCCGGCGAGGAACACGGCGTCCCACTCCAGGCCCTTCGCCGCGTGCAGCGAGGCGAGGGTGACGCCCTGGACGGTCGGGGCGTGCTGGGCGGCCTTGCGCTCCTCCAGCTCGATCGTGAGGTCCGCCAGGGTGGCCCCGGGCCGGCTCCGGGCGAAGTCCTCGGCGAGGCGGACCAGCGCGGCCAGCGATTCCCACTGGTCGCGCACGGCGCCCGAGCCGGCGGGCGGCTCGTTGCTCCAGCCGGTGGAGCTCAGCACCGCCCGGACCTGGGAGCCCAGTTCGACGACGTCCTCCAGGAGCGGGTCGTTCCCACCGGATCGGGCGGCTCCGCGCAGGGCGAGGATCGCCTTCTGGACCTCCTGCCGCTCGAAGAACCGCTCGGCTCCGCGCAGCTGGTAGGGGACTCCGGCGTCGGCGAGGGCCTGCTCGTAGACCTCGGACTGGGCATTGATGCGGTAGAGCACGGCGATCTCGCCGGCCGGGACGCCCGCGGCGATCAGGTCCCGGATCCGGTGGGCGACGCCCTCGGCCTCGGCCGGCTCGTCCGCGTACTCCGCGTAGACGGGGTCGGGGCCGGTCTCGCGCTGCGAGATCAGCTCCAGCCGGTGCTCGGCGGCCCGGCCCTTGGCCTGGTTCAGCAGCCCGTTGGCGAGGTGGACCACCTGGGGGGTGGAGCGGTAGTCGCGGACCAGCTTGACCACGGTGGCCTGCGGGTAGCGGGTGCGGAAGTTCAGCAGGTGGTCGGGGGTGGCGCCGGTGAAGGAGTAGATGGTCTGGCTGGCGTCACCGACGACGCAGAGGCTGTCGCGCTCGCCGAGCCACAGGTCCAGCAGCCGCTGCTGGAGCGGGCTGACGTCCTGGTACTCGTCGACGACGAAGTGCTGGTACTGGGCGCGGATCTGCTCGGCGATGTCGTGGCGGTCCTGGAGGATGCCGACGGTCAGCAGCAGCACGTCCTCGAAGTCGATCATGCCTCGGTCGCGCTTGAGCTGTTCGTACGTGCCGTAGATCTGGGCGATCTCGGCCAGGTCCCGGGGGGCCTCGCGGCCCGACTTGAGGGCGGCCACCGGATAGTCGGCGGGCACGGTCTGGGTGACCTTCGCCCACTCGATCTCGCCCGTGACGTCGCGCAGCTCGTTGCGGTCGAGGCGGATGCGGCAGCGCGCGCCGGCCTCGGCGACGAACTGGATCTTGCGCTCCAGCAGCCGGGGCACGTCCCCGCCGACCGCCTTGGGCCAGAAGTACTGGAGCTGGCGCAGGGCGGCGGAGTGGAAGGTGCGGGCCTGGACCCCGCCCGCGCCCAGGGTGCGCAGGCGTCCGCGCATCTCGCCCGCGGCGCGGTTGGTGAAGGTGACGGCCAGCACGCTGGCCGGCATGAGCTGCCCAGACCGGACGCCGTAGGCGATGCGGTGGGTGATCGCGCGGGTCTTGCCGGTACCGGCGCCCGCCAGCACGCACACCGGCCCGCGCAGGGTCGTCGCGACCTCGCGCTGCTCCGGGTCGAGGCCCAGGAGCACCGCGTCGGCCGAGTCGGCGGCGGCGGGGAAGGATGAGGAGTGCGTTGCTGCTGTCACCCCGCCATGCTGCCAGGTCTCGTGAGTCGGACGGGAAAGTTGTCCACAGGCAGCACGTATCAGTCGTATCGGTCACACCGGGTGTGCGCGGGCGACCGTACGGGAATGGCCGCCGGGTCCCGTACGTTCGAGTACTCGGACCACCGAGCCCTCACGAAGGAGAGCGCAGCATGCAGGACACGGGCACCGTCACGATGTACAGCACGACCTGGTGCGGCTACTGCCGTCGGCTGAAGACCCAGCTGGACCGGGAAGGCATCGCGTTCAACGAGATCAACATCGAGCTCGACCCGGAGTCCGCCGCGTTCGTGGAGAAGGCCAACGGAGGCAACCAGACGGTTCCCACCGTGCTGGTGAAGTCCGCCGGGGGCAGCGAGTCCGTCATGACGAACCCGAGCCTGGCCCAGGTCAAGCAGGCCCTCGCCGTCTGACCGGCCGCCAGGACGGAACACAGCGGGAACAGGGACACAGCGGAGGGGCCCCCCCCCGGGGGGGGGCCCCCCCCCGGGGGGGGGGCGCCCGCCCCCCCCCCCCGCCGCCCGCCCCCCCCCCCCCGCCCCCCCCCCCCCGCGCCCCCCCCCCCCCGGGGGGGCCCCCCCCCGCGGGGGGGGGCCCCCTCCGCTGTGTGACGAAGGTTACGCGGCAGCCTTCGGCAGCGGCTCGCCGTACCAGAGCTCGACCAGCCGGGCGGCGATGGAGATGCCCGACGGGGGCAGCACCTCGCCCGACGCGAACGCCGCACGCAGCTCCTCGCGGGAGAACCAGCGGGCCTCCTGGATCTCCTCGCCGTCCACCGTGATCTCCGAGGTGGTGGCGCGGGCCGTGAAGCCCAGCATCAGGCTGTACGGGAAGGGCCACGGCTGGCTGGCCACGTACTCGACCTCGCCGACCTTGACGCCCGCCTCCTCCCACACCTCGCGGATGACGGACTGCTCTATGGACTCGCCCGGCTCCACGAAGCCGGCCAGGGTGGAGAAGCGGCCCTCCGGCCAGTGCACCTGGCGGCCCAGCAGCGCGCGGTCCTGGTCGTCCGTGACCAGCATGATCACGGCCGGGTCGGTGCGCGGGTAGTGCTCGGCGCCGCAGCCCGGGCAGCGCCGGATGTGCCCGGCGGCCGCGACCACCGTGCGCTCGCCGCAGCGCGAGCAGAAGCGGTGCATCCGCTGCCAGTTCTCCAGCGCCACCGCGTGCACCATCAGGCCGGCGTCACGGGGCGGCAGCAGCAGTCCGGCCTCGCGCAGACCGGCCGGGCGGGCCGACTGGTCCATGCGGCCGGGCAGCGCGTCCTTCTGCAGCGCGAAGTACCGTACGCCGTCCTCGTCGGTGCCCAGGAAGTAGCGGTGGGTCTCGGTGACCGGGGCCTCGAAGGCCGGGGTCATCACGATGCCGGTACCGCCGTCGGGGGTGTCGTCGATCAGGACCTGGCCCCCGGAGACGACGAACACGCGGGTCGTCGGGTGGCTCCAGGCCGCGGCGAGCCACGCCTCGTCGAGGCGGTGGTGCGCGGCGCGGTCGATCCCGCTGGGCGCGGCGAGCGAGAGGGGCCGCTCGGCGAGAGGGCGCTCGGTTTGGGTGCTCACAGGTACTTCCAACTCCCCCGGTGGTGGGACAGGCAGGCTTGGTACGGCGGGTGTGTGCGTCGGTGTCAGGCGGTGGTGCGGTGGTGGGCGGCCAGATCTCCCCACAGGTAGGCGGTCGTCTCGACGCCCTTGAGCAGGAGGTCCAGCTCGACCTTCTCGTTCGGCGCGTGCCAGCCGTCGGACGGTACGGAGATGCCGAGGAAGAGGACGGGGGCGTCCAGGACGTCCTGGAGGTCGGCGGCGGGGCCGGAGCCGCCCTCCCGCGTGAAGCGGATCTTCTCGCCGAAGGCGCGGCCCATGGACCGCACGACGGACTGCAGGGCCGGGTGGTCCAGCGGGGTCAGGCACGGGCGGGTCGGGGCGCCGAAGGTGATGGAGTGACGGATCCCGTCCGGGACCGCGGCCGCGACCCAGTCCCTGACGGCCGCCTCGACCTCGTACGGGTCCTGCCCGGAGACCAGGCGGAACGACAGCTTCAGGTGGGCGGAGGCGGGCACGATGGTCTTGCCGCCGGGGCCCTGGTAGCCGCCGCCGATGCCGTTGACCTCGGCCGTGGGGCGGGCCCAGACGCGCTCCAGGGTGGAGTAACCGGCCTCGCCGGCGGCCGCGTGGGACTTGGCCGTGCGCAGCCACTCGGACTCGTCGAAGGGCAGCTCGGCGATGAGCGCCCGCTCCGCGTCGGTGAGCTCGGCGATGTTGTCGTAGAAGCCGGGGATCGTGACCCGCCCGTCGGCGTCGTGCAGGGCCGCGACGAGGCGGGCGGCGGCGGTGGCCGGATTGGGCACGGCCCCGCCGAAGGCGCCGGAGTGGATGTCCTGGTCCGGACCGTGCAGGTCGATCTCGCAGTCGGCGAGACCGCGCATGCCGGTGCAGACGGTGGGCGTGGTCTCGGACCACATGCCGGTGTCGGAGACGATCACGACGTCGGCGGCGAGCTCGGCGGCGCGGGTCTCGACGAGGTCGCGGAAGTGGACGGAGCCGGACTCCTCCTCGCCCTCGACGATCAGCTTGAGGTGCACGGCGGGGGCGGCGGCGCCGGTGGCCGCCAGGTGCGCGCGTACCCCGAGGGTGTGGAAGAAGACCTGCCCCTTGTCGTCGGCGGCCCCGCGCCCGTACATGCGGCCGTCGCGGACGACCGGCTCGAACGGGTCGGTGTGCCAGCCGTCGGCGAGGGCGGCGGGCTGCACGTCGTGGTGGCCGTAGACGAGGACGGTCGGGGCGTCCGGGTCCTCGCTCGGCCAGTGCGCGAAGACGGCGGGTGCGCCGGGGGTCTCCCACACTTCGGAGACCGGGAAACCGGTCTCCTTGAGCTTGGCCGCGAGCCATTCGGCGCTGCGGCGTACGTCGCCCGCGTGCTCGGGCTGGGCCGAGACGGAGGGAATGCGGAGCCACTCGGCGAGGTCGTCGAGGAAGGCGCCGCGGTGGGCGTCGATGTACGTGCGGACGACGTTGTCCGGCGGGGTGTCGCTCATGCCCACGAGCCTAGCTGTCCGCCTGATGGGCACCGTCCGGGTCCGATTTGCCTTGGAGGATCCGCTCAAGGCGGGCGCGGTCGGGGAGGTTGCGGGGGCGGATCACGCGGCCGCTGCGGACGTGCAGGAAGGCGGCGGAGACCCGGTCGAGCGAGGTGTTCGTGGCTTCGGCCCAGGCGACGCGGTAGACGGCGAGCTGGAGGGGGTCGGCCTCGGTGGTCCGGCCGGTCTTCCAGTCGACGATCTCGTACGAGCCGTCCGGGTTCCGGTAGACGGCGTCGATCCGGCCGCGGACGACCCGGCCGGCGAGGGTGATCTGGACCGGGGCCTCCATGCGGTGGGGCGGCCGGTCCGCGTACGGGCTGCGCTCGAAGGCCGCCTTGAGGGAGTCGAGGTCGGCCTCGTCGGCGATCTCCTGGTCGGAGCCGGCGCCGGGGAGGTCGGTGACGGGGTCGAGTACGTCGAGGAACGGCAGCGGCAGTTCGTCGAAGCGGGACTCCACCCAGGCGTGGAACCGGGTGCCCTGGCGGGCGGCGGGCTGCGGGGGGCGGGGCATGGGGCGGGCGAGGTCGCGTACGAAGCCCTGCTCGTCGGCGGCGAGCCGGAGCAGCTGGCTGGCGGAGAGGGCGGCCGGGAGCTCCACGTCGCGGACGGCTGCGCGCGCGCGGCGGAGCTCGCCCTCGAGGGCGTCGAGATCGCGGTCCCAGGAGGCGACGGCGCGGGCCTCCTCGGGCGGCAGGTCCGGTCCGGCTGCGCCGCCGCCGTTGCGGGCCGCACTGGTGCCCGGCCGCGGGGCTGCGCCGCCGCCGCGAGCGGGCGGCCGGGCGCCGGCCTCCGGCCAGAGGTCGTCGTCCGGCGGGGCGGGGGCCCAGAGGGCTGCCTCCGGCCAGAGGTCGTCGTCGAGCGGCGCGGCGGGGTCGGCCGGGCCGGATTCTTCTCCCACCCCGCGCCTTCCCGAAACCGGGGCGCTGCCCCGGACCCCCAGGGGGGCCGGGAGGCCATCGCCCTGCGGGGCGGGGGCTTCGCCCCACGGACCGTCGGTCCAGGGGGCGTCGGCCGCCCAGGGTTCCTCCTCGTACGAGGGGTCCTCGCAGTCCGGGGGCCAGAGGTAGGAGTCGTCCTCCTCCGGGGGCGGGGCCGCGAGGTAGGACTCCACCAGGGCCGCCGCCGCGCGGCGCAGGGTGAGGGAGTGCGGGTCGAGCGGGAGGGGCCAGGAGTGGTCCGGGGTGGATTCGCCGGACAGCGCCGGGTTCTCGGCGGTGGGGTCGGGCTCCTGCGCCCAGGCCTCGATCTCGCCGAAACCGGCCGCGCAGTGCTCGTACAGGGCCTCGAGGAACGGCGAGGGGCCGCGGCGCTTCTTCTGGCTCGGCCCCCACCAGTGGCCCGAGGCCAGCAGGAGCGAGCGCGGCCGGGTGAAGGTCACGTAGCCGAGGCGGAGCTCCTCCACCGACTTGTGGTGCTTGAGCGCGGCCTTGAACGACTTCAGGCCCGCGGAGGTCCAGGCCGGATCCCCGGGCAGGGTGGGCGCGTCGCCGCGCAGCGCGTACGGGAGCACCTTCGCGTACGAGGTCCAGGCCTCCGGCGGCTTCTCCTTCGGGAAGGCCCCCGCGCACAGGTCCGGGACCACCACCACGTCCCACTCCAGGCCCTTGGACTTGTGGGCGGTGAGCACCTTGACCGTGTTCTCCCCGCCGGGCAGCGCGTGGTCCAGGCCCTTCTCGTACTGGGCGGCCGTGCGCAGGAAGGCCAGGAAGGCCAGCAGCGTGGCCTCGCCGTCCAGGGCGGCGAAACCGGCCGCCACGTCCATGAAGTTCGACAGCGTCTCGCGGCGGCGGGCGGCCAGCGCGTGCGGGGACGCGGACAGCTCCACCTCCAGGCCGGTGGCGGTCAGCACCCGGTGCAGGACGTCCATCAGCGGGTCCGCGAGGGAGCGCCGCAGGTCGCGCAGTTCCTGGGCGAGGTGCGCGAAGCGGATGCGGGCCTCCGCCGAGAAGGGGAGGTCGTCCGGGGCCTGTCCGGCGCCGTCGAGGAAGGTCTCCAGGGCGTCGGCCAGCGACACGATCTCGGCCGGGTCCACGCCCTCCACGGCCGCCGCGAGCCGCTCGTCCGGGTCGGCCCCGGCCGGCGCCCGGCCCACCAGGAGCCGTGCCCGGCGGCCCAGCAGGGCCAGGTCGCGCGCGCCGATCCGCCAGCGCGGGCCGATGAGGAGCCGGACCAGGGAGGCGTTGGCGCCCGGGTCCTGGAGAACCTCGCAGACGGCGACGAGGTCGGCCACCTCGGGCAGGTGCAGCAGCCCGGAGAGGCCGACGACCTCCACCGGGACGTCCCGGTCCACCAGCACGGCCTGGATCTGCGCGAAGTCCCCGGCGGAGCGGCACAGTACGGCGATCTCGCGCGGCTCCGTACCGGTGCGGACCAGGTGGGCCACGGAGTCGGCGAGCCAGTCGAGCTCCTGCGCGTGGGTCTCCAGCAGGGCGCAGCGGACCTGCCCGGCGCCCTCCGCCCCCGGCGCCGCCCGCAGCGCCTCGACGCCCTCGTGCATGGCGCGCAGCGGGGCGGCGAGGCCGTTGGCCAGGTCCAGCAGGCGTCCGCCGCTGCGCCGGTTCTCGCTGAGGGAGAGCCGGGTGGCGGGGCTCCCGTCGGCGTGCGGGAAGTGCTCCGGGAAGTCGTCGAGGTTGGCGACGGAGGCCCCGCGCCAGCCGTAGATCGCCTGGCAGGGGTCGCCGACGGCGGTCACGGCGTGGCCGGAGCCCGCGCCGAAGAGGCCGGAGAGCAGCAGCCGCTGCGCGACGGAGGTGTCCTGGTACTCGTCGAGCAGGACCACCCGGAACTCCTCGCGCAGCAGCGCCCCCACCTCGGGCCGGGTGGTGGCGAGCTGCGCGGAGAGGGCTATCTGGTCGCTGAAGTCGAAGAGGTCTCGGGAGCGTTTGGCGGCGCGGTAGCGGGCGACCAGTTCCAGGAGCTCCAGGCGGCCGCGCACGGCCTCCGGGACCTTGCGGAGGTCTTCGTTGGTGAGCTTGGTGTCGGCGAGCACGCCCAGCAGCCCGGTGTCGTGGAGGCGCAGCCGCTCGGGCTCGACCAGGTGCTCGGAGAGCTCCCCGTCGAGCGCGAGGAGGTCGCCGACCAGGTCGGGGAGCGACTTGGTGAGCGAGGGGTACGGGCCGGGGGCCTCGCGCAGCACCTTCGCGGCGAGCTGGAAGCGGGTCGCGTCGGCGAGCAGCCGGGAACTGGGCTCCAGGCCGATGCGCAGGCCGTGGTCCTTCAGGAGCTGTCCGGCGAAGGCGTGGTAGGTGGAGATGCGGGGCTCTCCGCCGACCGCGTCGGCATCGGCCGGGGAGGGGTCCGGGTCGGTGATCCCGGCCCGCGCCAGGGCTGTGCGTACGCGCTCGGACAGTTCACCGGCGGCCTTGTTGGTGAAGGTCAGGCCGAGCACCTGCTCGGGGGCGACGGCGCCGGTGCCGACGAGCCAGACCACGCGGGCGGCCATGACGGTGGTCTTGCCGGAGCCGGCGCCCGCGACGACGACCTGCGGGGCGGGCGGGGCGGTGACGCAGGCCATCTGCTCGGGCGTGAAAGGGATCCCGAGGAGCTCCTTGAGCTGCTCGGGGTCGGTGAGGACGGGCGGACGCGCGGGCACGTAAAAAGGCTAGCCGCCCCCACCGACAGCCCCGACCGCCGCGGACGCCGCGACCCTCGCGAACCCGCGAAGCCCGCGCGCTCACTCGACCGTCTGGCGGCCTTCCGGGCGGGCACTGCACGAGCTGCGGAAGGAGCAGTGGTCGCAGTGGCGGCCCGCGGCGGGCGCGAACCGTTCGTCCAGGACCCGGCCCGCGGCGGTGGCCAGCAGGTCGCCGACCCACTCCCCGTCGAGCGGCTGCTGGGCCTGGACCTTGGGCACCGTGTCGCCGCCCTCGCGGATCGCGGCGCCCTGGCGGAGCTGGACGAGCTCGGCGCCGCCGGATGCGGGGCGCGTGCCGTCGAAGACGTCGTCGACGGCGCCCTCGCGCACGGCGAGCTGGTAGACGGCGAGCTGGGGGTGGCGGGCGACCTCGTCCTTGGTGGGCGCGGACTTGCCGGTCTTGAAGTCGACGACGTACGCACGCCCCTGCGGGTCCGTTTCGACCCGGTCCATGGAGCCCCGGATGCGAACGGCGACGTCACCTGCTTCGAGTGTGACGTCGAACTCGTGCTCCGTGGCCACGGCCGCCCGGCCCCCGCGGTCGGTGTTGTGCCAGCGCAGGAAGCGCTCCAGGGCGGCGCGGGCGTTGTCCTTCTCCTGGCGGGACTTCCAGGGGGCGTCGAAGGCGAGGGCGTCCCAGACGGAGTCGAGGCGTTCCATGAGGACGGCCAGGTCGGCGGGGGTACGGCCGGAGGCGACCTCGTCGGCGAGGACGTGGACGACGTTGCCGAAGCCCTGGGCGGCGGTGGAGGGGGTGTCGGCCTTGACCTCGCGGCCCAGGAACCACTGCAGGGAGCAGGTGTTCGCGAGCTGCTCCAGGGCGCTGCCGGACAGGGCGACGGGCCGGTCCCGGTCGCGCAGCGGGACGCTGCTGCGGGTGGGCTCGTACAGGCCCCACCAGCGCTGCGGGTGCGCGGCGGGGACCAGGGGGCGGTCCTCGTCGTCGGTGAGCGCGGCGAGCCGGGCGAGGCGGCGGGCGGCCGCGTCGCGCAGGGCGGGCGAGGCCCCGGGGTCGACGGTGGTGGCGCGCAGCTCGGCGACGAGCGCGGCGACGGCGAGGGGGCGGCGGGGGCGGCCGGTGACGTCGCGCGGGGGGACGCCGAGCTCGGCGAGGAAGCGGGAGGGCTGGTCGCCGTCGTCGGCGGGGGCCTTGACGGCGGTGACGACGAGGCGGTCGCGGGCGCGGGTGGCGGCGACGTAGAAGAGCCGGCGCTCCTCGGCGAGCAGGGCGCCGGGAGTGAGGGGCTCGGCGAGGCCGTCACGGCCGATGCGGTCGGCCTCCAGGAGGGAGCCGCGGCGGCGGAGGTCGGGCCACAGGCCCTCCTGGACGCCGGCGACGACGACGAGGGACCACTCCAGTCCCTTGGAGCGGTGGGCGGTCATCAGCCGGACGGCGTCGGAGCGGACGGCGCGGCCCGTGAGGGTGTCGGCGGCGATGTCCTCGGCTTCGAGCTGTTCGAGGAAGTTGAGGGCGCCGCGGCCGCCGGTGCGTTCCTCGGCGCGGGCGGCGGTGTCGAAGAGGGCGCAGACGGCGTCGAGGTCGCGGTCGGCGTTACGGCCGGCCGCGCCGCCGCGGCGGGCGCTGCGCTCCAGGCGCTGCGGCCAGGGGGTGCCGTCCCAGAGGACCCACAGGGCCTCCTCGGCGGTGCCGCCGCCCTGGAGCAGCTCGCGGGCCTTGCGCAGGAGCAGGCCGAGGCGCTGCGCTCCGCGGGCGTAGGCGGGGTCGTGCGCGGTGAGCCGCTCGGGCTCGGCGAGGGCGCGGGCGAGCAGCACGTCGGAGGGCGCGGGCACCTTGACGCCCGCGGCGCGCTCCTCGTCCCGCAGCGCCCGGCCGAGCCGCCGCAGATCGGCGGCGTCCATCCCGCCGAGGGGCGAGGCGAGCAGGGTGAGAGCGGCCTCTACGGTGACCCCTGCGACAGGATCGGCCGCCTCCCCGGCGGCCGCTCCGACCGCGTCGGGGGCCGCGTCGCCCTCCGGCCCCGGCTCGCCTGCGGCGGGCTCGTCAGGGCCGGCGGCCGCGCCGGGCGGCACCGGCCCTGCGGCCCGGGCCCCTTCGGCGGACCCGGCGGGCACCTCGGCCGCGTCGGCGGCGGGCAGCACCAGGACCGTGGCCTCGGCCGCGTCGGCGGCGGGCGGCGCCTGGTCCGTGGCCTCAGCCGCGGCGGCGGGCGGCGCCTGGTCCGTCGCCTCGGCCGCGTCGGCGGGCGGCGCCTGGTCCGTCGCCTCGGCCGCATCGGCGGGCGGCGCCTGGCCCGTCGCCTCGGCCGCATCGGCGGCGGGGGGCGCGGGGCTGTGCCCCGGGCTCGGCTCGGGCTCGGTGGCCGGTGGCTGGGCCGGGGCCGCTTCGGCGGAGTCGGCAGGGGTTTCCGGTCCCGGGGTGGTGGCGGAGGTCGCCGAGACGCGGAGGGCCGTCAGGAGGGGGGAGACCGCCGGTTCGTGGCGCAGGGGGGTGTCCGAGGCGTCCGTTTCGGTCGGGACTCCGGCCGAGATCAGGGCGCGGCGCATCGCCGGGAGGGTGCGTCCGCCCGCGCGGACCAGGACCGCCATGTCCTGCCACGGCACGCCGTCCTCCAGGTGGGCCCGGCGCAGAATGTCCGCGATGTTGTCCAGCTCGGCGCCCGCCGTCGGGTACGTGAAGACCTCCACCCGGCCCCCCTCGCGCACCGGCGCGAGGTTCCGGTGGGCGCGGACCGCCTCGGCCGGCAGGCGCGGGAGCGGCATCCGGGTGGTGAGGAGCCGGGTCGCCGCCAGGAGGGCCGCGCCGGAGCGGCGGCCGACCGCCAGGGCCTCGATCCGTGCGCCCGGGAAGGCCGACTCGAAGTCCAGGGTGTTGTTGATGTCGGCGCCGCGGAAGGCGTAGATCGACTGGTCGGGGTCGCCGAAGGCGACCAGGGTGCCGCCCGGGCCGGTCAGCGCCCGCAGCAGCCGCAGCTGCGAGGCGTCCGTGTCCTGGTACTCGTCCACGAAGATCGCGTCGTAGGCCGAGGCGAGGGACGGCGTGCGTTCCGCGAGGAGCACCGCGCGGTGCAGAAGTTCCGCGTAGTCCAGCGTGCCCTGCATGTCGAGGACGTCGAGGTACTCGGAGAGGAAGGCCGCGGCCGCCTTCCAGTCCGGTCGGCCGATGCGCTCGGCGAACGAGGAGAGGGCCTGCGGGCCGAGGCCCAGTTCGCGCGCGCGGGCCAGCACCGCACGGACCTCGTCGGCGAAGCCGCGCGTGGTCAGCGCCGCCCGCAGGTCGTCCGGCCAGCGGATGGAGCGGATCCGGCGCTGGCCCTCCAGCAGGGTGCGGACCATCACGTCCTGCTCGGGCCCGGACAGCAGCCGCAGCGGGTCGGCGAAGAGGTCGGTGTCCTGGTGGGCGCGGACCAGTCCGTAGCAGAAGGAGTGGAAGGTGGTGGCCTGCGGTGCCCGCGCACCGCCGAGGCGCAGGGCGGCCCGGTCGCGCAGTTCCACCGCCGCCTTGCGGCTGAAGGTGAGGATGAGGATCCGGGCCGGGTCGGTGCCCGCTTCCACCCGGGCGGTCACGGCCTCGACCAGCGTCGTCGTCTTCCCGGTGCCCGGTCCGGCGAGGACCAGGAGTGGTCCGCCGGTGTGGTCAACCACGGCCCGCTGCGCTGCGTCCAGGACAGGGGGATCCACCCGTTCCGGCCCGGTGCGCACCAGGCGGTACGCGTCAGGGGTCCGCGTACGCCGCCGTTCGGTGCGGTCGGAGGAAGAGGTGATCACGTGAGGTGCCGGTCCTGGTGGGTCTGCGGGGTGTGGCGGTGCTGCCGAGACGGCTCGTGCGGAGGCCGAAGAGGCAACGCTACGGCAACCGGCACGCGCCGCGCAGTCCCCCCGGGTACCCCGGACGGGCGTTCGGGCCGTCGCCCGATCGCCCGTGCGGGCCGCGCATGGCGGAAGCTGTCAGGTGTGAGCCTCGTCGCGTCCGCCGTCCCCTCCCGGGTCTCCGTCCCAGCGTGCCCGGCGCATGTCCAGCCGCGGCTCGCCGCCCGCCGTCAGGCGCAGCGGGGTGGCCTCGGTCCGGTAGTGCTCCAGGGCGCGCGGCTCGTGGCCGGGCAGCGGCAGGCCGTCCGCCCGCACCACGCGCCACCAGGGCACGGCTCCCCCGTACAGGGCCATGACACGCCCGACTTGACGCGGTCCGCCCTCGCCGAGCCACTCGGCGACGTCCCCGTACGTCATCACCCGGCCGGGCGGAATACGCTCGGCCACCTCCAGCACGCGCTCCGCGTAGGCGGGCAGCTCCTCACTCATTCGGCACATGGTGCAGCACGCCGGCCGCGCTCCGGCGGAAGTCTCGCTTCCGTACCGGCGCGCACCCTGATGCCCCGGTGGCACGTCGGTCCGTGCCACCATCTTCCGGGCGGTGACTGGTGATACGTGATCAAGAAGAGACGGATGTGACGACGAAGGAGCAGGGTGTGAGCCCTCCGGACGGCGCGGCGACGGACGACGGCGCACGCCCTGACGACGGCCCCGCCTCCCGTCCCGAACCCGTCCCGGAGCCCCGTCCGGAGCCCCCGGGCCAGGACGAAGAGCGCGGCGGCCGGGCCGGTCCGGCCGACGACGGGGACCGGGACGCCGAGGGCGCCGCGGACTCCGCGCACGCCGCGGACGCCGCAGACGTCGAGGGGCGGCACGGCCACGCCTCCACGGCCGCCGACCGGGTCGAGGTCGACGAACCGCTGCTCGCCGCCCGCGTGCACCGGCCCTCCGACCTCGTCCGGCTGCTCGTCGGCATCCTCGGCATCGCCGTCCTCCTCGCCATCGCCGCCTTCGCCCACGGCACCACCGTCGGGCTGGAGGAGGACATCAGCAAGGGCACCGGCCAGGCGCCCGCCCTGTTGATCAAGGTCGCCGCGCTGGTGTCGAGCATCGCGGTACTGCTGCTGCCCGTCGCCTTCGCCATCGAGCGCCTGATCAAACGCGACGGGCTGCGCATCGCCGACGGCGTGCTCGCCGCCGTCCTCGCGCACGGCGTCACCCTCGCCACCGACCTGTGGGTCTCGCAGGCCGCCCCCGGCACCATCCAGGACGCCCTCACCCGCCCCGCGGGCGGCGGGACCCTCACCGACCCGGTCCACGGCTACCTCGCGCCCGTCATCGCGTACATGACCGCGGTCG
Source organism: Streptomyces sp. NPDC048257 (assembly GCF_043201855.1). Taxonomy (NCBI): domain Bacteria; kingdom Bacillati; phylum Actinomycetota; class Actinomycetes; order Kitasatosporales; family Streptomycetaceae; genus Streptomyces; species Streptomyces sp. NPDC048257. The sequence goes on from NZ_JBICZI010000004.1 coordinate 420,530, forward strand.
GGATGACCCGCAGGCCCCACTGGCGCGTCGCGCTGTGGATGGTCCTGCTGCTCAACGCCCTGGCCATGCTGGTCAACGGGTACACCACCCCCTTCTCGATCATCCTCACCGTGCTGATCGGCTGGAGCGTCGCCTACGGCACCCTGTACGCCGTCGGCTCGCCCAACGTCCGCCCCACCGGGCAGCACCTCCTCGCCGGACTGCGCCGCGTCGGCTTCCAGCCGGTCAGCGCGATGCGCGCCGAGGCGCCCGACGGCCCCGAGGCGACCGAGGTCAGCGACCGGGGGCGGCGCTACCACGTGACCCTGGAGGACGGGCCACCGCTCGACGTCACGATCGTCGACCGCGAGCAGCAGGCCCACGGCTTCTTCTACCGGGTCTGGCGCCGGCTCACCCTGCGCGGCATCACCACCGGGCGCAGCCTCCAGTCGCTGCGCCAGGCGCTGGAGCAGGAGGCGCTCCTCGCCTACGCGGCCATCGCCGCCGGGGCCAACGCGCCGAAGCTGATCGCCACCTCCGAGCTCGGTCCGGACGCGGTGATGCTCGTCTACGAGCACCTGGACGGCCGGACCCTCGACGCGCTCTCCGACGAGGAGATCACCGACGACCTGACCCGCAACACGTGGAAGCAGGTACGGGCCCTGCAGTCGCGGCGCATCGCCCATCGGCGGCTGACCGGGGACGCCCTGGTGGTGGATCGTTCCGGCAACGTCGTCCTGACCGACCTTCGCGGCGGCGAGATCGCCACGGGCGACCTGGTCCTGCGGATGGACATCGCCCAGCTGCTGACCACGCTCGGCCTGCGGGTCGGCGCGGAGCGGGCGGTGGCCTCGGCGGTGTCGGTGCTCGGCCCGGACGCGGTGGCGAACTGCCTGCCGCTGCTCCAGCCGATCGCGCTCAGCCGCTCCACCCGGGCGACGCTGCGCAAGCTGGCCCGGGAGCGGGCCGAGCGGCAGCGGGAGGCCGTACTGGAGTCCTCGCGGGCGGCGAAGGCGGCGCGCGAGGCGGAGTCCGCCCAGTCCGCCACCCCGGTCTCCGCCTCGGCCGCGGCCGACCGGAAGGCCGAGAAGAAGGCCCTGGACGACGCGCTGGACGGAGCCCGCGAGGAGGATCTGCTGAGCCAGATCCGCCAGCAGGTGCTGCTGATCCGCCCGCAGGCGCCGGTGGAGCCGGCCCGGCTGGAGCGGATCCGGCCGCGCACGCTGGTCTCGTTCATCGCGGGCGCGTTCGGTGCGTACTTCCTGCTCACGCAGCTGGCCCACGTGGACTTCGCGACGATCATCGGCGAGGCGCAGTGGGGCTGGGTCGGGGCGGCGCTCGCCTTCTCGGCGCTGACGTACTTCGCGGCGGCGATGAGCCTGCTGGGCTTCGTGCCGGAGCGGGTGCCGTTCCTGCGGACCGTGATCGCTCAGGTGGCCGGGTCGTTCGTGAAGCTGGTGGCTCCGGCGGCCGTCGGCGGTGTCGCGCTGAACACGCGGTTCCTGCAGCGGGCGGGGGTCCGGCCGGGGCTGGCGGTCGCGAGCGTGGGCGCCTCGCAGCTGTTCGGGCTGGCCAGCCACATCCTGCTGCTGCTGTCCTTCGGCTATCTGACCGGGACCGAGAAGACCCCGGAGATGACCCCGTCCCGGGCGGTGATCGCCGGCCTGCTGACGGTGGCGGTGCTGGTGCTGGTGGTGACGGCCGTCCCGTTCATGCGGAAGTTCGTGGTGACGCGGGTACGGGCGCTGTTCGCGGGCGTCGTGCCGCGCATGCTGGACGTGCTCCAGCGGCCGAAGAAGCTGATGACCGGCATCGGCGGGATGCTGCTGCTGACGGGCTGTTTCGTGATGTGCCTGGACGCGTCGATCCGCGCGTTCGGGGGCGGCGAGGCCATCAGCTACGCGAGCATCGCGGTGGTGTTCCTGGCGGGCAACGCGCTGGGCTCGGCGGCGCCGACGCCGGGCGGCATGGGCGCGGTGGAGACCACGCTGACGCTCGGGCTGATCGCCGCCGGGCTGGAGAAGGAGGTCGCGATCTCGGCGGTGCTGCTGTTCCGCCTGATGACCTTCTGGCTGCCGGTGCTGCCGGGGTGGATCTCGTTCAACTTCCTGACCCGCAAGGAAGCCATCTAGGCCGTCTCTTTCGGATCGTGTCGGCCGAGCCCGCGGCGTCCGGTGCCGTGCCCGGCAAGGCGGAGGGGCGCCTGTGTACTGGACGTACTCGGGCGCCCCGACAACGCGGCCGGGTGCGGTGCCGGGCGTCGTGGGCCCGGCAAGATCCGAAAGAGACGGCCTGGCCTCCGGCCCGGTCTGCGGGGGTGCGGGCCCGCGCCCGCAAGCCGCGCCGGCGCGTTCCACCCGGCGCACGCCGGCCCGGGCCGCGGCGGCCTTCGCCCGCTGGTCCCCGTACCCGTTCGGGACCCCCGTTCGGGTCAGCGCACGGGCGGGGTCGGCGAAGGGCGCACAGGATGGGGACATGCCGACACACGCCTGGCGGGTCACCGCCGCCGCCGCGCTCACCGCCGCGCTGCTCGCCACGGCCGCCTGTTCCGACGACGGCGACGGGACGAAATCGGCGCCCGACGGCACCCCCGAGGCCAAGCCGCTCAAGTGGGGCGACTGCGAGGCCCCGACCGCCGCCCAGGGCGGTGGTCAGGCCCCGCCCCGGGACTGGCAGTGCGCCACCCTCGACGTCCCGCTCGACTACGCGAAGCCCGAGGGCGAGACGATCCCGATCGCCCTGATCCGGGCCAAGGCGCGCGACCAGAAGCACCGGCTGGGCTCGCTGGTCTTCAACTTCGGCGGCCCCGGCGGGTCCGGGATCAGCACGCTGCCCGGCGCCGCCAAGGAGTACGAGGCCCTGCGCGCCCGGTACGACCTGGTCAGCTTCGACCCCCGCGGGGTCGGCGGCAGCGACCCGGTCCTGTGCGAGAACGACAAGCAGCTGGACCAGTACGTCTCCGAGAACTCCTCCCCCGAGACCCCGCAGGAGGAGCAGGCCTTCGTCGACAACATCCGGCAGTACCAGGAGGCTTGCGAGAAGAACTCCGCCAAGCTCCTCCCCCACGTCGGCACCGAGAACGCCGCCCGCGACCTGGACCGCATCCGCCAGGCCCTCGGCGACGAGAAGCTGAACTACTTCGGCATCTCCTACGGCACCGAACTCGGCGGGGTCTACGCCCACCTCTTCCCCAAGAACGTCGGCCGGGCCGTCTTCGACGCCGTCGTGGACCCGACCAAGAGCGCCGAGGAGAGCGCGCTGGGCCAGGCCAAGGGCTTCCAGCTCGCGCTCGGCAACTTCGCCCAGGACTGTGTGGACCGCGGCGACGAGTGCCGGCTCCAGGGCAGCACGCCCAAGGAGATCGAGGCCAACATCATCAAGCTCCAGAAGGAGCTGGCCGCCAAGCCCATCCCCGGCATCGGGGACCGGATGCTCACCGAGACCCAGGCGACCAACGGCATCGCGCAGGCGCTGTACTCCAAGGAGCTGTGGCCGCTGCTGGAACAGGGCCTCGACGAGGCGGAGGGCGGCCAGGGGCAGCTGCTGATGGCCCTGTCCGACGCGCTCAACGGCCGCGACCAGCAAGGGCATTACAGCAACATCGGCGCGGCGAACACCGCCATCAACTGCGTGGACGACAAGGAGCGCTACACCCTGGAGCAGACGAAGGCCAAGCTGGCGACCTTCCGCGCCGCTTCGCCGGTCTTCGGGGACCTCCTCGGCTGGGCCATGATGTCCTGCACCGGCTGGCCGGTCGCCGGCACCTGGGAGACCCCCGACGTCTCCGCGCCCGGCTCCGACCCGATCCTGGTGATCGGCAACACCGGCGACCCGGCCACCCCGTACGAGGGCGCGCGCAACATGGTGGAGCGGCTCGGCCCGGGCGTGGGCGTGGAGCTGACCTACAAGGGTGAGGGGCACGGGGCGTACAACAGCGGCGACCCGTGCGTGCAGAAGGCGGTGAACACCTACCTGCTGGACGGGAAGACGCCGGCGGAGGGCACCGTCTGCACCGCGACCGCGGACCCGACCCCGCCCGTGGCGCCGGAGCCGCCGCCGGCCGTCTGATCCGCAGCACGCGCACACCGAAGGGGCCGTACCCCGCGAACGGGGTACGGCCCCTTCGGACGACCGGCCTAGTAGACCGGCTTCTCGGGCTCGATCTGGTGGACCCAGCCGATGACGCCGCCGCCGACGTGCACCGCGTCCGAGAAGCCCGCGGACTTCAGGACCGCGAGGACTTCCGCACTGCGGACACCCGTCTTGCAATGCAGGACGATGCGCTTGTCCTGCGGCAGGTCCTGCAGGGCGGTACCCATCAGGAACTCGCCCTTGGGGATCAGCTTCGCGCCGGGGATCGAGACGATCTCGTACTCGTTGATCTCACGGACGTCGATGATCTCGATGGGCTCGTCGGTGTCGATCCACTCCTTGAGCTGCTTGGGAGTGATCGTCGAACCGGCGGCGGCCTCCTGGGCCTCCTCCGACACGACACCGCAGAAGGCCTCGTAGTCGATGAGCTCGGTGACGGTCGCGTTCGGACCGCAGACCGCGCAGTCGGGGTCCTTGCGGACCTTGACCTGGCGGTACTGCATCTCCAGGGCGTCGTAGATCATCAGACGGCCGACCAGCGGCTCGCCGACACCCGTGAGGACCTTGATGGCCTCGGTGACCTGGATGGACCCGATGGACGCACAGAGCACGCCCAGCACGCCGCCTTCGGCGCAGCTCGGGACCATGCCCGGCGGCGGGGGCTCCGGGTAGAGGCAGCGGTAGCACGGGCCGTGCTCGGACCAGAAGACCGAGGCCTGGCCGTCGAAGCGGTAGATCGAGCCCCACACGTACGGCTTGTTCAGCAGTACGCAGGCGTCGTTCACCAGGTAGCGCGTGGCGAAGTTGTCCGTGCCGTCGACGATGAGGTCGTACTGGCTGAAGATCTCCATCACGTTCTCGGCTTCGAGCCGCTCTTCGTGAAGGACCACGTTCACGTAGGGGTTGATGCCCAGCACGCTGTCGCGGGCCGACTCGGCCTTGGAACGGCCGATGTCCGCCTGGCTGTGGATGATCTGGCGCTGCAGGTTCGACTCGTCGACCTCGTCGAACTCCACGATCCCCAGCGTGCCGACACCGGCCGCGGCGAGGTACATGAGGGCGGGGGAGCCGAGGCCGCCCGCGCCCACGGCCAGCACCTTGGCGTTCTTCAGGCGCTTCTGGCCGTCCATCCCGACATCCGGGATGATCAGGTGGCGGGAGTACCGACGGACCTCGTCAACGGTGAGCTCAGCAGCTGGCTCGACCAGGGGTGGCAGCGACACGGGGACTCCGTAGATGGTTACGTCGTAACGGTGGTTCTCTCCGTAACACTGCCACGCCCGTCTTCATTCCAAGACACCTGTCCCGATCCTTGAGACGATTTCGTCCCAGTACGCGGGCATCGAGGCCCACGGGTCGCCGCCCCGCGCCCCGACCCGGTCGGTGAACCAGATCGTGCCCGCCCCCTGCCAGCGGGCGATCCTCATCGCCTCCTCCAGATGCGTGCGCGGCACCCCGTGGACCAGGTGGCAGAACCGCTCCGCCGGGTGGTCCGCGGTCCACTCCGCCACCTGCGACCAGCGGTAGTCGGCCCACGCTCCGGAGAAGGTGACCAGCTGGTCGGCGGCCTCCGCATAGCCCTCGTACGGGTGCGTGCCGTGCCCGAGCACGATCCACAGGTCCTCGCCCAGGCTGCGCAGGGTGTCGACGACCCGGCACACCGAGGCCAGCTCCGCCTTGTCGGCCGGGGCTCCGGCAAGGTAGAAACCGCCGACCCCGTACCAGTCGCGGAAGCGGTGGGCATCGGAGACCAACTCCCCGAAGGACCGCGATCCGTCTCGCATCGCGAGATGGCCGAGGACCGTGCCGCCGGCGCCGCGGAGCTTCGCGGCCGCCTCCGTGCAGTGCGGATCGGGCCGCCCGCCCGGGCCGTCCGCGACGTTGAGCACGGCCCAGTGCAGCGGGGTGCCGGGGCGGGTCAGCTCGGCCCACTCGACGGGGGCCAGCAGGGGGTGCGCGTAGCCGGGGATGCCGAGACCGAGGCGGCCGGCCTCGGTCGCGGCGGCGGTCATGGCCCCCGGAGGCGTCGTCAGATGCGGCACGCCGCCTCCATCCAGATGTCCGCGAGGGATTCCTCCAGGTTGATCCGGGGCCGCCAGCCGAGCCGGTCCCGGGCGGTACGGACATCCGCCTGCTGCCAGACCCCGCAGCCGTCCGGATAGGGGTACGGCTGGGGCGCCGCGGCGGCGATCTGCTCGGCGGTGGCCTCCGAGCGGGGGGAGCCGATGGTGGCGAGTCCGGCCGGCCGGCCGGGGTGCCCGTGCCCCTGCTGCGGTCCGCCGTGCGGGACGTCCAGCTCGTGCAGGGCGCCCGCGTACCCGGCGACCCGGGCCAGGACGGCGGCCGCGTCGCGGAGCCGGACCGCGCGGCCGGTGCCGATGTTGACCACGCCCTGGGCGGCGGACAGGGAGGCGGCGTGCACGGCCCGCGCCACGTCCCGTACGTCGACGAAGTCGCGCTGCACGCCGAGCCCGCTGAGCTTCAGCTCGCCGTCGCCCGCCTGCATCGCCCGCCGCATGGCCTCGGCGAGCCGGCCGAGCGGGGATCCGGCGGGGGTGCCGGGGCCGACGGGCGAGAAGATCCGCAGGACGACGGCGTCGAGGCCGGAGCCCAGGACCAGCTCGGTGGCGGCCAGTTTGCTCACCCCGTACGGACCACCCGGTCTCGGCACGGCGTCCTCGGCCGTGGACGATCCGGGCTGGCTGGGCCCGTATTCGGCGGCGCAGCCGAGCTGCACCAGCCGGGCCCCGCAGCCGCTGCGGCGCAGCGACTCGCAGATCGTCGCGACGGCGACGGTGTTGTGCCGGGTGAGTTCCCGGGCCCCGCCCCGGGTGGCTCCGGCGCAGTTGATGACGACGCCCGGGTGGACGGCGTCGAGGAAGCGGGTGAGCGCGCCGGGGCTGCCGGTCGCGAGGTCGAAGCGGACGTCGGCGTCGTCGCCGCGGCCGAGCGCGGTGAGCTGGACTGCGGGGTCGGCGAGCAGGCGGTCGGCGACGTAGCGGCCGAGGTATCCGTTGGCTCCGATCAGCAGCACCCTCATCGCGTGACCCCTTGGTTGGTTGGCTGGCCGGTCATGTCTTTTTCTCCTTGCGGACGGGTGGACGGGCGGGTGGGGCGGGGTACGGGCAAAGCGCCTCGGCGTCGGCTCCGAAGGTCTGGGGACGTCCCGGGGACGTCAGGGCCGCGCATGCGCGGACGCGCGGGACAGGGCGAGGACGGCGTGGACGAGGAGTCCGGCCGCGGCGGCGGGGGCCGCCACGGGGACGGGGACCAGGGCGAGGGCGAGGGCGGCGCCGACGGGTGCGCGGTGGGCTCCGTGCCGGAGCAGGAGCCGGGTCAGGAACAGCAGCAGGGCCAGGGGGACGGCCACCGGAAGCGGTGTTCCGGCGAGCGCGGCGGCCCCGGCGGCGGCCCCGGTGAACACGGCGACGGCGGCCAGCAGCAGCGGCCGGGCCCGGTCCGCGAAGTCCTCCAGGGCGCGGCTCCCGTCGAGCCGGCCCCGGGCACCGGCGGCGAAGGCGACGGCGGCCAGGTGCCCGGGGGCGACGGCCAGCGCGAGGCCGACCGCGAGGGCGGCGCCGTGCCGGTACACCGCCCAGCCGGCGACGGCCGCGGCCAGCAGGTGCGCCACGTGGGGGAACCGGCCCCCGACGGCCCGCCCGGGCCACACCAGGGCGGCGACGACGGCGGCCACGGCGGCGGGCCCCGCCCAGGCCTGCCCGGCGGCGGCCGCGGAGCAGGCGAGGGCCGCGGGCAGCAGCGCGTAGCCGAAGCCGCGGAACCCGGCCGGGCCCGCCGGGACCAGGGTGGGCGCGGCGGCCGGGGCCTCCTCGCGGGGGCTGCGCGCGTACAGCTCCTCGGCGAGCGAGAAGACGTCCCGGTGCCGGAACCGCGCGGCGGTGCGGTCGGTGATGCCGTGTGCCTCCAGGCCCGCGGCGATCTCCAGCGGGTCCACGGCGCGCTCGCACAGGTCCCGGTGGCGGTGCAGCAGAGCCTTGACCGGGTCCCCGGCGGCCTTGCGCCGGGATACCCGCGGCGATGCCTCCGGGGCCGGGCCCGGCGGGGCCGAGATCTCGGGGGTGGTCATACGGCGGCCTCCGAGGTCGGCTCCGGGGTGGACGCCCACGTCGGGCTGGTCCAGTGGCCGGGCACCCGGGCCTCCGGCGGCCGGGCGAAGGGGATGTCGCCGTCGGGCCGCTCGGAGCCCTTGGCCAGCAGCCGCAGGTAGATCTCCTGGAAGGCGGCCACGTTCTGCTCGACGGTGAAGAGCTCCAGGGCCCGCGCCCGGGCGGCGGCGCCGAGCCGCTGTGCCCGCTCGGGGTCCTGCAGCAGGGACAGGCAGGCCTCGGCGAGTGCGCGGGGATTGCGCGGCGGGACGACGAGCCCGGTGCCGCCGATGACCTCGCAGACGGCGCCCACGTCGGTGGAGACGGTGGCGCGCCCGCAGAGCATCGCCTCGGCGAGGGTGACCGGGAAGCCCTCGATCACGGAGGACAGCACGACGACGCGGCCGGCGCCGTACGCCTCGGCCGAGGTGGGGGCTTCGGGTCCGCCGATCTCCTCGAAGGTGACCGGGTTCTCCCCGACCGTGACCGAGTCGGCGGCCTCGTCGGGGAAGAGCTGGGCGGCCAGCGACCGGCAGTCGGCGAGGTAGCCGGGGGCGACGGCCGTGCCGAAGATCCGCAGCCGGGCGCCGGGTGCGGCCCGGCGGACCTCGGCGAAGGCGTGCAGCAGGGCGATGAGGTCCTTGGCGGGCTCTATCCGGCCGACCCACACCAGCGTGTCCGGGTCCCCGCAGTCCGCGGCCTCCCCGACGGTGGCGAATCGGTCCGCCTCCATCCCGGGGTAGACGGTCCGCAGCCGTTCGCGGGTGGCCCCGCACCGCTCCTGCCAGCGCCGGGCGTGCGCGTTCCCGGGGGTCAGGAAGTCGGCCCGGGCGTAGATCTCGGTGGCCAGCCGCAGGTGGAAGGCGGCGAGCAGGGCCCGTACGGCGGGGCGGGTCTCCGGCTCCTCGCCGCGGGTGTCGAGCTGGGCCAGGTAGTGGGCCCGGAGCTGGACCCCGTATTCGGTGACCAGCAGCGGGACCCCGAAGAAGCGTTTGGCCAGGAGTCCGGGGAGCGCCGCCACGCCGCCCGCGGCCGCGTGGCAGACGTCGGCCTCGCCGAGACCGCCGGGCTCCTCGTACCAGTCGAGGGACAACGGCCGCAGCATGACCTCCAGTTCGTCCACGAACTCCAGCAGGTCGGTCACCTGGGCCGTGGCGACGGTGCGGGCGGCGCCCGGCGCGCGGCAGGCGGACTCCAGGGCCCGCACGGCGGATTCGGAGCGCAGGGCCGCGTACATCCCGCCCTGTTCGCGGGCAAGTGCGGCGAGCCCGTACAGCCCGGTGGCGAAGGGCTGCGGCTGACCGGCGCAGATCCCGTGGACCAGCTCCTTGAAGCAGTCCACGAACCGCCGGCGCTCACGCCGGGAGTAGGTCCGCCCGTCATCGGCGGGGGCCCACAGGGGGGCCGTCCGGACCCGGGTGACGTGCTCGGGCAGTGGCACCCGGGCGCGCTCCTGCTCGGCGCTGCGGCTCAGTGCGTAGATCTCGAACTCGTGCTGTGGGAGCCCGCGCACGAGCCGGTCGCACCACAGCCTCGCCTCTCCCGTCGCATACGGATAACCACCTTCCGTGAGCAGTCCGATCCGCACGAGTGGCACCCCCGATCTCCCGTTCAGGCGGTCGCCGTTCGGTCAGGCGACCCGCCGCGGGAGAACTCAAGCGGATATGCCGAAGGCGCGACGGACGGTTGTCCGTCGCGCCACCGGAAGGGGTGAAGAGTCGTAACTTTCCCGTACGGTTCGCGTTCGAGCACGCTAGAAGTACAGCCCCGGAACCGGCCCGGATCGGATCGGTCACCCGGACACCCTCTGGGCGAAGACCTCCTGCCGGGACGTGCGGCGGCCGGCGGCCAGCCCCGGATCGAGGGCCGGTACGGCAGCCAGCAGCTGCCGGGTGTAGGCGTGGGCCGGGCGGTCGTAGACCTCGTCCACCGGACCCTCCTCGACGATCTCGCCGGCCCGCATGACGGCCACCCGGTCACTGACCTGCCGGACCACCGCCAGGTCGTGTGCGATGAAGACCAGCGCGATCCCGAGCTCCCGCTGGAGCTCCGCCAGCAGGGCGGTGACCTGCGCCTGTGTGGTCACGTCGAGGGCGGAGACCGGCTCGTCGCAGACGATCAGCCGGGGCCGGGGCGCCAGGGCCCGGGCGATGCCGACCCGCTGGCGCTGGCCGCCGCTGAACTCGTGCGGGTAGCGGTCGTAGTGCTCGGCCTCCAGCCCGACGCGCAGCAGCAGTTCCCCCACCCGGGCCCGGACGGCGGCCTCGTCCCGTTCCCCGGCCGTGCGCAGCGGGTCGGCGATCGACTCGCCGACGGAGCGCCGCGGGTTGAGGGAGGACACCGGGTCCTGGAACACCATCTGGACGCCGCTCGTGATGCCGCTGACCGGGGCGCCGTCCCGGTGCACCCGCCCGGAGTCGGGCTCCAGCAGTCCGACGAGCATCCGGCCGAGCGTGCTCTTGCCGGAGCCGCTCTCGCCGACGATCCCGAGCGTCTGCCCGGCGTGCACGGCGAGGGACACCCCGGCGACGGCCGCGACCCTGCGCCGTCCCCGCCCGAACTCCCGCCGCAGCCCGAAGGCTTCGACGACCGGTGGCACCTCCGGCCCCGCCGGCGTGTGAGGCGCGGCGGCCGGGGCGGAGGCCCGGGAACGGCGCGGCCCGTCCAGCCTCGGCACCGCCGCCAGCAGGGCCTGGGTGTACGGGTCGGCGGGCGCCGAGAGGACCGTCCCCGCCTCCCCCCGCTCAACGGCGTGGCCACCCCTCATGACCAGCACCTCGTCCACGCTCTCCGCCGCCACGCCCACGTCGTGGGTGACCAGCAGCAGCCCGAGCCCGCGCTCCTCGCGCAGGCCGTGCAGCAGGTCGAGGATCTGGGCCTGGACGGTGACGTCCAGCGCGGTGGTCGGCTCGTCGGCGATGAGCAGCTGCGGCTCGCAGGCCAGCGCCATGGCGATGAGGGCCCGTTGCCGCATGCCGCCGCTGAACTCGTGCGGCCGCGCCCGGGAGCGGCGGGCCGCGTCCGGGATGCCCACCCGGTCGAGCACCTCGACGGCCCGCGCCCGGGCGGCCCGCCGGGAGACGTCCGCGTGGATCCGGTGGACCTCGGCGATCTGGTCGCCGATGGCGTAGTACGGGTCCAGGGAGCTCAGCGGGTCCTGGAACACCATGGCGGCGGTCCCGCCGCGCAGCCGGCGCAGCTCGGCGGCCGACGCCGAGGCCACGTCGAGGCCGCCCACCCGGACGGTGCCGCCGAGGGGGGCGCCCGTACCGCGGTGCAGGCCCAGCAGGGCCGTGGCCACGGTGGACTTTCCGCTGCCGGACTCGCCGACGACGCCCAGCGCGCGGCCCGCCTCCAGGGTGAAGGAGACCCCGTCCACGGCCCGTACGTACTCCCCCGCCCCGCCGACCGGGAAGTCGACGACGAGGTCGGCGACCTCCACCAGCGTGTGCGTCATGCGAGGGTCACCCTTCGGTCCGCTGCGGCGTACAACAGGTCGGCGATCGCGCCCGCGAGGACCACGGCCGCGCCGATCGCGAGGACGACGCCCACCACGACGGGCAGGTCCACGACCCGTACCCCGTCGATGAGGGTCTTGCCGAGGCCGGGGATCCCGAACAGGGACTCCGTCAGCACCGCACCGCCGATCATCGTGCCGAAGTCCACGGCGCTGAGCGCGATCACGGGGGCCACGGCGCCGCGCACCGCGTGCCGGGTGACGACGGCCCGCTCCCCCACCCCGTAGGCGCGGAAGGTCCGAATGTGGTCCTCGGCGAGCGTCTCCAGGGTGGAACTGCGCGTGAGGCGGGCGTACTTGGCGCTCTCGAAGAGGCCGAGGGTCACCCACGGCAGGAGCAGGTTCCAGGCCCACTGCTCGGGGTCCTCGCTCAGCGGTACGTACGTCGGGAACGGCAGCCACTGGAGGTAGGCGCAGACGGTCATGAGCAGCAGCAGCCCCAGGATGAAGACGGGGGTGCCGGTCCCGGCGAGCGTGAGGACGGTCAGGGCCCGCTCGGTGATTCCGCCGCGGCGCAGCGCGGACAGCAGTCCGGTGCCGACGCCGACCACGAGCCAGATCACCAGCGCGCCCAGCGCGAGCGAGAGGGTGGCGGGCAGCCGGTCCAGGATCAGCTCGGTGACCTGCTGGTCGTTCTGGTACGAGAATCCCAGGCAGGGCGCGTCGCAGTGCAGGACCAGCCCGGCTCCGCCGGAGTAGTCCCGGCCGGCCAGCAGTCCCTGGAGGAAGTGCAGGTACTGGGTGAGCGCGGATTCGTCGAGGCCGAGCTGTTGGCGGACCTGGGCGATCTGCGCCGGGTTGCAGCGCTCTCCGCAGGCGAGGCGGGCGGGGTCGCCGGGGGCGAGGTAGAAGAGGGCGTAGACGATGACGGACAGGGTGAGCAGCACGAGCAGTGCGCCGCCGGTCCGTTTGAGCACGAAGCGGGTCACGCCGTGTGCTCCTTTCTGGTGCCGACCCGCAGGCGGGAGCCTTCGCGCGGGTCGAGGGCCGTACGGACGGCGTCGCCGAGGACGGTGAAGGCGAACACGGTGAGGAAGAGCAGCCCGGCGGGGAGCAGGACGTAGGCGGGGTCGGCGCGGAACCAGGTCTGTGCGCTGGAGAGCATCTGCCCCCAGGAGGGCGTGGGCGGCTTCACGCCGACGCCGAGGAAGGACAGCGAGGCCTCGGCGACGATGGCGGTGGGCACCTTGATCGCGGCGAAGGTGATGACGGGTGCGGCCAGCGAGGGCAGCAGCTCGCGGCGGGCGATCCGCAGGGTGCCGCTCCCCGAGAGCCGGGCGGCGTCGACGAAGTCGAGGCCGTGCAGGGCGAGGGCCTGGGCGCGCACCATCCGGGCGGTGCCGCCCCAGTCGAGCAGTCCGATGATCAGGATCAGCAGCAGCGGCCGCGGGAAGTCGGGCGGGACGACCGCGGTGAGGGCGATTCCGATCACCAGCATCGGCAGCGCGATCATCACGTCGGTGAACCGGCCGATGAGCTGGCCCGCGAACCGGCCGCCGAGCGCGGCGGCGAGTCCGACGCTCACGCCGACGAGTGTCTGGACGACGACGGCGCCCAGGGCGACGAGCAGGGAGATCCGCGCGCCGTACAGGAGCCGGGTCAGCAGGTCGCGGCCGGTGCCGGGCTCGACGCCGAGCCAGTGGTCGGCGGAGATCCCGCCGAAGGAGCCGAGCGGGACCCCGCCGCGCGCGGAGTCGACGAGGTCGTCGTGGTACGCGTTCGGGTCCTGCCCGGTGAGCTGGGCGAGCAGCGGGGCGGCGAGGGCGAGGAGGACGAGCAGGGCCAGCACCCCGCCGGCCGCGAGGGCCGCCGGGCGGCGGCGCAGGCGCCGCCAGACCTGGCGGGCGGTCCCCGCGCCCGGGGCGACGGCCCCGGGCGCGAGCGCGAGCGCGGGCACCGACTGCTCGGGTGCCGACTGCTTCAGGGTGACGCTCACTTGACGGAGACCTGCGAGATGTCGAGGACGCCGGTCCAGTCGCTGATCACGACGTTCTTGACGTCCTTGCCGACGAGCCGCTTGTAGACCGGGTGGAAGAGCGGCACGTCCAGGGCCTGCTCACCGATCTTCTTGTCGAGTGCGCCCCAGCGCTTGCCGGCCGCCGCGAGGTCGGTCAGCTTGGCGATCTCGTCGATCTCGGCGTTCACGGCCGGGTCGTTGAGCTGCGCGTGGTTGTAGTTGGAGCCGTCGGTCACGATCTGCCGGCCGTCGAAGATCGGTGCGAGGAAGGGGGCGCCGGAGGGCCAGTCGGCGCCCCAGCGGGAGAGGAAGAAGCCGGGGGTGTTCTTGGCGTCCCAGCGCTTCTCGTTGAAGGCGTTGTTCTCCAGGCCCTCCAGCTTGACGGTGATCCCGGCGGCGGCGAGCGCCTGCTGCACGGCGGTGGCGACCTCGGGGCTGGTCTGGCGGTTCTGCGCGGTGGAGTGGGTCAGCGTGACGGTGACTCCGTCGGGGAAGCCCGCCTCCTTGAGCAGCTCCTTGGCCTGGGCCGGGTCACCGGTTTTGCCCGCCGGGAAGTGGTCGTACGCGGCGAAGCCGAAGGCCTCGCGCTCGGGCAGGAAGGTGGTGGCCGGTTCGGCCAGCGCGGATCCGCCTGCGGCGTTGATCACGCTGGTGCGGTTGATCGCGTAGGAGATGGCCTGGCGCACCTTCGGGTTGTCGAAGGGGGCCACCTTCGGGTTGAAGGCCAGATAATTGATGTAGCCGAAGTGGCCGGTGCCGACGCGTGCCGCGAGCTCCTTGTTGTCGCCGATCTGGGCGAGCTCGGCCGGGCCCAGGTTGGTGTCGGTGGTGATGGCGGCGGCGTCGGGGCCGGAGCTGGTGGTCAGGCGCTGGTTGATGACGGCGGCGTCCAGCCCGGAGCGGACGTCGATCTTGTCCGGGTAGGCCTTGCGCTCCTCGTCGGTCTTCTCGTCCCAGTGCTCGTTGCGCTCCAGGGTGAGGTGCTCGCCGTCGTTGTCGTTCTTGACGACCTTGTACGGGCCGGAGGAGACGGGGTGCTCCTCGTACTTGACGCCGTTGTCCTTGGCCTTGGGGACCGGCGCGAACTGCGTCTGCGTGGCGACGAAGGGGAACTCGCCCTCGGGCTTGCGGAGTTTGAAGACGATCGTCTTCGGGTCGGGCACGACGATCGAGTCGAGCCCCTTGCCGCCGTCCTTGTAGGGGCCCTCGTACGTCTCCCCGCCGACGAGCCAGTCCCGCAGGTAGGGGGCGCCGCCCGACAGCTCGGCGGCGAAGGACCGCTCGATGCCGTACTTGATGTCGGCGGTGGTGATCGGGGAGCCGTCCTCGTACTTCAGCCCGTCCTTGAGCGTGTACGTCCACTCGGTGGCGTCGGCGTTGGGCTTTCCGGTGTCGGTGGCCAGGTCGGGCACGACCTTGGTGCCGGCCGGGCCGTCCTCGCGGTTGCGGGTGGTGAGCGTACGGAAGACCAGCGAGGGAACGTTTCCGCCGCCCGAGGTGTAGAGCCGGGCCGGGTCGAAGTCGCTCTGCGGCTCGGAGTTGAGGACGGTCAGGGTGCCGCCCTTCTGCGGCGCACCCCCTGCGGCGCCCGGCTTGTCGCCCGAACCGGCCTTGTCCGTACCCTCCTTGGGGCCGCAGGCGGCGGCGCCCCCGGCCAGGACGAGGCTGACGGTGACGGCGGCCACGCGGCGCGCTATGAGATGACGGGCGGGTCCGGCGGAAGACATGGGTGTGATGACCTCTCGGCGTGAAGGAAGGGCGGAAGGGCTACGCGAGGGGCAGCGGTCGACGGCGGTACCCGATCCGGTACCGAAGCATGAGGAAACCGCGCCTGCGGGCGTACGTGCACCCGGGCGCGGCGAAGGAACTCAAAAAAAGTCGCGGCGCTTGCGGGCAGGCGTCAGCGACAGAAGATGTCGGCCACGCTGTGCGCGGTCACACCAAGCAGCGCCAGCTCAATGGCGGCGCTCGCGGTCATGGTGTGGTGGTGCGACATGCGGAGAACGATGGCCGATGATCGGACGGATTGTCAACGCGGATCCCCGCCCGCCCGGCGGGCAGGGCCGCGGCCCGGGGATCAACTCCCGGGGAACACCCAGGGGTTGGCCTTGCACTCGATGCCGTTGATGTTGAGGGACTTGGTCTGCTGCTGCATGATCGGCGCGAGCGCGCCCGGCGTGCGGCAGTTCACGTGGTCGTGTCCGAGCCGGTGGCCGACCTCGTGGTTGATGAGCATCTGGCGGTAGCTGAGCATCTGCTCCGGGCCGTAGGTCGCGGACCCCTGCGCCCAGCGGAACGCGTTGATCATCACCCGCTCGGTGCGCGCGGAGTCGCAGGAGACGTTGTCGACGGTGGTGTCCAGACCGGACTTGGCGCACCAGACCCCGGTGGTCCCGGGACTGCCCAGGGTGATCACGAAATCGGCCTCGCCGCCCGGCACCCGCTCGAAGGTCCGCTCGCCGTTGTGGGCCCAGCTGCGCGGGTCGTTGAGGGTGCGGTGGACGGCCTCGGCGAAGAGCTGCGGGTCCAGGTTCAGGCCCTGCTCGACGTCGACCCGGTAGCGCACGAGCTTGCCCTTGCCGGGTGCCTTGGCCACACCGGGCACGGTGTCGAAGGTCCCGGGTCCGGCGAGCTTCGCGTCGATCGGCAGCTGCTGGGCCATCTTCTGCTCGTACGTCGGCTCCACCGCGGGCGCGGCGCCGGCCGGCGCCGCGGGTGCGACCGCCTGCGGCGGCGTCGGGCGGCCCTCCGAACGGGAGGCGCCCTCGTCGGTGCGGCTGTCGCCGGCGGCGGCCTGCGCGCCGGCCCGGCCGCCGTCCCCGTCCGTGAGCACCTGGCCCGCGACGACGACGGCGAGGACGGTGGTGACGGCCGCGGCGGCCATGCCGCTGTACGTACGGACCTTCAGGCCGCGGCCGGATCCGGGCGCTTCCCCGTCGACACCACCCGCGTCCGCGGGAGCGACCGGATCGACGGGCTTGCGCGGCCCGGGCACCCGGCGGTGCGAGCCGGTGGAGGTGACGGGGCCGAGGTCGAACTCGCGCGCCGGCGCAGGGGCGGCCGGCGGCGTCAGCGTGACCTGCGGGAAGCCCACCGCGGGGGTGCCGAAGGCCGGGGTGTCGGAGTCGAGGAGGGCGGCGGGAGCCGCCGCGGCCGGTGCGGCGGCGCCGTGCGGGCGCCGTACCCCGTGCCAGTCCCCGTACACGGAGTCGGGGCGTGCGCCCCAGGCGCCGCCGGACTCGTACTGCCGGGGGTGGCCCCCGGCCCGCGCGTCGGCGTAGGGCCGGTCCTGGGACCCGTACCCCTGATGGGTGACGGTCGGTTCCGGCCGGCGCGCGGTGGGCGGTTCCTCGTACGGCAGCGGCGCGGGCTCCGGCTGCGGCCGGGCAGCGGCCGGCGCCGGCGCAGGGGCCTTGCGACTATGTCGTCCCACGGTCCTCAGCCTCTGCCGTCTTCGGTATCTCGGTCACCCTCGCCCGTTCCGGTGTCGCACAACAGCTCCCGGAAGGCGGCGGCCACCACCTCGGGGTACTCCATCATCGCCACGTGCCCGGCCTCGGGCAGGCACAGCAGCCGCGAACCCCGGTAGGCGGCGGCCGCCTTGTGCGCCATACGGTACGAGACCAGCTGGTCCCGGCCACCGTAGACCAGCAGGGAGGGCGCGAGAACCCGCTGCGCCTGCCGCCACAGTCCGTGCTGGCCACCGAGGGTGTAGGCGTCGACGATGCCGCGCGAGGAGCGGGTCATCGCCTCCCAGAAGTACGGCAGGGCCATCCGCCGCTCCATCTCCTCCACGGCGTGGCCGAACCCCTCGGGTGTCACCCGCGAGGGGTCCCCGTAGCAGAGGTCCGTCACCCCCCGGGTGCGCTGCTCGGCGCTGAGTCCGCGCGTCAGCCGGCTGAAGAGGGCGGCCACCCCGGGTACGGCGAGCAGCGCGGTCGGCACGGCCGACCTCTGCACGCGCAGCTCGGGCAGGGCGGGCGAGACCAGGGTCAGGGTGCGCACGAGGTCGGGGCGGGCGGCCGCGACGCGGGTGGAGACGGCGCCGCCGAGGGAGTTCCCGAAGAGGTGGACCGGGCCGCGCCCGGCAGCGTCGAGGTGCCGGATGACGGCGCGGGCGAACGCGGTGACGGAGTAGTCCCGGTCGGCGGGTGGCGGGGACCAGCCGAAGCCCGGCAGGTCGAGGGCCTCGCCGTCGACGGTGTCGGCCAGCTGCGCCATGAGATCCGACCAGTTCTGCGAGGAACCGCCGAGTCCGTGCACGAACAATGCGGGCGGCAGCCCCGTACGCAGGGGCGGACGGACCCGGACGGCCAGTTCCAGGCCGGGCAGCGCGATGCTGCGCAGCAGCTCCCCGTCGGCCACCCGAACGGCTCCCACCAGGGAGGACAGCTCGGCGGTGGACCGTACGCCCGGCAGCTCGGTCGAAGACATGCGGGCAATGTTACGAGACGATCACGCTCCTCCTCTTGTGTTCGCCGTCACAGACACAGGCCGGATCCGTCTAGCGGTGCATCCGCGATCCTCCTAGGCTCGTAAGTGAGCACAAGGAAGCGAGGGGAGCGGCATGACTGTCGACCCTGCGGAGCCGGACACCTTCCGGGAGCAGTTTCCGGAAACCCTCGATCCCGAGGCGCCCGAGGCGGATGTGGCGGAGCAGCTGGCCGATCTCCGGCCGGACGAGGACGACCCTGTCACCGCCGGTGCGGTGGGCGAGGCCACGGACGGGGATGCCGTCGAGCAGTCACGGGTGGTGCCGCTGGACGAGGACGACTACCGCTGACCCGCAGTTGACCGAGCACCGACCAAACCGCTGATCAAACCGCTGACCAGCGCCTCCGGCCCGTCCGTACCGCGAGAAAACTCGGCTTGAACCCTCCAGATTCGGTTACCGAAAAGTACGATGGCCGCGCGGCGCAGAGCGCACTGTGTTCTTAGAGAAAGTGGGAGGCGGCGTGACAGCCATCGAGCAGACCGAGGCAGCGCGTCCGCGGGGCACGCGACTGCCGCGCCGAGCCCGGCGCAACCAGCTGCTGGGCGCGGCCCAGGAGGTCTTCGTCGCGCAGGGCTACCACGCGGCGGCGATGGACGACATCGCCGAGCGGGCCGGAGTGAGCAAGCCGGTGCTGTACCAGCACTTCCCCGGCAAGCTCGACCTGTACCTGGCGCTGCTGGACCAGCACTGCGAGGCGCTGCTGCTGGCCGTGCGCACCGCCCTCGCGTCCACGACGGACAACAAGCTGCGGGTGGCGGCCACGATGGACGCCTACTTCGCGTACGTCGAGGAGGAGGGCGGCGCCTTCCGGCTGGTCTTCGAGTCCGACCTGACGAACGAGCCGGCGGTGCGCGAGCGCGTCGACCGCGTCTCGCTCCAGTGCGCGGAGGCCATCTCCGACGTCATCGCCGAGGACACCGGCCTGTCCAAGGACGAGTCGATGCTGCTGGCCGTGGGTCTGGGCGGGGTCTCGCAGGTCGTGGCCCGTTACTGGCTCTCCAGCGAGAGCCCGGTCGCCCGCGAGACGGCGGTCGGTCTGCTGACCTCCCTCGCCTGGCGCGGTATCGCCGGCTTCCCGCTGCACGGTACGGAGGCCTGACCTGACGGACCGCTCGCGACGGCGTCGGCGGCCCTCACCGGCCGCTGTTCGCTGCGAGCGTGTCCGCTCTGCGCAATCCGCGTCCCCTCCGGGCTAATGTGGACCGCGTACGGCGCGGCTGATCGCGCGAACCGGATCGTCGGAGGGACAAAGCCGTGGAGGTCAAGATCGGCGTGCAGCACGCACCCCGGGAGATCGTGCTGGAGAGCGACCTGAGCGCCGAGGAGCTGGAGAGCATCGTCACCGCCGCTCTGTCCGGCACCGCGCCGCTGCTGAGCCTCACCGACAACAAGGGCCGCAAGGTCCTGGTGCCGTCCGACCGCCTGTCGTATGTCGACCTGGGCGAGCCGAGCGTGCGCAAGGTGGGCTTCGGCGCGCTCTGAGAACTGTGGTGAACGGCCCGGTGGTTGATTCCACCGGGCCGTTTCTGTTTCTTCCGCTTCGGGTAGGACCGCAGTGACCCGGTTTGCCCTGACGTATGGGAGAGACCTCATGCTGCTGATGGAAGTGCTCGGCTCCGCACTCCTGGGCCTCGCCCTGTCCGCGACAGCTGTCCGAGTGCTCGCACGCCGGTTGCCTTCCCGCAGAGTGGTGCTGGTCAGCGGGGTGCTGGGAGCGCTGTTCGGGGCGTATCTCACCCACTTCGCCCTGGGCCCCGGGCACAACACCCTGACCGCGACCCTCATCGGCGCGGTGCTGGTGTCGGCCGTGGTCCTGTCGCTGCTGCTCCGTCCGGCCGCAGGGCCCCGCAGGCAGTCCCACAGGACTCCGTTTTCGCTCCCGTCGCGGGGCTGATCCCTGATCCACCGACGCCGTGAAGGCCTGAAGGCCTGAAGCCCTGAACGACATACGCCGGCCCCGGCGCGCACGGTGCGCGCCGGGGCCGGCGTATGGGGCGTGCTCCGGTCAGGCGGCGAGGCCGAGGGCAGCCATCCGCTTGGTGTGCGCCTTGGTGATCCGGGTGAACATCTCGCCGACGGCCGCGAGGTCGAAGCCCGCCGCCATCCCGTCGACCCCGCCGACCAGCATGGTCGAGAGCGCGTCGCGCTCGGCGACCACGCGCTGGGCCTGCGAGAGGGCCTCGCCCATCAGCCGGCGGGCCCACAGCGCGAGCCGGCCGCCGCAGCGCGGGTCCGCCTCGATCGCCGCGCGCACCTTCTCGACGGCGAAGTTGCCGTGGCCGGTGTCGTCGAGCACACCGAGCACGAGCGCGCGGGTGTCGTGGTCCAGGTGGGAGGCGACCTCACGGTAGAAGTCGCTGGCGATGGAGTCGCCGACGTAGGCCTTGACCAGGCCCTCCAGCCAGTCCGACGGCGCGGTCTGGCGGTGGAAGTCGTCGACGCCCTTCGCGAAGGGCTCCATGGCGGAGGTGGGCTCGACCTCGATCGCCGCGAGCCGGTCCCGCAGCCGCTCGAAGTGGTGGAACTCGGCGGAGGCCATCGCGGCGAGCTCGGCCTTGTCGTCCAGGGTGGGCGCGAGCTTCGCGTCCTCCGCGAGGCGCTCGAAGGCCGCGAGCTCTCCGTACGCGAGGGCGCCGAGCAGGTCCACGACGGCGGCCCGGTACTGCGGCGAGGCAGAGGCGGCGGCCCAGTCCTGGGAGGCGATACCCACGGCTTCGGCGGGGGCGCTGTCGTCGGCGGACGAGGCGTTTTCTACGGTCGACATGCTCCGCACAATAGCCCGCCGAATGGCTCTCCAAAGCACCATGCCGGATCGTTGCCTGTCCAGCTAAACGCGCCTACCCGGTGAATTCACCCGACACAGCTGCGCGATTCCGGGGTACAGTGGTAATGCGCCTGCCGAATACTCGGCGGGCCGTCCGAATGAGGATGCCCGGTCGGTGGCCCGATCGGCTCCAACCGACCGCCCTCGGTGTGGTGCGTACGTTCATGCGTACCGCCTCTTACGAGGGGCCCCCTCAGCGGCAGATGCGCCTGAGCGAAGGCTAGTGGTCCCGCGCAGCTTCGTACGTAGCAGTACTGCAAGCACGGCACGGTACGACCCCCCTCGCCGCCTCGCGCCGCGTCTCACAGAAGAGGCAGCACCCTGACTACGTTCCGAGACCTCGGGATCTTTCCCGAGACGGCCGAGGCCCTTGAGGCCGTCGGCATCGTGTCCCCCTTCCCGATCCAGGAGATGACCCTCCCCGTCGCCCTTTCCGGCACGGACGTCATCGGCCAGGCCAAGACCGGCACCGGCAAGACGCTCGGTTTCGGCCTTCCCCTGCTGGAGCGGGTCGTCGTCCCCGCGGACGTCGAGGCCGGCCGGGCCACGCCCGCGCAGCTGACCGACGCCCCGCAGGCCCTCGTGGTGGTTCCGACCCGCGAGCTGTGCACCCAGGTCACCAACGACCTCCTGACCGCGGGCAAGGTCCGCAACGTCCGCGTCCTCGCCATATACGGCGGTCGCGCGTACGAGCCCCAGGTCGAGGCGCTCAAGAAGGGCGTCGACGTGATCGTCGGCACCCCGGGCCGCCTGCTCGACCTGGCCGGCCAGAAGAAGCTCGACCTCTCGCAGGTCAAGGCGCTCGTCCTGGACGAGGCCGACGAGATGCTCGACCTGGGCTTCCTGCCCGACGTCGAGAAGATCATGGGCTACCTGCCCGTCAAGCGTCAGACGATGCTGTTCTCGGCGACCATGCCGGGCGCGGTCATCGGCCTGGCCCGCCGGTACATGACGCAGCCGACCCACATCCGCGCCGTCTCCGAGGACGGCGAGGGCGCGACCGTCGCCAACACCACACAGCACGTCTTCCGTGCGCACAACATGGACAAGCCGGAGCTCGTCTCCCGCATCCTGCAGGCCGAGGGCCGTGGCCTGGCCATGATCTTCTGCCGCACCAAGCGCACGGCGGCCGACATCGCCGAGCAGCTGGAGAAGCGCGGCTTCGCCTCGGGCGCCGTCCACGGCGACCTGGGCCAGGGCGCGCGCGAGCAGGCGCTGCGCGCGTTCCGCAACGGCAAGGTCGACGTGCTGGTGTGCACCGACGTCGCCGCCCGCGGCATTGATGTCGAGGGTGTCACCCACGTCATCAACTACCAGACGCCGGAGGACGAGAAGACCTTCCTGCACCGTGTGGGCCGCACCGGTCGCGCGGGCAAGAAGGGCATCGCCGTCACCCTGGTCGACTGGGACGACATCCCGCGCTGGCAGCTGATCAACAAGGCGCTGGAGCTGGACTTCCACGACCCGGTCGAGACGTACTCCACGTCTCCGCACCTGTTCGAGCAGATGAACATCCCGGCCGGCACCAAGGGCATCCTGCCACGCGCCGAGCGCACGCGGGCCGGCCTGAAGGCCGAGAACCTCGAGGACCTGGGCGAGACCGGCGGCCGCGGTGGCCGTGGCGGCCGCTCCGGCCCGGCGGCTGCCGCCGTGGTGACCGAGGAACGTCCGGCCCGTACCCGTACGCCGCGCCAGCGCCGCCGTACGCGGGGCGGAGCGGAGCTCGCCGAGGGCGCCGAGGCTCCTGCCGCGGTGACCCCGGCGCAGGCGCCCGAGGCCCCCGCGGCCCCGGCCGCCGACGAGCCGCGCAGGCCGCGCCGCCGCCGCACCCGTGTGGCCGCGGTGCCGGCCCAGGCCCCCGCGGCCGCGCCGGTCGTCGAGGCTGCGGCCCCGGCCGCCGCCCCGGTGACCCCGGTCGCCGAGGTCCCCGCCGAGGAGGCTCCGGCCAGGCCGAAGCGCGTCCGTCCCCGCAAGGTCGTCGAGACCGCCCCGGAGCCGGACTTCCAGATGGCCCCGCTGGTCGAGCCCGTTCGGGCCCGGCGCCCCCGCAAGGCGGCCCCGGCCGCCGCCCCGGTGACCCCGGTCGCCGCCCCGTTGACCCCGGTCGCCGAGGTTCCCGCCGTGGCCGAGGAGGCTCCGGTCAAGCCGAAGCGCACCCGCACCCGCAAGGTCGCGGAGGCTGCTCCGGCCGTCGCCGAGACCGTCACGGTGACGGTGGCCGTGGCCGAGGAGGCTCCGGTCAAGCCGAAGCGCACCCGGACCCGCAAGGTCGCCGAGGCCGCTCCGGCCGCCGAGGCCGCCGCCGTGGCCGAGGAGGCTCCGGTGAAGCCGAAGCGGACCCGCACCCGCAAGGTCGCGGCCGCGCCCGAGGCATAGGCCCCGCGCAGCACTGCGCCGATGGCCCCGATCCCCTTCCGAGGGGGCCGGGGCCATCGGTCTGCCCGGGCCGTGCCCGGCCCCGTACGGGCCGGTAACCTCGGGCCATGAGCAAGCCGCCGCGTCTGACCCTGCCCGCCGTCGCCCGCGCGTACGTCCTCACCACGGAGCGCGGCGGGTTCGCCGTGCACGAAGCCGGTGAGCCCGTCCGCGGCACCGCCCTGCTGGTCCCCGGCTTCACGGGCAGCAAGGAGGACTTCATCGGCCTCCTGGAGCCGCTGGCGGCTGCCGGGTACCGGGTCGTCGCGGTGGACGGCCGGGGCCAGTACGAGACGCCGGGCCCGCGCGAGGAGGCCCCGTACGCCCTGGAGGAGCTGGCGCGGGACGTCCTCGCGCAGGTCCGCGCGCTGGGCGGGGACCTCGTACACCTGGTGGGCCACTCGCTCGGAGGGCTGATCTCGCGCGCCGCCGTGCTGCGCGAGCCCGCCCCCTTCGCCTCGCTCGCCCTGATGAGCAGCGGGCCGGCCGCGATCTCCGAGGATCAGCGGGCCCGGACGAAGCTGCTGGTCGCCGCGCTGGAGGCGATGGGCGACGACATGCCGGGGATCTGGGCGGCGATGCGGGCCCACGATCCCGAGGACGCGGTCGCGGACTCCCCCGAGCTCGCGCACTTCCTGCGCGAGCGGTGGCTGGCCACCGTCCCCGAGCAGCTGGTCGTCACCGGCCGGACACTGATCTCCGAGCCCGACCGGGTGGCGGAGCTGAGCCGGGTCGACCTGCCGAAGCTGGTCCTGTCCGGGGCCGTGGACCAGGCCTGGCCGGTGCCGCTGCTGGACGACATGGCCCGGCGCCTGGGGGCGCAGCGGGTGATCGTGCCGGGGACGGACCACTCCCCGAACGCCGAGGATCCGGCCACCACGGCCGCTGCGCTGGCCGCGTTCTGGGGCTCTTGCACCCGCGCATAGTTAGCCAGTGAAAAAATTTCTTTAGCGTAGGGAATGATTGCGGCCTACACTTCGTTGTCACAGTGCAAGGAGAAACACTGACGAAGGGAGAAGCCCCATGCGCTTCGAGATTCTGCGCCTGGACGACGTCGACGGGTCCGCCGTGGACAGCACCGTCGTCGACGCGGCCTCCGTCAACCGGATCGTGCAGCAGGCCGCAGCCGTCGGCCAGCGCATTCTGATCCGACCGGCCGAGAGTGCGTCCTGCTGACGCATCGCACGAAGAACGTTCGCGCCCCCGCACCGATCCGGTGCGGGGGCGTTCGCATGAGCGGGCGCGCGCGTCAGGCTCCGCGGACGACCTGGAGCACGCCGTTGATGATCTGCTGCACGGCGATCGCCGAGAGCATCATGCCGGCGAGCCGGGTGACGAGGACGACGCCGCCGTCCTTGATGACCCGGATGATCACCAGCGAGTAGCGCATGGTGATCCACAGCACGACGTGCATGGCCACGATCGCGGCCCAGACCGAGACCTGACCGGCGGCGCCGTCCGCCTTCTGCACGGCCAGGATGACCGACACGATCGCACCGGGTCCGGCCAGCAGCGGCATGCCCAGCGGGACCAGGGCCACGTTCACGTCCTTGGTCTGCTTCGGCTCGTCGTTCTTGCCGGTGAGCAGGTCCAGGGCGATGAGCAGGAGCAGCAGACCACCGGCGATCATCAGCGCCGGGACGGAGACGTGCAGGTAGTCCAGGATCTGCTGGCCGCAGATGCCGAAGACCGCGATGACGCCGAAGGCCACGCAGACGGCCTGCCAGGCCATGCGGCGCTGCACCTTGACAGGGCGGCCCGAGGTCAGGGCGAGGAAGATCGGCGTGATCCCCGGGGGGTCCATAATCACGAAAAGGGTGAGAAAGAGGGATCCGAAGACGGCGAAATCAAACACAGTGATGCCTTGCAGGAGAGAGGGGTGTCGCGAAGAAGAGTGTGGGACGGGTGGAGCGGGCCGGGTCCGGCCGGTCAGCGCTCGCGTCCGCCCGCGCCCGGCACCGGGAAGGCCCCGGTCGCGCGGCGCGTGATCTCGCCGTAGATCTCGGGGTCGGTCGTGAACTCCCCGAGGCGGCAGGTCTTGCGGCTGCCGTGGTAGTCACTGGACCCGGTGGTCAGCAGGCCGACCTCGCCCGACAGACCGCGCAGCCGCGCACGGGTGCCGGCGTCGTGGTCCATGTGGTCCACCTCGATGCCGTCCAGGCCCGCGGCCGCCAGGGCTGCTATCGCGGACTCGGAGACGCACCGGCCGCGCTTGGCGGCGGCGGGGTGCGCGAGGACGGTGACACCGCCGGCCGCCTTGACCAGGCGTACGGCCTCGAAGGGGTCGAGCTCGTGCTTCTCGGCGTACGCGCGGCCGCCGTCGGCGAGCCATTCGGGCGTGAAGGCGTCCGAGACGGTGGGGACGACGCCCAGCTCGACGAGGGCGGTCGCGATGTGCGGCCGCCCGACCGAGCCGTCGCCGGCGATCCGGGCGACCTGCTCCCAGGTGACGTCGACGCCGAGGCCCTGGAGCTTTCCGATCATGGTCCGGGCGCGCGGGGCGCGGTCGTCGCGGACCAGCTCCCGCTCACGGGCCAGCTCGGGCTCCTGGGGGTCGAAGAGGTACGCGAGCATGTGCACGCCGATGCCGTCGAGACGGCAGGAGAGCTCGGCCCCGGTCACGAGGGTCAGTCCGGCGGGGAGGGCGGCGAGGGCCTCGCCGTATCCGTGCACGGTGTCGTGGTCGGTCAGCGCGACCACGTCCAGCCCGGCGGCGGCGGCGTTGCGCACCAGCTCGGCAGGGGTGTCCGTACCGTCGGAGGCCGTGGAGTGGGCGTGCAGGTCGATGCGCACAGCCTGGCTCCATGGGTCGTACGAACGGGGACACTCCAGGATAGCCGGGCCCGGGCACCCCTCAGGCAGGGCCCAGGATGCGCGGGCTCAGGGCCCCGCACGGAAGGAGCTCGACCTCGGCGCCCGCGTCACGCAGGTCGGTGAGGACGAGCTCGTCGTACATCAGGAGGCCGGACTGCTCCGGCCAGACGATCGCCCAGAGCCACAGGCCGCGCGCCTCGCCGGCGAAGACGGCCCGGTCGTCGGGGCCGCCGTTCACGTGCCACAGCGGTGTCGGGCGGCCCGCCGCGACCACCTTGGCGTGCGGCGGCGCCGACACGTTGATGGACGAGCCGGGGTCGAGGCCGTCGATGCCCGCGTACCGCGCGCCCAGGCCGACGCCCAGCTCCTCCGCGATCAGCAGCAACTCGCCGATGCCGCCCAGCGGGCCGGGACCGGAACAGGCCACGGCCGTCGCCCGGCCCCCGCTGCGGTCGTCACCGGCGGACGCCACCCCCGTGAACAGCCACCCCACGGGCAGCGGCCACGGCATCCACACCGGCACCTCGGCCCGGTGCGCGACCACGCTGAGGCCTTCGACACTCGGCGGGATGACGGGTTGCAGGGGGTGGACAGCACCGTGCACCGCGCACTGCCAGGAGTCGGAGAAGAGTCCGGGCGCCCTGACCCGGCCACCGCACTTCGGGCAACTTGGTTCACCCCTCATAGGAAGTTACGCTCCTCCCCGCCCGGCCCCCAGTCAAGGCACGCTCACCCGTCCGGGCTGTCAGTCCAGTGCGACAGCGGTACGCAAAGGGTCCCTCAGGTCGGTCCCGCGCGCGAGCCAGCGCTCCTGGAGGGCGGCCGCGCCGTGCACGCGTTTCCAGGCCGCCTCGTTCGCCGTCATCGGCAGCAGGGGGAGGAACTGCACCGGATCCATGGGCTCGTCGAGCTCCAGGTCCGCGACCAGACCGCCCGGTTCCGCCACGAGGACGGAGCTGAAGGGGGCCCCGTCCCAGAGCGGCTCGCCCACGTCCAGCGAGGCCCCGGGGGCCACGATCAGCCCCTCGACCTGCGGGGACGCGGCCAGCACCGCGAGCGGCCGCAGCAGTTTGTCGGTGGCCGCCAGCCCCGCCCGTAGGGTCAGCACGAGCTCGGCGCGCGGGCCCCGTACGGGGTCGGCGACCACGGCGGTCGGATCGGTCATCGGGTGCGCGGACATCCCGAGGGTCGCGTACCGCACGAGGTCGCCCTCGGCGAAACGGAGTACCTCGATGCGGTCGGTGCCCAGGAAGGTGACGGCGGCGCGTGCGTCGGGTTCACCGAACACCGTGCGCAGCCGGGCCTCCACGAGGGCCAGAATTTCTGCCATGAAGCGAGCATAGAACTCGTATCAGCCGGGTAAAGGGCGGGTCTTGACCATCCGTCGGCTGATAGTGTTGACAGCTGTTCGGGGCCGCACGCAGAAGCGGTGTTTCAGCGCCCCGGCTACAGGACGTCCCTCACGGGGGACCGGCCGGAGGAGGTGGGGCTGCGGTGGACCGAAGTCGATCGTGCAGTACCAATCGCTCTTCCACTTCTGTGACGGGCGCATCCCGCCCCCTTTGATCTGCCCGGTCCGCGCGATCCGCTGATCAGTAGAAGAGCGACGGCAGAACGTTGTCCTCCCGTCCTGTTCCCTCCCCCTGCCCGGGCCTGCCCGCCCGCTGCCGGTGGAGGGTCTCCCACCCGTACGGTCCACAGCCGTGCGTGCGAAGGAGCCTGCCATGTCGATGCTGCCCTACCTGCGTGCGGCCGTGCGCCCGTCCCTGCGCCGGGCCACCCCCGTACAGCCCGGCTACGACACGACCCGCGATCCGTCGGCGAGCAGCGCGGTGGTCGACTGCGCCGTGTACCGCGACGGGCGGCGGGTGCTGGGTCCGGTGTGCCTGACGCCCCGTGAGGCGATCCGCCGGGTCCGCGAGGACGGCGGATTCGCCTGGATCGGCCTGCACGAGCCGACGGAGGCCGAGTTCGCGGGGATCGCCGCCACCTTCGGGCTGCACCCGCTGGCCGTGGAGGACGCGGTGCACGCGCACCAGCGGCCGAAGCTGGAGCGCTACGACGACACCCTCTTCACCGTCTTCAAGACGATCCACTACGTCGACCACGCCGAACTGACCGCCACCAGCGAGGTGGTGGAGACCGGCGAGGTGATGTGCTTCACCGGCCCCGACTTCGTGATCACCGTCCGGCACGGCGGCCAAGGGTCCCTCAAGGGGCTGCGCCACCGGCTCCAGGACGACCCGGACCTCCTCGCCAAGGGCCCCTCGTCGGTCCTGCACTCCATCGCCGACCACGTCGTCGACGGCTACATCGCGGTCGCCGCGGCCGTGCAGGACGACATCGACGAGGTGGAGAGCGAGGTCTTCGCCGCCCCCGCCAAGGGCAGTGCGCGCGGCGGCGACGCGGGCCGCATCTACCAGCTCAAGCGCGAGGTACTGGAGTTCAAGCGGGCGGTCTCGCCGCTGCTGCGTCCGATGGAGCTGCTGAGCGAGCGGCCGATGCGGCTGGTGGACCCGGACATCCAGAAGTACTTCCGGGACGTCGCCGACCACCTGGCGCGGGTGCACGAGCAGGTGGTGGGCTTCGACGAGCTGCTGAACTCGATCCTCCAGGCCAACCTCGCGCAGGCGACGGTCGCCCAGAACGAGGACATGCGCAAGATCACTTCCTGGGCGGCGATCATCGCCGTGCCGACGATGATCTGCGGGGTGTACGGGATGAACTTCGAGCACATGCCGGAGCTCCACTGGCGCTACGGCTATCCGATGGTGATGGCCGCCATCGCCGCCTCCTGCTTCACCATCCACCGCGCGCTGCGCCGCCACGGCTGGCTCTGACCCGGGCCGGTCCCGGACGGCCGCTCGCGCGCGGGGAGCGACCCCCTACGCTGTCGGCATGACTCTCAGCACGCTCGACCTGGCCCTCGTCGAGGAGGCCACCAAGAAGTCCGGCCTGATCTGGGTGCGCGGTGGCGGGGCCGACCGCGCCCTGTGGCACGCCTGGGTGGACGGCGCGGCCCATGTGCTGGGCGACGGGCCCGGCGAGCAGCCGTTCCCGGGGCTGACGGACGGTGCGACCGCCGAGGTGACCGTGCGGAGCAAGGACAAGGGCGGCCGGCTGGTGGCCTGGACGGCGACGGTACGGGAGCTCCCGCCCCGCGGCGAGGAGTGGGCGGCGGCGGTCGCCGAGCTCAAGGGCAAGCGGCTGAACGCGCCCGACTCGCAGGACATGACCGAGCGGTGGGCGCGCGAGTGCCGGCTGCTGCGGCTGGAGCCCGAGTCGGTCCGGGCGCAGCTCCCGGACGGTTCGCTCACCGCGGCTCCGCTGCCGTCCCCGGCCACGACCCGCAGGGCCATGCCGGCGGGCCTGCCGAAGCTGCTGCTGAAGCGCAGGAAGGCCGCCCGGGGCTGAATGCCGCCCGCGCCCTGCCGTAAGGGGTGACGGGGCCGGGTGTGTGCCGGGGCGTCCCCGCAGGGCGCCGAACGCACTGCCGCCGCACTCTCCGCCCCCCGGCCACGTTCGTCGCCCGAGGAGACGCCCCGGCGCGCGCCCGGCCCCGGCGCGACCGGACCCGCCTGCGGCGCGGCCACCGCGAGCCCCGTCTGATCGGCAGGACTCCCCTACGGCTTCGTCGGGTTGGCGCCCTGGCCGGAGCCCTTGGAGGGGGCCGGGGCCGGGCCGCCGCCCTGGTCCTTGGTCGTCGGCAGCTGGGACCCGTAGTCGACCGTCTGGTCCTGCGCCGGCGGGTCGAGCGGGAACGTCTTGCCCCACTCCGCGAGTTCCACCCGGCCGGCGCCGCCCGCACGCTCCATCAGCAGCGGGTACGGGGTCCCCTCCAGGGAGACCGAGAGCTTGCCGCCCTTGCCCTCGTCCGCCGTGACCTGCACCGCGCGGGTGTGCCCGACCTTGGTGTACGAGCCCTTGGCGAGCTTGCCCTCCAGGCCTAGCAGCCCGTCCAGCAGCACGTCCATGTCGGTGAAGCCGCGGAACTGCTTGTAGGAGGGGTCGCCCTCGGGCACCCTCACGTACTTGTCGCCGAGCTTGCCGGCCGAGTCGGACTCGCCCCAGAACGCCGCGCTCGCCTTCAGGTACAGCTGCTCCCCCACCCGCAGCAGCTGGAAGGTGTCGTCCTTCGACTTCACCTCGCCGGAGCCGCCGTCCGCCTTCAGCCGCATGTCGAGCGTGAAGGACTTGCCGCCGCTCACCAGCGTGCCGGACAGGTGCACCGCCTCGGCCTCCGTCGCGGCCGCCTTCGCCTTCGCCTCGATCTTCTCCGCGGAGAGCTTGCCGACGCCGTTCGTGCCCTCGTCGGGGTCGTCCCCGCAGCCCGTACCGGTGACGGCGAGGCCCGCGCACAGCGCACCGATGAAGGCGGCCCGGCGCAGCCGCGCGGCAGGGAAGTAGGCGGTCACGTGCAGGTGCCTCTCGTCGGTCGTCTGCGAGCAGCAGGCAGCGTACCCGTCCGTACGCCGGGGCCCGCGACCGCGCCCCGGTGTTCCCCGGCCCCCGGGCGGACCGCCCCACCAGGACGCTTTCCCGCGGCACGGGCTAGCCTGAGGGGCGGCACGACTCTTGATCGACGCACTAGGAGGCGCTCGGATGGTTGCAGGCGCCCCGCGGATCTTCGTCTCGCATCTGTCGGGTGTGCCCGTCTTCGACCCCAACGGCGACCAGGTCGGCCGGGTCCGCGACCTCGTGGCGATGCTCCGGGTCGGCGGCCGCCCGCCGCGGCTGCTGGGCCTGGTCGTCGAGGTCGTCAGCCGGCGGCGGATCTTCCTGCCCATGACCCGGGTCACCGGTGTGGAGTCCGGGCAGGTCATCACCACCGGTGTCATCAACATGCGGCGCTTCGAACAGCGCCCGACCGAACGCCTGGTCCTGGGCGAGCTGCTGGACCGGCGGGTGACGCTGGTCGGGAGCGGCGAGGAGGTCACCGTCCTGGACGTGGCCATCCAGCAGCTGCCGGCCCGCCGGGACTGGGAGATCGACCGGATCTTCGTACGGAAGGGAAAGTCGGGGGCGCTGCGCCGGCGCGGCGAGGCCCTGACGGTGGAGTGGTCGGCGGTGACGGGCTTCTCGCTGGAGGAGCACGGGCAGGGCGCCGAGAACCTGGTCGCCACCTTCGAGCAGATGCGGCCGGCCGACGTGGCGAACGTGCTGCACCACCTGACGCCGAAGCGGCGCGCCGAGGTGGCCAGCGCCCTCGACGACGACCGGCTCGCGGACGTCATGGAGGAGCTGCCCGAGGACGAGCAGGTGGAGATCCTCGGCAAGCTGAAGGAGGAGCGCGCCGCCGACGTCCTGGAGGCGATGGACCCGGACGACGCGGCCGACCTGCTCTCCGAGCTGCCGGAGGACGACAAGGAGCGGCTGCTGACGCTGATGCAGCCGGACGACGCGGCCGACGTGCGCCGTCTGCTGTCCTACGAGGAGAACACCGCCGGCGGTCTGATGACCACCGAGCCGATCGTGCTGCGGCCGGACGCGACGGTCGCCGACGCCCTGGCCCGCGTACGGCAGGCGGACCTGTCGCCGGCGCTGGCGGCGCAGGTGTACGTGTGCCGGCCGCCGGACGAGACCCCGACGGGCAAGTACCTGGGCACGGTTCACTTCCAGCGGCTGCTGCGGGACCCCCCGTTCACACTGGTCAGCTCGATCGTGGACACGGACCTGCCGCCGCTGCGGCCGAACGCCTCGCTGCCCGCGGTGACCACGCACCTGGCCGCCTACAACATGGTGGCCGTGCCGGTGGTCGACGAGAGCGGCTCCCTGCTGGGCGCGGTGACCGTGGACGACGTGCTGGACCACCTGCTGCCGGACGACTGGCGGGAGACGGACTTCCATTCCGAGGAGGCCCTGGGTGGCCGCTGAGCGAGGACGCTTCGACCGGGGGCGGGGCGAGCAGGCGCGCGAGCGGCGCCGCGAGCAGATCAGGGAGCGGCGCGAACAGGCGCGGATGCAGGCCCGCGAGCACGGGCTGGCGGCGGACGCGGCGGAACGTTCCGGCGAGCGCGCGGCGAAGGCGGCGAGCACCGGTTCGAGCGCGCTGACGCGCTCGCGGGTGCGCCTGGACCTGCCGCGCGCGCCGCGCCGGTCGCTGCTGCCCGAGTACGACCCGGAGGCCTTCGGGCGGCTGTCGGAGCGGGTGGCGCGGTTCCTGGGCACCGGCCGGTTCATCGTCTGGATGACCCTGGTCATCATCGTCTGGGTGCTGTGGAACATCTTCGCGCCGGACGGCCTGCGGTTCGACCCGTACCCGTTCATCTTCCTGACGCTGATGCTGTCGCTCCAGGCCTCCTACGCGGCTCCGCTGATCCTGCTCGCGCAGAACCGGCAGGACGACCGCGACCGGGTCACCCACGAGCAGGACCGCAAGCAGAACGAGCGGTCCATCGCCGACACGGAGTACCTGACCCGGGAAATCGCCGCCCTGCGGATGGGTCTGGGCGAGGTCGCCACGCGCGACTGGATCAGGTCCGAGTTCCAGGACCTGATCAAGGAGATGGACGAGCGGCGGCTATTCCCGGCCGAACGTGATGAAGGCGACCGCTGACGGGCTTTCCTGCGGCCTGCTACCGAGCCGTACCATCGGGACATGGCTACCGACACAAGCTCCGCCTCCGTGCCCGAGCAGGACGCGATCCTGGACGCGCTGGCGACGGTGAACGACCCCGAGATCCACCGGCCGATCACCGAGCTCGGCATGGTCAAATCGGTGGAGATCGGCGAGGGCGGCGCGGTCGCCGTCACGGTCTACCTCACGGTGTCGGGCTGTCCCATGCGCGAGACCATCACGAAGAACGTCACCGAGGCCGTCGAGAAGGTCGCGGGCGTCACCTCCGTCGCCGTCACCCTCGACGTGATGAGCGACGAGCAGCGCAAGGACCTGGCGGCCACGCTGCGCGGCGGCACCGCCGAGCGCGAGGTGCCCTTCGCCAAGCCGGGCTCGCTGACCCGTGTGTACGCGGTCGCGTCCGGCAAGGGCGGTGTCGGCAAGTCGTCCGTCACGGTGAACCTGGCCGCGGCGATGGCTGCGGACGGCCTGAAGGTCGGCGTGGTCGACGCGGACATCTACGGCCACAGCGTGCCGCGCATGCTGGGTGTGGACGGCCGTCCGACCCAGGTCGAGAACATGATCATGCCGCCGTCGGCGCACGGGGTGAAGGTCATCTCCATCGGCATGTTCACCCCGGGCAACGCCCCGGTGGTGTGGCGCGGGCCCATGCTGCACCGCGCGCTCCAGCAGTTCCTGGCCGACGTGTTCTGGGGCGACCTGGACGTGCTGCTGCTGGACCTGCCGCCTGGTACGGGTGACATCGCGATCTCCGTGGCCCAGCTGGTGCCGAACGCCGAGATCCTGGTCGTCACCACCCCGCAGCAGGCCGCGGCCGAGGTCGCCGAGCGGGCCGGCTCGATCGCCGTGCAGACCCACCAGAAGATCGTCGGTGTCGTCGAGAACATGTCGGGCCTGCCGTGCCCGCACTGCGACGAGATGGTGGACGTCTTCGGCTCGGGCGGCGGCCAGAAGGTCGCCGACGGCCTGACCAAGACGGTCGGCGCGACGGTGCCGGTGCTGGGCTCGATCCCGATCGACGTCCGGCTGCGCGAGGGCGGCGACGAGGGCAAGCCCGTCGTCCTGTCCGACCCGGACTCCCCGGCCGGTGCGGCCCTGCGCTCGATCGCGGGCAAGCTGGGCGGCCGCGCGCGCGGTCTGTCGGGCATGTCCCTGGGCATCACCCCGCGCAACAAGTTCTGACGGTCCGCGGCACGCGGACACCCGACCACGCGCAAGGGGCGCCGCTCGGCGAGCGGCGCCCCTTGCGCGTACCTGGTACCGGCAGTCCGTTACCCGTTACCCGTTTCGCGTCACTCGTACGAGCCGAGGTCCGCGATGGCGGAGAACCCGAGCCCGTACGCGCTCATCCCGCGGCCGTACGCACCCAGGTGGACCCCGCTCCCGGTGGACCCGGCCAGCACCCAGCCGAATTCCGACTCGCGGTAGTGGAACGGCGTCGGCTCCCCGTCCACCGGCAGCAACAGCGTGGACCAGTCCTCACCGGCCAGGTCGTCCGCCAGTTCCCAGGCGGCCTCGGTCTGCTGGTCCAGCCAGTCGTCGCGCAGCGTGTGGTCCATCTGCCCGGGCCAGCTGTACGCCAGCAGCCCGGAGCCGGCCAGCCAGGCCGCCGAGGCGACCGAGGTGGCCTCCAGGACTCCGGTGCCGTCGGCGCTGCGGCGCAGCGGGTTGCTCGCCACGGTGATGACCACCGCGAACCGTTCCTTCTCGCCGGTGGCGATCTCGCCCCGGGCGGAGGGCTCGTCGCCGTGGCCGGTGGAGCCGTGCTCCACGGTGCCGTCGGCGGCGGTGCCCACCTGCATGAGCCAGCGGGGGCCGGTGAAGGCCCCGTCCAGCCCGTACCAGGGGAAGTCGGCAGCCAGGAACCCCTCCGCCGTCCGGCGGGCCGCCGGTACGGGCGCAGAGGCCTCCTGTGGCTGCGTATGGCTGTCGGGGCCGGTATCCGGCTCCTGGGCGGGTGCGATGGCGGGGGCGGGGGCCTCCGCGGTCTGCGCTCCTACCCGGCTGCTGCTCGTCGTCTCCATCTGGGCGGCCTCTCGTTCCGTGGGGTCCGGAACGGCCCTCCCCCTCGCTTCGCTGGGGGGACCCCCTCCCTCGGGCGTCCTGCGATCCGGACAGATGGAGGATAGCCATCCGACCGCGGATCGCCGGGCAGGCCGCGCGTCAGGTGGCGTCGGCGTCGAAGCGCGAGTGCTGGTCCGGGGCGGGGGCGGCGGGCTTCTTCAGCAGGTCCGGGCCGGTCACGGCGGGCGTGGCGGCAGCGGTGGCGGCAGCGGCTGCCGGGGCGTCGTCGGCGGCGCTGCTCTTCACGGCGTCGGAGACGTCGTTGAGCTCCTTGCGGAGATCGAAGCTGCTGCGGATGTCCTTGAGGTCCTCGTTCTCGGACAGCTGCTTGCGGATGAAGGTCTTCGGATTCAGGTCCTCGAACTCGAAATCCTTGAATTCCGGGCCGAGTTCGGAGCGGATGTCGTGCTTCGCGCTGTCCGAGAACGCGCGGACCTTCCGGATGAACCCGGTGACGTCCTGAATGACCTTGGGCAGCTTCTCCGGACCGAAAATGAGAATGCCGAGCACCACGATCGTGACGAGTTCGAGTGCGCCTATGTCGTTGAACACCTTGCCGCTCCTCGGCTCTGTCTCACTTCGGGCCCCGACACACGGTACCCGCCGTTGTCCGCAGGCCCCTACCTGCCTGCCACCTCCGCGGCGGTTTCACCCGGCTGTCATCCCGCGCTCATGAACCGTTCGCCGATCCGAGGACCACCTTCAGTGTGCTTTCGCGGCCGTCGCGGAGCACGGTGAGGGTGAGTGCGTCGCCCGGCCGGTGGGCCCGGATCTTGACGATCAGCTCGTCACCGCCCCGGACCCGCTGGCCGTCCACCTTGGTGATCACGTCCCCGGCCCTGATCCCGGCGCGCGCGCCCGGTCCGCCGGCGACCACGGGGGGCTTGCCGTCCTCGCCCTTGTCCCCGACCCGGGCTCCGTCGCCCGTGTACTCCATGTCGAGCGTGACTCCGATGACGGGGTGCGTGGCGCGGCCGGTGCTGATGAGCTCCTCGGCGACGCGCTTGCCCTGGTTGATGGGGATGGCGAAGCCGAGCCCGATGGAGCCGCCCTGCCGGGTGGGGTCGTCCTTGTCCGCCCCGCGGATCGCGCTGTTGATGCCGACCACGTGGGCCCTGGCGTCGAGGAGCGGGCCGCCGGAGTTCCCCGGGTTGATGGGGGCGTCGGTCTGCAGCGCGTCGACGTAGCTGATGTCGCTGCCGTCGCCCTTGTCGCCGCCCGCGGTGACGGGCCGGCCGGTGGCGCTGATGATGCCGGCGGTGACGGTGTTCGACAGGTCGAAGGGGGCGCCGATGGCCACCACCGGGTCGCCGACCTTCACGTTCTCGGAGTTCCCCAGGCTCAGCGGCCGGAGCCCGCGCACCCCGCTGACCTTGACCACGGCCAGGTCGTAGCCGGAGTCGCGGCCGACCAGCTCGGCGGTGACGCTCTCGCCGGTGCTGAAGGTGACCGCTATCTCCTTGGAGTCGGCGACCACGTGGTTGTTGGTCAGGATGTGCCCCTGCTGGTCGAGTACGAAGCCGGTGCCCGTGCCGCTGCCCTTCTCGCCCCGCACGTGCAGGGTCACCACCCCGGGCAGTGCGGTGGCCGCGATCCCGGCCACGCTCTCGGGTGCCCGGCCCCGGTCCGCGGCCGCGGCCTGGGGCAGTTCCAGGCGGGTGCTGCTCCGGCGCTCGGCGAGCACGCCGAGGTACCCGCCGATCCCGCCGGCGAGCAGGGCCGTACCGACGCTGAGGGCCACCACCTGCCACAGCCGGATCCCGCGCGGCGTCCGGCCCCGGTCCACGACCTGCAACGGCTGGACGCCCCAGGGGTCGTACCGCACGACGGGGGCCGCGGAGGCGGCCTGTGCGCCGCCCTCGCCCTCGGCCTCGACCTCGGGCCGCGGTGCGGGAACCCCTTCGCGGCGGGCGTCGCCGGCCGTGCCCTCGGGCCGGCTCCACCACTGCGGAGCCGGATCGGTCTGCTGCCTGTCGGCCATGGGCGCTCCCCGCGTGACTGTGCGCATGTGCCGCAGATTCAATCAGGTCCCGCGTCAGCGCAGCAGGGAGACCGGACGGGCCGGGATCTGCGGGGAGGGCTGGAGCGGCGGCAGCGGGGTCGCGACGGCCGACAGGAGGGTCGGGACGGCCCCGGGGGTGGGCAGGCGCTCACGGGCCCCTGCATCGGCCACGGGCAGGGCGGGACCGGGCCGGGAGGCCGGGGCCGGGGAATCACCGCGGAGGTTCGGATCCGCCTCCAGCGGCAGGGCGCCACCGAGCGCGAGCGCGGCCAGCGACACGGCACCGGCGGCGACGAAGGCGAAACGCCGGCGCGGCCGGCCCACCTCGTGGATACGGAAGCCCTCCTGCTGCTGGGGGCGCGCGGCGACCGGCAGCCCGTACGCGAACGCGTCGAACGGGTCGCCGCCCGCTCTGCCGGGCGGACCGGCGGGACCGGACGGGCCGGAGGGATCGTCGAGACCGCCGCCCGGCAGCCCCTGCAGCCGGGCCAGCAGCCCGGCGGACAGCGGCGGGGGCGCGCTCTCCACGAACATGGTCTTCAGACGGCGCTGGGCATCGGCCTCGGCCTTGCACTTGGCACAGGTCGCCAGGTGGGCCAGGACCCGCTCGCGCGCGTCGTGCTTCAGCTCCCCGTCGACCAGAGCGGCAAGCCGGTCGCCCAGGTGCTGCTCGGCGGGGGACGGACTGACTCCGCTCACTCGGCTCCGCCCTCTCCCCCGGCGCCGGGGGCGCCCATCGCCACTCCGGCCAGTGCGCGCTGCTCGGCACGGGCCTCGGGGGACCGGTGCTTGAGCGCCTTGCGCAGGTGCGAACGGCCGCGGTGGATACGGCTGCGCACGGTGCCGAGCTTCACTCCGAGGGTCGCGGCGATCTCCTCGTACGACAGGCCCTCGATGTCGCACAGCACCACGGCCGCGCGGAACTCGGGGGCGAGGGTGTCCAGCGCCTGCTGGACGTCCGCGTCGAAGTGGGTGTCGTGCAGCACCTGCTGAGGGGACGGCTCACGGCTCGGCAGCCGGTCGGCGGCGTCGTCGCCGAGCGCGTCGAAGCGGATGCGCTGCTTGCGGCGCACCATGTCCAGGAACAGGTTCGTGGTGATGCGGTGCAGCCAGCCCTCGAACGTGCCGGGCGTGTACGTGGACAGCGAGCGGAAGACGCGGACGAAGACCTCCTGGGTCAGGTCCTCGGCGTCGTGCTGGTTGCCCGTCAGACGGTAGGCAAGGCGGTAGACCCGCGCGCTGTGCGTGCTGACGATCTCCTCCCACGAAGGGGGGGTCCACGCCTGGGAGCCCGCATCGGCGGCAAAGGTCGCGGTGGTTGCGGTGTCTGCGGTGTGGAAGCGGTCAGCAGTGTTGGTCACGGATTTCGGCTCACCCGCCGACCAGAAGAGGCGTCTCAGCACGCCCCCACGATCCCCAGGCGCAGCCGCACCTCCCCTATCGGCTCTGGTGGTGTCCAGTGGAGTCCCTACCATAGCCACCCCCTCTGTCAGCTCCGGATAAGCGTTTTTGCAGTATCTTTACGCGAGACTTAGGCCCCGGAGCGGTCCCGGCCGTCGATCTGCCCGGCACCGTCCCTTCTTATCCCGCCTCCACCCTTCACAACGCCCGGTCCCATCTGCGGGTTCCCGACGTCAACGGATACAGTCACCGTTGCGCCAACTATGGGGACAGGAGAGGGTCATTACCGGCAACCGGCAGACGAGCTGGGCGTTCGCCGACGCGTTTGTCGCCGAGGACGACGCTCTGCGATGGGCCCGCGACCGGTCCAGGGAAGCGGGCCTGCGGTCCGTCTCCCCCGGCACCGGGGCTGCGCTACGCCTGCTGGCCGCCACCGCGGACGCCAAGGCGGTCGCCGAGATCGGCACCGGAACCGGCGTCTCCGGCATCCACCTCCTGCACGGAATGCGCCCCGACGGGGTGCTGACCACCGTGGATCCGGAAGCGGACCGGCAGGCCTTCGCCCGCCAGGCCTTCCGCGCAGCCGGCTTCGCGGGCAACCGCGCCCGCTTCATCCCCGGCCGCGCCCTCGACGTGCTCCCCCGACTCGCCGACGGCGGGTACGACCTCGTCTTCTGCGACGGCGACCCCTCCGAATCCCTCGACTACCTCGCCGAATCGTTGCGGCTGCTGCGCCCCGGCGGACTGGTGTGCTTCGAGGGGGTCTTCTCCGAGGGCCGTACGGTCGACTCCGCGGCCCAGCCGGTGGAGGTGCTGCGCGTCCGCGAGCTGCTGCGCAGCGTCCGCGAGAGCCCCGCCCTGGAGGCCGCACTGCTCCCGGTGGGCGACGGCCTGCTGTGCGCCGTGCGCCGCTGACCACCCGGGCACGCCGCCCGGCCCCGTAGGAGGGCGTCCACGGGCCCCGGATCAGCTCAGGAGGGCGAAGGTGAGGGCCGCCGTGCCGCCCAGGGCGGTGCCGGCGAGGAGCTGGGCCGGGGTGTGCGCCTTCAGCACCAGCCGGGACCAGCCCACCGCGGCGGCGATCAGGACCGCGGGGAGCACCTGGGCCCCGAGGACGAGCAGCAGGATCATCACGGTGCCGCCGGCCACCGACATGTGGATCGATATCTGCCAGACCACCGTGACCAGCAGCGACGACACGAGGCCCACCAGCATCGCGACGACGAGCGCGAACACCTGCCGGGGCGCGCCCAGGACGTGCAGCAGGGTGACCCCGGCGACGACGGAGACCAGGCTCAGGGCCATCGGGACGACCCGCTGGCGCCGCACCCGGATGTGCTGGTCGGTCAGCGCGCCCCGCCGGACGCCGAGGCTGATGATCCCGATCGGGACCACCCCGCAGAACAGGGCGGCGAGCAGGCCCCAGCCGAGCCCGGTCCACGAGGTGGTGCTGCGCCATCCGATGAGCAGGAGCAGGGCGACCACCAGGTTCGCCGGCGCCAGCGTGTCGGAGAGGACCCGGGCCGCCTTCTGGCGGGGCGTGCAGTCCGCGAAGGCGGGCGGCGCGGGCGGGGTGAAGGTCACGGCGTGGCTCCCGAAGAGGTCATGGCCTCGAACACGACACAACACTGCCCCGGCCGCAGATCGCGGTCGGGGCAGTGCAGAGAATGCAGAAACGCAGAAGGTGGAAGTGCTGTCAGTGTCCCCGGGGGGTCAGCCGACGACCTTCTTCAGGGCGTCACCCAGGGCGTCCGCCTCATCAGGGGTCAGCTCGACGACAAGCCGACCGCCGCCCTCGAGCGGTACGCGCATGACGATGCCCCGCCCCTCCTTGGTGACCTCGAGCGGGCCGTCGCCCGTCCGCGGCTTCATGGCCGCCATGCTCGTTCCCCTTCCTGAAACCAGCTCATCGTCAGCCGACGGCCCCATTCAGGCGCCTAATACCCGGCATCGAACACATTGCTTCCCAGCCATTATCCCGCATGTCAGGACCCGATGACCAACATCGCCCGTGAACGCTTGGGCAACGCGCTCGGCCAAAACCACTCATTTCGGGGATCCGCCTGCGATACTTCGCCGCCGCACCCGGGAAGCGGCATCGGCTTTCTTTGACGCACATCACATGTGCGCGCCACGTCCGGTCCGCCATGCTGGCCCTTGCACCGGACAGTACCGACCGGTAGCCAAGCCCGCGACGAAGGGGGACCCCCTGCCATGGCCGACAGCGTGCTCTACGAAGTGACCGACGGACTCGCCACCATCACGATCAACCGTCCGGACGCGATGAACGCGATGAACACCGAGGCCAAGGTCGCCCTGCGCGACGCGGTCCAGGCGGCCGCCGCGGACGGTGCGGTACGGGCCGTGCTGCTCACCGCGGCCGGCGACCGGGCCTTCTGCGTGGGCCAGGACCTCAAGGAGCACATCGGGAACCTCGCCTCGGACCGCGAGACCGGCTCCTCGCTGACCATGAGCACGGTCGCCGACCACTACAACCCGATCGTGCGGGCGCTCACCGAGATGCCGAAGCCGGTCGTGGCCGGGGTGAACGGCGTCGCGGCCGGGGCGGGCTTCGGCTTCGCGCTGGCGGCGGACTTCCGCGTCGTCGCCGACACCGCCTCCTTCAACACCTCGTTCGCCGGGGTCGCGCTGACCGCCGACTCCGGGGTCTCGTGGACCCTCCCCCGGCTGATCGGCGCCTCCCGCGCCTCGGACCTGCTGCTCTTCCCGCGTTCGATCAAGGCGCAGGAGGCGTACGAGCTCGGCATCGTCAACCGCCTGGTGCCCGCGGACTCCCTGCACGCCGAGGCCGAGTCCGTGGCCCGCACCCTGGCCGCCGGCCCGACGGTCGCGTACGCCGCGCTGAAGGAGTCCCTGGCCTACGGGGCCTCCCACACGCTCTCCGAGGCCCTGACCCACGAGGACGCCCTCCAGACCCGGGCGGGGGCCTCCGAGGACCACGCCATCGCCGTCCAGGCCTTCCTCGCGAAGCAGCCGCCGAAGTACCTGGGGCGCTGAAGATGTCCCGCGGCCCGGCTCAGGCCGGGTCGCGGGAGGCGCAGGCGGCCAGGTGGTCGTTGACCAGCCCGCAGGCCTGCATCAGGGCGTAGGCCGTCGTGGGGCCGACGAAGCGGATGCCGGCCTTCTTGAGCGCCTTGGCGAGGGCCGTGGACTCCGGCGTGACGGCCGGCACCTCGGTGACCGCCAGCGGGGCCGGTCCCGGCTCCTCCGGGGCGTGGGACCAGATCAGGGTGTCCAGCTCGCCCGGCTCCCACCCGGCGAGGACCTTCGCGTTGGCCAGGGTCGCCTCGATCTTGGCCCGGTTGCGGATGATCCCCTCGTCCGCCAGCAGCCGCTCCGCGTCGCGCTCGTCGAACTCCGCGACC
This sequence comes from Streptomyces sp. NPDC048257, assembly GCF_043201855.1. NCBI lineage: Bacteria > Bacillati > Actinomycetota > Actinomycetes > Kitasatosporales > Streptomycetaceae > Streptomyces > Streptomyces sp. NPDC048257. Next base: position 462,159 of record NZ_JBICZI010000004.1, read on the forward strand.
GCGGCGATCGCGAAGTCGCAGAAGGCCTTACGGAACCCTTCCCGGCGGCGCAGGATCGTCAGCCAGGACAGCCCGGACTGGAAGGCCTCCAGGCACAGCCGCTCGTACAGGGCGTCGTCGCCGTGGACCGGCCGGCCCCACTCGGTGTCGTGGTAGGCCACGTAGTCGGGCGTGGACAGCGCCCACGGGCAGCGCAGCAGCCCGTCCGCGCCCGCCACCGGACCGGTCACCGCTCACCGCCCTTGCCGAGGTCGACGTGAGCGGCCGGGCCGGCCGGAGCCGCGTCGTCGGAGGCTGCGTCCGCCGGGACCGCGTCCGCCGGCTCCGCGGCCGTCAGCTGCGCGATCCGCGCGTCCCGCTCGGCCAGTTCGGCCGCGAGCCGCTCCAGTACGTCGTCCACCTCGGCCATCCGGTACCCGCGCGGGGCGACCGGCAGCCGTAGCGCGTCGATGTCCGCCCGTACGACGGGCCGGGTCTCCGGCAGCCCGTCCGCCACCCGGTCCGGCTCCGCTTCCGGCAGGACGGCCTCCGAGCCGCCGCCGATCACCGCAAGGGTGACCGCTGCCACGACCACGACCAGCGCGATCATCAAGAAGAAGAACACGATCAACTCCCCTGAGAGACTCCGGCCACCAGGTTAAGGTCGCAGGCGAGGCGCGAGGGCCGCCGAAGGAGGAAAGAGCAGGATGCTGCGACTGGGCAGGCGCGAGTTCGACACCCACGAGCCGGTGATCATGGCCATCGTGAACCGGACGCCGGACTCCTTCTACGACCAGGGCGCGACGTTCCGCGACGAGCCGGCGCTGGACCGGGTCGAGCACGCGATCGCCGAGGGCGCCGCGATCATTGACATCGGCGGGGTCAAGGCGGGCCCGGGCGAACACGTGGACGCGGCCGAGGAGGCGCGGCGCACGGTCGGCTTCGTGGCCGAGGTCCGGCGCCGCCACCCGGACGTGGTGATCAGCGTGGACACCTGGCGGCACGAGGTCGGCGAGGCGGTCTGCGAGGCCGGTGCCGATGTTCTCAACGACGCCTGGGGCGGGGTGGACCCCAAGCTGGCGGAGGTCGCCGCGCGCCACGGCGCGGGCCTGGTCTGCACCCACGCGGGCGGCGTCGAACCGCGCACCCGGCCGCACCGGATCGCGTACGACGACATCATGGAGGACGTCCTGCGCGTCACGGTCGGTCTCGCGGAACGCGCCGCCGCACTCGGCGTACGCCGGGACGCGATCATGATCGACCCCGGTCACGACTTCGGGAAGAACACCCGGCACTCGCTGGAGGCCACGCGCCGGCTGGACGAGATGACGGCGACGGGCTGGCCCGTCCTGGTCTCCCTGTCCAACAAGGACTTCGTCGGCGAGACCCTCGACAAGCCGGTCAAGGAGCGCCTGCTGGGCACCCTGGCCACGACGGCCGTCTCGGCCTGGCTGGGCGCGCAGGTCTACCGCGTCCACGAGGTCGCGGAGACCCGGCAGATCCTGGACATGGTCCGGTCCATCCAGGGCCACCGCCCCCCGGCGGTCGCCCGCCGCGGCCTGGCCTGACCCCCGACGGCCGGAGGCCGGCGCAGCCGCCCGAAGCCGGTAAGGCGCCCCCGCGCCGCACCGCGCGAGCGCGGCGTCGAAAAGGAGACATGGTCCGGTCCATCCAGGGCCACCGCCCCCCGGCGGTCGCCCGCCGCGGCCTGGCCTGACCCCCGACGGCCGGAGGCCGGCGCAGCCGCCCGAAGCCGGTAAGGCGCCCCCGCGCCGCACCGCGCGAGCGCGGCGTCGAAAAGGAGACATGGTCCGGTCCATCCAGGGCCACCGCCCCCCAGCGGTCGCCCGCCGCGGCCTGGCCTGACCCCCGACGGCCGGAGGCCGGCGCGGCCTGGCCTGACGCCGCCGGGCGGCGGCGTCGGGCCCCCGGCTGCTACTTGCCGACTTCCTTCGTCACCAGGGCGATCGCCTCGTCCACGTCGTCCGTGACGTGGAACAGGTAGAGGTCCTTCTCCGAGGCCTTGCCCTGGGCGATCACCGTGCCCCGCAGCCAGTCGATCAGGCCGCTCCAGTACTCCGTGCCGAACAGCACGATCGGGAAGCGGGTGATCTTCTGGGTCTGGACCAGGGTGAGCGCCTCGAACAGCTCGTCCAGCGTGCCCAGACCACCCGGCAGGACGACGAAGCCCTGGCTGTACTTCACGAACATCGTCTTGCGGACGAAGAAGTACCGGAAGTTCAGCCCGAGATCGACGTGCTGGTTGAGCCCCTGCTCGAACGGCAGCTCGATACCGAGGCCGACCGAGATGCCGTTCGCCTCACGGGCGCCCCTGTTGGCCGCCTCCATGGCCCCCGGCCCACCGCCGGTGATCACCGCGAAGCCGGCGTCGACCAGAGCGCTGCCGATCCGCACGCCCGCGTCGTACTCGGGCGATCCCTCCGGCGTCCGGGCGGACCCGAACACACTGATCGCGGGCGGCAGCTCGGCGAGCGTGCCGAAGCCCTCGATGAACTCCGACTGGATGCGCAGGACCCGCCAGGGATCGGTGTGCACCCACTCGGAGGGCCCGGCCGAATCCAGCAGCCGCTGGTCCGTCGTACTGCCCGCCTGCACCTGGCTCCGCCTCCTCAGCACCGGCCCGAGCTGCTGCTCCTCGGGCCGGCGACGAGCGGAACCTTCGGGATTGCCGTGGTTGCCCATGCTGTGCTCCCTCCTGCTGATCGTTGGATCAGGGTAGGCGCACAAAGGTGACGAGAAGCGGAATTCAGGAGGTCAGCCAGGCGCGGAGTCGTTCCTCGCAGTGGAGGATCGCCTTCGTCGCGACGCGTTCGTCGACCTTGTGCGCCAGCAGGGCGTCGCCCGGGCCGTAGTTGACCGCCGGGACGCCGAGGGCGCTGAAGCGGGAGACGTCCGTCCAGCCGAACTTGGGCATCGCGCGGCCGCCCACCGCCTCCATGAAGGCCGCCGCCGCCGGGTGGGAGAGGCCGGGGAGGGCGCCGGCCGAGGAGTCGTCGACGACGAACTCGGCGATGTCGCAGTCCGCGAACACCTCCCGTACGTGGGCCAGCGCCTCGGCCTCGGTGCGGTCCGGGGCGTAGCGGAAGTTGACCGTCACCGTGCACGCGTCGGGGATCACGTTGTTGGCGACGCCGCCCTCGATGCGGACCGCGTTGAGACCCTCGTGGTACTCCAGGCCGTCGATGACCGGCTTGCGGGGCTCGTAGGACGCGAGGCGGGCGAGGATCGGGCCCGCCGAGTGGATCGCGTTGGAGCCCATCCAGCTGCGCGCGGAATGGGCGCGCTCGCCGGCGGTGCGGAGCAGGACGCGCAGGGTGCCCTGACAGCCGCCCTCGACCTCGGCGTTGGAGGGCTCCAGCAGGACCGCGAAGTCGCCCGTCAGCCAGTCGGGGTGGGCCGCGGCGACCTTGCCGAGGCCGTTGAGGTCGGCGGCGACCTCCTCCTGGTCGTAGAAGACGAAGGTGAGGTCCCGGTTGGGCTCGGGCACGGTCGCGGCGATGCGCAGCTGTACGGCGACACCGGACTTCATGTCGGTGGTGCCGCAGCCCCACAGCACGTCGTTCTCGTCGAGGCGGGAGGGGACGTTGTCCGCGATCGGCACGGTGTCGAGGTGGCCGGCGAGTACGACGCGCTCGGCGCGGCCGAGGTTCGTACGGGCGACGACGTTGTTGCCGAAGCGGTCCACGGTGAGGTGCGCCAGGCCGCGCAGCGCGTGTTCCACGAGGTCGGCGAGTACCTTCTCGTCGCCGCTCACGGAGGGAATGTCGACGAGCCGGGCGGTCAGCTCGGCGGCGTCCAGGGTGAGGTCCAGCTCGGATTCGGACATGGACCCGACCCTAACGCCCCGGGCTGCGGCGGGCCCTCGTACGTCCGGCCGGTGGACGCGTCATATGCCTCAAGTACGGTGGGCGCGTGTCCGAGATCCGTGGTCCCCGTCCTCGACGCCGCCGGCTGCTCCGGGCGGCCGTCGGCCTGCTCGTTCTGCTCGCGGTGATCGGGTACTTCGCCGTGCAACGCAATTCGAACGGTGGGGGCGGCGCCCCGTTCTGCACGGCCAGCGCGGATCCGGTCGGCGAGGACGGAACCTCCGAAACGTACGAAATGTCTCCGGAGCAGGCGGCGAACGCGGCGACGATAGCCGCCGTCGGCGTCGCCAAGGGCCTGCCCGACCGGGCGGTGACCATCGCGCTGGCGACCGCCATGCAGGAGTCCGCGCTGCGCAACCTCGACCACGGCGACCGGGACTCGCTGGGCCTCTTCCAGCAGCGGCCCTCGATGGGCTGGGGCACGCCGGAGCAGATCACGGACCCGGTCTACTCGGCCGGGATCTTCTACGACCACCTCGTCGACGTACCGGGGTACTCGCGGCTGCCGCTGACGGTGGCCGCGCAGAAGGTGCAGCGCAGCGGGTTCCCGCAGGCGTACGCGAAGCACGAGCCGGACGCGACCGTGCTGACGGCGGCCTTCGCCGGCGGCGGCACCCTGAACTGCGGCGGCCCCGCGCCGGCCGGGCCGGGCGACCCGGAGCGGGTGCGGGCCGACCTGACCCGGATCTTCGGCAAGGACGGGCTGCACACCCCGCCCCCGCAGGCCGCCGCCCAGGCCGGCCGGAACACCGGCGACGGGGGCGCCGTCGAGGAGGCAGAGGTCACCCTGGCCGAGAAGCGGGGCGGCGGTGAGGACGCGACCCGCCGCACCCGGGCGATGGCCCACTGGGCGGTGGCCAACTCCAAGGAGCTGGGCATCTCCCGGGTGTCGTACGGCCCGCACGGCTGGATCGGCGGCAAGGACCGCGGCAGGTGGCGGGACGAGGACGGCAAGGGGGACCCGCACAACGCCGGGCCCGGCGAGGTGCGGATCTTCATGGCGCGCTGACCTCCCGCGGCGGACGGACCGGGGCACGCACCGGGGGCGCCCGTGCTCACGTGCGAGTGATCACTCCTGCGGGGGGATCCGTGTAGCGGGCCACGGATCCCGGATCCGGACGGAACCCCTGGTCGGCGCGTGTCCGATGCGCTTGTCGCGGAAGCCGATTAAACGATGCGTTACCGATCCTTTACCCACCGGCACCGCAACTCCACCCGCCCCGGCAGCGGTTAGGCACGGCGTACTCAGCCGCTACCGCTAGGAGCAACATGTCTCTCCCCCTGACCCGTCGGATCGCCCGTGCCGCGCTGCTGATCGCAGCCGGGGCAGCGCCCGTGGTCGGTGCGGCCGGCGCGGCCAGTGCCGCCGGTCTGGAGTCCGTGCCGCAGCTGGGCCAGCTCACCGCCCCCGACACCGCCGTGGCCACGGACGCCACGGCCGTGGCCACGGACGCCGTGGACACCGCGGGTGGCGCCGCCAAGACCCTGCCGGCCCCCGCCTCCGACGTGGCCGGCGCCGCGCAGGGCCTGCTCGGCGGGCTGCCCGCGGCGCAGGAGCTGCCGGTGTCCTCGCTGCCGACCTCCTCGCTGCCCACGTCCGGCGTCCTGCCGGCCGGACTGCCCGGTGGCCTGCCGCTGGGCGGCTGACCCCGTAGGGATCGGCGCAGGAACCACCGAGGGGGCCGGGAGTGCGAACTTCCGGCCCCCTCGGGCGTTTCCGTCGTGGCGCGGGGCCGGTCAGCCGAGGCGCTTGACCGCCGCCTCCACGCGCTCGTCGGTGGCGGTGAAGGCGACGCGCACGAACCGCGCGCCCGCCTCGCCGTAGAAGTCTCCCGGCGCGACCAGGATCCCCAGGCCCGCGAGGTGCGCGACGGTGTCCCAGCAGGGCTCGTCGCGGGTCACCCACAGGTAGAGGCTCGCCTCACTGTGCTCGACCCGGAAACCGTGCGCCTCCAGGGCGGTGCGCAGCGCCGCGCGGCGGGCCGCGTAGCGCTCGCGCTGCTCCTCGACGTGGGCGTCGTCGCCGAGCGCCGCGACCGTGGCCGCCTGCACCGGGGCGGGGGTCATCATGCCGCCGTGCTTGCGGATCTCCAGCAGCTCACCGAGGACGGCCGCGTCACCGGCGACGAAGGCCGCCCGGTAGCCGGCCAGGTTGGAGCGCTTGGAGAGGGAGTGGACCGCGACGATGCCCTCGTACGAGCCACCGCACACGTCGTCGTGGAGGACGGAGACGGGCTCGGCCTCCCAGCCCAGCTCCAGGTAGCACTCGTCGCTGAAGAGCAGGATCCCGTGCTCGCGCGCCCAGGCCACGATCCGGACCAGGTCCTCCTTGGCGAGGACCTTGCCGGTGGGGTTGGACGGGGAGTTGAGCCACAGCAGCTTCACGCCGGCCGGGTCGAGCTCGGTGGGGTCGTCGTACACGACGGCCTCGGCGCCGCACAGCCGCGCGCCGACCTCGTACGTGGGGTAGGCGAGCCGGGGGTAGGCGACCTTGTCACCGGCGCCGAGGCCCAGCTGGGTCGGCAGCCAGGCCACCAGCTCCTTGGAGCCGACGACCGGCAGGACGTTGCGGTGCTCGGCGGCGCTCGCGCCGAGGCGGCCGCGCACCCAGCCGGTGATCGCGTCGCGCAGGGCCACGGTGCCCCACACGGTCGGGTATCCCGGGGAGTCCGCGGCCTCGACCAGGGCGCGCTGGATCAGCTGCGGGACCGGGTCGACGGGGGTGCCGACCGACAGGTCGACGATGCCGTCCGCGTGGGCCGCCGCCGTGGCCTTGTACGGCTCCAGCTTGTCCCAGGGGAAGGCGGGAAGACGGTCGGATACTGCGGCCACGGTGGTCTCTGCTCTCTCTGCGTGCTGGTGGGTACGGCTGGGAAAACACGTCGGTCCCGTGCGGCGGGAAGGCCGTACGGGACCGAGGGGCGCGTCTGACGTGGAGGTCAGTGCTCGCCGTTGATACCGGCGGGCAGCGCCGCGACGAAGGGGTGGTCGCGCTCGATCAGGCCGAGCTTGGAGGCACCACCGGGCGAACCGAGCTCGTCGAAGAACTCGACGTTCGCCTTGTAGTAGTCCTTCCACTCCTCCGGAGTGTCGTCCTCGTAGAAGATGGCCTCGACCGGGCAGACCGGCTCACACGCACCACAGTCGACGCACTCGTCCGGGTGGATGTACAAGGACCGCTGGCCCTCGTAGATGCAGTCGACGGGGCACTCTTCGATGCATGCCTTGTCCTTGACGTCGACACAAGGCTCCGCGATGACGTAGGTCACGCTCTCGTTCCTCCTCGGTAGGGCTTTCCATATCGCGCGGGAGCGCGGCGTCGTCGATGCCCGCACCTAGTATCTCCGTTCCCGGGCACGATCCGAACAGGAGGGGCGGACAGAGCTGTGGAAATCACTGCCGGTGGACTGCTGGAGGTCCGAATTACCCCGGCTGACGTGGGTAAACGAGTCTCTGTACGACGGGTGGAGGCCGTAGTGAGCGGATCACCCGAGTTCACGGACACGGTCGGGGTTCTCACATCCTGGGACCAGGGTGTGCTGCTGATCACAAAGAAGGACGGACAGTCCGTCCGTATCGCGGAATCTTCGCTGGTGGCGGGCAAGATCGTGCCTGCCGCGCCGGCCCGGCGGCGGGGTCCGGCGGCCTCCTTCGAGGAGCTCTCGAGGGTCGCGGCGCGGGCCTGGCAGCCGCTGGAGAGCGAGCAGCTGGGCGACTGGACGCTGCGGGCGGCCGCCGGATTCACCCGGCGGGCCAATTCCGTGCTGCCGCTCGGCGATCCCGGGATACCGCTGGACGATGCACTCGCGCGAGTGACCTCCTGGTACGCACAGCGCTCCCTTCCGGCCTATGTGCAGGTCGCGACGGGGGCCGCCGGCACCCAGGAAATGCTCGCCGCGGAACTGGAGCGGCGCGGCTGGGTGTCCGAGGTGTCGGCGGAGGTACGGATCGGGGCGCTGGCGCCGGTGGGCGACGTGGACGCGCCCGCGGCCGAGGCCGTACGTCTGACCCGCGTCCCGGACGAGGAGTGGCTCGGGCGCTACGGGAAGGTCGGCGATCCGGACCTGGCCCGGCGGATGCTGGTGGAGGGCCCGTCGGTGTGGTTCGCGGCGCTGCCCGGGGGCCGGGCCGTCGGGCGGTGCGTGGTGGACGGGCGGTGGGCCGGCTTCGCGGCGGTGACGGTCGATCCCGCGCACCGGCGCGAAGGCCTGGCGACGGCGGTGATGGCCGCGCTGGCCCGGCGGGCACTGGAGGAGGGCGCGTCGGCGGCGTGGCTGCAGGTGGAGACGGACAATCCGGGCGCGCTGGCGCTGTACGACGGGCTGGGCTTCGCGACGCACCACACGTACCACCACTACCGGGCGGCGTCGTGAGTACGGCGGCCCGGCGGGAGCAGTTCGCGGAGCAGGCCCGCGCGGAGCGGCCCGACCTGGCGCTGCTGTGCCTGTTGCTGGCCACCGAGGGGGATCCGGACCTGGACGAACGCGCCATGGACTGGGCGCAGATCGAGCTGGACCGGCTGGCCGGGATGCTGCCGTACGGGCTGCGCGGCGGGCGGGCGTGGGCGTCCGCGGTGACGGAACTGCTGGGCGGGCGCCTGGGGTTCCACGGCACCCCGGCGGACTACGACCGGCTGTCGTCCTCGCTGCTGCACGAGGTGCTGAGACGGCGGCGCGGGCTGCCGATCCTGCTGTCGGTGGTGTGGCTGGAGGTCGCCCGGCGGGCCGGGGCGCCGGTGTACGGGCTGGGGCTGCCGGGGCACTTCGTGGTGGGCTTCGGCGACCCGGAGGAGGGCGTGGTGGTGGACCCGTTCGCGGGTGGCGCGTCGCTGGGCACCGGGCCGGCGGAGCTGGCGTCGGGGCCGCGCGAGCCCGCCAGGACGCTGGACATCGTGCTGCGGATCCTCGGCAACATCCGGGCCTGGGCCGCGGCCCGGCCGGAGCAGTCGGGGGTCGCCCTGTGGGCGCTGGAGCTGTCGCTGCTGCTGCCGTCGCATCCGGCGGCGCTGCGGTACGAGCGGGCGCGGCTGCTGGTGGAGCGGGGCTCCTTCGGGGAGGGGGCGGCCGAGCTGGACGCGTACGCGGGGGTGGTGTCCGCCGTGGACGCCGACGCGGCGGCCCGCATCCACGCGGAGGCCGTCTCCGCCCGTGCCCTGCTGAACTGACCGGGGCCGATCGAGCCCCTCCGGGCCCATCCAGCCCCGCCGGCGGCATTTCCAGCCTCGCCGGCGCGTGGGGCGCGGGTCCGGGCGGAGCCCGGTGTCCGGCGGAGCCGGGCTCGTCGCCGCGGGCCACCCGGACCCGTACCTCGATGCGGCGGACGTGACGGTGCCCCCGCCCGAAATGCGGGCGGGGGCACCGGCACGACCTAGCTCGGGTTGGTGTCGACGACCACGGTGCGCTCGGCCGTGGTCTTGCCGCGCAGCGCCTTGACGAGGGCGCCGGCGATGTCCTGCGGGGTGACGGCCGTCCGGTCGCCGCTGCCGCGGGTGATCAGGATCCCGTCGAAGGTGTTCCCGTAGGTCGCCTTGAGCGCCTCCAGGTCGAACTTCTCGGTCAGGCGGCCCTCCACGGGCTGCATGCTCAGGATCTTGGGCAGGGACTTGCTGCCGAAGGCGATGGACTTGGGGCCGACCTTGACGACCGCGTTGGCGGACATCGCGGGCTCGGCGAACTCCTTCATGGCCCGGTCCAGTTCGGCCTGGCCGATGGTCGGCGCCTTGGTGGTGCTCGGCAGTTCGGCCACGGCGGCCTTGCCGGTGGCGACCTGGTCCTTGAAGGCCTTGGCCACCAGCTGGACGGAGGCGTCCACGTCGAGGGTGGTGCCGGGGGCACCGGGGACGGCGACGGCCTTGCCGGTGTCGAACTTGATGGTGGCCTCGGTGACCGAGCCGGACGTGCCGGCGAGCTCCTGCAGCGCGACCTGGAGCTTCTCCTCGTCGGTCGGCATCACCGGTTCGGCCACGCGCTCCTGGCCGAGGAGGGAGCCGATGACCGTGACCGGGTTGTAGTCGCTGCCGGCCGCGTTGCGGACGGTGGTCTGGCTGTCCAGGGTCAGGCCGGCCTTCTCGGGCTTCAGCTCGACCTGCTTGCCGCCGACGCTGAGCTGGATCGGGGCGGCGGCGCGGGTGCCGAAGGCGGTCTGGAGCTTGGAGACGGCCTCGTCACGGCTGCCGCCGATGTCGACGCCGAGGACGGTGGTCCCCTTGGGGACGTCGGAGTGGTTCAGGAGCAGCCCGGCGCCGTAGGCCACGCCGAGGAGGCCGATGACGGCGCCGCCGAGCAGGACCAGCTTGGAGCGGCCCTTCTTGGCGGGCTTGCCGGTGGCCTTCGGCTGCGCGGGCGCGGGGCGGGGCGCGGCCGGCGCGGGGGCCGGGACCGGGGTGGGCAGCGGGCCGTCCAGGTCGGGGCCGGGCCACTGCGCGGCGTCGTCGAAGGCGGGCCCGCCGGCCGGGCCGCCGACGGGGCCGGTCCCGAAGCCGGGGCCGCCGGTGGGTCCGGCGGGGCCACTGCCGTAGGCCGGGAAGGCCTCGGTGACGGGGCCGGCGTCGCCGTGGTCATCCCCGTACACCGGGAAGCCCTGGGTCGATCCGACGCCCGGGCCGCCGGGCGCGGGGGCCGTGGGTGCGGGCGCCTGGGCGTAGCCCTGGCCGTAGTCCGCCACCGGCGGCGGCGGGGTGCGCGGCGGTGCGAAGGCGGCGTCCTGCGCGGGCGCCGGCGGGGCCTGGGTGCGCGGCGGCGGCGCGTAGCCCCCGCCCGGGACGGCCGGCGGCGGGGTGGGGGTCGGGGTCGGCGTCGGGGACGGCGTCCGGGTGGGCAACGGACGCTGCGCGGCCGGCGGCATCGGGGCCGCGGCGGGGGCCGGTGCGGGCGCCTGGGCGGCCGGCTTGCGGGGGGCGAACCAGTTGCTGGGGGCCGCCTCCTCGCCCTCGGCCGGGGCGGGCGCCGGTGCCTGGGCACCGGCCGGCTCCGGCTCGGCCTCGATACGGGTCGGCTGCGGCCCCCGGCGCTGCGCGAGCGGCGGCTGCGAGGCCGGCTCGGGCGCCCGCTCCGGCGGGGTCTGCTCCCCGCCACCGGCCGAGCCGCCGGAGTTGGTGCCCATCGCCTTGCGCACGACCACCGGCGGGATCGGCCGCGAACCCGGGATGTTGATCCGGATCCGGGTCGTCAGGGTGGTCTCGGTCTTGGGCCCGTCGGAATCGGGCGTGGACGGCTTCGAGGTCACAGGGTTCTCCTCCGGAGCGGTCGCCGCAGCGTCCGTGGACGGGTATTGGCCGGTTCCATACGGCGGTGTTCCCGAGGGGTAGGCGGCTCCACCGTGCCCCTTGGGCCCGGAGGACGAACTGTCGGTTTCACGACTCAAGGCAGGTTCTCCCGGTTGGCTCCGCCGCCCGTCATACCGTGCGCGGGCAGCTCGGCGGCCCGTCCACCATACTGGCCGCCGCCCGCAGGCAACTGACTGCCGGGAATCAGGGGTTCCAGTCAGCGCCCGTCAAACCCCTCTGAACCGCCCGTCGAGCCCTTGCGCGCCCCCTCGGCAGACCTCCCTACGAGGTCCGACACCACGTCACTTGGCAGGCGGCGCGGCCGAAACCGGCCGATCCGCCGGGCCCTGCATCGTGGCGCACATCACAGCGAGGACGGTTCCACCCAAAAGGTAGACGTACATGCCGATTCCGGACGAACCAAGGAGGAAGTCCCCCTCGGGGCGCGGAAGGCTGAGCATCACGTACGAGAGGAACCAGCCGGCCGCGGCGCCGCCCACCCCGAAGCCGGTCCCGAGGGCGATCCGGCCCCCGAGGAACAGCCCGAAGACGGCCAGCAGGGCGAGCACCAGGCCGCCGGGGAACCACAGGTCCACCACCAGCCACCCGGCCGCGCCGGTCAGCACGCCCAGGAGCAGCAGACCCAGGCAGCCGGCGATCCGCCCGGCCGTCACCGGGCCGGTCACGCCTCCACCCCCGCGAAGAGGTCGTGTTCGCGCTCGCCGGCCGGGGCGCCCGGCCTGCCCTGGACCAGTTCGTAGTACTCGCGGGTGAAGAGCGGCTGCGCCAGGTCGTTGGAGAGGGCGAAGAAGGGCCCGTCCACGGCGATCTGGGTGGCGTGGGCCCGCATGGCGGCCGCCTTCGCCGCCACGAAGGTGTCCTTGGCGTCGATCTCGGCCGTGATCCGTTCGTCGGCGACGACTCCCGGCACGTCCTCGGGCGAACCGAGCCCGGGGAAGGTCACCTCGCCGCCGGCGGCCCGCAGCCGGGCGAAGCCCTCCTCGACCACCGAGCGCGGGACGCGGTTCCAGTAGATCTTCCCGACCGCGTGGGGTGCGCCGAGGTCGCGCCGGTACGCGGTCTCCGCGGCCAGTTCGGTGGCGCGCATGGCGACCCGGTGGGCCTGGATGTGGTCGGGGTGCCCGTATCCGCCGTCCGGGTCGTAGGTGACGAGCACCTGCGGGCGCAGCTCCCGGATCACCTCGACGAGGTACGCGGCGGCCTCGTCCACGTCGGCGGCCCAGAAGGCCTCCGGGCGGTGGTTCTGCGGGGCGCCCATCATCCCGGAGTCCCGGAAGCGGCCGGGGCCGCCGAGGAACCGGTGGTCGTGGACGCCCAGTTCGGCCATGGCCGCGGCGAGCTCGCCGACGCGGTGGGCGCCGAGGGCGTCGTCGCGGTCGGCCGCCAGGTGGGCGAGGCCGGGCGGGATGACCTCACCCTCCTCGCCCAGGGTGCAGGTCACCAGCGCGACGTGGGCACCCTCGGCCGCGTACTTGGCCATGGTGACGCCGTTGTTGATGGACTCGTCGTCGGGGTGCGCGTGCACGAGGAGCAGACGACGGGCGGGAAGACCGTTCATGGGCCTAGCCTACGAGGCCGGGTCTAGAACTTGAGGCCACTGATCATGCTCGCCACGTTCGAGGTGAGCTGGCTGAGGGTCGGGGCGATGGTGGAACTCGCCAGGTAGAAGCCGAGCAGCACGCAGACCACCGCATGTCCCGCCTTCAGGCCCGCCCGTCGGACCAGCAGGAAGACGATGATCGCCAGCAGCACCACGGCGGAGATCGAGAGTGCCACGGCGTTTCACCTCCACGTCGAGCGGACATCGGTTCGCGTATTCGTGCTCGGCGAGAGTCATACCCACCGTGCGCTACGGATCATAACTATCCGTGCCAGCGCATCGATCGAAATCCGGCAGCACAAGGGGCGCACGCCGTGCATGAGTGGGGTCACGGGGAGGCCGGCCGGGGAGGCTGTACGCCTCCCCGGCCGGCTGTCGGCACCCGCACGGCCGCACGGCATCCAGGGTGCATGCCCCAGATCTCGGGGCAGAAACGGTCAAGTTGCCCCCACGTAAACGGAGTTGTCGGGCGTGTCGGCCGTTTCCCCACCTGACGCACAGCGGTGGCCGGAAATCATCGGTCGGCGGCTACTCCTTCGTCAGCGGATCCGCCGGCGGCCGGCCGGACGGCGGGACCACCTGCTTCTCCGCCGCGAAGTGGCAGGCCGAGGGGTGCGCCGCCGGGCCCGAGGGGAAGACCTGCGGGACCGCGAGCAGCGGGACCTCCGCCGTGCAGCGGGGCTCGGCCTTCCAGCAGCGCGTGCGGAAGGGGCAGCCCGACGGCGGGTTGGCCGGGGACGGCACGTCGCCGGTGAGGATGATCCGCTCGCGGTGGGCGCGGGCCTCGGGGTCCGGGACCGGGACGGCGGAGAGCAGCGCCTGGGTGTACGGGTGGGTCGGGTGGTCGTAGATCTCGGTGTCGGTGCCGATCTCGACGATCCGGCCCAGGTACATGACGCCGACCCGGTCGGAGATGTGCCGGACGATCGAGAGGTCGTGCGCGATGAAGACGTAGGACAGGTCGAAGTCGCTCTGGAGCCGGTCCAGCAGGTTGATCACCTGGGCCTGGACGGAGACGTCCAGCGCCGAGACGGGCTCGTCGGCGACGATGATCTCCGGTTGCAGGGCGAGACCGCGGGCGATGCCGATGCGCTGGCGCTGGCCGCCGGAGAACTGGTGCGGGTACCGGTTGATGTACTCCGGGTTCAGGCCCACGACGTCCAGGAGCTCCTGGACCTTCTGCCGGCGCGAGCCCTTGGGAGCCACCTCGGGGTGGATCTCGTAGGGCTCCCCGATGATGTCGCCCACCGTCATGCGCGGGTTCAGCGACGTGTACGGGTCCTGGAAGACCATCTGGATGTTGCGGCGGACGGCCTTCAGGGCGCGGCCCGACAGCTTGCTGATGTCCTCGCCCCTGTACGAGATGGCACCGGCCGTCGGCCGCTCCAGGTTGACCAGCATCTTGGCCACGGTGGACTTCCCGCAGCCGGACTCGCCGACGATCCCGAGGGTCTCGCCGGCGCGCAGGTCGAAGGAGACCCCGTCGACGGCCTTGACCGCACCGACCTGTTTGCGGAAGACGATGCCCCGGGTCAGCGGGTAGTGCTTGACCAGGTCCTTCACTTCCAGAAGGGACTCAGCCATGGAGGCACTCCTTCCAGAAATGGCAGGCGCTGGTCCGTTCCACCGGGGACTCGGTCACCCGGTACAGCGGCGGGACGTCGGTGCGGCACACCGCCTGCGCCATCGGACAACGGGGGTTGAAGGCGCAGCCGGGCGGGATGGCCAGCAGGTTCGGCGGCAGGCCCTTGATGGCGTACAGCTCCTCGCCCTTCTGGTCCAGGCGCGGGATCGAGTCCAGCAGGCCGCGCGTGTACGGGTGCGCGGGCGCCTTGTAGATCTCGTGGACCGGGGCCGCCTCGACGATCCGGCCCGCGTACATGACCGCGATCTTGTCGGCCACGTCCGCGACCACGCCCAGGTCGTGGGTGATCAGGATGAGGCCCATGTTCAGCTCGCGCTGGAGCTCGGCCAGCAGATCCATCACCTGCGCCTGGACGGTGACGTCCAGGGCCGTCGTCGGCTCGTCCGCGATGATCAGGGAGGGCTCCAGGGCCAGCGCCATGGCGATCATGATGCGCTGGCGCATACCGCCCGAGAACTGGTGCGGGTAGTCACCCACCCGCTCCTTGGCCGCCGGGATCTTCACCCGGTCCATCAGCTCGACGGCCTTGACCTTGGCGGCCTTGCGGGACATCCCGCGGTGCACCTCGTACATCTCGCCGAGCTGGGCGCCCACGCTCAGGACCGGGTTCAGGGAGGAGAGGGCGTCCTGGAAGATCATCGCCATCTCGGCGCCACGGACCTTGCGCCGTTCCTCCTCCTTCATCTTGAGGAGGTCCCTGCCCTTGAAGAGGATCTCGCCGCCCGCGATCCGGCCCGGCGGCATGTCGAGGATGCCCATCACGGCCTGGGCCGTCACCGACTTGCCGGAGCCGGACTCGCCGAGCACGGCGAGCGTCTCGCCCTCGGCCACCGAGTAGTTGACGCCGTTGACGGCCTTGGCGACTCCGTCGCGCGTCTTGAATTCCACGTGCAGGTCGCGGACTTCGAGCAGCATGTGCGGGGCTCCTCAGCGCAGCTTGGGGTCGAGGGCGTCGCGCACCGCGTCGCCGAGCATGATGAAGGCCAGGACGGTCAGGCTCAGCGCGCCCGCCGGCCAGAGCAGCATGTGCGGGGCGTTGCGGATCTGCGAGGCCGCGTTGGAGATGTCGATGCCCCAGGAGACGGTGGGCGGGCGCAGGCCGACGCCGAGGAAGGACAGGGTGGCCTCCAGGGCGATGTACGTGCCCAGCGCGATGGTGGCGACGACGATGACGGGGGCGACGGCGTTGGGCCCCACGTGCCGCAGCAGCATCCGGCCGTTGCCGGCGCCGAGCGCCCGGGCGGCCTGGACGTAGTCGTTCTGTTTCGCGGTGATGACGGAGCCGCGGCCGATGCGGGCGATCTGCGGCCAGCCGAGGAGCACGATGAAGCCGACGACCGGCCAGACGGTGGTGCTGGTGACCACGGACAGGAAGACCAGGCCGCCGAGGACGACGGGGATGCCGAAGAAGATGTCGGCGACCCGGGAGAGCAGCGCGTCGCCCCAGCCGCCGAAGAATCCTGCGAGCCCGCCGAGGACCGAGCCGAGCAGGGCGGCGCCGACGGTGGCGCAGACGCCCACGGTGATCGAGGCGCGGGCTCCGTAGACGGTGCGGGTGTACACGTCGCAGCCCTGGGTGTCGTAGCCGAAGGGGTGGCCCGGGGAGGAGCCCTGCTGCGATTTGGACAGGTCGCACTGGAGCGGGTCGCCGCTCGCGATGAGCTGCGGCCAGATCGAGATGATCACCAGGAAGGCGATCATCAGCGAGGAGATGATGAAGACGGGGTTGCGGCGCAGCTGGTGCCAGGCGTCGGACCACAGGGAGCGGGCCTTCGCCCCGGGGCCGGTGACGCCCGGCCCGGGGGTCTTCTCGATGCCCTCGACGCTCTCGGCCTCCTCCAAAGCGAGATCCATCGGCCCTCCCTGGCCGGTCGGGGAGATCGCCTCGCGCGGGCGGGGACCGACGGGATCGTAGCCGCCGGGCCCTTCGGGACGCTCGGGGTCAGGCATAACGGATCCTCGGGTCCAGGACCGCGTAGAGCAGGTCCACGAGCAGGTTCGCCACCAGGAAGACGATGACGAGGATGGTCACGAAGCCGACGACCGTGGGTGAGTTGTTGCGCAGGATGCCCTGGTAGAGCTGGTAGCCGACGCCGTGGATGTTGAAGATCCGCTCGGTGACGATGGCGCCGCCCATCAGGGCGCCGATGTCGGTGCCGATGAAGGTGACGACGGGGATGAGCGAGTTGCGCAGCAGGTGGCGGGTGACCACCCGGCGGCGCGGCAGGCCCTTGGCGGTCGCGGTGCGCACGTAGTCGGCCTTGACGTTCTCGGCGATGGAGGTGCGCGAGAGCCGGGTGACGTAGGCGAGGGAGACCAGCGCGAGCACGATGCCGGGCAGGATCAGCTCGCTCCAGGGGGCGTCCGGGGAGACCGTGGGCCGCACCCAGCCCCATTTGACGCCGAACAGGTACTGGAGCAGATAGCCCGTCACGAAGGTCGGCACGGAGATGACGACGAGGGTGAGCACCAGCACGCCGGTGTCGACGGACCTGCCGCGGCGCAGGCCGCTGATCACGCCGAGGGTGATGCCGACGACGATCTCGAAGAAGATCGCGACGATGGTCAGGCGCAGGGTGACCGGGAAGGCGCTGGCCATCAGCTCGGTGACGGGCTGTCCGTTGAAGGCCGTGCCGAAGTCGCCCTGGAAGATCTGGCCCATGTAGTGGAGGTACTGCCTCCACAGCGGCTGGTCGAGGTAGAGGTCCTTGCGGATGCGCGCGGCGGTGGCCGGGTCGGGTGCCTTGTCGCCGAAGAGGGCGGCGACCGGGTCACCGAGCGCGTACACCATGAAGAAGATCAGGAACGTGCTGCCGATGAACACCGGGATCATCTGGAGCAGCCGCCGGATCACATAACGTCCCATGGACTGCTCCAGGATCGATCCGAAACGTGGGTCAGCTGACCTTGATCTGGTCGTACACGGGGACGCTGAACTGGTTGAGCGCCACGTCCGTGAGCCGCTCCGCGTAGCCCGCGCTGCCGTTCTGGTACCAGAGCGGGATGGACGGCATCTGCGCGGCGAGGATCTTCTCGGCGTCCTGGAACTTCGTGATCGCCTTGGCCGCGTCGCTCTCCTGGTTGGCCTCGTCGACGAGCTTGTCGAAGTCCGCGTTGCTGAACTTCCCGTAGTTGGAGGAGGCGCCGGTGTAGTAGAGCGGCTGGAGGAAGTTCTGGATCAGCGGGTAGTCGGCCTGCCAGCCGGAGCGGAACGGGCCGGTCAGCTTGAAGCTGCTCTGCTGGTTCCTGAAGTCGGCGAAGGTGCCGATCGGGTTGACCGTGCAGACCGGGCCCTCGCCCAGCGCGTTGTTGATGCTGTTGCAGACGGCGTCCATCCAGTCGCGGTGCGAGCCGGTGTCCACGTTGGAGGTCAGCGTGACCTTGCCGCCGGGGAGCCCGCCTGCGTCCGTGATGAGCTTCTTGGCCGCTGCCGGGTCGTATACGCAGGCGTCGCCGCAGACCGTGGAGGAGAATCCGCCCTTCTCGCCGAGGGCCGGGGAGGTCCAGTCCTTGGCCGGGGTCCGGGTCTCCCGGAAGATCTGCTTGGTGATCTCGTCGCGGTTGATCGCCATCGAGATCCCGCGGCGGACGTTCTCCATGCCCTCCTTGTTCCACTGCGGGTCGTACAGCGGGAAGGTGAGGGTCTGGATGATGAGGGCCGGCTGGTTGATGTACCGGTCGCCCAGGTCGTTCTTGACGTTCTTCAGCTGCTGCGCCGGGACGTCGTCGACGAGGTCGAGGTTGCCGGAGATCAGGTCGGTGTAGGCGGTGTTGTTGTCGGTGTAGACCTTCAGGTCCACACCGCCGTTCTGCGCCTTGTCCGTGCCGGGGTAGGCGTCCCACTTGCGCAGCTTCATGCCGGTGCCCTTGGTGTACGAGTCCACCGTGTACGGGCCGTTGCCGATCGGCTTGTTGAGCCAGCCGGCGTGGTCGGTGAAGAAGGCCTTGGGCAGGGGGGAGAAGGCCTGGTAGCCGAGGGTCTCGGGCCAGGTGGAGAACTTGTTCTTTAGCGCGACCGTGAAGGTCTTGGCGTCCTTGACGACCAGCCCGGACATCGTCTTGGCCTTGGGCTCTCCGGAGGCCGGGTGGACGTCCGCGTAGCCGACGATGTCGGAGAAGAACGGCGAGTTGTTCTGCTTGTTGCGCACGTCCGCGCCGTAGTTCCACGCGTCGACGAAGGACTGGGCGGTGACCGGCTCGTCGTTGCTGAACTTCCAGCCGTCCTTGAGCGTGACGGTGAAGTTCTGGCTGTCCGTCGTCTCGATCTTCTCGGCGACCATGTCGAGGGCCTCGCCGGTCTTCGGGTCGTAGCGCTTGAGACCCCGGAAGAGCATGTCCAGGACCTTGCCGCCCTGCACCTCGTTGGTGTTGGCCGGCTCCAGCGGGTTCTGCGGGTCACCCCACGAGGAGCTGACGATTCCCGACTCGCCCCCGCCTCCGCCGCTGTCGCTTCCGCCGCCGCAGGCCGTCGCCGCGAGGGCGACGGCCACCGCACATGCGGCCCACTTGGCGTGGGTGGCTCCGCGCATGGAGTGCCTCCTAGGGGTCCCGAGACTCGCTTAGGGGCCAATGTCACCCTATGTGGGGTCCCGTCCACTCATGGTTGGACCGATTGCACCCGCGCGCCCCGCCCCTGTCACCCCTGCGGGTGCAAAGGCAGCTCCCAGGAGTCGACGGCGTAGTGCAGGCCCATCCCGTGCGCCTCGTACAACGCCAGTGCGCCGGTTTCGTTGTGGGTGTCCACGCCGAGACCCAGGGTGTCCCGGCCGCGCTCGGCGTAGACGGCGAAGCCGTGGCGCAGCAGGAAGCCGCCGATGCCGCGGCCGCGCACCTCCTTCGCCACGCCGATGTGGCTGACCCAGGCCATGCTCGTGCGGTCGTCCCGGGTGAGCAGGACGGCGGCGTCGCCGTGGCCGGGCAGGCTCGCGATCCACACCAGCGACCAGTCGAGCTTGCGGCCGTCCATGTGGTCCAGCCAGGTCTCGTACGGGCGGTCCACATGGCCGAAGTGCGCGGCGAAGGTCCGCTCGATCAGGGCGTGGGCCCGGCGGCGGTCGGCCTCGTCGTCGGCGCAGTGGCGCAGGGTGAGCCCGGCCGGAGGGGCCGGCGCCGGGTCGGCGGCCGGGGACAGGGAGCGGGTCATGACCTGGTAGCGGCGGATGGTGCGGTAGCCGCGCCCGGCGAGGAGGGCGAGGTCGATGGTGGGGGCCACGTTGAGCTGGAGTCTCAGTACGCCGGGCCCGGCGGCCAGTTCACGGGCGCGGGCCTCCATGCGCTCCAGCAGGACGACGGCGGCCTCGTCGTGGCCGGGCAGCACGTAGTGGTCCGCGTCGACGCGGCCCGGCCCGGAGTCGGCCCAGACGAGGGCGTAGGCGACGAGCCGGCCGTCCTGCAGGGCGAGCCAGGAGTCGGTGGCCAGGTTCACGTCGGGGGCGTTGAGGTCGGACTCGACGGTGCCCAGATCGGTCTCCGGGCGGCCGATCTCGATCATGTCGACGGCGTTGAGCAGGGCGCAGATGTCGGCCGCGTCCCCGGGCCCGGCGGGCCGTACGGTGAGGGTCATGCCGCCACTGTCCGGCCCGGGCTCCCGCGGTCGCAACCGGTTTGCGCGGGAGGCAGCCGGGCCGCACGCACGAACGGCCGGTCCCCGGCGCCGTGCGGCGCCGGGGACCAGCCGTGGTGAGGGAACGCGCGGGTCAGACGGCCAGGATGGCCTTCTCCTCCGCGAAGTGGCACGCCGAGTCGTGCGCGGCCAGGGTGTTCAGGCCCTTGAAGCGCTCGGGGATCGCCAGCAGCGGCTCCTCGGTGGAGCACTTGTCCTGGGCCTTCCAGCAGCGGGTGCGGAAGCGGCAGCCCGACGGCGGGTTGGCCGGGGACGGCACGTCACCGGTGAGGATGATCCGCTCACGGCCCTCGCGCGCGTCCGGGTCCGGGACCGGGACGGCGGAGAGCAGCGCCTGGGTGTACGGGTGGGTCGGGTGCTCGTAGATCTCGGCGTCGGAGCCGATCTCGGCCATCTTGCCCAGGTACATGACGCCCACGCGGTCCGAGATGTGCCGGACGATCGAGAGGTCGTGCGCGATGAAGAGGTAGGAGAGGTTGAACTCGTCCTGCAGCTTCTCCATCAGGTTGATGACCTGGGCCTGCACCGACACGTCGAGCGCGGAGACCGGCTCGTCGCAGATGATGATCTCCGGCTGCAGGGCGAGGCCGCGGGCGATGCCGATGCGCTGGCGCTGGCCGCCGGAGAACTGGTGCGGGTACCGGTTGATGTACTCCGGGTTCAGGCCGACGACGTCCAGGAGCTCCTGGACCTTCTGCCGGCGCGAGCCCTTGGGAGCCACCTCGGGGTGGATCTCGTAGGGCTCCCCGATGATGTCGCCCACCGTCATGCGCGGGTTCAGCGACGTGTACGGGTCCTGGAAGACCATCTGGATGTTGCGGCGGACGGCCTTCAGGGCGCGGCCGGACAGCTTGCTGATGTCCTGGCCCTTGTAGAAGACCTCGCCGGCGGTCGCCCGCTCCAGGTTCATCAGGAGCTTGGCGACCGTGGACTTGCCACAGCCGGACTCGCCGACGATGCCGAGGGTCTCGCCCTGGTAGAGGTCGAAGGAGACCCCGTCGACGGCCTTGACCGCGCCGACCTGCTTCTTGAACAGGATTCCCTGGGTCAGCGGGAAGTGCTTGACCAGGTTGCGGACCTGGAGGATCGGCTCGCGCTCGGTGGCGTTCTTGGTGAGCTCAGCCATGGATCTGCTCCTTCCAGAAGTGGCACGCGCTGCCGCGGCCGGGCAGTTCGGTGCCGTCCTGCTCGGTGACCGGGTGCAGCACCGGGATCTCGGTGCGGCAGATGTCCTGCGCCTTGGGGCAACGGGGGCTGAAGGCGCAGCCCGCGGGGATGCGGAGCAGGTTGGGCGGCAGGCCCTTGATCGCGTAGAGCTCCTGGCCCTTCTGGTCCAGGCGCGGGATCGAGTCGAGCAGGCCGCGGGTGTACGGGTGGGACGGGCGCTTGTAGATCTCGTGGACCGGAGCGGTCTCGACGATCCGGCCCGCGTACATGACCGCGATCTTGTCCGCGACGTCGGCGACGACGCCGAGGTCGTGGGTGATCAGGATCAGGCCCATGTTCATCTCGCGCTGGAGCTCCGCGAGCAGGTCCATGACCTGTGCCTGGACCGTCACGTCGAGAGCCGTGGTCGGCTCGTCGGCGATGATCAGGTCCGGCTCCAGGGCCAGCGCCATGGCGATCATGATGCGCTGGCGCATACCGCCGGAGAACTGGTGCGGGTAGTCACCCACGCGCGCCTTCGCGGCGGGGATCTTCACCCGTTCCATGAGCTCGATGGCCTTGAGCTTCGAGTCCTTCTTGGACATGCCCCGGTGGACCCGGAACATCTCGCCGAGCTGGTCGCCCACCGAGTAGACCGGGTTCAGGGAGGACAGCGCGTCCTGGAAGATCATCGCCATCTTGTTGCCACGGAGCTTGCGGCGCTCCTCGTCGGACATCTTGAGGATGTCCTTGCCGTGGAAGCGCACCTCGCCGCCGGAGACCCGTCCGGGCGGGCTGTCGAGGATGCCCATGATCGCCTGGGCGGTGACGGACTTGCCGGAGCCGGACTCGCCGAGCACGGCGAGGGTCTCGCCGGCGCTGACGCTGTAGCTCACGCCGTTGACGGCCTTGGCGACCCCGTCACGGGTCTTGAACTCGACCTGAAGGTTGTCCACCTCCAGCAGCGGCACGGCGGTTCCGCCGCCCGTCTCCGCAACGCTGAGAATCTCCGACGTCGTCACGCCGCCACCTTCGTCCTGCTTGCTGATGTTGTCTCGGGGCATCGGGCGGCCCTACCGGAGCTTCGGGTCGAGCGCGTCACGCAGGCCGTCGCCGACGAAGGCGAAGCCGAGCACGGTGACGACGACGAACAGGCTCGGGTACACCCACAGGAAGTCGGCGACGCCGATGAACGCCTGACCGGCCGCGAGCATGTTGCCCCACTCCGGGACGTCGACGGGGACGCCGGCGCCGAGGAAGGAGAGCGCCGCGACGCCGATGATCGTGGTGCCGACGTTGAACGTCGCGTAGACCAGCACGGCGGTCAGCGAGTTGGGCAGGATGTGCGTGCGCACGATCCGCCAGCCGCTCGCGCCGAGTGCCTTGGCCGCGTGGACGTAGTCCATCTCGCGCACCGACAGGATCGAGCTGCGCAGGAGCCTGGAAACGGTGGCCCACGAGAAGATCGCGAGCGAGATGATCACCGGCGTGATGCCGCGGCCGGTGACCAGGATGATGACGACGGCGCCGATCATCAGCGGGAACGCGAGGAAGACGTCCGCGATGCGCATGACGAGGGTGTCGGCGAAGCCGGCGAAGTAGCCGGCGATGGCGCCGAGGGCGACACCGATCAGCACCGCGAAGAAGATCGAGGCGAGGCCGACGAACATGGCCACGCGGGTGCCGGCTATGAGGCGCGAGAACATGTCGCGGCCCAGGGCGTCGGTACCCATCCAGTGGGTGCCGTCGGGCGAGGCGAGGGTGTTCTCGAGGTCCTGCGCCGAGGGGTCGAACGGCGCGAGCATGTCGCCGAACACCGCCGTCAGGAACAGCAGGGTGATGATCACGAGGCCGAGGACGGCCAGCTTGTTCTGGACGTAGCGGTGACGGATCTCGCCCCACTGGCTCATTTGCTTGGGTCGGGGTTCGGCCGGGGCCGAAGCGGACGACACGGGGTTCTCGTCCCCGATCGCCGGGCTCGTTGCGAGCTCAGACATGAGGAAATCCTCCTTGGGGGCGGTCAGCTGAGGCGGATACGCGGGTCGAGGGCCGCGTACAGCAGGTCCACGATGAGGCTGAGGACGACGAAGATGGCGACGCTGTACGTCACGACGCCGATCACGATCGGGTTGTTCTGCTGCTGAATCGCCTGAACCAGTGCCAGACCGACACCGTCCCAGTTGAAGATCGCCTCAGTGATGAGCGCACCACCGAGGAGTCCGCCGAACGAGATGCCCAGGTAGGTGACCACGGGGATGGACGAGTTGCGCAGCACGTGCTTGAACAGCACGCGACGGCGCGGAAGTCCCTTGGCCACGGCCGTCTTCACGTAGTCCGCGCGCAGCACCTCGAGCATCGTGCCGCGGGTGAGGCGGGCGACGAACGCGATGTCGGTGACGGCGAGGGTGATCGCGGGAAGGACCATGCCTTCGAGCTTGTCGCCGCCGAGCTGTGGGAACCACTGGAGTTCCACGGCGAAGTACTTCATGAGCAGCATGCCGATCACGAACGTCGGGAATCCGACGGCCATGGTCGTAAAGAATGTCGTGGCCATGTCCAAGATGCTGTATCTGTACAGGGCGGCGATGATGCCGACCCCCATACCGAACACCGTCACGAGAGCGATGGCCAGCAGGGCCAGCTTCGCGGTGTTCTGCAGCTTGGGAGCAAGGATGTCGGACACCTCGCGGCGCTGGACGAAGTCCTCACCGAGGTCTCCGGTCGCAACCTTTGCCACGTAGTTCACATACTGCTCGGGCAGCGACTTGTCGAGCCCGTAACGCGCCTTGAGCTCCGCGACCACTGCTGGGTCGCGTGCCTTGTCACTGCCCGCAATCGAACCCACGGGATCGCCGGGGAGAACGAACAGACACGCGAACAGAACCATGGTCGCGCCGATGAGGACTATGACCATCTGCCCGAGGCGACGGGCGACGTACCTTCCCATGTTTTGCCTCTCTACCTGGCCGCTTCTGGGAGCAGCGGCCTCCGACCCTAGGAACGGGACGGCTCTCGGCCTGCGGGGATTGCCCGCGGATGTGAGGGGTGCCGAAGTAAAAACGGCCTGCCGAGCGGGGCCGCGGCCCACCGGTCACCCGGGGGCCGCGGCACGTTCGCTCCTGACGGATATACCGTCCGAACCGATTACTTCTTGATCGAGATCTTCTCGAGGATCGGGTCCTCGTTGAAGTTGATGTCGTCCAGACCGTTGAACTTGTCCGTCGCCATCAGGCGGAACTGGGAGCGGTTGAAGGTCGGGATGAGCGCCATGTCGTCCATGGCCATCTTCTCGGCCTGCTTGTACATCGCCAGACGCGCGGCCTCGTCCTTGGTGGCGCGGGCCGTGTCGATCAGCTTGTCGAACTCGGGGTTGTTGTAACGGACGCGGTTGTCACCGGTCACGTTGCCATCGGCGTCCTTGGCCATCGAGGACGAGTGCAGCAGCGGGAACAGGAAGTTCTCCGGGGTCGGGTAGTCCGCGCCCCACGCGAAGCGGTAGATGCCGCTGGCGCTCGAACCCTGCTGCTCCTTGAGCATGCCCGGGAAGTCCTTGCCGTCCAGCTTGACCTTGACGCCGAGGACCTCCTCGACCTGCTTCGCGATGGCCTGGACCCACTCTTCGTGGCCGGCACCGGTGTTGAAGCTGAAGCGGATCTCGGTACCCGGCTTCAGGCCGCCCTTCTCGGCGTGCTCCTTGGCCTTGGCGGGGTCCTGCTTGATGCAGGAGACGCAGAGGTCCTTCTGGTACGCCTTCGGGAACGCCGGCGGCACGATGGTCGTCGACGGGGTCTGGTAGCCCTGGAAGACACCCTTGGCGATGGCCTGACGGTCGATCGCGTAGGAGATCGCCAGACGGGCGTCCTTGTTGCTGGTCGGGCCGTTGTCACCGATCGGCAGAACGAAGTTCATGCCGTTGGTGTCCTTGGCGAACCACTTGTTCTGCGGCTTGTACTTCGCCTCGGCCGTCTTCAGCATCGGCGTCGGGATGTGCGCGTAGTCGAAGGTGCCGGCCTGGAAGCCGTCGTACTCGAGCTGCTGCGCGGTCTTGTCGTTGAGGAGCGTGACCTGGACCTTCTCGAGGGAGGCCTTCTGCAGACCGTACCCGTCGTTGCGGACCAGGTTGATCGCCTTGTTGTGCTCCCAGGTGCCGTCCATCTTGAACGGACCGTTACCGACGGGGGCCTCGCCGAACGCCTTGTCCTCTTCGCCGACCTTGGCGACCTTCGGGACCGGGCTGTAGGCGGCGTGCGCCGTCTTCAGGACGAACTCGCAGTCGGCCTTCGACAGGTCGACCTTGATGGTGGTCGGGTCCGGCGTGGTGACACCGGCGAAGGTCTTGGCGGAGCCGTCCTGCAGCTCGGCGTAACCCTTGATGCCGGCGAAGTGGTACGCCACGTCGGACGCGGCGGCCTTGTGCGCAGCACGGGCCCAACCACGGGCGAACGCCTCGGCGTCGACGACCTCGCCGTTGGAGAACTTGGTGTCGGGCTTGAGCTTGAAGGTCCAGGAGGTGCAACCCTCGTCCGACGTCGCCGACTCGGCGAGCGCGGGCTCGGCGAGACCGTCCGGCGTGTTCCCGTACAGGCCGGTGAACAGCGCGTTGGCCAGCAGGATACCCGTGGACTCGTGGGCACGCCCCGGGTCGATGGTGTCCGGCTCGGTGCTGCCCAACCGGAACACGCCACCGTTGGCAGCGCTTCCCTTGTCCTTGCTGTCACCGTCACCGCCGCCACAGGCAGTAGCGGCCAGGGCGACGACAACCGCGCCCACGACCCACTTGGCGCTCTTGGCACCGCGCATGGGTTTCCTCCTCATGAGTCCACTGATCGACTTGAGGGGCAAAGAAACCTCGCCGACACCCCTGACGGCGAGCAATTTCCTGCCCATAGTGTGCTCGTGAGTCGGCGCGCTCCCCACAGCGCGTGACCCATTGACCCGAGCTCAATGGAGCCATCCTCAGGGACTGCCAGGCCGTAAACCACACTTAAGTGGTCTCGTTTTCACAACATCGATCCGCGGCAGAAACCCGAAATCCGGACAAACGGATAGGAGACAGACACGTGCGAAACGGACGGTTAGCTCATCTTCCGGAGTGTCACGGTCGGTATGCGGACACCTGAACGCAAAAATCCGCTTGACAAAAGCGAACAGCCCCTCCCTTCACGGACTCCGTGAAGGGAGGGGCTGCTGCTTATCCAGGTACTGCGGCCCGTCAGGACCAGCGCGGCCGCCCGCCCGAGCAAATCCGGGCGAACGGCCGTACGGCTGTTACTACTTGCCGGACTTGGCGCGCGACGCGGTGCGCGAGCGGTCCTTCTGGTCCAGGACGACCTTGCGGATGCGCACGGCCTCCGGGGTCACCTCGACGCACTCGTCGTCGCGGCAGAACTCGAGGGACTGCTCCAGGGAGAGCTTGCGCGGGGGCACCACGTTCTCGGTGTTGTCCGCGGAAGCCGCACGCATGTTGGTGAGCTTCTTCTCCTTGGTGATGTTCACGTCCATGTCGTCGGAGCGCGAGTTCTCACCGACGATCATGCCCTCGTACACCTCGGTGCCGGGGTCGGTGAACAGGACGCCGCGCTCCTGCAGGTTGATCATCGCGAACGGCGTGACCGAACCGGCGCGGTCGGC
Organism: Streptomyces sp. NPDC048257; assembly: GCF_043201855.1. Taxonomy (NCBI): domain Bacteria; kingdom Bacillati; phylum Actinomycetota; class Actinomycetes; order Kitasatosporales; family Streptomycetaceae; genus Streptomyces; species Streptomyces sp. NPDC048257. The sequence continues at coordinate 488,955 of NZ_JBICZI010000004.1, forward strand.
GACCAGCGAGCCGTTGTTACGGGTGACCAGCGGGCCGAACCACGGCTCGTGGCCCTCGTGGATCGAGTGGGCAATGCCGGTACCGCGCGTGCCCGTGAGGAACTCCGTACGGAAACCGATGAGACCGCGCGACGGGACGACGAACTCCATGCGGACCCAGCCGGAGCCGTGGTTCGACATGTTGTCCATGCGGCCCTTGCGGACGCCCATGAGCTGCGTGACCGCACCCATGTGCTCCTCGGGCACGTCGATCGTCATGCGCTCGACCGGCTCGTGCACCTTGCCGTCGATCTCCTGCGTGACCACCTGCGGCTTGCCGATGGTCAGCTCGAAGCCCTCGCGGCGCATCTGCTCGACCAGGATGGCGAGCGCGAGCTCACCACGGCCCTGGACCTCCCAGGCGTCGGGACGCTCGGTGTCGAGGACGCGGAGCGAGACGTTACCGACGAGCTCGCGGTCCAGACGGTCCTTGACCTGGCGGGCGGTGACCTTGCGGTCCTTGACGGCGGACTTGGCGTCCGCGCCCTTGCCGCTGCCGCCGCGGCCGACCATCGGGGAGGTGTTCGTACCGATGGTCATGGAGATCGCCGGCTCGTCCACCGAGATCAGCGGAAGCGCGATCGGGTTCTCCGGGTCGGCCAGGGTCTCGCCGATCATGATCTCGGGGAAACCGGCGACCGCGCAGATGTCACCCGGGCCCGCCACCTCGGCCGGCTTGCGGGTGAGCGCCTCGGTCATCATCAGCTCGGTGATGCGGACGTTGGAGATGGAGCCGTCACGCTTGATCCACGCGACGGTCTGGCCCTTGCGCAGCTCGCCCTGCTCGACGCGAACCAGCGCGATACGGCCGAGGAAGTTGTCGGCGTCCAGGTTGGTGACGTGGGCCTGGAGGGGGGCCTCCTCGTCGTACACCGGGGCGGGGACGTGCTCCAGGATGGTGGAGAAGAACGGCTCGAGGTTGGTGCTGTCCGCCGGGACGGTGCCGTCCTCGGGCTTGGTCAGCGAGGCCACGCCGTCACGGCCACAGGCGTAGACGATCGGGAACTCGATCTGGTCCTCGTCCGCGTCCAGGTCCAGGAAGAGGTCGTACGTCTCGTTGACGACCTCGTCGATCCGGGAGTCCGGGCGGTCGGTCTTGTTGATGCAGAGGATGACCGGCATCTTCGCCTGCAGGGCCTTGCGCAGGACGAAGCGGGTCTGGGGCAGCGGACCCTCGGAGGCGTCCACCAGCAGAACGACGGCGTCCACCATCGACAGACCGCGCTCGACCTCACCACCGAAGTCGGCGTGGCCGGGGGTGTCGATGATGTTGATCGTGATCGGGGCCCCGCCGTCCTTGGGGTGATACTTCACCGCCGTGTTCTTGGCGAGGATCGTGATGCCCTTCTCACGCTCCAGGTCGTTCGAGTCCATCATGCGGTCGTCGAGGTGCTGGTGGGCGGCGAAGGCACCGGCCTGCTTGAGCATGGCATCGACGATGGTCGTCTTGCCATGGTCGACGTGGGCGACGATGGCGACGTTACGGATGTCGTGGCGCGTGGGCACTTCGGCGCTTCTCCCGGGATCGTGGATGGCGTCGCGTACGGTCCGGCACGCGCGCCTCGGCCGGGCGAAAACCTGCCACGGCCTTACCCCATGGTACGTCGAGTGGCGGGAACCGCCTGCCGAGGGGTCTGTCAAGGGGCCGGATGCATGAGTGCGGCCGAGTGCTGCATGGGGTGCCTCGGCCGCCGTTCCAACCGGTATTCACGCGGGTCAACGGGTATGCACGACCTTGCCCGCCGGGGGATCCGGCGGGCAAGGGACTTGAGTCACATCTGAGCTTGTGAGCCGCGGGTCAACCTGACAGGCACCGCTTTGTCACCACTTCTTCTCCCCCGCTACTTCTTCTTGTCCTTCACCGCCGGGGCCTTCTTCCAGCCGATGTCCTGGTAGCGGGGAGCGCCGAGGCCGAAGGCGCCGGCATTGGCCAGGCCCGGCTTGACGGCCACCAGCTCGGGGCGCTGGTAGAGGGGGATGGAGCCGGCGGCGGCCCAGATCCGGGCGTCCGCCTTGCGCATCAGCTCGCGGGACTGCTCCTCGTCCAGCTCGCCGACCGCCTGGTCGAAGAGCTGGTCGATGTGGTCGGTGCCGACCCGTGTGTAGTTCTGTTCGACGAGGAGGGAGCCGTCCGCGGCCGGCTCCGGCTTGGCGAAGATGGGCCGGGCGTCGGTGGCCGGGTAGGCCGTCGCGGGCCACGAGTACAGGGCCAGGTCGTACTGGCCCGAGGCCACGTGGTCCTTGAAGAAGCTGTCGTCGGCCACCTTGACCGTCTCGGTGTTCACACCGATCTTGCGGAGCATCGCGGAGATCCGCTCGCCGACCGTGCGCAGCGACTCCGAGCCGGGGCCGGCCGGGACGACGAAGCGCAGGCTGAGCGCCTTGCCGTCCTTGGCCAGCATGCCGCCGGAGGTGCGGGCGGGCTGCTTGGCCGGGGCCGGCGCCGGGGAGGCCTTGTCGGCGTCGGCCGCGTCACCCTCGCGGGCCGGAGCGCCCTTGCCGTCGTCCACGGCGACGGGCTTGGCGGCTCGGGCCGCCTGGGCGAGCAGCAAGGCCTGCTGCTGGGCCCCGAAGGGGGCGGGTGCGAGCACCGGGGACGGCCCGTCCTGGGCGCCTGCCGGGGCGGCGCCGGTCCCCGTACCGGTGCCGGTCTGGGTGCGGGCCGCGGAGGCCGACCGGGGCTCGCCGTTGGCCCCGTCGTCGCCCACGATGTAGAGCCCGTCGTTCCCGGTGCCCGGGCCGGCCGGGGTCTTCCCGTCGTCCTGCGGGGCGCTCTCCGGGCCGGCCTTGGCACCCGCCGGCTCGGTGATCTTGCCGTTCTTGCGCCAGCCCGCGTCCGCGAGCAGGGCCTGGGCCGCGTGGGTGTCCTGACCGCCGAGGGCGTCGCTGTTGTCCGCGTACGCCCGCTGCCCGGCCAGTGCCAGGTGGCTGCCGACCGGCTTCGCGGGCAGGCCGAGCGGCTTCAGCACCACCTCGGCCAGCGCCTTGCGGTCCAGCGCCCGGGCCACCGCCCGGCGGACCCGTTCGTCCGCCAGCGGGCCGGAGGCCCCGTTCATCGCGAGCTGCGTGTAGGCCGGCTCCAGGGACTTGCGGACGGTGAAGGCCCGCAGGGCCGCCTGCTCGTCCGCGTACCGCTTGACCGAGGCGAGGTGCTTCTGGCGGCTCTCCGCCTCCGCCGCGGCCTTGTCCTCGTCCGCCCCGAAGGCGATCGCCCACGACATCGTGGCCTGCGCCGGGGTCAGCGTCGCGCCCGGGCCGTGGGCCGGGGCGCCGCCCGCACCCGGGCCGTTCTTGCCGGCCGCGTCCCGGCGGGCCAGTGCGATCCGGTCGGCTCCGGTCCGGTCGATCTCGGCCAGGTCGAGCTTCCCGGCGGCCAGCGCCGCCGGGCGCTCGGCCCGGGGGACGGCCGTCAGGATCAGCGTGTCCAGCTTGGCCGGCCGGCCCCACCAGCGCGCGTTGCGGGTCAGGGCGGCGGTGCCGGTCTTCTTGTCGATGGCACCGAGCGCGAAGGGGCCGGCGGTGATCTTCAGCGCGCCGCGGGCGCCCTCGTTGAAGGCGTCCGGGGTGCCGGTGACCTGCTTGGGGTAGAGCGGGGTGAACAGGGAGCGCCAGTCGGCGTACGGCTTGTTGAAGGTGACCCTGACCTCCAGGTCGGACTTGCCCTTCTCGATCTTCTCGATGCGGTCGTAGCCGGCGTTGCGCGCCGTCCAGTACGCCGAGTCCTTGCCGTTCAGGGCCCGCCACTGCGCCACGAAGTCGGCGGCGCCGATCTCGCGTCCGTCGCTCCACACCGCCTGCTGGTTCAGCTTGTACTGGACGACCTGCTTCGGCTCCCGCTCGATGACCTCGGCCTTCTCCAGGTAGTCGGGATTGGCCACCGGCCGCCCCCGGGCGTCCAGGACGAACAGCTGCGGCAGCACGGCGCCGGCGATCCTGGCGGTGGTGGCGTCCGCATCGGCCTGGAAGGTGTTGAGGGTGTCCGGGAGCGTGTCCACCGCCCAGCGCAGCACACCCCCGTCCGCGACCTTCTCTCGGGCGGTCGTGGCGATGTCCTGCCCTGCGGCGGCCGGACCGCCCTCGTCATCACCCGCGCCGCAGCCCGTGAGCAGCGGCAGTGCGAGGACTCCCGAGGTCAGGAGCGCCAAGGACCTGCGCCTTCTCTGGGACATGGGTGGTACCTCCGGGGCGGGGCGTGGGGGAAGCATGATCACGTTCGGCGGTATATGGAGCTGATCACACCGGTTGCCGGAACCCACTGAAATAGACGGTCCGCCGCGCCCCTCGCACCCGACTCCCGCCACGCCGCGAACCCCACCCGTGCGGACCAATCCCGCTTGCACGGCAGGAGGCGTTCCCCCGGGAGAGGGATGAGAATGGGGGGCAGGGAGGGGCGCACGATTCACGCCTGCGCGCCCGCAATCGCTGCACGTCCCTTCACAACGGGGGACGGGAAGCGCGACACTCGCAGGCGCACATGAGCGTTGCCACCGCACCCTGGCGGAAATGAGGGCAAATCATGTCCCTGCAAGACGATCTGAGTGCCGTACGGCGCAACCTGGACGAGCTGACCCGCAAGGTCGAGCGGCTGGAGCAGCAGGCCGCCCGGCAGAAGCCGTCGACGACGGCGACCGGTCCGGACCCGTCCCGGATGGTGACGGTCCCGGACACCCCGTACGACAGCTCCCTGTGGACGGACTCCGACGACGAGGGGCTGGGCGCGCGCGACCGCCGCGCCCCCTGAGCCGGCCCGTCACGGACGCGCATCCACCCACGCCCCGTGCTGCCCGGCCGTCCGCGGCCGGGCAGCACCGGGCACCCCTCATCACTCCTCCCGGAGTCCTCTTTGGCCACAGGCACAGAACGACCCCAGCAGCGGCCCGGCGGCGTCCACGACGCCTCACGGGCCGCGATCGCGGCCCGGCACCTGCGGACCGACCGGTGGTGGCTGGCCCCCGCCGGCACCGCGGCCGGGCTGCTCGCCTTCATCGTCTACTCGACCTGGCGGGCCTTCGCGAACGCCGACTACTACGCGGCCCCGTACGTCTCCCCCTTCTACTCCCCGTGTCTCGCGGAGAACTGCGTCCCCATGAAGGGCGGGCCCAACTGGGAGATCTTCGGCAGCTGGTGGGGCCTCTCCCCCGCCCTGCTGATCCTGATCTTCCCGCTCGGCTTCCGGCTGACCTGCTACTACTACCGCAAGGCCTACTACCGGGGCTTCTGGGCCTCGCCGCCGGCCTGCGCCGTCGCCGAACCGCACGCGAAGTACACCGGCGAGACCCGCTTCCCGCTGGTCTTCCAGAACGTGCACCGGTACTTCTTCTACGCGGCGGTCCCGGTCGCGGGCATCCTCACGTACGACACGGTGCTGACCTTCCGCAACGAGGACTACGCCTGGGGCCACATGGGCCTCGGGACCCTGCTGTTCCTGGTCAACATCACGCTGATCTGGGCCTACACCCTGTCCTGCCACTCCTGCCGCCACATCATGGGCGGCCGGCTCAAGCACTTCTCGAAGCACCCGGTGCGCTACCGGCTCTGGGGCTGGGTCAGCCGGCTCAACACCCGCCACATGCAGCTGGCGTGGGCCTCCCTGATCAGCGTGGCCCTGTGCGACTTCTACGTGTACCTGCTGGCCAGCGGCGCCTTCACCGACCCGAGGATCTTCTGAGATGGCTCAAGTGGAACGGCAGCAGTGGGACGTGGTCGTGGTCGGTGCGGGCGGCGCCGGGCTGCGCGCCGCGATCGAGGCCCGCGAGCGCGGCGCCCGTACGGCCGTGATCTGCAAGTCCCTGTTCGGCAAGGCCCATACGGTGATGGCGGAGGGCGGGATCGCCGCCTCCATGGGCAATGTCAACGAGGGCGACAACTGGCAGGTGCACTTCCGCGACACCATGCGCGGGGGCAAGTTCCTCAACCAGTGGCGGATGGCGGAACTCCACGCGAAGGAGGCCCCGGACCGGGTCTGGGAGCTGGAGACCTGGGGCGCGCTCTTCGACCGGACGCCCGACGGGAAGATCTCCCAGCGCAACTTCGGCGGCCACGAGTACCCGCGCCTCGCGCACGTCGGCGACCGTACCGGCCTGGAACTGATCCGCACGCTCCAGCAGAAGATCGTCGCCCTCCAGCAGGAGGACCTCAAGGAGCACGGGGACTACGAGGCCCGGCTCAAGGTCTTCCAGGAGTGCACGGTCACCAGGGTCCTGAAGGACCGGGGGAAGGTCTCGGGGGCCTTCTGCTACGAGCGCGAGTCCGGCCGGTTCTTCGTCCTGGAGGCCCCGGCGGTGGTGCTGGCCACCGGCGGGATCGGCAAGTCCTTCAAGACCACCTCCAACTCCTGGGAGTACACGGGCGACGGCCACGCGCTGGCCCTGCTCGCGGGCGCGCCCCTGCTCAACATGGAGTTCGTGCAGTTCCACCCCACCGGCATGGTCTGGCCCCCGTCGGTGAAGGGCATCCTCGTCACCGAGTCCGTGCGCGGTGACGGCGGGGTGCTGCGCAATTCCGAGGGCAAGCGGTTCATGTTCGACTACGTCCCCGACGTCTTCAAGGAGAAGTACGCCGAGTCGGAGGCGGAGGGCGACCGCTGGTACGAGGACCCGGACCACAACCGGCGCCCGCCCGAACTGCTCCCGCGCGACGAGGTGGCGCGGGCCATCAACTCCGAGGTGAAGGCGGGCCGCGGATCCCCGCACGGCGGGGTCTTCCTCGACGTGTCCACCCGGATGCCGGCCGAGAGGATCAGGCGGCGGCTCCCCTCCATGTACCACCAGTTCAAGGAGCTGGCGGACGTGGACATCACGGCGGAGCCGATGGAGGTGGGCCCGACCTGTCACTACGTGATGGGCGGGATCGCGGTCGATTCGGAGTCCGCCGCCACCGTCGGGGTGCCCGGGCTGTTCGCGGCGGGCGAGGTCGCGGGCGGCATGCACGGCTCGAACCGGCTCGGCGGGAACTCCCTGTCCGACCTGCTGGTCTTCGGGCGGCGGGCCGGACTGCACGCCGCCGGGTACGCCACCTCCGCCGGACGGCCGGCGGTCTCCCAGGCGGAGATCGACGCGGCGGCGGCGGAGGCGCTGGCCCCCTTCCACGCCGCCGAGGGCGCGGAGAACCCGTACACGCTCCACCAGGAGCTCCAGACGACCATGAACGACCTCGTCGGCATCATCCGGCGCGAGGGCGAGATGGCCGAGGCCCTGGAGAGGCTCGCGACCCTGCGCGTACGGGCCTCCCGCGCCGGTGTCGAGGGGCACCGGCAGTTCAACCCCGGCTGGCACCTGGCCCTGGACCTGCGGAACATGCTGCTGGTCAGCGAGTGCGTGGCCCGCGCGGCCCTGGAGCGCACGGAGAGCCGGGGCGGGCACACCCGGGAGGACTGCCCGTCGATGGAGCGCAGCTGGCGCCCGGTGAACCTGCTGTGCCGGCCCGTGGACCCGGCCCCGGTGGACCCTGCGGCCGACCGGATCGCCTTGGTCCACACCCGCACCGAGCCCATCCGCCCCGACCTGCTCGCGCTCTTCGAGAAGGAAGAGCTGGTCAAGTACCTCGCCGAAGAGGAGCTCTACGAATGAGTACGTACGACGCGAGCTTCCGGATCTGGCGGGGCGACGCGGAGGGCGGGGAACTGCGGGACTTCACGGTCGAGGTGCACGACGGGGAGGTGGTCCTGGACATCGTCCACCGGCTCCAGGCCACCCAGGCCTCGGACCTGGCGGTGCGCTGGAACTGCAAGGCGGGCAAGTGCGGCTCGTGCAGTGCGGAGGTCAACGGCCGGCCGCGCCTGATGTGCATGACGCGCATGTCCACCTTCGAGCGGTCCGAGACGATCACGGTCACCCCGCTGCGCGCCTTCCCGGTCGTCCGCGACCTGGTGACGGACGTGTCCTTCAACTACGCGAAGGCCCGGGAGGTCCCGGCCTTCGTGCCGCCGGAGGGGGTGGCCCCGGGCGCGTACCGGATGCAGCAGATCGACGTGGAGCGCTCGCAGGAGTTCCGCAAGTGCATCGAGTGCTTCCTGTGCCAGGACACCTGCCACGTGGTGCGTGACCACGAGGAGAACAAGCCCGCCTTCGCCGGTCCGCGCTTCCTGATGCGGGTGGCGGAGCTGGACATGCACCCGCTGGACGCGGCGGCGGAGGCGGGCCTGGACCGCAAGCGCACGGCGCAGGAGGAGCACGGGCTCGGCTACTGCAACATCACCAAGTGCTGCACGGAGGTCTGCCCGGAGGGCATCAAGATCACCGACAACGCCCTGATCCCGCTGAAGGAGCGGGCGGTGGACCGCAAGTACGACCCGCTGGTGTGGCTGGGCAACAAGATCGGCCGCCGCCGGCAGGACACCCCCTAGCCCTCACCCCGCCCGCCGCCGCCCCGCCCGCCGCCCGTGACCACAGCGAACCTGTGGCCGTGGGCTCGGGCGGCGGGCGGCGGGCGGGGCACGGGGGCGACTCCGGATGCGGGAGGGTGAAGCCGCCCATACCCTCCCAATTGTGATTGCGCCGAGAAGCAGGCCGCGCCGCGGGATCTTCGTACGGACCGGGCTCGCGCTCGCGGCCGGGCTGCTGGCGGCCGGCGGCTGGGGTGCGGTCGGGGTGTCCGACGCATGGGCCGAGGATCCCGTCACCCTCTCCCAGCAGGGCCAGATCACCGACCGCGTCGGGGCCCTGGGCGACCGGCAGGGCGCCGTCGTCGCCGCGCTCGACCAGCTGTACGCCGACCGGAGGATCCAGCTCTTCGTGGCCTACGTACGGGACTTCTCCGGGCGCTCCGCCCAGAGCTGGGCCGACGCCACCGCGCAGCGCAACGGCCTCGGCCAGAACGACGTCCTGCTGGCCGTGGCGACCGGGGCCCGCCAGTACGCCTATTCGGCCGATGTCGACTCCGGTTTCACCGAGAAGCAGCTGGCCACCGTCGCGCAGACCGCCATCGAGCCCGCCCTGAAGCAGAACGACTGGGCGGGCGCCGCCATCGGCGCGGCCAACGGCTACGACGCCGTGCTCGGCGGGCAGCCCGTACCCGTGCCGACCATCACCCCGGGCCCGGCGAATCCCGGTGGCAAGGCGGGCGGCGAGAGCGGGGCCGGGGACTTCGTGCTCCCGGTGGTCGCCATCGGCGCGGCCGGGGCGCTCGCGGCGTACACGTACACCCGCCGCAAGCGGAAGGCCGCCGCCGGGGGCGGGCGCGGGACGACCACCGGGCCGGGCTGGCCCGAAGGGGCGCCGGACCGGCTCCCGCTGCCGGAGCTGGACGGCCGGGCCAAGACCCTGCTGGTGGAGACCGACGACGCGGTCCGCACCAGCACCGAGGAACTCGGTTTCGCCTCCGCCCAGTTCGGCGAGGAGGCGGCCCGCCCCTTCATCGCCGCCGTGGAGTACGCCAAGGGCGAGCTGACGCACGCCTTCCGGCTGCGCCAGCAGCTCGACGACGCCTACCCGGAGGACGACGCGACCCGGCGCCGGATGCTGGACGAGATCGTCGCCCGCTGCACCGAGGCGAACCGGCGGCTCGACGCCGAGTCGGCGGACTTCGACCGGCTGCGGGACCTGGAGAAGAACGCCCCGCAGGCGCTGGCGACCGTGGAGCAGCACTACCTGGACCTGACCGGGCGCGCCGCCACCTCCGAGGCGACCCTGACCGCGCTGGCGCGGCGGTACGCGGACTCCGCGTCCGCGCCCGTCGCCTCCCACCCCGAACAGGCCAAGGACCGGCTGCTGTTCACGGCGACCAACCTGGGTCTGGCCCATGCGGCCCTGGACGCCGGCGAGAACGGGACGGCGGCCGTGCACGTACGGGCCGCCGAGGGCGCGGTGGACCAGGCGGCGACCCTGGTCGACGCGGTCGAGCGGCGGGCGCAGGAGCTGGCGGAGGCGGCCGGGAAGCTACCGGGCGCGCTGACCGAGACGGAGACCGATCTCGCGGACGCCCGCGGACTGCTCACCGGCACCGCGGAGGGCACCTCGACGGCGGACCTGCGCGGGCGGATCGGCCGGGCGGAGGCCGTACTGGCCGACGTGCGGCAGGAGGAGGCGGCCGGCCGGTACGACCCGATCGACGCCCTGCGCCGGATCGAGGAGGCCGACGCGGCCCTCGACGAGGCCCTGGCCGGGGCGCGGGAGCGGGAGTCGGGGCGGCAGCGGGCGGCGGCCCTGCTCGACCAGGCCATGCTCGCGGCGCGCAGCGCGATCGGCGCGGCGACGGACTACATCACCACCACCCGCGGCGCGGTGGGCAGCCAGGCCCGCACCCGGCTGGCGGAGGCGGGCCGGCACCTGGAACGGGCGGTGGCCGTGGCGGCGGCCGACCCGTCGGGAGCGCTGGCGGAGGCCCAGCAGGCGGACGCACTGGCGCAGCAGGCGCAGCAGCTGGCCGAGCAGGACGTACGGGCGTACCAGGACCCGTACGCGGGCCGGCGGGCCGGCGGCGGCCAGGGCGGCGCCGTGCTCGGCGGGATCATCCTCGGCGAGATCCTGCGCGGCGGCCGGGGCGGCGGGGGCTTCGGCGGAGGCGGCTTCGGCGGCGGTTTCGGGGGCGGAGGTGGCGGCAGCGGCCCCGGTTCCTTCGGCGGCGGCGGGACCCGCGGCCGCATGGGCGGCGGCGGCCGCTTCTGAACTGCACATCCATCGGCCCTGACCAGGAGAGACCCACCATGAGCAAGCAGACCATCCTCGGCCGCGTCACCCAGCTCGCCAAGGCCAACATCAACGCTCTGCTGGACCAGGCGGAGGACCCGCAGAAGACGCTGGACCAGCTGATCCGCGACTACACGAACAACATCTCGGAGGCGGAGCAGGCCGTCGCGACGACGATCGGCAACCTCCGGATGCTGGAGGCGGACCACAAGGAGGACGTGGAGACGGCCTCCGAGTGGGGCTCCAAGGCCCTGGCGGCGAGCAGGAAGGGGGACGAGCTGCGGGCGTCGGGGGCGACGGCGGACGCCGACAAGTTCGACAACCTCGCGAAGGTGGCGCTGGGCCGGCAGCTGCAGTCGGAGAAGGAGGCGAGGACGGCGGAGCCGACGATCGCCGCCCAGACGGAGGTCGTCGGCAAGCTCAGGTCGGGACTGGACTCGATGCGGAACAAGCTGACGGAGCTCCAGTCCAAGCGCGACGAGCTGGTCGCCCGGGCGAAGACCGCCCAGGCGCAGAACACGATGCTGGACGCGGTGAAGAACATCGACGTCATGGACCCGACGAGCGACCTGGCGCGCTTCGAGGAGAAGGTGCGGCGGGAGGAGGCGATGGCGCTGGGCAAACAGGAACTGGCCGCCTCCTCGCTGGACGCCCAGTTCGAGGCCCTGGACGACCTCGGGAAGTCCTTGGAGGTCGAGTCCCGGCTCGCCGCGCTCAAGCGGGGGCGCGCCGCCTGACCGTTGCCGTAGGGAATCCGGGCGCGGCGTGACCGAACGCTACGGGCCGTGACCCGGCCGTGCCTGCCCAGCAGGGTCAACACCGCCCGGCAGGCGAGGGGCTGTCGAAGTATTAGGATCACCCGATCATTGCATTCGCAGAGTGTTACGGGGGCTCGGGTGAGCATGACGTCGTTCGACGCGGAGTGGGCAGGGCTCAAACAGGGAACCGCGGCCGGCGCCGAGATGCGGCTGGCGAGCGCCGCACCCGACGGCGGCGGCGGGGGTGGCGGTGAGGACCTCAAGTCCGACATGGCGGTCTGGAAGAAGGGCAGCCAGGACGTCGGCGAGCTGGTGACGGCCATCAGGAAGGCGCTCACCGAGTTCGAGAGCGGCCAGAAGGGCGCCGCCGTCGCCGGCGTGGAGAGCGCCACCGCCCAGGGCGAGCTGTACACGTCGTGGAAGACGTACCTGGACGGCCTGGTCGGCAAGTGCACCACGTTGCAGGGGCCGATGATCTCGGCGGGCAAGGGCCAGGTCTCCAACGACGAAACCCTGCGCGGTGACTTCGCCCGCATGACCGACACCTACAAGGACACACCCGCCACCGGCGGCAACGACGGGGGCCGGTGAGAGCGGGCATGGACTACGCAACCCTCAAAGCCCTCAAGCCCACCGAGTTCACCGAGGCGGCCGACGGATACCAGTCGGTCAGCGCGATGGCCGACCACGCCTACGGCAGCACCGAAGGACAGATCTCGGCGCGGCTGCGCGCCGGCCTCAAGGGGGCAGCGGTGACCGAGGCCCTGGTCCAGCTGCGGGACCTGGCCCAGAACTTCCACTACACGCAGGTCGAGTGCGGGCTCGCCGCCACCTCCCTCAACGCGCTCGCCGCCTCCTTCACCGAGGCGAAGCGGAAGCTCGACGCTGCCGTGAGTGACGCCGAGGCCCAGAAGTTCTCCGTCGGCGCCGACGGCTCGGTGAGCTTCCCGCCCGGCGGGACGGAGAAGGACGGCAAGCTGCCCGAGGGCGGCACGGTCAGCGGCAGCGCCAAGGGCAAGCCCTCGGGGAACGTCATCGACCCGACCAAGGACGCCAACGACCTCTCCGCCGCCCTGGAACGGCAGGCGGCGAACATCCACCCCAACCCGAACTTCGGCAAGGCGGTGGAGATAGCCAACCGGATCGCCCAGGCCGTCGCCGAGGCCACCGAAGCCGACACCCAGTGGGCCCCGCGCCTGCGCAAGCTCAAGGCGGACGACGACCTCACGGTCTCGGAGTCCGACTGGGCCGACGTCAAGGGCGACTCCGCCGCGGTCAGCAGCGGCGCCAAGGACTACCTCGACCACATCAAGCCCCCGCCGCCCAAGGGCAGCGACCCGCAGTTGAACGCCGAGTGGTGGAAGGGCCTGTCGGAGGAGGAGAGGGAGACCTACATCACCCTGAAGCCGGCGAGCGTCGGAGCACTGGACGGGCTCCCGGCGGACGTCCGCGACAGCGCCAACCGTACGGTCCTCGCGGAGACGCACGGCGCCTACAAGACCGAGCTGAACGCGATCCCCGGGGAACCGAAGCCCAAGTACCACTACGTCCAGCGCGGTCGCGCCTGGATGCGCGAAGAGACCGACGAGTGGAACGCCTGGAACGACAAGCACGGGGACCGGAGGGCCCATCTGAAGGACCGCCTGGAGGGCATGGACGTCATCCAGAAGCGCTTCGACGAGACCGGTGAGCGCGGACTGCCCCAGGCGTACCTGCTCGGTTTCGACGCCGAGGCGAACTCCGACGGACGCGTGATCCTGGCCAACGGAAACCCGGACACCGCGGACCACACGTCCATCTTCGTACCGGGCACGAAGACGACGCTGGGGACCATCTCCGACGAGGCCGCGAAGAGCGACGCCCTGTGGCGCGAGGCCTCGGCGCTGGCGCCCGGGCAGTCGGTGTCGACCATCACCTGGTTCGACTACGACGCCCCGAACACCATCCTCACCGAGGCCCCCCACGACAAGTGGGCCGAGCAGGGGGCGCCGACCCTGCGGCACTTCCTCGACGGCAACCAGGCGGCCCATCAGGCGGCCACCGGCGACACCGCGCACACGACGCTCATCGGCCACAGCTACGGATCCACGCTGATCGGCGACACGGCGAAGTACCGCAGTGACTACGCCGACAGCTGGGCCGACCCCATGCCGGTCGACGACGTGGTCGCGGTCGGCAGCCCCGGTATGCAGGCGGACCGCGCCGGAGACCTGGGCTTCCAGCCGAAGCACGTGTGGGCCATGGAAGGCGGGGGCGACGACAACGGGGTCACGCTCGGCGGCAGGCTCAGCGGTCTCGGTGACTGGGGGGTCATTCCCACGGACGAACGGTTCGGTGCCAACAAGATGCACAGTGATTCCCCGGGCCACGGGAACTTCTGGGACGAGACGGACGGTAAGCCGTCTGTCAGCCTTCAGAACCAGGCGGCTGTCATAGCCGGGCTCTACGGAGAAGTCGATCTGGACAGGAAGGCCCGTCAGTGAGTCGAAGGAACAGAAGCAACGTCACTGCACTGGCGCTCTTGGGCGCCCTGACCCTCGTATCGGGATGCACTCTCATGGACGACGAATCCTCCTCCAAGCGCACGTACGACCCGCAGCCGCGTACCCACCAAGAGGTGGAAGAGGAAGTCGGCGACCTGTCGAGCAGGGCCCTCGACATGACCCAGGTCAAGGGCAAGGTGACCGAGGGGGGACCGGCGACCTACCCCTGCGGCACGAGCGAGGAGAAGAAGCAGGGCCTCCGCAATGTCCGGCACGTCTGGTCCGTCTACGGCGTGGACCACGACACCCTCGACAAGGGCATGAAGAACCTCGCCGCGCAGCTGCCGGAGAACGGCTGGAAGGTCGTGAAGAACGGCCCGAACCTCAACACCGAGAGCAAGCGGATCGAGGTCCTGGCAGTCCACGAGGCGACCCACACCCAGCTCGAGGCCCGGTGGATGGACGGGTCCGGCGGAGGCGAGAACCTGATCAACTTCGCCGTGTACTCGCGGTGCTTCAAGGACACTGACCCGAAGTGAGCGCAGGCCCCCGGACCCGACGGGTCCGGGGGCTCCGTGGGCTCCGGGGGCAGGGGCCCGCGGCCCCGCTCAGCCGTACATGCTCAGCAGCTGCTCCGCCGAGAGTTCGGCGACGGCCTCCGCCGCCGCGCCGGGCAGCGGGAGCTCGAACCAGACCGTCTTGCCCCGGTGGGTGCGGCGCGTGCCCCAGCCAGCCGAGAGCAGGCCGACCAGCTGGAGGCCGCGGCCGCCCTCGTCCGTGTCGCGGGCACGCCGGCGCCGCGGCTGGACCAGGTTCGCGTCCCAGACCTCGCAGACCAGCGTGCGGTCCAGCAGCAACCGCAGCCGGATCTCGCCCTCCCCGTACCGCAGGGCATTGGTGACCAGCTCGCTGACCAGCAGTTCGGTCGTGTCCAGCAGGCCCTCCAGGCCCCATGCCGGGAGCTTCGCCCGGGCCAGTTCCCGGGCCCGGCCCACCGAACGGGCCTCGCGCGGCAGCTGCCAGTCGCCGACCGCGTCCACCGGAAGGCCCTGCACCCGGGCCATGAGCAGGGCGATGTCGTCCTCGCCGTGCCGGGTGTCGAGGGTGTTCAGCACGTGGTCACAGACGTCCTCCAGCGGGCGGACCGGATCGGCGAGGGCCTCGCGCAGCCCGCGCAGCCCCTCCTCCAGGGGATGGTCGCGGGACTCCACGAGCCCGTCCGTGTAGAGGGCCAGCAGGGCGCCCTCCGGCAGGTCGACCTCGACCTCCTCGAAGGGTTCGCCGCCCACGCCCAGCGGCATCCCGGGCGGCACCTCCAGGAGCAGTGCGGGCCGCGGGACGCCGGCCTCGTCCGGGGGTTCGACCAGCACGGGCGGCATGTGGCCCGCGTTGGCGATCGTGCAGCGCCGCGTCACCGGGTCGTAGACCGCGTACACGCAGGTGGCGAGGTACACCTCGGAGCGGTCCGCGTCCCGCGAGTGCAGGGCCGCCCGGGAGGCCTGCTGGGAGCCGCCGGGGGCGCCGAGGCCGCGGGCGATCTCGTCGAGGGCGGTCAGTACCTCCGCCGGTTCGAGGTCCAGCAGCGCGAGGGTCCGTACGGCGGTCCGCAGTTCGCCCATGGCGACGGCGGCCCGCAGCCCCCGGCCCATGACGTCGCCGACGACCAGCGCCGTGCGGTGCCCGGGCAGCTCGATGACGTCGAACCAGTCCCCGCCGACCTCGGTGGCCGCGTTGCCCGGCAGGTACCGGCAGGCGATGTCCAGGCCGGCCGCCTCCGGGTCGCCGGGGGGCAGCAGGCTGCGCTGCAGTATCAGGGCCCGTTCGTGCTCGCGCCGGTAGAGCCGTGCGTTGTCGATGCACACGGCGGCGCGGGCGGCCAGTTCCACGGCCACCGCCCGGTCGCGTTCGCCGAAGGGTTCGCTGCCCTTGGTGCGGGAGAACTGCGCGAGCCCGACCACGGTGTCGTGGGCGACCATCGGCACGACGAGCGTGGACTGGACGAGGTCCTCCGGTCCGCCGCCCTCGATCAGCCGCGGCCGCGCCGTACGCAGGGCCAGCGCGCCCGGTGACGCGGCCGGGTACCGGTGGATGTCGCCTACGGAGACCAGCGCGCCCGGACCGGACAGCGGGGCGTCCGAGACGGCGGAGGCGAAGGCCACCCGGCGCAGGGCGGCCGAGGGCGTACGCGCCGGGCCCTGGCCGGGCAGGCTGGGCACGCCGGGGCCCTGCGGCCGGGCGGGCCGGTCGTCGTCGCCGAGCAGCAGCCCCTGGTAGAGGTCGACGGCGGCCAGGTCGCAGAAGCCGGGGACGGTGACGTCGAGGAGTTCGCGGGCGGTGGTCTCCAGGTCGAGGGAGTTCCCGATGCGGTGCCCGGCCTCGTTGAGGAGGGCCAGATTGCGCCGGACCCCGGCGGCCTCGCGGGCGGCGAGGTGGCGGCGGGTGACGTCGGTGCCGATCCCCGCCACGCCGATCGGGCGGCCGCTGCCGCCGTGGACGCGGTAGAGGTTGATGGACCAGTGGCGGTTCTCCCGGCTGCCGGGGGCGGCGCCGGTGATGCGCAGGTCGGTCACCGAGTCCCCGGTGTCCAGCACCCGGCGCAGGGCATCGGCCATCCGGTCGGCCTCGTGCGCCGGCAGGTAATCGTGCACGGTCCGGCCGCGGTGCTCCTCGGCCGCGCCGCCGAAGACGGTGGCGAACCGGCGGTTGGCCCGCTGCACGGTGAGGTCCGTGCCGAAGAGCAGGAAGCCGAAGGGGGATTGGCCGAATATCGCTTGCGAGGCGGCCAGATCGGATTCGATCCGGCGCAGCGCGCGTACGTCGACGACGACACAGAGCGCGGCCCGTTCGGCGGTCTCGGTCTGGGTGGGCATCACATAGATCTCGGCCACGCCGTGCGCGCCGTTCCCGCCCGGGATCCGGAAGGGGATCAGGCCCGTCCATTCCTTGCCGTCGAGGATCTCGGCGACCTTGCGGTGCGCGTCGGGACGCAGCTCGGGCGGCATGAAGGCGTCGACCGGGTCGCGGCCCACGGCCTGGGAGGCCGTCAGTCCGAACAGTTCCTCGGCGCGCAGGCTCCACTGATCGATGAACCCGTCGGGCCCGATCGAGAAGGATGCGACCTTTATGTAGTCATATATAGAGCCAGGCGGACTGCTGTGCCACAGGGCGTCGTGCCATGTCTCTCGCGGCACGTCGGTCTGATGTGCCTGCGCAGGTATCTCGCTCACGCGACCGTCCCCTCCAGCTCACCGCAACCGGACCGGCCATGACCGAAGTATTCAGCACCACGGCCCCGGACGGCACGGCGTTCACGATCACAGCACGGTCTCGATGATTTCGAGCCATGTCACGCGATCTCCCCCGAGCTCCTACCCCGACTGCCGCCGGAAGACATCCCCCGAAGGTCACACGCCACCGTTCACCTTGTTACTCACCAGGAAGAGCCAACTCGAACCACACAGTCTTGCCCGACTTCCCGTGCCGGGTCCCCCAGCGCTGTGAGGAGACGGCCACCAGGTGCAGGCCGCGACCCCCCTCGTCGTCGTGGTTCGCGACCCGCTCGCGGGGCGGATCCGGAAGCGGATCAGAAACCTCCACGAGCAGGGCGGGTCCGCCCGCGGGGCTGTCGGCGGCCGGATTGCGCCGTTCCAGACGGACACCGATGGGGCCGGAGGCGTACCGCAGGGAATTGGTGACGAGCTCGCTGACCAGCAGGACGGTCACATCGCCGACGGCCTCCAGGCCCCACGCGTGCAGGGTTCCGCGCACGGCGTGGCGGGCGGTGCGGACGGCGCCGGGCTCGGCGGGGAAGGCCCACTCGGCGCACTCACCGTCTGTGTCGATCACGCCGATCACTTCCCGGGCCAGCAGCGACCCCAGTCCGGTTCGTCGGGGACGAAAGGGGGACGAGATAGGGATTAATAGCGACATACCCGATATTCGGGGCGTCGTACCACTCGCCCCCCCGCCCACCGGCGCACTGTGGCGCAGACGGCCTACACCGCGAGCGTCACGCGCCCCCGCTGCCGCGCCGGGCGCCGTCGCGACCGCCGTCACGGGCGCCGTCCCGGCGCAGTCGGCGTCCCGCCTCCGCGACCGCCGGCCGGTCCTGGTCGAGCCAGTCCACCGATTCCAGCTCCTCCGGGCCGAGCCAGCGCAGTTCGTCGTGGTCCTCCAGCGGCGCGGGCACTCCGGAGAGCAGCCGCGCGGTCCACACGTGCAGGACGAGGCCGGGCTTGAGCGGCCACTCCCCCGGGATCCGTTCCAGCGGCTCGGTCTCCACGCCGAGCTCCTCACGCAGTTCGCGCACCAGCGCCTCGGGGACGGACTCGCCAGGCTCGGCCTTCCCGCCCGGCAGCTCCCAGCGTCCGGCGAGCTCGGGCGGTGCGCTGCGGCGGGCGGCCAGCAGGCGCCCCTCATGACAAAGGGCTCCGCCCACGACCACTCGTACCGTCATGGGCGGAGCCTATGTCAGCGTCGTCAAGGGCAGCGACGCTCAGTTCATCGTGGCGGTCCGACCGATCCGCTCGACCCAGTAGAGCTGCTTGTGTCCTCGGTCCTCGAGGCTGTCGGCGACCTTCTGGGCCTCGGCCCGGGTGGCGTACCGGCCCACCCGGTAGCGGTTGCCGTTGTCGTCCTCACGTATGACCAGCCACGGGAGCAGGGCACCGCTGTCGTTCATTGCGTTTTCACCCTCCGCCGACGTACCTGTCCGGGAAACCGCATTGCGCATATGCCCGACCTTACGCCCGACCTTTACGGAGCGGATACGGTTTTTCACGAAGAGGTACCTCGCAGGCGTACGCATCCGGCCATGCGTACGAGTGGGCCGTGCGCGCCGGTTCGAACGGGGCGCACCGAGGGCCCGGGCGGGGCCACCGCGCCGCCGTACGACGGGCGTCCGCGCAGGTGGCGTCGAGCAAGCGGCACGGCGTCCCGGCCGGGCCCGGCCGCGCCGGTGGAGGCGGGGGTCCCGCCATACGGACCGAACAGTCCGGGGACGCGCGGACCGGGACGGCGCAGACGATCACCATCGCGCCGAAACCCGCCGGGCCGGCGGCGTCGCGCCGGGCGCGCGTGAACCCCCGGGCGGCGCCCGGGGGTTCACGCGCGAGCGGGAGCGGTCACCGCACGGGGAGGTGGTACGCCAGGCGGTAACGGTCCGCCGGGACCACCACATCGGCCGTCTCCACGGCCCGGCCGGAGGCGTAGTAGGTGCGGCCGATCACCAGCACCACGTGCCCCGGCACCCCGCCGAGGAGCATGATCTCCTCCGCCAGGCCGGGCCGCGCGCCGACCTCCTCGACCACGTTGTCCACGACGACGTCGATCGCGGCCATCCGGTCCACCACCCCGGAGCCGCCCAACGGCCCTTCCTCCGGCAGCATCACGGGGGTCCGGCCGGTCACGGCGAGCGGCTCCCAGGAGGTCGACAGCATCATGGCCTCCCCCGCGTCGCGGAAGACGTACCGCGTCCGCATCACGCGCTCGCCCGGCTCGATGCCGAGCCGCTTCGCGATCTCCGTGGGGGCGCCCGTCTGCTCGCTGCTCGACTCCCACGTGCCGCGCGCGCCCGCGTCGGCCTGTTCCTGCCGGAACGGCGTCGAGGCGCCGCCCGTGCGGTAGCCGGCGCGGGCGACCCGCCGCGGGACCGGCTGTTCCCGTACGTACGTACCGGATCCGGACCGGCCCTCGACCAGCCCCTCCGCCATGAGGACCTTGCGCGCCTCCAGGGCGACGGTGTCGGAGACCCCGTACTCCTCGCGGATGCGTGCCTGAGAGGGGAGCCGGGCGTGCGGGGGCAGAGAACCGTCGACGATCTTGCGTCGCAGATCCCCGGCCACGCGCAAATAGGCCGGCTGCTCACCGAAAGTCACTGGCCACTCCCATCAGGTTGACAGACAGCTACACCCTGGCAACCGACGGTTGAAGACCGCAAGCAAGGGCCAGAGTTTCACCCGAAGTGATGAAGCCAGGTCACTCAAACCCGTTACCATGCGTTACCCCGACGACGTCACACCGACTCCGACGAGGGGCCCCGGCCGGGCCCGTCCTCAAGGTCCTCCGGGTCGCCCTGGCTGTCCTCCAGCCACTGGGGAATCGCCGTCGAAAGCCCGTACGCACCGCGCAGCGCCTTCTCCGTCTCCAGGGACGGCGCGGCCGCCGCCCGGTCCCACTGCCGGTCGAACTCCGCCGGCGTCTTGGCCTGTGAGGCGCGCTGCCACTCCGCGCGCGCCGCCTCGATCTCCTTGAGCTGTGCCGGAACCACCTTCTCCAGCCCCGCCCGTGCCGCGTCCGCCTGCAGCAGCTTCGCCTCGGCGCCCAGCGCCGCGTGCACCTCGCGCGCCCACGCCCGGTACTCGGGCAGCGCGTCCTCCACGCCGCTCTCGGGAGGCCGGCTCATGACGAACTCCACGGTGTTGGCGGCCCGCAGGAAGGCCGCTTGCTCCGGCTTCAGCATGCCGGCGTCCTTGCGCAGACTGCCCCGCCACTCCTCGTCGGTGGTGCCGATCACGCAGAGCAGCTTCCGGTCCCCCTGCTGCCAGGACTCGCGCGAGGGCGCGTAGTAGAACATCTCCGCGTACTCGGGCAGCGCCCACGTGTCCATCGCGTACTCGTCCTGGGCCTTCCAGCACGCGTCCTCTGACTCGCGGCCGGACCCGCCGGGCTCCGCGACCTCCGCCGCCTCCAGGACCCTTGACGCGGTGACCTCACCGTGGTGCACCCGGGCGCAGTCGATCCGGTACGTCACGGGCCGCTCGTCGACCAGGTCCCCGCCCGGTACGTTGAAGCAGTCGCCCGCCTTCAGGTCGTCGGGGTCCGTGAGTTCGCCCTCGACGTCGGAGTACTCGGTCAGCGAGGTGAACCGGTCCTCGGCGGCGCCGAGGACCCGCCCGACGGTGAAGACCAGTCCGCCGGTCATCACCACCGACAGCACCAGGCCCACGATCGCCATCACCTTGCCGCGGTCCCCCCGCTTCTCTATCTGCACCAGGGCCGCGATGCCGAAGGCCATGCCGAGCGGCGGGAAGCACAGCAGCCCGGAGAGGAGCGAGGCGAGCGCGAAACCGTTGAGCTCCGGCGGACGCTGCTGGAAGCCCGGCGGCCGGCCCCAACCCTCCTGCGGGGACGGCGGGGGCCAGGAGTGGACCGGTCCGGGAGGAGGGCTCGGCGGGGTGCTCACGGGACGGACTCCATCGCGGGGGCGGCGCGGGGCGCGCCGCGAGGGCGCGAACGAATGCGCGAATAGTACGCAGCGGGGGCGACCGACAAGTCGGTCGCCCCCGCTGTTCTCACGGCCGGGTCACGGCCCGTGTCTCCGGCTGCTCAGAACTGGAGCGCCCAGGAGTCGATCTTCCCGGTGTCGCCGATCGCGTTGTCGTTCACGCGGAGCTTCCAGACACCGTTCGCCGTCTCCGCCGAGGCGTTCACGGTGAAGGTCCTGATGATGTTGTCGGCGCCGTCGTTGGCCCGGTTGTGCAGGGTGTAGACCGAGCCGTCGGGCGCGACCAGGTCCACCTTGAGGTCACCGATGTACGTGTGCTTGATGTCGATCGGGACCTTGAGCGCCGACGGGGCGTTGCCGA
The DNA here is from genome assembly GCF_043201855.1 of Streptomyces sp. NPDC048257. Lineage (NCBI taxonomy): Bacteria > Bacillati > Actinomycetota > Actinomycetes > Kitasatosporales > Streptomycetaceae > Streptomyces > Streptomyces sp. NPDC048257. Next base: position 510,446 of record NZ_JBICZI010000004.1, read on the forward strand.
TGACACCGCTGACGGTGATCTGCGACTCGGCGGTCGCGTTGTCGCCGACCGCGTGGTCCGCGGTGTTCTCGAAGCGCTTGCCCGGCGGGACGGGGCCCTGGGCGATCACGTGGAGCAGCCGGTTCGGGGAACCTGCGCCGCCGTTGGTCACCACGTTCGGGGTGGACGAGCCCACCAGGGCCGTGGCCACCTGGGTCGGCGTGCTGGCCGGGTTCTGCGAGAGGTAGACGGCGGCCGCGCCCGCGACGTGCGGCGTGGCCATCGACGTGCCGTTGATCGTGTTGGTGGCGCTGTCCCCGGTACCCCACGCGGAGGTGATGGAGGAGCCCGGCGCGAAGATGTCCAGCACGGAGCCGTAGTTGGAGTAGCTCGCCCGGGCGTCGGTGCTGGTGGTGGCGCCGACCGTGATGGCCTCGGTGACGCGCGCCGGGGACTTCCTGGAGGCGTCGACGGAGTCGTTGCCCGCGGCCACGGCGTAGGTGATGCCGGAGGCGATGGAGTTGCGGACGGCGTCGTCGAGCGCGGTGTCCGCGCCGCCGCCGAGCGACATGTTGGCCACGGCCGGCTTGACGGCGTTGCGGGTCACCCAGTCGATGCCCGCGACGACCTGGGCGGTCGTGCCGTTGCCGCTGTTGTCGAGGACGCGGACGCCGACGACCTTGGCCTTCTTGGCCACGCCGTACGAGCCGCCCGCGACGGTGCCGGCGACGTGCGTGCCGTGACCGTGGCCGTCCTGGGCGGTGTTGTCGTTGTCGATGGCGTCATAGCCGTAGGAGGCGCGGCCGCCGAAGTCCTGGTGCGTGATGCGGACACCGGTGTCGATGATGTACGCCGTGACGCCCTCGCCGGCCTTGTCCGGGTACGCGTAGCTCTGGTTGAGCGGCAGCGGGCCCTGGTCGACGCGGTCCAGACCCCAGGACGGCGGGTAGGGCTGGGTGGTGTTGACCGTGAAGGTGCGGTTCTGCACGACCGACTTGACCGCGGGGTCGGCGGCGAGCTTCTTGGCCTGCGCCTCGGAGACCTTGACGGAGTAGCCGTTGAGGGCGGCGCTGTAGGTCTTGTCTATCTTCGCGCCGTACCGCTTCGCGACGGCCTGACCGCTCGCGGCGGTCGAGCGGGCCGCGGAGTCCTTCAGGGTCACGATGTAGCTGCCGGGTATGGACCCCGGGGCTCCGGCGTTCTGGATCACACCCGGTCCGCCGGTGCCGGACGCCGATGCGGGAAGCGCGGACGACGCCGCGAGGGCGAGGGCCACGACCGCGGTCGCGCCGATGCCGGTGAATCTCCGGCGTGTGTGACGCATCACTGGCATGTGACGGGTCCTCCTCCTAGGTGGTGCACTGCGGGGGGCGCAGCGGCGCCACGCATGCGTGGCCATGACAACTCGGACGGCCCAACGGGCTGCCGCCTCCGAAAGGTTGATCCAGCCCTCGGCGCGACCACGAGGGAACAACCGACGCGTAACATCCGTGCCATCCACCGGCCATGCTTGAGCAAAGGCGCTCCACACATGACGCACGCACCCCCCGGTTACGTCTGTTCAGAGGACGGTACACGCGCGGACGTCCGGACTGCGCCTTGGGGGTGCCCTGTCTGCGGTGGGCCCTGGGACCTCGATTTCACGCCGGACCCGGCCGCGGCGCTGGACCCGTCCGCGGGACCGAATTCGCTGTGGCGGTACGGGTCCGTGCTGCCGCTGCCCGGCGCGTTCTCCCTTTCGCTGGCGGAGGGGCACACTCCGCTGGTTCCGCTGGCGGAGCGGATTCACGCCAAACTGGATTTCCTCATGCCCACCCTGTCCTTCAAGGACCGGGGCGCGGTGATGCTCGTGGAGCTCGCGCGGCGGCTCGCCCCGCAGCGGGTCGTGGCGGACAGCAGTGGCAACGCAGGGACGTCGGTGGCCGCGTACTGCGCACGGGCCGGGCTGGACTGCGAGGTCTTCGTGCCCGAGGGCACCTCGGAGAAGAAGACGGCACAGATGCGGGCGCACGGGGCGGTCGTCCGCGTGATCCCCGGCGGCCGCGAGGCCGCGGCTCTGGCCGCCCGTGCGGCGGCGGACGAGCCGGGGGTCTTCTACGCGAGCCACGTCTTCAACCCGTACTTCCTGCACGGGACCAAGACGTACGTGTACGAGGTGTGGGAGGAGCTCGGCGGCCGGCTCCCGGAGGTCCTGGTGGTCCCCGTGGGCAACGGCACCCTGCTGCTCGGAGCCGCGCTGGCCGTCGAGGAACTGGCCCGGCGCGGGGTGAAGCCGCCGGCCCTGATCGCGGTCCAGGCGGAGGCGGTGGCCCCGCTGGCCCGGGCGTTCGCCGCGGGCGCGGAGGACGCCGACCCGGTGGAGGAACGGCCGACCCTGGCCGAGGGGATCGCCATCCCGGCGCCGCCCCGCGCCCGCCAGATCCTGGCCGCGGTCCGCAAGTCCGGCGGCACCTTCCTGACCGTCCCGGACGAGCGCCTGCGCGAGGCCCAGCGGGACCTGGCCCGCCGCGGCCTCTTCGTGGAACCGACGGCGGCAGCCTGCTGGGCCGCGGTGGGCCCGTTCTCCCCCACGGACCCCTTGCAGGGCCGCACGGCCGTCCTCCCGCTCTGCGGCGCGGGCGCGAAGACGGGCCTGGCGCCCAACTGAGCCCCGCCGGCGCTTGGGGCGCTCCTCCAGCCCCGCCGGCGCTTGAGGCGCGGGGCCAGGGTGCCGGCACGCGCTCCACCCAGATGTCGGAAATCCGCGAGCCCAGGCCCATCCGGTCTGGTGAACTGACCCCATGACCACCCATGTTGATCTCCCGGCCAAGGCCACCGCGTTCGCGGCCCTGCACACCCCCACCGCCCCCCTCGCCCTCGCCAACGCCTGGGACGTCGCCGGCGCCCGCATCGTCGAGGCCGCCGGCGCCCCCGCCGTCGCCACCACCAGCGCCGGCGTCGCCTGGTCCCTCGGCTCCCCCGACGGCGACGCGCTCGCCCGCGACCGCGCCCTCGACCTCGTCGCCCGCGTGGCCGCCGCCGTCTCCGTCCCCGTCACCGCCGACATCGAGGGAGGCTTCGGCGCCGACCCGGCCGCCGTGGGCGAGACCGTCACCGGGGTCATCGCCGCCGGCGCGGTCGGCATCAACATCGAGGACGGCCACCGCGACCCCGCCGAGCAGATCGAGCGCCTCGCCGCGGCCCGCGCCGCCGCCGACGCCGCCGGGGTGCCGCTCTACATCAACGCCCGGGTCGACACCTACCTCAGGGGCTTCGGCGAGAGCGCCACCCGCCTCGACGACACCCTCGCCCGCGCCGCCGCGTACCTGCGTGCCGGAGCCACCGGCATCTTCGTACCCGGCGTCCTGGACCCGGCCACCGTCGCCGAGCTGGCCAGGGGCATCGACGCCCCCCTCAACATCCTGCTCGGCCCGGGCGCCCCGTCCGTCGCCGCCTTCGGCGCCCTCGGCGTGTCCCGCGTCAGCCTCGGCTCCTGGGTCGCCGAAGCCGCGTACGCCGTGGTCCGCCGCGCCGCCGAGGAGCTGATCTCCGAGGGCACCTACGGGGCCCTCGCGGACTCCCTCCCGTACGGCGAGCTGAACAGCCTGCTCAAGGGCTGAGACGCCCAGAAGCCTGCATGGGCCAACGACCATAGGATCCGAGCATGGACACCTCAACCCCCGTGGACGGCACGCCGGCCACGGCCGCCGCCACCGCCCCGCGCGGCAGGATCACCGGCGCCGTTTGGACCGCCCTCGTCCTCGTCTACGTGGTCTGGGGCTCGACCTACCTCGGCATCCGGATCGTCGTCGAGACCATGCCGCCGTTCCTCTCCGCCGGAGCCCGCTTCATCACCGCCGGCCTGGTGCTGGCCGCCGTCGTCGCCTGGCGCTTCGGTCCCTCCGCGCTCCGGGCCACCCGGGCACAGCTCGGCTCGGCGGTCGCCGTCGGCCTGCTGCTGATCCTCGGCGGGAACGGCCTGGTCGTCCTCGCCGAGACCTCGGTGCCGTCCGGCCTGGCCGCGCTGCTGGTGGCAGCGGTGCCGATGTGGGTGGTGGTGCTCCGGGCGAGCACCGGGGACCGGCCGCCGCTGCGCACCCTGGGCGGGGTGCTGGTGGGCCTCGCCGGGCTCGCGGTGCTGACCAGCCCCGGGCTCAGCGGGGCGGTGCGGCTGTCGGGGGTTTTGATGGTGCTGGCGGCCTCGGTCCTGTGGTCGCTGGGCTCCTTCTCGGCGTCGAAGCTGACGCTGCCGGCCAATCCCTTCACCGGCAGCGCGTACCAGATGCTCGCGGGCGGAGCGGCCGCCCTGGCCGTCGGCCTGCTGCGCGGCGAGCACCGCGGGCTGGACCCGGCGGCGTTCTCCACCGCCTCCTGGCTGGCCCTGGGTTACCTGGTCCTCTTCGGCTCGCTCGTCGGTTTCACGGCGTACGTGTGGCTGCTCCAGGCCGCCCCGCTGTCGCTGGTCTCCACGTACGCGTACGTCAATCCGGTCGTCGCCGTCGCCCTGGGCGCGCTGATCCTCGACGAGGCCCTGACCTGGCCGATCGTGGTCGGTGGTGCGGTCGTCGTGGCGGCGGTGGGCGTGATCGTCAGTACGGAGCGCAGGAAGAGGTAGGCCGGCAGGTCCCCATCGCCCGCGCGGGTGGTGCTCAGCCCCGCGCGGCCCGCTCGTACAGGGCCTTCGCGTGCTCGTCGAACAGCGCCGCCGTGGAGTCCACGTCCGTGTCCCCGCCGCTGAGCACCCCGATCAGCCGCCCGGCACGGTCCGGCCCGCCCCGGTCGGCGATCCAGGGGCTGCCGCTGGTCCCCGTCCAGAACCCGGCGCAGCTCATGTAGAGCATGTCGGGGTCGTCCTCGTCGTGGCGGGTCTGCGTCGTGCAGGAGACGGGCTTGTTCTTCGGGTTGTGTTCGGACTCCGGGTAGCCGACGACGGTCACGTCCCGGTCGTACCCGGAGGTCCATTCGGGCTTCGGGGCCTCGCCGGGGCCGCCGACCGCCTCCTGGACGCTGCGGCCGTCCTCGTCCGGTTCGATGGTGAGGAAGGCGAAGTCGGCGGTGTCCTCGCCCCACTTCGTCCAGCGGTCGTCCACGTGGATCGAACGGACCTTCCACACCCCCAGCGGCTGGGTGCCGGCGCCCTCGCCGGAGAAGGCCGGGGCGAAGGAGAGCTCGCCGATGGCCAGCCCGTCGTGGGCCACCTCGCCCGGCTGCCCGTCCTCGCCCGCGGGGGCCACGCAGTGCGCGGCGGTGGCGACGACGTTGCCCTCGGGGCTGTCGACGACGCTCGCCGTGCACCAGTGCTCGCCGCCCGCCATGAGTACTCCGACGGTGGGGAAGGGGAGCACCGGCCGCTCGCCGGGCGTCTTGAGGAAGGCGACGGCGAACACCGCCGCGATCCCCGCCGCGGCCGCCGCCGACGCCCCCCTCACCACCGTGCTCATCGCACGTCGGGATCGGGTGTCGGTGCCTTCATCACCTTGCTGATCCACTCCAGGGAGCCCTCCCTCATACCGCGCACGTACGACTTTCCGTTGTGCTCACCATCCTGGATCACCTGCAGCGCGGTGTGCACGGGGCCCTTCCCGAAGTCGTTCATGAACTTCTCGGCCTTGTCGCGGCCGCTCTCCGCGGTCCCGATCTGGAAGTTGACGTAGACGTCCGGACCGCCCGCGGCGATCAGCTTCGCGGCGAGCTTCTCCGGGTTGTCCGCGTCCATGGCCTGCGTGTTTCCCTTCCACAGCGGGGAATCGGGGACGATGTCGACCCCGCTCGCGATGGCGGCCTTGAACCGGTCGGGGTGCTTCAGGACGTGCTTGAAGGCGCCGAATCCGCCTGCGGAGGAGCCCATGAAGGCCCACCCGTCGCGGGAGGTGAAGGTCCGGAAATTGGCCTTCGTGAAATCCGGGATGTCTTCGACCATCCAGGTGCCCATCTTGGGCTGGCCGGGGATGTCCGAGGCGTCGAAGTGGTGCTTGGTGTCGGCGTTGTGCACCGGCATGATCAGGATGAAGGGCAGGCTCGTGCCGGCCTTGACCCCGTCGCTCACGGCCTGCTGGAGGCCGAGGCCGGGACCCGTACCCCAGTAGTTGGTGGGATAGCCGCGGCCGCCGGGCAGGGAGATCAGGACCGGGAAGCCGCTCTTGGCGTACCTCGGCTCGTCGTACTCCTTGGGTACCCACACCCATACGTCACCCGTGAAGCCGGACTTCTTGCCGGTGAGGGTGGTCCGGCCGATCTGCGTGCCGTCCGGCATCCGGTAGGTGCGGACGAACGAGGCGTTCGGCCCGGTCGGCATGAGGACCTCCGGCGGCACGTCGGCGGCCGCGACGGCCTTCTCCTGGGCCCTGCCGAAGGAAACCGGATCCCCTATGTCCGAGAAGAGGCCGTACTTGTACGCTGCCGCTCCGCCCCCGGTGAGGGTGAGCGCGAGCCCGGCGCCGATCAGGGCCAGGCGCAGGCGGTGGGGGCGACGGCCGCCCTGGGTCATGGGGCTGCCGTCGCCCTGCTGGTCATGCTGCACGGTTTTTGTCCCGTTCCTTCTCCGGCGCTCACCGGGAGCGCGGGTCGGACCGATCGGTCCCCCTTACACCCTTTACAGAGGTATGAACGACGGGATGGGTTGCCTGGGACGGGCGTGACGTGGCGAGCACCACGCGGGCGGCCGAAGCCGGACGACCTGCCCGGTCAGCCGGCCTCGGGCTTCGGGCCCTTGAGGACCTTGCTGACCCACTCCAGGGAGCCTTCCTTCATGCCCCGGACGTAGTGCCAGCCGTTGTGCTCACCGTTCTGGATGTCGCGGATGGTCATCTTGACGGGTCCCTTGCCGAACTGCTGCTGGAACTTCGTCATCCGCTCCTTCCCGCTCTCCTTGGTACCGATCTGGAAGTTGATGTAGACCTCGGGACCCTTGGTGTCGATCAGCTTCTGGGCGAGCTTCTCCGGGTTGTTCGCGTCCATCTCCGCCTGGTGGCCCTTCCACAGCGGGGAGTCGGGGACGATCTCGCCGCCGCTGGCGATCACGGCCTTGAACCGGTCCGGGTGCTGCAGGACGGTCTTCATGCCGACGAAGGCGCCGGAGGAGGAGCCCATGAAGGCCCAGCCGTCACGGGACTTGTACGTACGGAAGTTCGCCTTGGCGAAGTCCGGGACGTCCTCGGCGATCCACGTGCCCATCTTGGCCTGGCCGGGGATGTCGGAGCCGTCGTAGTAGTACTTGGCGTCCGGGTTGAGCACCGGCATGATCACGACGAACGGCAGGCTGGTGCCGGCCTTGGTGCCCTCGCTGATGGCCTTCTGGAGGCCGAGGCTGCGGTCGGCCCAGTAGTTGTCGGGGAAGCCGTTGCCGCCGGGGAGCGCGATGAGGACCGGGAAGCCGCTCTTGGCGTACTTCGGGTCGTCGTATTCCTTGGGCGCCCACACCCAGACGTCGCCCTCGAAGCCGGACTTCGCGCCCGCGAGGCGGGTCTTGGCGATGATCGTGCCGTCTTCGAGCTTGGCGGTCTGCCTGAAGCCGGACTTCGGGCCGGTCGGCATGAGCACGTCCGGGTCACCGGAGGGCTTGGCCTCGGTCGCGGGGGCGGTCGGGTCGGTCTTGCCCGTGGCCGGGGGCGGGGTGTTCTTGCCGAAGCTCACGGCCTCGCCGTTGCCGGAGAACCAGTCGAGCTTCCAGGCGGCGAACCCGCCGCCGCCGAGCAGGAGCGCGAGGGCGACCGTCGCGCTGATCCATATTCGGCGCCGGGAGCGCCGCGACTGCGGCTCCGGCCGCTGCGGGGGCCGCGACTGCGACTGCTGCTGATACTGGTGCTGCTGCTGGTACGGCGGCGGTTGCCGGTGCGCCGGACCCGGGTACCCGGGGAAATCCTGAGGGTGGCCCTGTTCCTGCCCCTGGGGCGGGTACTCCTGGTACGACGGCTGGTCATCAGGCCGCGGGCGCTGCGGGTACTGGTGCACGGACTTCGCTCCGAACGGTCATGACTGCCCCCGAGGGCAGAACGGCTGGGCATCCCCTACTTCTGATGTGCGAAACCCCCGCACAGTTCCAAATCAGAGCAAAATCATGCCAGGGATGCGGGCCGGATCCGGTCGGGCCTGCGGGCCTCAGCGCTGGGCGTCGAGCACCTCCGCGCACCGCCCGAGCAGCTCGATGAGCGACTCCCGCTCCTCACCTGTGAATGCGGCGGCCAGCGCGCGCTCCACCCGCACCGCCCCGGAGTCCGCCAGCTCCATCACCCGGCGCCCCTCGTCCGTGAGCCGGGTCTCCAGCACGTTGCGGTGCCACTCGTGCGGAGTCCGCTCGATGAGCCCGCGCTCCTGCAGGTTCTTCAGCACGGTGTTCATCGTCGGCGGGGTCACCCCGCACAGCCGGGCGAGCGCCGCGGCCGAGAGGCCGGGCTTCTCCGCCAGCCAGAGCAGCGCGGCGTACTGCGGAACCGTTACTGCGGCCGGCTTGCACGCCGTGTTCTTCGCCGCGAGAAGCGCCTGCTCAGCACGCTTGAGGTGAGAGCCGATGCGCTCCTCGGGGGCCATGGAGGTCATGCCCGCATCCTACGGCCACCCTTGCATCCATTAGAGCTCTAACATACATTCGCCCTCACCTACTCAGTAGAGGACGATGATGAAGACGACGTCATTCCTGGCCACTGCCCTCGCCCCCACCCTGACCGCGACCCTGGCCGTGGCCGTGGCCCTCGCCCTGGGAGCGGCCCCGGCGCAGGCGAAGGCGCACCCCCCGGCGGGCGGCGACCCCCGGATATCCACGGCCTTCGCCCTACCGGGTGCCAAGGTCTACCCGGAGGGCATCGCCACCGACCCCCGCTCGCGCACGGTCTACGTCGGCTCGTACGCGGACGGCACCGTCTACCGGGCCCGCCCCGGCCGCCCCGAGGCGGAGGTGTTCCTGCCCTCCGGCACCGACGGGCGCCACACGGCGAACGGCCTGCGGGTCGACGCCCTCGGCCGCCTGTGGGTCACCGACTCCACCGCGGGCGTGGGGGTCTACGACACCGCCGACGGGTCCCGCCTGGCCCACTTCGAGGTGGACCGGGGAGCGGGAGCCCCCGCCCACTTCATCAACGACCTGACCCTCACCCCGGACGGCACCGCCTACCTCACGGACAGCATCCGCGGGGTGATCTACCGCGTGACCCCGCAGCAACTGGCCGCCGGCAGCGGCGCCCTGACCGAGGCCTACGACCTCACCCCGGCCCTGCGCCCCCGCCCGGCGGGCGACTTCAGCCTCAACGGCATCGTCTCCGACCGGGCCGGCCGCTACCTCCTCACCGTCGACATGCCGACGGGCGACCTCTACCGCGTCGACCTGCGCACCGGCGCCGTCCGCCGCGTCGACCTCGGCGGCGGCGACCTGAAGGCCGCCGACGGCCTCGACCTCTCCCCCGACGGCACCCTGCGCGTGGCGCACAACACCACCAACACACTGACCCGCTGGCAGGTCTGCGCGGACGGCACCCGCGCACGCCTGACCCGTACGATCACGGACCCGTCCCTGCAGATCCCCACGACCCTCGCCCACACGGCGGGCCGCACGCTGGTGGTCCGCTCGCAGTTCGACAAGGGCGGCCCGATGTCCCCCGGCTCGGGCACCCCGACCACCTTCACGGTCGCCGCGGTCCGCGGTCTCTGACCGTACGCACCGTCACGCAGCGCTCAGCGAAGGCGCGTTGAATCATTCCTGGCGTTCCGGCGGGCCCGCACGTCGGAGACCGCGTACGGCGCCATGGGCAGCAGCATGACCGGCGCGGCCCACAGCGGGAGCGTGAAGAGCGCCCCGTCGCCCGCCAGCCACCTGGTGAGGAGGGCGACCGGCAGGCCGACTGCGAGCGAGAGCGCCCACCGCTGGTGCAGGCGCATCTCGCCGCGTCGCAGCTCCCAGGCGACCGTCGCCGCGCCGAGGGCCAGCCAGAAGGCCATGTGGCCGGGGGTCACGTCCAGTCGGGTGGTCCACCGCACCAGGTAGGAGAAGAGCAACAGCCAGCCGAGCACGTAGCCGGCCATGGCCAGCGTGCGCAGCGCCCGGCGGGCGAAGGGGGCGCGCGCCCGCGCCCAGGCCGCGGCGAAGGCCCGTACGTCCGGGCCCACCACGTCCTGCGCGGTGCGGCCGGCGGCCTGGGCGTCCTCCAGGTGCGCGGAGAGCTCGTCGAGCATCTCCCGCATGGCCGCGTCGTCGACCCCGCGGTACTCCCAGTTGCTGCGGCAGGCCGCGAGTATCTGCTCGTTCGTCATGGTGCGGTTTCCCCCGTGGGTTGCGTACCGGTGTCCAGGATCCGGCCCACCTGCCCGGCGAAGGCCGCCCAGTCGGCCCGGCCCCCGCCCAGCTCGGCGTGCCCCGCCTCGGTCAGGCGGTAGTACTTGCGCGGGGCGCCGCCACTGGGGGACGGGGCGCGGTACGAGGAGATGAGCCCCGCCCGCTCCATCCGTGCGAGCAGTGGATAGATGCTGCCGTCACTGACGAGGTCGAGCCCGCCCTCGGCGAGCGCTTGCGCGAACTCGAAGCCGTAACGGGGCCGTTCGGCGATGAGGGACAGCAGGCAGAGGTCGAGCACTCCGCGCAGGAGCTGACTGCGCCGCTGGTCACCGGTCGCGGTCGGCTCCTTTGTCATGCGGTACAAGATAGTCACCAACTTCCTTGTACCGCAAGACAGTCATCTGCTCCCTCCCGGCGTCACGGCGCGATGTTGTGGTTGAGGCGGAACAGGTTGCCGGGGTCGCGGCGCCGCTTGACCTCCCTCAACCGGTCGTAGTTCTGCCGGTAGTTGGCCCGGACCCGGCCCTGGTCCTGGTCGTCCCGGTCCATGAAGTTGACGTACCCGCCCGCCATCGAGTGCGGCTCCAGGGCGGCGGCGAAGCCGCGCACCCAGTCCGTGTTCGCCTCGCATCCGGCGCGCGTGGGCATCGTGGGGCTGAGGGCGGTCGCGAAATCGGCGTCGCGGTAGGCGAAGGCGGTCGCGTCGGGAGCCACCCGGTGGCAGGCCCCGTCGATCGGGAACACCACCGTCGAGCTCTGGATGGAAGGGGTCCGGGCCCCGTACTCCACGTACGCGTCGACGGCCCCGTCCGGCAGCCCGCGGCTGAAGGTGCCCTTCCAGTAGTGGAAGAGCCCCGCCGGGAGCAGCTCGTCGAACAGGGTGTTGACCACGGGGTACGGCATGCGCTCCAGATGCCGGCCGACGACCGGCCCGAGGCCGGCCAGGCGGGCACGGATCTCGTCGTCGCGCTCCTCGGGCCCGCTCCAGCAGGCGAGGACCGCGCACAGCGGCCTGCCGTGCCAGCGCTCGGGCAGGACCGGAAGGGGCGGTCCGAGCCCTACGACGGCCAGCGCGCCGAGGCTCTCGTCGGAGTCGGCGATCAGCGCGCGGTAGCGCCGCAGTACGTCGCCGTCGAGCGGGTAGAAGGTCGGGCCGCCCAGGACCGTGTCCACGGGGTGCAGCCGGTGGAGGAAGGAGGTGACGACCCCGAAGTTGCCGCCTCCGCCGCGCAGGGCCCAGAAGAGGTCGGCGTCGCGCTCCTCGCTGCAGGTCACGAAGGAACCGTCGGCGGTGACGACATCGGCCGCGAGGAGGTTGTCGCACGCCAGCCCGCAACGCCGGGCCAGGTGGCCCAGGCCGCCGCCGGTGGTGAGCCCGCCGATGCCGGTGCTGGACACCACTCCCCCGGTGGTGGCCAGACCGAAGGCGTGCGTGGCGTGGTTGAGGTCGGCCCAGGTGCAGCCGCCCTCGGCCCGCGCCGTGCGGGTCGTGGGGTCGACGCGGACCGCGCCCATCCGGGAGAGGTCGAGCACCACCCCGTCGTCGCAGGTGCCGTGGCCGCACACGCTGTGACCGCCGCCGCGGACCGCGAGCAGCAGGTCCTGCTCCCGGGCGAAGTTCACGGTGGCGATCACGTCACCGGCGTCGGCGGCCCGGACCACGGCCGCGGGCCGCTTGTCGTGCATCGCGTTGTACACCCTGCGCGCCCCGTCGTATCCGGGCTCGCCCGGCCGGATCAGGTCTCCGTGCACGGCCGCCCGCAGCTGCTCCACGCGTGCGCCGTCCAGGGCCGGTGCGAAGGTGCTCATGACCGCCACCGCCTTCTCGCTCCACTGCCCCCGAGGGCTTCGATGAGTCCGTTGTAGGCGCGGCAGGGGGTCGGGCTCATCGCCGGAACCGCCCATCCCGGCGGATCGCGCATGGGCGGAACGGCCCATGCGGCCCATGCGGCCCGTACGGCTCACGCGGCTCACGCGGTTCACGCGGCTCACGCGCCGCCCGTCAGACCAGGCCGTGCGTGTAGACGTAGGCGGTGGCGGCGGCCCGCGAGGACACGTCGATCTTGGCGAAGACGTTGTTGAGGTGCCGGGCCACGGTGTGCTCGCTGATGGTGAGCTCGGCGGCGATGGCCCGGTTGGTGCGCCCGGCGGCGACCAGACGGAGTACGTCGATCTCCCGCGCGGTGAGTCCGCCCGGAAGCCGCAGCAGGGCCGCCGCCCGGCGGGCGTCGGGGACCGCGCCCAGTGCCTCGAAGACCGTGTGGGCGGCCCGCAGTTCGAGCCGGGCGCCCTCCTCGTCCCCGCCGGCCCGGTCGGCCGCGGCCAGGACCACCCTGACCTGCGCGGCCTCGTACGGAACCCCGAGCTCCAGCCACAGCTCCAGCGCCCGGTGCAGCAGCGGCAGTGCGCGCGGCAGATCGCCCTCGGCGAAGGACACGGCGCCGCCCGCCCACGCCGCGGTCGCGTGCGGCGGGGTGCGGTCCGACTCGCACCGCCGCTGCCACGCGTCGGCGGCGGCCGCCAGCTCACCGGCCGCCTCACGGGCCCGGTCGAGCCGCCCCAGGGCGAGGGAGATCTCCACCTGGGCCGCGAGCAGCCGCTCCCGCCGGCGCTGTCCGCCCGCCGCGGCGAGGGCGACCTGCAGCGCGGCCTGCGAGGCCTCGGCCTTCCCCTGGGCGAGGAGCAACAGGGCGAGCCCCGGCTGCGGGTCCCGCCCGAGCTCGTGGGCCCGGGCGTACGAGGCCCCGGCCGCGGCCCGCTCGCCCCGCCTGCGCTGGATCTCACCCGCCAGGTACACCGCCTCCGCGGCGGTCGACGTCTCGTACGGCAGCAGCTCCTCGCAGGTCAGGGCCGCCTCCGTGACGGCCTGCGGCCAGGAGCCGCGCAGCTCCAGCACCTGGGCCCGGTGGACGCGGCACAGCCCGCGGAAGTTGTTCTCCTCGGGCATGGAGGCGCACCAGGCCATGGCCGCGTCGGTCCACTCCGCGGCCCGTTCGAGGTCGGCGCACGCCATGCACTGCTGCAGGCCGAGGCAGAGGATCCACCCGGTGAAGAAGGCACTCAGCTCGCCCGCCGTGGCCGCGCACATGGCGTCGTCGACCAGCGCGAGCCCTTCGGGAACCCGGCCCTCGGCGAGCAGTACGCCCGCCCGGGCCTGGGTGCTCATCGCCAGCAGATCCGCGCTGCCGCAGCTCCGCGCGATGCCGGCCATCCGGCGGGCCCGGTCCATGGCCTCACCGAAGGCACCGCGCGCCTGCGCCTCCTCGGTGTCGACCCAGGCGAGGTAGCACTGCTCGACGCACTCGGGCTCACCGCCCAGCTGCTCACGCGCCCGGCCCAGCCAGCCGGCGGCCGTGGCGGAGCGCCCGGCCAGCTGGTGCTCGTAGAAGAGCATCCACGCGCAGTAGCCGGCCCGCCGGGCATCGCCCCGGTGCGCGTACCCGGCGTAGGCCTTCGCCCGGGCCTCGACGGACTCGTCGACGCGGCCGGTCCACCAGGCGGCGTCGGCGAGCGCGGCGAGGTCGTCGGCGTCGAGGAGATCCGCGTCGACGCCGCTCAACGCCCGGTAGGCCTCGCCCCACGCCTCACGGGCGACGGCCTCCCTGGCCCGTTCCCCGACGCCCGGACCCTGCATCACGCGCGGCTCCTCTCCCGAGCCTGCCCGCCCCTCTCCCCAGAGTAGGTACCGCCGCCCACACGATGCCGCCTGCTTTCGCCGACCCCGGCCGCGGACCGGCCTACGGGTTCTCGGCGGTGTCGAGGTGCCTGCGCAACTCGGCCGCAACCCCTTCCTCGCCGTTCGCGACAGCGAGGCTGCTCGCGAACCGGACGAGGTGAGGCGCGGTGGAGCAGCTGAAGAGACAGCACCGCGTCAGCATGGGGAGCACAGAAGGGGCCGGCCCCAACCGAGACAGGCCCCTTCTGAGCTGCATGTTTACCGCGTCAGTGACGTGCTGTTATGTCATCCGCTCAGAAGTTGAAGCGGAACGCATGCGGCCCGACCCTGACCTGCGAGAAGCTGAACGACCTTCGCAAGGACGAGGAGATCTGGGAGTACGAGCGTCAGCACGAGCGCAACAAGCGGCGCTACCTCGGTGACGACGTGCTCAAGAGCGCGGGCAGCGCGGTGGTGTGGTGGCTCGCCCGCCACGAGAACGAAATCGAGAAGGCGGTCGACATGATCGGCCCGCCGGCCCAGGTCGCGGCGCGGCCAGCGACGAGGAGTGCCCGAGCTCTTCCGCCACCTCCTCGCCCCACCCGTGGGCGCACGGAACGAAGCGACCGTCGGGGGCCCGCTGTGGGATGGGGACGACCACGGAGGAGGGGTGGTCGACCGGCCCGGAGGACGAGCCTTCGGGCGAAGGGAACACCACCGGTCCCTGGCCGACCCGCTCCCCGGCCCCCGGGGGTCCGCCGTTCGCCGATACGGACGTGGACCCGGGTGCGAGCACGTTCACGCCGAGGACGGCGGAGAGCAGCACAAACGAATGGGAGCGGGGCCGGTATCGGTGGAAACGAGCGAGGACGACGCTCCGTCTCCCCGCTTCTGGGACCCGTCGCACAGCCCGCACCGGCCCGCCGAACCCCGCCCCGCCCATGGAACGAGGACGACGAGAACCGGATCCGATCCGGTAGACGGTCAGCTCTCCGATGCTCCCCTTCGCCGCACACCGCGGCAGGGGGGGGCCTTTCGCGGTTCTGGGACTCGGGCAAGACCGCTACCGGGCCGCCCGCTCCCGCTCCCAGTCCCCTTGGGCACAGCGAACGCTCATCTATCAATAGTGGTACCGGGCGGCGAGGATGACGATCCCCTTGTCCGTCACCAGATAGACGAGACGGTGCTCGTCGTCGATCCGCCGCGACCAAGCCCCCGGCAAGTGGTACTTCAGCGGCTCGGGCTTACCGATCCCCGTGAAGGGGTCACGCTTGACGTCCTCGATGAGCTTATTGATCCGAGCGAGCATCTTGCGATCGTTCCTGAGCCAGGACGTGTAGTCCTCCCAGCCCTGGTCCTCGAAGACGAGCCTCACTCGGCACCCTCGTGTGCCGCATCCGGCGAGTCGGGGTCGATCAGCTCTCGCTCGGACACGTTGATGTTGGTCAGGGCGTTCTCGTACGCCTTGAGCAGCCGGCGAGCGTTCGCCGGCGAGCGCAGGAGGTACGAGCCTTCGCGCAGCGCCGCATAGTCCTCGGCCGCAATGAGCACCGCATTGCCGTGCTTGGAGACGATCTCGATGGCCTCGTGGTTGTCGTTGACCTTCTTGATCAGCGGAAAGAGCGCCTTGCGGGCTTCGCTCGCAGTTATGGACATGCCCTGCCCCTTACCCATAGCGGTACCGAATAACGTACCACTTTCAGCACTTCCGGGCAGGGCAACCGCCCGACGAAGAATCGCGCCTCCCGGCCCCCTGTTTCTTTCCCAGGAGAAGCCGACCCCCTGCCGCCTGCGAACTCGACGACCCCTTACTCGCAGTAGCGAGCCACTCACACATTGAAGCGGAATGCCTGCGGCTCGATCCTGACCTGCGACGGAGCCCCGAACGGCGCCCTGACCAGCCATTTCCCCGTTGGCGAGCGTTGGGTCGCGCCGGTCGCTAACGCACGTACACGGCAACGTCTGCGCGGGAGTGCGCCTGCAGTGCGAAGGATCCTTGTGGAGGACGTGGCAGCGATGCGACTTCGCTACGTCACCGCCAGCGGAGTCGACAGACGCCGCTGGCCCGCAAGTCGTGGCGCGCTGCACCCCTCCTCGGGGGTCGAACCGTGCTGCGGACTGTTGCGGACAGCAGAACGACCTGACCCGCGTGTTCGCAGGTCAGGCCGTGTGCGGGTATACGTTTACACGTTGAAGCGGAACTCGACCACGTCGCCGTCCTGCATGACGTAGTCCTTGCCCTCCATGCGGGCCTTGCCCTTGGCGCGGGCCTCGGCCACCGAGCCGCAGGCGACCAGGTCCGCGAAGGAGATGACCTCGGCCTTGATGAAGCCGCGCTGGAAGTCGGTGTGGATCACACCGGCCGCCTCCGGGGCCGTGGCGCCCTGCTTGATGGTCCAGGCGCGGGTTTCCTTCGGGCCGGCCGTCAGGTAGGTCTGCAGGCCCAGGGTGGCGAAGCCGACGCGGCCGAGGGTGGCGAGGCCGGGCTCCTCCTGGCCGACCGACTGGAGGAGTTCGAGGGCCTCCTCGTCGTCCAGCTCGGAGAGGTCCTGCTCCAGCTTGGCGTTCAGGAAGATCGCCTCGGCCGGGGCGACGAGCGCGCTCTGCTCGGCCTTGAAGGCGTCGTCCGTCAGCTCGTCCTCGTCCACGTTGAAGACGTAGAGGAAGGGCTTCGTGGTGAGCAGGTGGAGCTCGTGGAGGAGGTCGCCCTGCTCCGTGCCCTTGGTGATGCCCTTGGAGAAGAGGGTGTCGCCCGCTTCGAGGATCTTCTTCGCCTCGACGACGGCCGCGAGGACCGCGACCTTCTCCTTCTGGAGGCGGGACTCCTTCGTCAGGCGCGGCTCGGCCTTCTCGATGGACTGGAGGTCGGCGAGAATCAGCTCGGTGTTGATCGTCTCGATGTCGTCCTTCGGCGAGACCTTGCCGTCGACGTGGACGACGTTCTCGTCCTTGAAGGCGCGGATGACCTGGCAGATGGCGTCCGACTCGCGGATGTTCGCGAGGAACTTGTTGCCGAGGCCCTCACCCTCCGAGGCTCCGCGCACGATGCCCGCGATGTCGACGAAGTCGACCGTCGCCGGGAGGACCCGCTGCGATCCGAAAATGCCCGCGAGGACGGCCAGGCGCTGGTCCGGCACGCCGACGACGCCGACGTTCGGCTCGATCGTGGCGAACGGGTAGTTGGCCGCCAGCACGTCGTTCTTGGTCAGGGCGTTGAACAGGGTCGACTTGCCGACATTCGGCAGGCCGACGATTCCGATCGTGAGCGACACGTTGGCGACTTCCCGTAGCTGGAGGGGGCGGCGGCCCGGGAGTGGGCCACCGGACAGTTTACTTTCCGATGAGTGGCACTCGTTGTACGCGTGTCCCCACACGGATACCGCGCTCGCCCCGCCTAGCGTGGAGGCGTGGAGCAATACAGGACGCGATCGGCCCCTCACCCGCAGCGACCCCCGGCCCAGCGCGGGGGACCCCGGGCCACGGCGGTGCCCGCCCAGGCAGGCGGCCCGCGGCGGCCCGCGCTCGCGCGGCGGATGCCCCGGCCCCGGTTGACCGGGCTCGGCGGCGGGCTGTTCGCGTGCGCCGCCATGGTGCTGGTGGCCGGTATCTGCTGGCTGCTCTTCGGTTCCTCGCTCTTCGTCTACGGGCTGCTCTTCCTGCCCGTAGCGGCCGCCACCGCGCTCTGGGTGCGGCCCGCCGACCTGATCACCGCGCCGATCGGCGTGCCCATCGCCTTCGCCGCCGGAGTGTGGCCCATCTCGGGCGGCTCCGGCGGCCTCGGCGGGCAGCTGATGGGGCTGGTGTCCGCGCTGTCCCTGCACGCGGGGTGGCTCTACGCCGGGACCCTGGTCGCCGCGCTGATCGCCGTCGTGCGCAAGGCCGTACTGATCGGCAGGCGGCGGATGCCCAGGCGCGTCGCCCAGTAGTCGCCCGCATCGCCCAGGGGTCGCCCAGGGGTCGCCCGGGGGGGGCACCCAGGAGACCGGCCCCGCCCCCTACTTCTTCGTCTCCGCCTTCGCCGCCCTCGCCGCCATCGCCGCTCCCACGATGCCCGCGTTGTTCTGCAGCTTCGCCGGGACGATCTCGGCCCGCACGCCCTCGATCAGCGGCAGGAACTTCTCGGGCTTGCGGCTGACGCCGCCGCCGATGATGAAGAGGTCCGGGGAGAACAGCATCTCCACGTGCTGGAGGTACTTCTGCACGCGGTGCGCCCAGTGCTCCCACGTGAGGTCGTGGTCCTCCTTGGCCTTGACCGACGCCCGCGTCTCCGCGTCGTGGCCCTTCAGCTCCAGGTGCCCGAGCTCCGAGTTCGGGACCAGCCGCCCGTCCGTGAACAGGGCGCTCCCGATGCCCGTCCCCAGGGTGAGCAGGAGGACCGTGCCGCCCCGCCCGCGCCCGGCCCCGTACGTCATCTCCGCGACGCCCGCCGCGTCCGCGTCGTTCAGGACCGTGACCGGCATGCCGCCCAGCTCGCGCGAGAGCAGCGCCGCCGTGTCGACGCCGATCCAGGACTTGTCCATGTTGGCCGCCGAGCGGGTGACGCCGCCCGTGACCACGCCCGGGAAGGTGACCCCGAGCGGTCCGTCCCAGCCGAAGTGGCGCACCACCTCGCCGACGCATCCGGCCACCCCCTCGGGGCTGGCCGGATGCGGTGTCAGTACTTTGTGACGCTCCTGCGCCAGGTCGCCGCGCTCCAAGTCCACGGGAGCGCCCTTGATCCCGGTTCCGCCGATGTCCACGCCGAAGATCTGCATGGACATACCGTACGAAACGAGTTACTTGTCGGCGACCAGTTCCGCAGCCTCGGCACGCAGATCGCGGCGAAGTTCCTTCGGCAGCGAGAAGACGATCGACTCCTCGGCGGTCTTGACGATCTCCACGTCCGCGTAACCGCGCACCGCCAGCCACTCCAGGACCTCCTCGACCAGGACCTCCGGCACCGAGGCGCCCGAGGTGAGGCCGACCGTGGTGACGCCCTCCAGCCAGGCCTCCTCGATCTCGCTCGCGAAGTCGACCAGGTACGCGGCCTTGGCGCCGGCGTCCTTGGCGACCTCGACGAGCCGGATCGAGTTCGAGGAGTTCTTCGAGCCGACCACGATGACCAGGTCGGAGTCGCCGCCCATCACCTTGACCGCCGCCTGGCGGTTCGAGGTGGCGTAGCAGATGTCGTCGCTCGGCGGGGAGACGAGCAGCGGGAACTTGGTCTTCAGCGCGTCGACCGTCTCCATGGTCTCGTCGACCGAGAGGGTGGTCTGGGAGAGCCAGACGACCTTGGACTCGTCGCGGACGGTGACCTTGTCCACGTCGTGCGGGCCGTCGACGATCGTGATGTGGTCCGGGGCCTCGCCGGAGGTGCCGATGACCTCCTCGTGGCCCTCGTGGCCGATGAGGAGGATGTCGAAGTCCTCGTTCGCGTACCGGATGGCTTCCTTGTGCACCTTGGTGACCAGCGGGCAGGTCGCGTCGATCGTCGCGAGCTTGCCGCGCGCGGCCTCCTCGTGCACCACCGGCGCCACGCCGTGCGCGGAGAACATCACGATGGAGCCCTCGGGCACCTCCTCCGTCCGCTCGACGAAGATGGCGCCCTTCCGCTCCAGCGTCTGGACGACGTACTTGTTGTGCACGATCTCGTGGCGGACGTAGACCGGCGCACCGTACTGCTCAAGGGCTTTCTCGACGGCGATCACGGCTCGGTCCACGCCCGCGCAGTAGCCGCGGGGCGCGGCGAGCAGGACACGGCGGGAAGCGGGAGCGGGGGCGGGAGCAGTCATGTGCTCCATCGTACGGGGGTCTCCAGCAGGCCGGACGTCCCCCGTACGACACACACTTGCCCGACAGCCTGTCCCGCCCACACCCCGGAGGACGGATGGCTTCCGTTACGGATTCCAGTGCGACGGCGCCCACGGCGTTGCGGCGGAGCCTCGGCTTCCGGGACCTGGTCGTCTACGGGCTGCTGTTCATCGCCCCCATGGCCCCGGTCGGGATCTTCGGCACGCTCGACGCCAAGTCGCACGGAGCCGTCGCCCTCGTCTACCTCTGCGCGACCGTGGCGATGGCCTTCACGGCCTTCTCGTACGCGCAGATGGTGCGGGTCGCCCCGCAGGCCGGCTCGGTCTTCACGTACGCCCGAAAGGGGCTCGGCGAGGGCCCCGGGCTGATCGCCGGGTGGATGGCGATGCTCGACTACCTGCTGATCCCGGCGGTCGCGTACCTCTTCTCGGGGATCGCGATGAACGCGCTGGTGCCGGAGGTCTCCCGGTGGGTGTGGACGGCCCTGGCCGTCGTGATCACCACCCTGCTCAACCTGTGGGGCGTACGGGCGGCCGCGCGCGTGGGCTTCGCCGTACTGGCCATGGAGATCCTGGTCCTGCTGGTCTTCCTGGTCGCCGCGGTGACCGTGCTGGTCCAGGGCGGGGCGCGGCGCGGCTGGCTGTCGCCGCTGACCGGTGACGGCTCGCTCGGCTTCAGCACGGCCGCGGTGCTGGGCGCGGTGTCGGTCGCGGTCCTGTCCTACCTGGGCTTCGACGCCATCGCCTCCTTCGCCGAGGAGGTGACGGGGGGATCGCAGCGGGTGGCGCGGGCGGTCCTGTTCTGCCTGGCGCTGGCCGGGTTCCTGTTCATCGCCCAGAGCTATCTGGCGGCGCTGCTCATGCCCGTGTCCGCGGCGGAGCTGGCGGCGGATCCGGCGCAGCAGGGCCCGGCCTTCTACAACGCGGTGGAGTCCGCGGCCGGCTCCTGGCTGCACGACCTGGTGGCCGCCGGCAAGGCGATCGGGGCGGCCTTCGCGGCGCTGGCCGGGCAGGCGGCGGCCGGGCGGCTGGTGTTCGCGATGGCCCGGGAGCGGCGGCTGCCGCGGGTGCTCGCCCGCACCTCGGACGGCACCCCGCGGCCCGCCCTGCTGGTGGCGGCCACCATCACGCTGGTCGCGGCCGTGTGGGCGGCCCGCCGCGACGACGGGCTCGACCAGCTGGTGTCGGTCGTGGACGTCGGGGCGCTGGTGGCCTTCACCCTGCTGCACGCCTCGGTGGTGGGCTGGTTCGTGGTCAAGCGGCAGGGGGGCGCGCCGAACTGGTGGAAGCACCTGGTGGTGCCGGTGCTGGGTGCGGCCGTGACCGTCGCGGTGATCTTCGAGGCGTCCTGGACGGCCCGGCTGGTGGGGGCGGTGTGGCTGGCGGCGGGCCTGGCGGTGCTGGCCGTCCAGCGCGGGCGGCGGCGGGACGTCCCCGACGACACCGGCGCCGGAGCCTGACGCGCTGTCGGCGGCGCCGGATAGCCTGCGTGCATGGGTCTGAATACGTCGGCCGAGGCGCCGCTGCCGGTAGGCCAGGTGTCCCGGCTCATCGGGGGCTGGATCGATCGGCTCGGTCAGGTGTGGGTGGAGGGGCAGATCACGCAGCTCTCGCGGCGGCCGGGGGCGGGGGTGGTCTTCCTGACGCTGCGCGACCCCTCGCACGACATCTCGGTCAGCGTGACCTGCTTCCGCCAGGTCTACGACGAGGTCGCGGACGTGGTCTCGGAGGGTGCCCGGGTCGTCCTGCTGGCCAAGCCCGAGTGGTACGCCCCGCGCGGGCAGCTGTCCCTGCGGGCCACGGAAATACGGCCCGTCGGCATCGGGGAGCTCCTCGCCCGGCTGGAGCGCCTCAAGCGGTCCCTTGCCTCCGAGGGGCTCTTCGCACTGGAGCGCAAGAAGCCTCTGCCCTTCCTGCCGCAGCTGATCGGGCTGGTGGTCGGGCGGGCCTCGGCGGCCGAGCGCGACGTCCTGGAGAACGCCCGGCGCCGCTGGCCGGCGGTCCGCTTCGAGGTGCGCAACGTGGCCGTCCAGGGGGTGCACGCGGTGCCCCAGGTGGTCCAGGCGGTCAAGGAGCTCGACGCCCTGGACGAGGTCGACGTGATCATCGTGGCGCGCGGCGGCGGCAGCGTGGAGGACCTGCTGCCGTTCTCCGACGAGGAGGTCGTCCGGACGGTCGCGGCGGCCCGCACCCCGGTGGTCTCGGCGATCGGCCACGAGCCGGACTCCCCGCTGCTGGACCTGGTCGCGGACGTACGGGCCTCCACGCCCACGGACGCGGCGAAGAAGGTGGTCCCGGACGTCGGCGAGGAGCTGGAGCGGGTACGCCAGCTGCAGGCCCGGGGGCGGCGCGCGGTCACCGGGCTGCTCGACCGGGAGGAGCGGGGCCTCGCGCACGCCCTGGCCCGGCCGGTCTTCGTCCACCCCCAGCGGATGGTGGAGATCCGCGAGGACGAGCTGGACGCCCTGCTGGCCCGCGCCCGGCGCACGCTGGGGCACCTGCTGGACCGGGCCGACTCGGAACTGGCCCACACCCTCGCCCGGGTGGTGGCGCTGTCCCCGGCCGCGACCCTGGAGCGGGGGTACGCCGTACTGCAGCGGGCCGACGGGCATGTGGTGCGCTCACCGCAGGAGGTGGCGCCGCGCGAGGTGCTGCGCGCACGGGTGGCGGAGGGCACGTTCTCGGTGGAGGTCGCCTCGGTGGAGCCCCCGGAGGCCGCGCACTCCCCGGAGGCCGCGGAGCCGACGGACCCCTCCGCCGCAACAGTCGCTTCGGAGTAGCGACACACGCTCGCGATCACGTGGTCGCACGACACACAGAGGATGGATACGGGAATGACAGAGGCCGGAACGGCGCTGGGGTACGAGCAGGCCCGCGACGAGCTCATCGAGGTCGTCCGCAAGCTGGAGGCCGGCGGGACCTCGCTGGAGGACTCCCTCGCGCTGTGGGAGCGCGGCGAGGAGCTGGCGAAGGTCTGCCGGCACTGGCTGGAGGGGGCGCGCGCCCGGCTGGACTCGGCGCTGGCGGCGCGCGAGCCGGCCGAGGAGGAGTGACCCGGGAGGGCGGCGGGAGCGACCGGGG
The DNA here is from genome assembly GCF_043201855.1 of Streptomyces sp. NPDC048257. NCBI lineage: Bacteria > Bacillati > Actinomycetota > Actinomycetes > Kitasatosporales > Streptomycetaceae > Streptomyces > Streptomyces sp. NPDC048257. The sequence goes on from NZ_JBICZI010000004.1 coordinate 533,190, forward strand.
AGGGGCCGGGGGCCCCGGAAGTGATCCCGGTCACCAGGAGGCAGATTTAGTTGAAAATTCATCTACTTTCGCCGTAGAGTCTGGGACATCGCTTCACCTCCGTACGGAAGAAGGCTTTCCCGATGTCTCTCGTTCTTGACTCCGCCGCGCAGGACCTGCTGTTCCGCGAGGCCCGCACCGCCAACTCGTTCTCCGACGAGCCGGTCACCGAGGAGCAGGTCCAGGCGATATACGACCTGGTGAAGTTCGGCCCCACCGCCTTCAACCAGACCCCGCTGCGCATCACCCTGGTCCGCTCCCCCGAGGCCCGCGAGCGCCTCGTGCAGCACATGGCCAAGGGCAACGACGCCAAGACCGCCACCGCTCCGCTGGTCGCGATCCTCTCCGCGGACAACGAGTTCCACGAGGAGCTCCCGCAGCTGCTGCCGCACTTCCCGCAGGCCAAGGACGCGTTCTTCTCCGAGCGCCCGGTCCGCGAGCAGTCCGCGCTGCTGAACTCCGCGCTGCAGGCCGCGTACTTCATCATCGGCGTCCGCGCCGCCGGCCTGGCCGCGGGCCCGATGACCGGCGCCGACTTCGCCGGCATCCAGAAGGAGTTCCTGGACGCCGACCACACGCCGATCATGGTCATCAACATCGGCAAGCCGGCCGCCGAGGGTGCCTGGTTCGACCGTTCCCCGCGCCTGGCCTTCGACGAGGTCGTCACGACCGTCTGATCGCCGCCGCAGCACACGCGAACAGGGCCGTGGGGGGGGGGGGGGGGGGGGGGGGGGGGGGGGGGGGGGGGGGGGGGGGGGGGGGGGGGGGGGCGGGGGGGGCCGGCCCCCCCCGCCCCCCCCCCCCGCCCCCCCCCCCCCCCCCCCCCCCCCCCCCCCCCCCCCCCCCCCCCCCCCCCCCCCCCCCCCACGGCCCTGTTCGCTTACGTGGCCGGGGCTGCTCGCCCCGCTTGACCCACGCGCCCTACTCGCCCCACTTGCCTTACTTGCCCTGCTTGAACTCCAGCGTCGCCGCCAGCGTGCCCAGCTGCTCGAAGGGGGCCGTTCCGGTCACCACCGTGACGTAGCCCTGCTCCTGCCGCACGAGGGCGTCGTACTTCTCGCCGTCCCAGCGCTCCCACGTGGTGTCGCCGACCTGCTGCGTCCGGCCGGTGGCCGTCGCGTGCTGGGTGACCTTGGCGAGGTACTTGGCCGAGGTGTCCGTGGACTGCTCCACCGCCACGTACTGCTGCTCCGGGTCGAGGAAGCCCAGGTGCCAGGCGTTGGCGTTCTTGCGCTCGTACGTCACCGAGGTCGCCCGCCACTGCTCCTGGAGCCCCACGGGGGCCGCGACCGGGTACGGGGCCGCGCGCCGGGCCGTCAGGGTCTCCACCCGGTAGTCGACCGCGATCGTCGGGTCGGCCTTCTCGTCATGCGGGACGAAGAGGTAGATCCCGGCGACGACGATGCCGATCACCCCCAGCGACCGGACCATGTCCCAGACCGTCTGCTTGCCTTTCATACCTGCCACGCGACCCATCGTCCCGCATCACGGGGCGGCGATCACCGCCGGGGTCGCGGTGCGGCCCGTGTCGGCGGACCCTGAGAGTCCCGGAAGGGCCGCACATCGTCCGCGAGACATCGGGCAGGACAGCGGACAAGACAGCGGAACGTCACCCGCAAGACGTCCGCTCAGGACAATCGATTGACCGATATGCCGCTCATACGTGACCCGCCCTGCTCAATATGTCGACGTACCGATAGAGTTCCAGCACCCTCACTTCCCGGCCGTCGCCGTACAGAAAGGTGCGCTCCGATGACCGAGCACAACCTGCCGCCCCAGCTCGAAGTCTCTCCGGAGGCCCCCGACCGCAACCTCGCACTGGAACTCGTACGGGTCACCGAGGCCGCCGCCATGGCCGCGGGCCGGTGGGTCGGACGCGGCGACAAGATCGGCGCGGACGGTGCCGCGGTCAACGCGATGCGCACCCTGATCTCCACCGTCTCGATGAACGGCGTCGTCGTCATCGGCGAGGGGGAGAAGGACGAGGCCCCCATGCTCTTCAACGGCGAGCGGGTCGGCGACGGCACGGGCGCCGAGGTCGACATCGCCGTGGACCCGATCGACGGCACCACCCTGAACGCCAAGGGCATGCCGAACGCCATCGCCGTCCTGGCCGCCGCCGACCGCGGCACCATGTTCGACCCGTCCGCGGTGTTCTACATGGAGAAGCTGGTCACCGGCCCCGAGGCCGCCGACTTCGTCGACATCAACGCACCCGTCTCGGTGAACATCCGCCGGGTCGCCAAGGCCAAGAACATGGCCGTCGAGGACGTCACCGTGGTCATCCTGGACCGCCCCCGCCACGAGGGCATCGTCAAGGAGATCCGCGAGACCGGCGCCCGCATCAAGTTCATCTCCGACGGCGACGTCGCGGGCTCGGTCATGGCCGTGCGCGAGGGCACCGGCGTCGACCTGCTCCTCGGCATCGGCGGCACCCCCGAGGGCATCATCTCGGCGTGCGCCATAAAGTGCCTCGGCGGCACCATCCAGGGCAAGCTCTGGCCGAAGGACGAGGCCGAGCGCCAGCGCGCGCTCGACGCCGGCCACGACCTGGACCGCGTCCTGACCACGAACGACCTGGTGTCCGGCGACAACGTCTTCTTCGTCGCCACCGGCATCACCGACGGCGAGCTGCTGCGCGGCGTCCACTACCGCTCGGAGACCGCGACCACGTCCTCGCTGGTCATGCGCTCGAAGTCGGGCACGATCCGGCAGATCGACTCCACGCACCGCCTGTCGAAGCTGCGCGCGTACAGCGCGATCGACTTCGACCGCGCGCAGTAGGCAGCACCGCGGGAAACGGGAGGGGCGGTCACCGCGTGCGGCGGTGACCGCCCCTCCCGCACATCCGCATGCGGTCGGGCGTCGGCCACCGGCGGGCGGCGACCGGCTCAGCCCGCCGCGGCGATCGGCCCGGCCCCCGGGGCCTGGCGCAGCTCGGCGGCCCTGCGCCGCATCCGCGCCAGCACCACCCGGCGCTCGGCCGCGGTGAGCCCGCCCCACACCCCGTACGGCTCGGGCTGCAGCAGTGCGTGCTCCCGGCAGGCGACCATCACGGGGCAGCGGGCACAGACGCGCTTGGCGGCGTCCTCGCGGGAGAGCCGGGCCGCGGTCGGCTCCTTGGACGGCGCGAAGAAGAGCCCCGCCTCGTCGCGGCGGCACACCGCCTCCGCGTGCCATGGGCCGTCTTCCGCCCTTGCCGGCACCCGCGGCTTCGGCACGGCCGCCGTCCGCCCCGGAAGACCCTGGACGGCGGCTACCTGCAAGGACTGATGCGGCGGATGCGGCACGGTCTACTCCTGACGACGTATACGTGAGCGAGAGACGACGCACCTGTCCCTACCCGCTGTACGCGCCCCTATGCACCACGCGCCACGCGCCGACGGGGGTTCGGCCGAAACGAACCCCCGCCGGGCGGCCCGTCACGCCCCGGGCGCGGCCCATGCGGGATCGCGCCCCAGGAAGGCCAGGAGGTCCGCGGCGGCGCCGTGGCCGGCGCCGGGCCCGAGGGGGAACACCGGGCCGTAGGCGAAGCCGCGCAACGGCTCGGCGAGGGCGTCGGCGGCCGGGCGCAGGGCGGCGGCCAGAGCGTCGGTCAGGGCGGGCGGGCGGCCCGTGGCGACGGCGATGTCCCACGCGTGCACGGCAGCGTCGAGGGCGGCGGCGCCGACGGCCGTCTCGGCCGGTACGGCGAAGGGCGGCAGCGGCACCGCCACGTCGAGGTCGCCGGGAGCGACGGCGGAGAAGGCCTCGGCCGCGGCCGCGAGCGCCGGGTCCAGCAGGCCCGCAGGAGGACCGGCCAGGGTGCCGGAGGGCGCGAAGGGGTCCTCCGCGGGGCCGGGCCCGCCGGTCAGGCGGGCGGCGTACGCGAGCTGGTCGCCCGCGGCGTGCTGGAGGACCTGGGTGACGTTCCACTGGGCACACGGGGTCGGGCGGTCCCAGCCGTCGGCGGGCACCCCCGCGACGGCCTCGCGCAGCGTCGCGTACGCCTGGTCGAGCAATTCCCACTTGGAGGTCATGACGCGGACTCTAGGGGGTGCCTGTGGTCCCCTGTAGGCCGAAATTGGTTGGATCGGCGGCGTGTTGGGACTGGGGCCCTTCGGTCTGGGCGGTCCCGGCCGGTCCCGGCCGGTTTCAGCCCTCCAGGCGCTTGCGCAGCTTGCGGGCCAGATCCACCAGACGGGCACCCGGCTTGGGCCGCGCCTCGATGTTGCCGAGCAGGGCGAAGCCCCGGACGATCACCACCGGCGCCTGCGGGTCGCTCTCCCCGCGGCCCTCCCCGCGCACCTCGAAGTTGCCGAGGACCCCGCTGCCGTAACCGCGCAGGGTGACGTTCTCCGGGACCAGGACCTCGACGTTGCCGAGGACACAGGTCACGTTGATCTCGGTGACCTGCTGTTCGAAGACCGCCTCGGTGAGGTCGATGGTGATGTCGCCCATGACCGAGACGGCGCGGGTGTGCGCGCCCGGGCGCCAGCGGCCCTTGCGGGCGGAGCTGCTGCACACGGCGACGATGGTCTCCGCGGGACCGGCGGAGCCGGTGGAGTGGGCCGCGTACGCGGGCGGGGCATGGACGCCGCCGGGCGCGGGCAGATCCCGTACGAGGACTTCCAGCTCGCCGACGGTCTTGACCGCGTACAGCGTGTCCAGGCGGTCGGAATGCTCCTCGGCCGTCAGCCGGCCTTCGGCGAGGGCATCGCCGAGGATCTGCGCGATGCGGTCCCGGTCCGCGTCGGAGGCGCGCAGCTCGGCGGCGGCGGGTGCGGGGGCGGCGGCGGGGTGCTTTTCCAGGTCCACGACGCCCAGCATAGCCAGACACGATAGATCGCGATACTGCCGAGTGAGCCTTACCTCACAGACAAGCCACCGGCGAGAGGTCCTACGCTGGTTAACCGCGCTGCCAATTGGTCGCCAGCGCCGTCTGCCGAGTGAGGAATGACTGCCGTCATGCCAGAGTTTGCGTACACCGACCTGCTGCCCCTGGGCGAGGACACCACCCCCTACCGGCTGGTGACCGCCGAGGGCGTATCCACCTTCGAGGCGGACGGCCGTACGTTCCTCAAGGTGGAGCCGGAGGCGCTGCGCAAGCTCGCCGAAGAGGCCATCCACGACATCCAGCACTTCCTGCGCCCCGCGCACCTCGCGCAGCTGCGCCGCATCATCGACGACCCCGAGGCCTCCTCGAACGACAAGTTCGTGGCCCTGGACCTGCTGAAGAACGCGAACATCGCGGCGGCCGGCGTCCTGCCCATGTGCCAGGACACCGGCACGGCGATCGTCATGGGCAAGCGCGGCCAGAACGTACTGACTTCAGGTGGCGACGAGGCGGCCCTGTCGCGCGGCATCTACGACGCCTACACGCGGCTGAACCTGCGCTACTCGCAAATGGCCCCGATCACCATGTGGGAGGAGAAGAACACCGGCTCGAACCTGCCCGCGCAGATCGAGCTCTACGCGACCGACGGCGGCGCGTACAAGTTCCTCTTCATGGCCAAGGGCGGCGGCTCCGCCAACAAGTCCTTCCTCTACCAGGAGACCAAGGCGGTCCTCAACGAGGCCTCCATGATGAAGTTCCTGGAGGAGAAGATCCGCTCGCTCGGTACGGCGGCCTGCCCGCCCTACCACCTGGCGATCGTGGTCGGCGGCACCTCCGCCGAGCACGCGCTGAAGACCGCCAAGTACGCCTCGGCGCACTACCTGGACGAGCTGCCCCGCGAGGGCTCCCCGCTGGGCCACGGCTTCCGCGACGAGGCCCTGGAGGAGCAGGTCTTCGAACTGACCCAGAAGATCGGCATCGGCGCGCAGTTCGGCGGCAAGTACTTCTGCCACGACGTCCGCGTCGTGCGCCTCCCGCGCCACGGCGCCTCGCTGCCCGTCGCGATCGCCGTGTCCTGCTCGGCGGACCGCCAGGCCACCGCGAAGATCACCGCCGAGGGCGTCTTCCTGGAGCAGCTGGAGACGGACCCGGCGCGCTTCCTGCCGGACACGACGGACGAGCATCTGAGCGAGGCGTCGGACGTGGTCTCCATCGACCTGAACCAGCCGATGGACGACATCCTGGCGACGCTGACCAAGCATCCGGTCAAGACCCGGCTCTCGCTGACCGGCCCGCTGGTCGTGGCGCGCGACATCGCGCACGCCAAGATCAAGGAGCTGCTGGACTCGGGCGCGGAGATGCCGCAGTACCTGAAGGACCACCCGGTCTACTACGCCGGCCCCGCGAAGACCCCCGAGGGCTACGCGTCGGGCTCCTTCGGCCCGACCACGGCCGGCCGCATGGACTCCTACGTCGAGCAGTTCCAGGCGGCGGGCGGCTCCAAGGTCATGCTGGCCAAGGGCAACCGCTCGCAGCAGGTGACGGACGCGTGCGGCACGCACGGCGGCTTCTACCTGGGCTCGATCGGCGGCCCGGCGGCGCGCCTGGCCCAGGACTGCATCAAGAAGGTCGAGGTCCTGGAGTACGAGGAGCTCGGCATGGAGGCGGTCTGGAAGATCGAGGTCGAGGACTTCCCGGCGTTCATCGTCGTGGACGACAAGGGCAACGACTTCTTCCAGAACCCGGCCCCGGAGCCGACGTTCACCCACATCCCGGTCCGCGGCCCGGGTCTGTAGCGCGACGGCCTGAGGGTCTCTCCCCCGAACGGGGGAGAGACCCTCAGGCATATCCGCCCATCGGCAGATGGAGCCGGGGGCGCCCGGCGGCGAGGCTTTACCCGTACCCAAACACCTCTTGGAACACGGGAGTTCACGATGAAGAACCGCAAGCGCGCCCTCATTCTGGCCGGCACCGCCGCCGCTCTGGTGGCGACGCTGATCGGCGCGGCTCCGGCCCCTGCCGCTCCGGCCGCGCCGAAGCTCGCCTCGGTGCACGGCGGCGGGACGGTGCTCTACCCCTACGCCCCGAGGGCGGACGACATCCGCTTCACCGTCGATGCCGAGGCCGCCCCGTGGAGCAGGCCCTTCCCGGCCGAGGGCGGGGAACAGGGCCTGCCGGTGGACGCGCGCGGCCGGGTGACCGTCTACCACGCGATGCCGGACAGGGACTTCACGGGCGTCGCCGAGGCGGAGGTGGACTGCATGGTCACCGCCGGCAAAACGGCCACGATCACCGCAGTGGTGACCTCCTCGAACGTCGGCTGGGAGGGCAAGCGGATCGGGATCAGCGTCCAGGACGGCGAACGCGGTGGGCCCGACCGGGTGGGCTTCTCGTGGGGCATCGCCAACGTCGACGTGCAGCCCGACGGCTCGGTGTCCGAGCCCCGCGTGGGCACGTGCATGGCCCCGGCCCCGTTCACCGAGGTCACCAAGGGCGGCTTCAAGGTCACCCCGGCCCCGCTGGCCCCGCGGCCGTCCACCCCGTGATCAGCCGCGTCATCAGCTCCGCCTCGACCGGGGTGGCCCGGTAGCCGTCCCGTACGGCGGCGTGCAGCTCCGCCAGGGTCAGTCCGAGCACCTTCCGGACGGCCCTCAGGGCGGGCACGCCGCCGCCGCGGAGGTTCACGGGGACCGTCCCCTCGGCCGCGACGACGGCCGCACGGACGTACTGGGGCGCCGGCCCCCGTCCTTCGTCACGGTTGCAGACGTCCGGGGCGCCGAACGCGCAGGTGTCGCACTCCCACTCCGCCTGCCAGCAGAGCCCGTCCCCGTCGATCAGCTGCCACGCGTGGAACACGCAGCGCCGGCACGGCTCGCACACCAGGGACATCGACGTCGGCTCCGGCATGGCACCACCATGCCCGCCCCGCAGGGGCCACCGCATCCGGTTAACGTCGGGGACACGGCTCCACACCTGCACGTTCACACCGGTTTGCAAGGATTTCCGTATGACTGCTGCGTCCCCCCTCCGTACCGCCCGCGCCGTCCGCGTGGTGGCCCATCGCGGGGCCTCCCACGAGCACCCCGAGCACACCCTGGCCGCCTACCGGCAGGCCATCGCCGACGGGGCCGACGCGCTCGAGTGCGACGTCCGGCTCACCGCCGACCACCGGCTGGTCTGTGTGCACGACCGCCGGGTCGAGCGGACCTCCGACGGGCGCGGGGTGGTCTCCGAGATGACCTACGAGGAGCTGTCCGCCCTCGACTTCGGGGCGTGGAAGGGGACCGCGCACACCGGGGCCCGGGTACTGCTCTTCGAGGACCTGCTCCGGGAAGCGCTGGCCGCGCCCCGGCCGGTCGGGCTCGCCGTCGAGACCAAGCACCCGACCCGTGCGGGCGGCCGGCTGGAGGCCGAGCTGGTGCGGATGCTCCGGCAGTACGGCCTGGCCGACGGCTCGGCCGGGCTGGTCGAGGTGATGAGCTTCTCGCGCGGCGCCCTGACCCGGCTGCACCGGCTCGCGCCCGGTCTGCCCGCCGTCTACCTGATGGAGCGGCGGCTGCGCCCGGTGCGCCCGCCGTACGCGACCCACGCGGGCCCGGGCATCGACCTCGTACGCCGGGACCCGGGGCTGGTGGGCCGGCTGAAGGCGAAGGGGCTGTCGGTCCGGGTCTGGACGGTGGACGAGCCGCAGGACGTGGAGCTGTGCCTGCGGCTCGGCGTGGACACCCTGATCACCAACCGGCCGCGCGAGGTGCGCGAACAGCTGGAGGCGCTCCGCTGACCTCCGCGGGTGCGGGTCCGGCCCGGCCCCGGCCCCGCACGGGCGGAGCCGGGCCGGACCTCGCTCAGGAGGCGCCCTGGGCCTTGCTCAGGGCGGTCTGCTTCGCCTTCTTGATCGCACCCATCTCGTTCGCGCGGGCGTCGATCATCTTCTGCTGGATCTGGGCCTCGGCCGCGTGCCAGACGTCGACCAGCTTCGTCTTGTTCTTGCAGGCCACGTCCGCGGTCGCCACGGCGATCTCCTGCGCGGAGACCGTCGGCACGGAGAACTTCGGGTCGTCGTTGGCCTGCATGGGGTTCTTGTAGTCGTACCCCTTGCCCTTCATGCAGGCGGACCAGGCCGCGAAGACCTTGGTGACCCGGGGGTCCTTGAGGGACTCCTTGTAGGACTGGCCGTTGATGTCCTGGGCGAGGTCCGCGTACAGCTGCTCGCCGCCGCCCGTGAGGGTGCGCGTGGACTCGGCCACGCAGCCGCCCGGCGGGATGTCCTTGCCCTGGACCTGGCTCGGTGCCGCCTGCTTGGCCTTGGCGGTGTCGCCGACCTCCTTGGTGGTGCCGGTCATCGCGAGCCACTCCGCGTCGCCCAGCACCGGCTGGACCGCTGCGGACGGGGCCGGGCCGTCGGCCGCGGCTGCCGCGGACGCTCCGCCCGCCTTGGCCGTGCGCGCGGAGCCCGCGAACTCGGGCTTGTAGCCGGAGCGGGCCGCCTGGGCGGCGTCCACGGTGCCGTAGCGCAGGTCGGTGAAGGTCTCGCGCGGGTCTGCCGGGGCCTGCTCGGGAGCCTGGAAGGAGGCGAAGCCGAGGCCCTGCATGCACTTCTGCTGGAGTGCTCCGCCGGCCTGGCTGAGCTTCGCGTACTCGGCCGGGGTCGGCAGGTACTGCTCGATCGGCAGCGTACGGACCTTCGCGGAGCCGGCGATCGCCGTCGCGTCGGCACCGGCGGCGGAGGCGGCACCGGCGTCCGTACCGGCGGAGGCCGCGTAACCCGCCATCACCGCTCCGGAAGCCACGGCCATCGCGAGGAGGGAAATACGAGTGCGCTTCTTGTTCATTTCGCTCGGCATTCTCTCGGCCCTCAGACGGCGTTCGGGTGGTAGTTCCAGGACGCGTTGTTGTTGTACGTCGCGTTGAGATTCCGCCTCGTCTGGGGCTCGACCACGTCGTAGGGGCCCTTGTACCAGCTGTTGAAATGAACGCGAACGGCCTGGTTCGTGTAGCGGCTGTCCGCCGAAGCGGCGTTGTTCTTGAGCGCGACGCCCTCCCCGTTCCCGGTGCCGCGGTTGAACACCACCCCTGCGAAGTCGTAGGCCGGCCAGTTCTCGATGTGGTACATCTGCGACAGGGCGCCCGCCTGGTTCGAGTTGTAGTACAGGCAGGCCATGTCGGGATAGCAGCGGTTGGTGGGCGCGGCCTGGGCTGCGGAAGGCAGCGCGAGAACCAGCACTCCGGATGCCGCGACCGCCGCGACGGCAGCACGCATGGACTTCATGGAATCAATCCCCCTTGAATGGCACTCCCGGGGGACGGTCAGACCCCCGAAAGTGCGACAACCACAAGATCGTATGCACGGAACGAGGGACGGGAAACCCAATAAGTTACCGATGGGTACCTTTTCGGCCATGGCTGAAGCCGTGCACGAATACACCCGGCCGGGGTGCGCCGGCCGGGCGTGGGGGTCCGGTGGTGCGGGGCGGTTACACGAAGCGCTGGTTCGCGGAGCCGTTGCAGGTCTGCAGGCGCAGCGGCTCGTGGGCGGCGGCCACCGTCAGGCACATGCCCGGGGCGGCGGCGGGGCGGAGGGTGGCACCGTCGCGGACGAACTGCTGGTTCGCGCCACCGTGGCAGTTCCAGATGATCAGGCCGGTGCCGGAGCCGTAGTCGGCGCCGGGGGCGTCGAGGCAGCGGTCCTGGGTCAGCTCGGTGTGGACGGACTTGCGGGCACTGTCGTACCACCAGCCCTGGTTGCGGCCGCCGTGGCAGTCCCATCCGACGATCTTGGTCTCATTGGCGCTGGACCCGCCGAAGGAGTCGAGGCAGTTGCCGGTCGCCTCGTTCTTCAGGGGCTTGAACTTGTCGTCCCAGGCGCCGGCCTGCAGGACGGGCGTCCCGGTGCTCGCGGGGTCGGCGCAGGAGGCCTCGCGCAGGCCCGAGTTGTAGAGCTGGGTCAGACAGGACGCGAAGGCGCCGTGGCCGCGGTAGTTGGGGTGGAAGGACTGGCGGGCGGTGTTCTCGTCCCACGGGAAGTGGTCCCCGAGGTCCAGGTAGAGGCCGCGGGCCCAGGTGTCCTCCATGCAGACCTCGTGGCCGTGGAAGAGCCGCGAGTTGTCCAGGTAGACCGCGCCGGAGGCGAGGGCCGCCGCGCGCATGCCCTTCTCGAAGGTGGGCACCGCGTAGTTGCGGCCCCAGGCGGCGTCGGAGTCGTAGCCGGCGCAGCCGCCGGGCAGCTTGCCGGGGAAGCCCGGGTTGTCGTAGAAGTCGGGGCCGATGGGGCTGGGGTAGCCCATCACGACCAGCTTGTAGTCGGAGTCGGCGTATCCGGCGTCGCGCATGACCGTCTTGAGGTCGGCGACGGTGGCCTCGACCTTGGGCTTGAGTCCGTCGACGCGCGCCTGCCAGCCGGGCCCGTACTTGGGTTCGCAGGTGCCCTGGCTGAGGACCCAGCGGGTCACGCAGTCGGTCATGACGGGGCCGAACTGCAGGTCGTCGTTGGCTCCGGCGACCAGCAGGACCATCTTGATCTTCGTGTTGCGTGCTTTGATGGCCAGGCTGTCGCTCTGCACCAGCTCGTCGGCGTACTGCTTGCCGCCGCCGATCCTGATGTTGCCGGTGTAGCCGCCGGAGCAGGCGACGTTGAAGGTCAGATCGGCCGGGATGCCGGTGCGGTGGATCGCCGAGTCCGGCGATCGGTGGCACTGGTTGTTCGGCGTGTTGGTCGCGGGGTCGTAGTTGCCGACGCCCTCGCCCGAGATCTCGCTGTCACCCAGCGAGATCAGGCCGGTCTTGCGCTCGTTCAGCGGGCGCACGACCGGGTCGCCGTAGATCCTGGTGGCCTCCGCGGCGCGGATGGCCTCCAGCTCGGGCGACAGGGGTGCGACGGCCCCGGAGGGGGTCGCCGCCTGGGCCATGGGGGTGATGGCGGTGACGCCCCCCAGGGCTGCCGCGATCGCCGCAACGACGGCGAAGGTAGATCTGAGCACGGGTTTCGTACGGGCACGAGCCATGAAACGCCTCCCCGGATGTCGGTGTTACCCCCGGTATTTACTGGCCGGTAGGGGAGTTGGGAACACTTCGAACAAGACAATTGCTCAACTTTTTGAGGAGGCCACGAAAATGACGGACGACCAGCAGGCCGACGCCTACCGGATCGAGCACGACTCCATGGGCGACGTACGGGTGCCCCGGGATGCCAAATGGCGCGCCCAGACCCAGCGCGCGGTGGAGAACTTCCCCATCTCCGGGCAGCGGTTGGAGCGCGCCCACATCGAGGCCCTCGCCCGGATCAAGGCCGCCGCCGCCGTGGTGAACGCGAAGCTCGGCGTCGTGGACCAGGACATCGCCGACGCGATCCGGGCCGCCGCCGCCGAGGTCGCGGACGGCCGCTGGGACGACCACTTCCCCGTGGACGTCTTCCAGACCGGCTCCGGAACCTCGTCCAACATGAACACCAACGAGGTGATCGCCACCCTGGCCACCGAGCGCCTGGGCCGGGAGGTCCACCCCAACGACCACGTCAACGCCTCGCAGAGCTCCAACGACGTGTTCCCCTCCTCCATCCACATCGCCGCCACCGCCGCCGTCACCGGAGCGCTCATCCCCGCCCTGGAGCACCTGGCCGCCGCGATGGAGCGCAAGGCCGCCGAGTTCGAGCACGTCGTCAAGGCCGGGCGCACGCACCTGATGGACGCCACCCCGGTCACCCTCGGCCAGGAGTTCGGCGGATACGCCGTGCAGATCCGCTACGGCGTCGAGCGGCTGCGGGCGGCCCTGCCCCGCCTGGCCGAGCTGCCGCTGGGCGGCACCGCGGTGGGCACCGGCATCAACACCCCGCCCGGGTTCTCCGCCGCCGTGATCGCCGAGGTGGCCGGGACGACCGGACTGCCGCTGACCGAGGCCCGCAACCACTTCGAGGCGCAGGGCGCGCGGGACGCCCTCGTAGAAACCTCCGGGATGCTCCGTACGATCGCCGTCTCGCTCACCAAAATCTCCAACGACCTGCGCTGGATGGCTTCCGGGCCGCGCACCGGTTTGGCCGAAATCAATCTCCCGGATCTCCAGCCGGGCTCCTCGATCATGCCCGGGAAGGTCAATCCGGTGGTTCCGGAGGCCGTCCTGATGGTGGCCGCCCAGGTCATGGGGAACGACGCCGCCGTCGCCGTGGCGGGCGCGGCCGGCAACTTCGAGCTCAATGTGATGCTCCCGGTGATGGCCAGGAACCTCCTCGAATCGATCCGGCTGCTCAGCAGCGCGAGCCGTCTGCTGGCCGACCGCACGGTCGACGGGATCACCGCCAACGAGGCGCGGGCCAGGGAATACGCCGAGTCCTCGCCCTCCGTCGTCACCCCGCTCAACCGCTACATCGGCTACGAGGAGGCCGCCAAGGTCGCCAAGCGGTCCCTCGCCGAGCGCAGGACGATCCGGGAGGTGGTCCTGGACTCCGGTTACGTGGAACGGGGCGACCTCACCCTGGAACAGCTCGACGAGGCCCTGGACGTGCTGCGCATGACGCATCCCTGACCCGCCCGGCCGGCCCCCTCGCGGGGGTCGGTTTCGGCCGATTCTCGTCCCCCGAGCACCCGGTGGCCTGCGCCGCAGCGGGCGCCGGGACCCCCGCCCTAAGATCTGCGCATGACAGGTACTTTCAAGCCCGGGAGCGGCGCGGCGCAGAGCGCGCCGCCGGGCCCCGCGCAGGGCCCGCGCTGGACGCCCGGGGAGCAGATCCTCTGGCGCTACCGCGACCACGCCCCGGGACTGAAGGGCCCCGTGCACATCTGCCGCCCGGTGACCGTGGTCCAGGACACCGACGAGCTGCTGGCGGTGTGGATGGCGCCCGGCACCGAATGCGTCAAACCGGTCCTCGCCGACGGCACCGCCGTCCACGAGGAACCGCTCGCCACCCGCTACACGGCGGCGCGGACCACCGTACGGTCGCGCTGGTTCGGCACCGGTGTCCTGAAACTGGCCCGGCCCGGGGAACCCTGGTCGGTGTGGCTGTTCTGGGGACCCGGCTGGCAGTTCGAGAACTGGTACGTGAACCTGGAGGAGCCGCGCTCGCGCTGGGCCGGCGGGGTGGACTCCGTGGACCACTTCCTCGACATCGCCGTCCACCCCGACCGCAGTTGGAAGTGGCTGGACGAGGACGAGTTCGCGCAGGCCCAGCGGTCCGGCCTGATGGACCGTGAGCAGGCCGCCCGGGTACGCGAGGCCGGCCGCGCGGCGGTCGAGGTGATCAGGGAATGGGGAGCCCCGTTCTGCGGCGGCTGGGAGGACTGGCGGCCGGATCCGGCCTGGAGGATTCCGGCCCTCCCCGAGGACTGGGACCGCACCCCGGCGCACATGAGCTCATGAGACCCTTGATGCGCCCCCAGGGTTCAAACGTAGGATCGTCCTCCACGAGGTCACGCGCGCGAAGCGGTGCGGTCGGTGCACCACTGCGCAAGTGCCGGGCCGAGCACGGGATCTGACCGGAGGTCAACGCACGACGAGGGGCGACGAGGGCGAGGGTCCGCCAGGGCACCTCCCGGCCGGAGGTTGGGGGACAAGTTTGGGGGAGGAACCTCGGGGCGATGGTGCCCGGGCCGCTGAGCGGGTATACCGCGACTGACCGAGTTGTGTGCAGCGCACATCGAGCGCAAACGGACGGAAATCCACGCGTGACGGAGTACCCCACCTCCCAGGAGGGCCCGCAGCCCGTCGCCTCCGGCGGAGGAACGGACGAGGCCGGCCACGGCAAGGCACCCATCGCCGCCGCCGAGGCCGTACGCACGCATGCGCCGGGCACGGGCGCGGAGCCGGGCGGCGCGACCGCCGCGGCCTCCGACGCGCGGGCGGCCCGCTCGGCCGCCGGGCTGCCCCGGCCCCGTGGTTCCGCGTCGGCGGAGGTCCCGGCCGCCGCGGATTCCCCCCAGGGCCAGGGCCCGGCACAGGGGCAGGTCCACGACAGCGCACGCCCGCGGAACGACGCGGCCCACGATGGCGCCGGGGCGGCCGCCGGTACCGGCGGAGCCGGACGCCACGGGAGCGGCGGGACCGGAATACCGGGCGGGGGCGGAGAGGTGACCGCCGCGCGCCGCGAAGGGGACCGGCTGCGCTTCGTCGGCGCCGCCACCCGGCGGATCGCCCGCGGCATCGACCTCGACGAGATCGTGCTGGGCCTGTGCCGGGCCACCGTGCCGACCTTCTCGGACGCCATCCTCGTCTACCTGCGCGACCCGCTCCCGGTCGGCGACGAGCGGCCCGTCGGCCCGGTCGTTTTAAGGCTCCGGCGCACCGACCGGCTCCGGCCGATCGACGACCTGACGGACTTGAGCAGCACCATCGGCGCGGGGATGGACCTCGCCGGGGCCGCGGGGGCCACCGGCGAGCTCGACTTCAGCCAGCTGCCGCTGGTCGGACCGCAGGGTGACCTGCCCGCGGCCGAGCTGTGCGAGATCCGGTCGGGCGGCGCGCTCGCCGAGGTGCTGCGCGGCGTACGGCCCGTCTTCGGGTCCTCGGCCGCCGCGCGGGCCGCACTGCCCGAGCTGCTCGGCGTGGACCATCCGCTGCCGCGCGGCAACCGGGCCGTCCTCGCGCCCCTGCGCGGCCGCCGCCGGGTGATCGGCGCCGCCGTCTTCCTGCGCAGCCCCGAACGGCCCGCCTTCGAGCAGAACGACCTCCTGGTCGCCGCCCAGCTGGCCACGCACACCGCCCTCGGCATCGACAAGGCGGTCCTGTACGGCCGTGAGGCGTACATCGCCGACGAGTTGCAGCGCACCATGCTGCCGGACAGCCTCCCGCAGCCCACCGGGGTGCGCCTCGCCTCCCGGTACCTGCCCGCCGCCGAGACGGCGCGGGTCGGCGGCGACTGGTACGACGCCATACCGCTGCCCGGCAGCCGGGTCGCGCTCGTCGTCGGCGACGTCATGGGCCACTCCATGACCTCCGCCGCGATCATGGGCCAGCTGCGCACCACCGCCCAGACCCTGGCGCAGCTGGACCTGCCGCCCGCCGAGGTCCTGCACCACCTGGACGAGCAGGCGCAGCGCCTGGGCTCCGACCGCATGGCCACCTGCCTGTACGCGGTCTACGACCCCGTCGCGCACCGGATCACCATCGCCAACGCCGGTCACCCGCCGCCGGTGCTGCTGCACCTGGGCGGCCGCGCCGAGGTGCTCCGCGTACCGCCCGGCGCGCCGATCGGTGTCGGGGGCGTGGACTTCGAGGCCGTGGAGCTGGACGCACCCGCCGGGGGCACCCTCCTGCTCTACACCGACGGCCTGGTGGAATCCCGCCTGCGGGACGTGTGGACGGGCATCGAGCAGCTCCGCGAGCGTCTCGCCACCACCGCCCAGCTGACCGGCCTGGATCACCCGCCGCCGCTGGAGGCGCTCTGCGACGACGTCCTGGACATGCTCGGCCCCGGCGACCGGGACGACGACATCGCGCTGCTGGCGGCCCGGTTCGACGGGATCGCGCCCAGTGACGTCGCGTACTGGTTCCTGGACCCGGAGGAGACCGCTCCGGGCCGGGCCCGCCGGTTCGCCCGGCGCGCCCTGACGCGATGGGGCCTGGAGGAGCTGAGCGACTCGCTGGAGCTGCTGGTCAGCGAGGTGGTCACCAATGCCGTCCGGTACGCGGAGCGGCCCGTGACCCTGCGTCTGCTGCGTACGGACGTACTGCGCTGCGAGGTCGGCGACGACTCCCCGCAACTGCCCCGCCAGCGCCGCGCGCGGGACACGGACGAGGGCGGCCGCGGCCTGTTCCTGGTCAACCGGATGGCCCGCCGCTGGGGCGCGACGCGGCTCAGCAGCGGAAAGGTCGTCTGGTTCGAGCTGCCGCTGCCGGGGGCGCCGGAGCGGCGCTGACCCCGGGACCACGGAAAAGACCGCCGCCGCGCAGCCTGTGAAGGCTGCGCGGCGGCGGTCTTTCGGGTGCCGGCAGGGCCTGGAGGGCCCTAGTGCTCGGGAAACAGCGGCGGGTCCGGCGGCTTCGGACCGCCGGTCTTGGTCGCCGAGGGCGACGGGGACGTCGACGGCGACGGCGACGTGCCCGACTTGGTCGGGCTGGGCGACGTGGACGCCGTCGGGGACTGCGGCGGGCTGCTGCTGGCGGCCGGCGCACTGGAGGACTGGCTCGGCGAGGCCGACGGCGAGGCGCTGCGGGACGGCGCCTGCACGGCGCCCATCTCCGCCTCGCTCAGCTGGAACTTGCCCGCGCTGCCGCCCTTGAGGGCGGCGAGGGTGTACGCCTTCCAGATCGAGGCGGGGAAGCTGGAACCGCCCAGACGGCCGAGGCCGGCCGTACCGGTCAGGGTGACCTGCTTGGCGGTGCCGGGCTCCTCACCGAAGATCGCGACGACGGTGACCAGTTCCGGGGTGAACCCGGAGAACCAGCCGGAGACGTTGTTCTCGGTGGTACCGGTCTTGCCGGCGGCCTCGTAGGAGCTGCTGCGGACCTTGTTGCCGGAGCCGCCATCGTCGTTGACGACGCCCGTGAGCACCTTGGTGACGGTGTCGGCGGTCTGGCGGCTGATGGCCTGCGCACCGATGGGCTGGACCGGCTCGACCACGCGGTCCTTGTGCTCGGCCTTCTTGATGATGGTCGGCGTGACCTTCTTGCCGTGGGCGTCGAAGGTGGCGTAGACGCCCGCCATCTCCACGGTGTTGGCGCTCATGGTGCCGAGCGACATGGCCGGCTTGTCCTCGGGCCAGCCGTCGCGGTCCTTCATGCCGAGGGCCAGGGCCGTCTTCTTCACGTTGCGCGGCTCGACGTCCACGATCATCTGCGCGTAGACGGAGTTGACCGAGAAGTTGGTCGCCTCCTGGACCGTCATCATCGGGGTGCCGAAGTTGCGGTCCTCCTGGTTCTGCGGCGCGAACGGGATGTCGCTGCCGACGACCGGGCGCTTGCTGGTGCCGTCGTACAGGGCGTTCGGCGTGATCGGCTTGCCGTCCTGGGTCTTCGACCCGTTCTCCAGCGCGGAGGCGAGCACGACCGGCTTGAAGGTCGAGCCCGGCTGGTAGTCCTTGCGCAGGGCGTTGCTGGACCAGTGGTCCTTCAGGCTCGTACCGCCGTACATGGCGACGATCGCGCCGGTCTTCGGGTCCACGGAGGTGGCACCGGCCTGCACGCTCTGGTCCTGGGGCTTGCCCTTGGTGTCCTCGCGGTCGAGCTTGGACTCCAGCTCGTCCTGGACGGCCTTCTCCAGCGCTTCCTGCTTCTTCGGGTCGATGTTGAGCGTGAAGGTCCAGCCGCCGGCGTCGATCAGCTTTTTCTCGACGCCCTGGGCGTTGAGCTCGGCCTCGGCCGCCTGGACCAGGTAGCCCTTCTGGCCGTCCATGCCCATCGGCGGCTGCGGCGGGATCGGCTCCACGAACTTCGTGGCCGCGCGCTTGGCCTCCTCGAGCTTGCCCGTGTCGACCATGTTGGTGAGGGTGGCCTGGTAGCGGACGGTGATCCGCTGCTTGGTGTCCTGGCTGGCGGTCGCCCAGTCGTACTGGCTGGGGGCCTGGACGAGGGTGGCGAGGTACGCGCCCTGCTCCAGCGTCAGCTGCCCGGCGTCGACGCCGTAGTAGGCCTGGGCGGCGGCCTGGATGCCGTACGCGCCGCGCCCGAAGTAGCTGGTGTTCAGGTAGCCCGCGAGGATCTCGGGCTTCTCCATCCGCTGGTCGACCTTGAGGGAGATCACCAGCTCCTTGAGCTTGCGGCTCGCGGTCTGGTCCTGGGTCAGGTAGTAGTTCTTGACGTACTGCTGGGTGATCGTGGAGCCACCGGCCTTGCCGCGCCCGGTGGCCGTGTTCCACAGACCGCGGGCCAGACCCTTGAAGTCCACGCCCTTGTCGTCGCGGAAGGACTTGTTCTCGATCGCGATGAACGCTTCCTGCACGTGCATCGGGATCTTGTCGATCGGCAGGATCTCGCGGTTGACCTTGCCCTTGCTCGCCATGATCGAGCCGTCTGCGTACTTGTAGACGTTGCTCTGCTGGAGGGCCTGCTTGTTGGGGTCCGGCTCTTCCACGTAGAAGTACAGGGCGATCAGCGCCCCCATGCCGAGCAGCGCCAGCGTGAAGAACGTGCCCAGGATCTTCTTCCAGGTGAAGAAGCGGCGTATGCCGGTGCGTTTACCGGTACTTCCGCTTCCCTTGTCGCCCTTCGCGCGTCCGCTCGGCGCACGCCGCGCACCGCGCTGCTGCTGCGCCTTACGCACTTCTGCTCGGCCCATCGCTCCCGCTCCGCTCGATTACCCCCCCGACGTCAGCTCAGAAAGCTAACACCGCAGGCTGTGACAAAAGTTGGCCAACCGCGACTAATTACGGTCATTTCGGACGTGAGAATCAGCACCCACATCACTGGAACCGACGCCCACCTAAGCCGAAGGGTTGCCGTAGCGCAAAAAAGTGATATCACTTTGCTAGGCGGTCCGACCGGCCGCGAGCTGAGAAACGGGGCAAATCATGACGAACAAAAACGCCACCCCTGACGGAGTACGGGAGTTCACCGCGCGCAGCGTCGGCGGCGGCCTGGCGCTGGTGCTCGGACTGGTGGGTCTGCTGGCGGGCGGAGGCCTGATCGCGGCCGGCTCGGTGGCGGCGGGCGTCGCGGCCAAGGTGACCCTGATAGCACTCGGCGTGCTCGTGGACCTCGCCTCCGTGATCGCGATGACCGGGCTGAACACGGTCGCGCCGGGCGAAGCCCGCGTCGTCCAGCTGTTCGGCCGCTACCGGGGCACCGTCCGCGACGACGGGCTGCGCTGGGTCAACCCGCTGACGTCCCGCACGAGGATCTCCACCCGGGTGCGCAACCACGAAACGGCCGTCCTGAAGGTCAACGACGCCTACGGCAACCCGATCGAGCTGGCGGCCGTCGTGGTGTGGCGGGTCAAGGACACCGCGCGGGCCTCCTTCGAGGTCGAGGACTTCACCGAGTTCGTCGAGACCCAGACCGAGGCGGCGGTCCGGCACATCGCCATCGAGTACCCCTACGACGCCCACGACGAGGGCGGCCTGTCGCTGCGCGGGAACGCCGAGGAGATCACCGAGACCCTGGCGGTCGAACTGCACGCCCGCGTGGAGGCGGCCGGGGTGCAGATCATCGAGTCCCGCTTCACGCATCTCGCGTACGCTCCGGAGATCGCCTCCGCGATGCTCCAGCGCCAGCAGGCGGGCGCGGTCGTGGCGGCCCGCAAGCAGATCGTGGAGGGCGCGGTGGGCATGGTGGAACTGGCACTGACCCGTCTCGCGGAGCAGGACATCGTGGACCTGGACCCGGAGCGCAAGGCGGCCATGGTCTCGAACCTCATGGTCGTCCTGTGCGGTGACCGCGCCGCCCAGCCGGTGGTCAACACGGGGACCCTCTACCAGTGACCCCCGGCGGCGAGGAGAAACCGGCCGGCCGGCCGGCGCGCAAGCAGGTGCTCCTGCGGCTCGACCCGCAGGTCCACGACGCGCTGGCCCGCTGGGCGGGCGAGGAACTGCGCAGCGCCAACGCGCAGATCGAGTTCCTGCTCCGCCGGGCCCTCGCCGAGGCCGGCCGCCTCCCCTCGGCCCCCGGCCCCATCCCGCGCCGGGGGCGGCCCCCGAAGCCCACGGACTGACCCGCCGACCGGCCTCACGAGAGGCCTGGTGGGGCCGGAACTCCGGCCCCACCAGGCCTCTCACCTTCTATACACTCCGCGTATACACACGGTGTAGAGTCGCGGGCATGTCCATCGGTCACACCCTCCTCGGCCTCCTCGAGGCCGGCCCGCGCCACGGCTACGACCTCAAGCGCGCCTTCGACGAGAAGTTCGGCCACGACCGCCCCCTCGCCTACGGGCAGGTCTACTCGACCATGTCCCGCCTGCTGAAGAACGGCCTCGTCGAGGTCGAGGGCATAGAGAGCGGCGGCGGCCCCGACCGCAAGCGGTACGCCATCACCGACGCCGGCATCACCGACGTCGAGTCCTGGCTCTCGCAGCCCGAGAAGCCCGAGCCGTACCTCCACTCGACCCTCTACACGAAGGTCGTCCTCGCCCTCCTCACGGGCCGCCGCGCCGACGAGCTGCTGGACACCCAGCGCGCCGAGCACCTGCGCCTCATGCGCATCCTCACCCAGCGCAAGCGCAAGGGGGACATCGCCGACCAGCTGGTGTGCGACCACGCCCTCTTCCACCTGGAGGCCGACCTGCGGTGGCTGGAGCTCACCGCGGCCCGCCTCGACCAGCTCGCCCAAGAGGTGCGACGATGACCCCGGCCGGCTCCCTGCTCGCCGCCACGGACCTGCGCAAGGCGTACGGAGCCAACCAGGCGCTCGACGGCGCGGAGTTCTCCATCCACCCCGGCGAGATCGTCGCCGTGATGGGCCCCTCCGGCTCGGGCAAGTCCACCCTGCTGCACTGCCTCGGCGGCATCGTCACCCCCGACTCCGGCTCCATCACCTACGCCGGCCGCGAGCTCGCCACCATGAGCGACGCCGAGCGCAGCGCCCTGCGCCGCACCGAGTTCGGCTTCGTCTTCCAGTTCGGCCAGCTCGTACCGGAGTTGACCTGCGTGGAGAACGTCGCCCTGCCGCTGCGCCTGACCGGCGTCAAGCGCAGGGAGGCCCAGCGGACGGCCCTGCACTGGATGGAGCGGCTCCATGTCGAGGACCTGGCCGCGAAGCGCCCCGGCGAGGTCTCGGGCGGCCAGGGACAGCGGGTGGCCGTCGCCCGCGCCCTCGTCACCCAGCCCCGGGTGATATTCGCCGACGAGCCCACCGGGGCCCTCAACTCCCTGGGCGGCGAGCTCGTCATGCAGCTGCTCACCGAGGCCGTCCGGTCCGCCAGCGCCGCGCTGGTCCTGGTCACCCACGAGACCCGGGTGGCCGCCTACTCCGACCGGGAGATCGTCGTACGCGACGGCAGGTCCCGCGACATGGAGCGGATCGTATGAGCACGCTCCGGGTATGGGCCCGCGACCTCTCCATCGGCGCCCGCTTCGCCTTCGGCGGCGGCCGTGAGGGCTGGACCCGCACCCTGCTCACCGGCATCGGCGTCGGCCTCGGCGTGGCGCTGCTGCTGATCACCACCGCGCTGCCCAGCGCGCTCACCGCCCGATACGAACGCGGCGACGCCCGCTCCAGGATCAGCGCGCCCACCGCCGACGCGCCGGGGCCCGGCACCCTGCTGATCACCGGCGCGAGTCAGACGTACCGCGACCACGACATCGAGGGCCAGTTCCTCCAGGCCGAGGGCCCCGGCGCGCCGCTCCCGCCCGGCCTGCGGAAGATCCCCGGCCCGGGCGAGGTGGCCGTCTCCCCCGCCCTGCGGGAGCTGCTGGACTCCCCTGACGGCAGGCTGCTGCGCGAGCGCCTGGACGCGAAGGTCACCGAGGTCATCGGCGACGCGGGCCTGATCGGCCCGGGCGAGCTCCTCTACTACGCGGGCACCGACCGCCTCCAGAAGGCCGGCCCGCAGGACTACCGCGTCCAGCGGATCACCGGCTTCGCCAACGCCACGGAGCCCGAGGAGCTCGACCCGGTCCTGAGGCTCCTGGTGGTGCTGACCTTCGTCGCCCTGCTGCTGCCGGTCGCCGTGTTCATCGCCGCCGCCGTCCGCTTCGGCGGCGAGCGCCGTGACCGCCGGCTGGCCGCCCTGCGCCTGGTCGGCGCGGACGTGCCGACGGTCCGCCGGATCGCCGGCGGCGAGGCCCTCGCCGGGTCGCTGGTCGGCCTGGTGCTGGGCGCCGGATTCTTCGCCTTCGGCCGCGGGCTCGTCGGCAGCTTCACCCTCCAGCAGCGCAGCGTCTTCCCGGCCGACCTCGACCCGTCCGTGTGGCTGGCCGGGCTCGTCGCGCTGGTGGTGCCCGCCGCGGCCGTCGCCGTGACCCAGTTCGCCCTGCGCGGCGTGGTCATCGAACCGCTCGGCGTGGTCCGTACGGCCACCCCGCGGCGGCGGCGCATCTGGTGGCGGCTGCTGCTGCCCCTGGCCGGACTCGGTCTGCTCGCCCCGATGGCGGGCCGCGGCGACGACGGCGGCGATTTCAACCAGACGCAGGTCAGCGCCGGTGTGGTGCTGCTGCTGGTCGGCATCACCGCGCTGCTGCCCTGGCTGCTCGAACAACTCGTCGGCCGGACCTCCGGCGGCGGCCCGGTCTCCTGGCAGCTGGCCACCCGCCGCCTCCAGCTCGGCAGCGGCGCCGCAGCCCGGCTGGTCAACGGCATCGCGGTCGCGGTGGCCGGGGCCATCGCCCTGCAGATGCTCTTCGCCGCGGTCCAGGAGGACTACACCGACATCACCGGCCAGGACCCGTCCCGGGCCGCGTTCTCGGTCATGCTGCCCCGGGGCGGCGAGGGCCGGGCCGAAGTCGCCGCGAAGCTCTCCGCGACCGAGGGGGTCGCCAGGGCCGTCGCCCTGACCTCCGTACAGGCCGACCACCGCCCGGACACAGGCAACAAGGTCGAGGTCACCATCGGTACGTGCGACGCGCTGCGCGAGGTCGCCGTACTGGACTCCTGCGCGGACGGCGACGCCTTCCTGCTCACCGGCACCTCGAACCAGAACTCCGGCGTCTACGGCTCCCCCGCGAAGCCGGGCGAGACGATGGCCTTCACCTCGTTCATCGGCCCGTTCAGCGGTCCGGACGAGAAGGAGAAGACCGTCGAGTGGACCTTCCCGGCCGCTGCCCGCACGGTCGCCAGCCGCGTGGACCCGGCCGGCACGCTGCGCGACGGGATCCTGCTGACCCCTTCGATCGCCCCCGCGGAGGCCGGTCACGCCGGGAACACCCGGGTGTTCGTCCAGCTCGACCCGACCGTGCCGGACGCACTGGAGCTGGCCCGCACGGCCGCCCTCAAGGCGGACCCGATCAACCACGTGCTGATGATGGAGTCCACCCGGGAGGATGCCGGCTACTCCGCGATCCGCACCGGGCTGTTCTTCGGCTCCACCGCCGTGCTGATCCTGATCGGCACGAGCCTGCTGGTCTCGCAGCTGGAGCAACTGCGCGAGCGCAGGAAGCTGCTGTCGTCCCTGGTCGCCTTCGGCACCAAGCGCTCCACGCTGTGCCTGTCGGTGCTCTGGCAGACCGCGCTGCCCATCGTGCTGGGCCTGGGCCTGGCCGTGGCCGCCGGGCTGGGACTGGGCGCCGTCCTGATGCGGATGGCCGGCCGCATCGTCCGCATCGACTGGGCCCCGGTCGCGACGATGGCCGGTGTCGGCGCGGGCCTGGTCGCCGTGATGACCCTGCTCAGCCTGCCGCCGCTGCTGCGGCTGATGCGCCCGGACGGCCTGCGTACGGAGTGACCCGCGCGGTGTGACCCCCTAGATGAATGAGTCCGATGTTCTCAGTGGTCGTAGGCGATCAGGGATCGTTTGATCTTGGCGTCGGTGGTCCAGTTGTGCCAGATGCCG
>NZ_JBICZI010000005.1:0-468173 GCF_043201855.1 Streptomyces sp. NPDC048257
CCGCCGCTGGGGCGGGGGCCCCCGCGCGCCCCCCGCGCGGGCCCCCCCCCCTCCCGCCCCCCCCCCCCCCACACCCGGGGGGGGGCGCGGCGCCGGCCCCCCCCCCCCCCCCCCCCCCCCCCCCCCACTGCGCGCGCCCTGTCGGTCAGCGCCGCAGGCCCACGAAGCTGCGGCCCGCGGCATGCCAGGTCTCGGCCTCGGTCCAGCCGGCGTCCGCCGCTTCGCCGCGCAGGGCACGCGCTCCGAGACGGGCCCACCAGAACGGCGCCCCGTGGCCGCCGCGGCCGTCGTCGACGTGCACCTCGACGCGTTCGTCGACGTCGGCGGCGGCCACCTCGACCAGCAGGGAGCCGCCCGGCGCGGCGAGCCCGGCGGCGCGCCGGAGCAGCGCCGCCGGGTCTCCCCCGATGCCGATGTTGCCGTCGATGAGCAGGACCGTGCCCCAGCGCCCCTCACCGGGCAGCGGATCGAAGACGGACCGGCACACGGCACTGCCTCCGGCACGCGTCGTCCGGGCCACTGCCTCGGGGGTGACGTCCACCCCCAGCGCCCGCTGCCCGCGCGCGGCGAGGGTGGCGACCAGGCGCCCGGGGCCGCAGCCGATGTCCAGGACGGACCCCGCGCAGCGGGCCAGGACGCCCTCGTCGGCCTCGTCGGGTTCGGCGCACCAGCGCTCCACGTCCAGCGGCAGCAGCCAGCCGTCCGAGCGCCGCAGGTAGAGCGGGCCCTGGCCGGCGCGCAGGGCGTCGGCGTACGGGTCGGCCCGCCAGGCGAGGGCGGGCTCGGTGAGCTGGGCGGTCATCGCGTCACCGCGCGCAGGCCGCGGTGCAGGGCGGCGAAGCGGGTGCCGGGAGCGGCGGCGGCGACCCGCGCCGCGTCGGCCGGGGTGTCCACGTCGCACAGCTCGGGCAGGTCGCGTACCGCCCGCCCGGAGGCAGTCAGGCGGCCGCGCTGCGCCTCGCCCGTGGTAGGCAGGGACATGGCGACGCCGAGGAGCAGGGCGGGGTCGGGATCGGCCAGGCCGAGCGCCCAGAACCCGCCGTCGTCGGCGGGGCCGAACCAGGCGTCCGTCGCACTGAAGTCGAGGCCCCGCGCGAGGAGTTCCGGGGTGACCTGCGGGGTGTCCATACCGACGAGGAGGGCCGGCCCGCCGGCGTGGGCGAAGGCCGCGGCCAGCCGGGCGTCGAGGCCGCCCGCGCACTGCGGGACGACCTCGATGCCGTGGGGCAGCCAGGGCCCGGGCTGTCCGTCGAGGACCAGGACACGGCGCCGGGCCGGGGCGGCGAGTACGACGGCCAGGGTGTCCTGGAGCGCGGCGCGGGCCAGGCCGGCGGCCTGCTCGGGGGTGAAGTGCGGGGTGAGGCGGGTCTTGACCCGGCCTGCGACCGGGGCCTTGGCGATGACGAGGAGGGTGCTCATCCGCAAACCCCTTCGGTGGGCGCGGACCGAGTGCCCCACAGCGGTTCGTCGAGCACCTTGCGCATGTCGCGCACGGCGTGCCAAGTGCCGTGCCAGGTGCCGGTGACCTTGGACTTCCCGGAGCGGGGCAGGTACGGGACGTCCGTCTCGGCGACGCGCCAGCCGGCGTCGGCGGCCCGTACGACCATCTGGAGCGGGTAGCCGCTGCGCCGGTCGGTCAGGTCCAGACCGAGCAGTTCCCGTCGGCGCGCGACCCGCATCGGTCCGAGGTCGTGCAGCCGCAGTCCGGTGCGGCGGCGCAGCATCCGCGCCAGCGCGAGGTTCCCGGCGCGGGCGTGCGGGGGCCAGGCGCCGCGCCCCTGCGGGCGGCGGCGCCCGAGGAGCAGATCGGCTTCGCCCGCGGCGACCCGGGCGGCCATGGGGGCGAGCAGCCCGGGGTCCATGGAGGCGTCGCAGTCGCAGAAGCAGACGAGGTCGGCGCGCGCGGCGAGCAGCCCGGCCTGGCAGGCGGCGCCGAAACCGCGCCGGCTCTCGTGCACGACGGTCGCGCCGAGGCTCCGGGCGATCTCCGCCGAGCCGTCGGTCGACCCGTTGTCGACGACGATGGCCCGCCACCCGGCCGGCACGCGCGCCAGCACCCAGGGAAGCGCTTCCGCCTCGTCGAGGCACGGCAGTACGAGGTCCGCGCTGGGCGGAGCACAAGCTGATGAGGTCACTCTCCACACCGTAGGAAGCGGAGCCGGGGAAAAGGGGCCCGCAGACCTTACGAAACGCGGACGCCGTACCGGACGAGGGGGTCTGCGCCACACGCGGCTCCGGGCGGATGGCAGCCTGGGGACATGGCAGTGAGCAAGGTGGAGAGCGTGAACGAGGGGCCCCGCACCGAGGGCGCCGACCTGGGCACGGACGCTGGCGGCGCCCTGGGCAGCGTTCTGGTCGTGGACGACGATCCGACCGTCTCGGAGGTCGTGGCCGGGTATCTGGAGCGGGCCGGTTTCGCGGTGCGCTTGGCGGCGGACGGCCCGGCCGGCCTGCGCGCCGCCGAGGAGCACCGTCCCGACCTGATGGTCCTCGACCTGATGCTGCCCGGGATGGACGGACTGGAGGTCTGCCGCCGGCTGCGCGCGCGGGAGGACGCCGGCCGGCCCGTCCCGGTGATCATGCTCACCGCGCGCGGCGACGAGGACGACCGGATCCTGGGCCTGGAGGTGGGCGCGGACGACTACGTGACCAAGCCGTTCAGTCCGCGGGAGCTCGTCCTGCGCGTGCGCTCGGTCCTGCGCCGGGCGCGGGCCGGTGCCCCGGCCAGCAGCCCCGAGGGCGGTCCGCGCCTCGCGGCGGCGGGCCTGGTGCTGGACCCGGCCGCCCACCGGGTCCACAAGGAGGGCAGGGAAATCGCGCTCACCCTGCGGGAGTTCGATCTCCTCGCCTACTTCCTGCGGCACCCCGGTCAGGTCTGCGACCGGGAGCGGCTGATGCGCGAGGTCTGGGGCTGGGACTTCGGCGACCTGTCGACGGTCACCGTGCACGTCCGCCGGCTCCGCGGAAAGATCGAGGACGATCCGGCGAATCCCCGGCTGATCCGGACCGTCTGGGGCGCCGGCTACCGGTTCGAGGCGGACCGAACGGAGGACGGCCGTGCGTGACCTGCTGCTGATCGCCCTGTACGCCCTGCTCGGGGCGGGCGCCGCCGGACTGCTCGGGGCCGTGGCACTGCGGATGCTGCGCCGGCGCAGTGTCGCCGTATCGCTCGCGATCGTCGCCGCGGTCGCGGTGTCCGCGATGCTCGCGGGGACCCTGACCGTGGCCTGGGCCATGTTCCTGTCCTCGCACGACCTGGCCGTCGTGACGATGGTCGTCGCGATGGCCGCGGCCGTCTCGATGGCCACCGCGCTGCTGCTGGGCCGCCAGGTCGTACGGCGCTGCCGGGAACTCGTCGGCGCGGCCCGGGTCTTCGGGGAAGAGGGTACGTTCGCGGCGCCGGTGGAGCCCGCCCCGGCCGAATTCACCGCGCTGAGCCGTGAGTTGGCCCGCACCAGCGAGCGGCTGGCCGCCTCCCGCGAACGCGAGCGGGCGCTGGAGGCGTCCCGGCGCGAGCTGGTGGCCTGGATCTCGCACGATCTGCGGACCCCACTGGCCGGGCTGCGCGCCATGTCGGAGGCGCTGGAGGACGGCATGGCCGCCGATCCCGCCCGCTACCACCGGCAGATGCGCACCGAGGTCGACCGTCTCAACTCCATGGTCGGCGACCTCTTCGAACTCTCGCGGATCCACGCGGGCGCGCTCTCCCTCACCCTCACCCGGATGTCCCTCCACGACCTGGTGGGCGACGCCCTCGCCGGGACGGACGCGCTCGCGCGCGAGCACGGCGTACGGCTGGTCGGCGAGGGGGTCGCCTCGCTGCCGGTGGAGGTGGACGGCAAGGAGATGACCCGGGTGCTGTCCAATCTCCTGGTCAACGCCATCCGCCACACCCCGGCCGACGGGACGGTCGCGATCGCCGCCGAACGCCGCGCGGACTCCGTGGTGCTCTCGGTCACCGACGCCTGCGGAGGCATCCCCGAGGAGGACCTCCCGCGCGTCTTCGACACCGGCTGGCGCGGCACCCCGGCCCGTACCCCTCCCTCGGGCGCGGGCCTGGGGCTGGCGATCGTCCGGGGCATCGTCGAGGCCCACGCGGGCCACGCGGACGTCCGCAACGTCTCCGGCGGCTGCCGCTTCGAACTGACGCTGCCGGCGGCCGCGGTCCGGGCCTGATCCGGAAGGAGCGGCCAGGGTCCTCAACCGTGCGTGGCCTCAACCGTGCGGGCCTCGGCCGTGCGGGCCTGCGGGCTCCGGCGTGCAGGCGGCCACCGCCGCCAGCAACTGGCGCAGTGGCGGTGCGGGCGGCCCCGGCAGTACCGCCAGGTACGTGGTCAGGGCCGGCCGGGTCAGCGGCCGGATCGCGGTGCGCGGGAGCCTGGGCAGCGGCCCCACCTCGTAGAACACCGTCCAGGACGGGGCCAGGGGGCTCTCGCCGATCGACGTCAGCGTGGCGAGCAGGTCGGTGAAGGGCGGCCCTGCCGGGGCTCCGGCCAGCGGGGCGACCAGGTCGTGGAAGGGCGGGTTGGCCTCCCGCGCTGCCAGCCGCAGCGGCAGGTGCGCCAGCTGCTCCGGGTCCAGCTCCGCGGCCCGGGCCAGCGGATGCCCTCCGGGCAGCGCCGCGTACAGCCTGTCACGCCACAGCGGCAGCAGCTCCAGACCGGGTGCGTCGGGCCGGGCCCGGACCAGCGCCGCATCCAGCTCCCCGGCGCGCACCGCCGCGAGCCGCTCGGTCACCGGCAGCCGCACCGGCCGCACCTGGAGCCCGGGCGCGCGGACCGCGAGCTCCTCCAGGAGCCGGTAGACCCGGTCCCCCGGCCCGTGCACCGCGCCCAGCCTGAGCACACCGGTGGCGCCCGCCGCGACCTCGGCGGCCACCTCCCGGGTGCGGGCGGCTGCGGCGAGCACCGCCCGCGCCTCCGGGAGCAGCCGCTCCCCGGCGCCGGTGAGGCCCACCCGGCGGGTGGTGCGGGTGAAGAGGACCAGGCCCAGTTCCCGCTCCAGCAGGCCGATCTGGCGGCTCACCGCCGACTGGACGGTGTGGAGTCGCTCGGCGGCCCGGCCGAAGCCGCCCTCCTCGGTGACCGTCACGAAGTACCGCAGCTGACGCAGTTCCATCCGCGGCCCTTCCCCTTCGACCCATCACGATCGGAGATGACTGTACGCGCGAAACGGTGCTGGTTCGGAGGCTGTTGCCCTGCTCGAATGGAGCGGTCGGACCGAAGGACGCAAGCGACGGAAGGACCACGGATGGGACACGGGGACACGGCCGGAGACCGAGGTGCGGGCGGAGACCGGGGTGCGGGCGGAGGCCGGGGCGCGGCCGCGCTGGTGGTGCGGGCGCCGGACGCAGAGGAGGTGCCGCTGCCCCGCTCGGGGGCCTTCCGGCTGCTGGCGGACGGTGGCGCGGCCGGGGTGAACCGGCTCAGCCTGGGCGCCGGTGCGGCCGGGGCGCCGCAGCACTTCCACACCCGCTCCACCGAACTCTTCTACGTACTCGGCGGCGCCGCCGACTTCCTGCTCGGCGCCGAGCCCGTGCGGGTGGCGGAAGGCGGGCTGGTCCTCGTACCGCCGGGGCTGACGCACGCGTTCGGCCCGGCGCCGGGCGGGGGCGCCGACCTCCTCGTCGTACTGACCCCCGGGGTGGAGCGCTTCGGCTACTTCCGGACGCTGGGGCGCATCCAGCACGGGCTCGCGGCGTTCGAGGAACTGCTCCCCCACCAGGACCGATACGACGTCCACTTCCCCGGGTCCTGAGGCGAGGCGAGGCGCGGCGCCTCCGCCTCACCGGACGATCAAGGTCTGCTCCGTGCGCGTCACGGTCCCGTCGCCAGGGAATCGGACCGGCCCGTGGCAAGTTCGGCCATGCCCGTGGCGAAGGGGACGGTCGGGCGCCAGCCCAGCTCGCGGCGCAGGCGTGCGGAGTCGGCGGTGATGTGGCGAACGTCCCCGAGGCGGTACTCGCCGGTGACGACCGGGGCCGGGCCACCGCACGCGGCGGCCAGCGCCCCGGCCATGTCGCCGACGGTCCTCGGGTCGCCGCTGCCGACGTTGTACGCGGTGAAGCCCGCGGGGCCGTCGGCCGCGTACGCCGCTGCCAGCGCCTCCAGCGCCACCGCGTTGGCTCCGGCCACGTCCCGTACGTGGACGAAGTCCCGGCGCTGTCCGCCGTCCTCGAAGACGCGCGGCGCCTCGCCCCGTGCGAGCGAGGACCGGAACAGCGCGGCCACCCCCGCGTACGGGGTGTCCCGGGGCATCCCCGGCCCGTACACGTTGTGGTAGCGCAGCGAGACGGCGAGCCCGCCGGTCACCCGGGCCCAGGAGGAAGCAAGGTGTTCCTGGGCGAGCTTGGTCGTGGCGTAGACGTTCCGCGGGTCCGCCGGGGCGTCCTCCGCGACCAGCCCCGGTGCCAACTCGGCTCCGCAGGCCGGGCAGCACGGTTCGAACCGCCCTGCCCTCAGGTCGCTCTCGTCGCGCGGGCCGGGCCGTACGGTGCCGTGGGCGGGACACTCGTAGCGTCCCTCGCCGTAGACCACCATCGAACCGGCGAGCAGCAGCTTCGGCACCCTCGCCCGCGCCATCTCGGCGAGCAGCACCGCCGTGCCCAGGTCGTTGGCCGACACATAGCCGGGGGCGTCCCCGAAGTCCTTCCCCAGCCCCACCTTGGCCGCCTGATGACAGACCGCGTCCACGCCCTTCAACGCCTCCGCCACGGCCTCCGGATCCCGTACGTCCCGCCCGTCCTCCAGTAGATCGAAGACCACCGGCTCGTGCCCGCGGCCGATCAGCTCGGCGACGATGTGCGAGCCGATGAAGCCCGCGCCTCCAGTCACAAGTACACGCATGCCCCGACGCTATGCCGCTCACGCCCCGGCTACGCGCTCGCCGGACCGCACGTCACGGATCCGTAAGAACAGCGCCGTCGCATCCGGATGACCGACGGCGCCGACAGGTCCGTCGCGGGGTGGACGACCGGACGGTTTCTGCTCCTGCTCAGCGCAGGGGGCCCGACAGCGGGCCGGGGAGGGCCGGGAGGCTCGGGGGCAGTACCCGGAGCGGGGTCGGGGACTCGGCCGACGGGGCCTGGGCGGCGCCCTTCTTCTCGGCGGCGTTCTTGCCGGCGGGGTCCGGTGTGCGGGGCGCGGTGGTGCCGCAGAGGGACCGGTCGCGGTAGTCGCGCAGCGCGGCGTCGGCCGGGTGCGGGACGAAGGCGGTGCCGCTCTCGTTGAGGCGCTGGTACTTCATCAGGTTGTACCCGACGGCGAACTGCCTGCTGCCGTCCGCGCTGGACAGGGCCCAGGTGCCGGCGCCGAAGACTCCTCCGTCGTGCCCCCAGGCCGGACCGCACGGCGTGTCGATGGAGTAGAGGCCGAGGCCGTAGCGCATGACCACCGCTCCGGTCTCGTCCTTCACGTCGACCGTGGTGCGCATCTGGTCCAGCTGGCGTCGCGGCAGGATGTCGCCGCCGAGCAGGGCGCGGTAGAAGGTGTTCAGGTCCTGCGGGGTGGAGACGAGGGCCCCGGCCGTGCCGCCCCAGGTCATGTTGTAGACGCTGTAGTCGCGCGGCGGGTCGATGAGCCCGTAGAAGTTCTCGTACATGCGGGCGTGAGCGCCGCGGATGTACGGGTCGGTGCCGGGGAAGTAGGTGTCGCGCAGGCCCGCCCGGCGGATCACGTCCTGGGTGATCAGCCGCTCCGGGTCCTGGCCGGTGACCTTGCGGAGCACCTCGCCCAGCAGCACGTAGTTCGTGTTGGAGTAGGACCAGTCGGTGCCGGGTTCGAACAGCTGGGGCCGGTCAACCCCGTAGCCGATCAGCTCGGCGGGCTTGATCGTGCGGTACCGGTGGTCGTCCAGGCTCTCCGTGGTCCCCTTCAGGAGGGAGGGGAAGGCGTCGCCGATGTAGTCGTGGATGCCGCTGGTGTGGTTGAGGAGCATGCGTACGGTGACCTTGCGGCCCCGCTCGCCGGGCAGGAGCTCGGGCACGTAGTCGCCGACCGGCCGGTCCAGGTCCACCCGGCCCTTCGCGGACTGCTGGAGGACGGCGACGGCGGTGAACGTCTTGGTGACGCTGCCGACGCGGTGCCGCAGGTCGGGGCGGGCCTTGCGGCCGGTGGAGACGTCGGCGAGGCCGGCGGCGCCGTCGAAGCGCTCGCGGCCGTCGCGGACCGCGGAGTAGACGCCGTACACCCCCGCCTCGTGGATCGCGTTCAGCCCGGCCTGCAGCCGGGTCCGGTCGGGGTGCCGGCCGGCGGCCGGGCCGTAGGCGCTCGGCGCCTCCTGGCCGGCGGCGCTCGCGGCCGGGGCGAGACCCGCCAGCAGGGCCATGGCGACGGCGGTGACGGAGGCGGCGCGGCGCAGCCGCGGTATGGGTCGGTCGGCAGGACGGGTGTGGGGCACGGCGGCTCCTCGGCGGCGGCCCGGTGGGGCCCGGTGATCTTGGTCCCTTCAATTCTTCGCCCCGGCCCGCGGCGCGACCTCGTCCGCCAGGACGAACCGGGGGTCAACCTCCAGGCGGAGGAGCACCTTGACAGGCCATTACATTTGTCACGCCCCGGCGGCCGCGGGCCGTACCGCCGTCGGGTCCGCCCGGTTCCGTCCGCGGACCGCGCACGGCCGGGCCGGTGTCCGCGGCGTCCCCGCCCGCGCCGGGACCCGCACGCCCCTGACCTGCGGTCTGTGACTCCGGCCACCCTCCCTTGACCGGAGAAGGAAGGTTTACCTAACTTCGATGTCATGGCCCCTCACGACTCCACCCCTCCCTCCGACGCCTCCGGTGCCCCCGACGCGTCCGAGCCGGTCGATTTCTCCGTCGACCTCACCTCGCAGGAGGTGCTCCGGCGCGCGCAGGTGATGGCTGCCCTCGGCCCGGACTGGGATCCGCTGGAGGTGCTGCTCGGCGAGGAGGCCGCGTACGACCTGCTGTACTCCGGGCTCGACGCCGAGCAGCAGCGCGTCTACGACGACCTGGTCGCGGCCGGTGTGCTGCCGGCGCGCGGAGACGGCCGTGCTGCCGCTTGACCCGCAGGCCGACCCCGGGCGCCGCGCCTGGGTGGCCTGCCCGAGGTGCGAGGACGCGCGCGGCTGCGACCCCTGCGAGCAGCGGCGCACCTGCTCCGTCCACTGGCGCTACCTGCTCACGAACACGGGCAGCCTGCTCCACCTCCAGTGCCCCGGGTGCACCCACGTCTGGGTTCACGAGAGTGGCTTCGGAGCCACCCGCTCCCTGTGGGACCGCATCACGGGCGCCCTGCCCGGCTTCTGACCCGCTTCGGACCGGGCCGCCCGGTCGGGGTCAGGCGGCGGTCCAGCCGCCGTCCAGGGGGATCGAGGCACCCGTGACGTAGCCGGTGTGCGGGCCGCAGAGCCACAGGACGGTGGCGGCGACCTCCTCCGGTTCGATCAGCCGCTTCACCGCGGAGCGGCTCAGCAGTACGTCGGACACCACCTGGCCGGCTGCGATGCCGTGGGCGGCGGCCTGGGCCTCGATCTGCCGCTCCACCAGTGGGGTGCGGACGTAGCCGGGGTTGACGCAGTTGCTGGTGACGCCGTGCGGGGCGCCTTCGACGGCCGCGACCTTGCTCAGTCCTTCGAGGGCGTGCTTCGCGGTCACGTATCCGCCCTTGAACGCGCTGGCCCGCAGTCCGTGCACGCTGGAGATGTTGACGATGCGGCCCCAGCCCCGCGCGCACATGTACGGCATGGTCCGGCGGATCAGGAGGAACGGCGCGTGCACCATCACGCGCTGCATGAGTTCGAATCGGTCCGGCGGGAACTCGGTCAGCGGGGCGACGTGCTGGAGCCCGGCGTTGTTGACCAGGATGTCGAGGTCGGTCGGCAGCTCCGCGACGGCCTCGGCCCGGGCCAGGTCCACCACGTGCGCCCGCCCGCCGATCGTCTCGGCGACGGACCGGGCCGCGGCGGCGTCGATGTCCACCACGTGTACCTGGGCCCCGGCCGCGGCGAGCGCCGAGGCGCAGGCCCGCCCGATGCCGCTGCCGGCGCCGGTCACCAGGGCGGTGCGGCCCGTGAGGTCGGTGCCGGCGGCTGCTGTCCCGTGGGGCACGGGAGGGAATCCGCTTGTCATGCCCGGAATCATCCGGGACACCCGTGGGCCGCTCCCATGTGCGCGGCCGCCACAGTCGCGCCCGGTGAGGTGTCGGACACCACCAGGGCGCCCCGGCCCTAGGGCGTCTCTTCCGGATCTTGCCGGGGCCGGTGTCGTTCGCGTCCGAGCAGGTCCAGGAGCGGGGTCAGGCCGCCGGGGCGCCGATCGACCGGGAGGTGGTCGACGAAGTGCACCGGGCAGCCGAGCGCCCGCGCGCCGCCGTCCGCGCGGCGGTCGTCGCCGACCATCAGCACGTCGGCGGGGGCCAGGCCGAGCTGCTCGCAGGCGGCGCGGAAGATCTCCGGATCGGGTTTCTGGGTGCCCAGCTCGAAGGAGAGCACGTAGGCGTCGACCAGTTCGTCGAGCCCGTGCGTGCGGAAGACGGGCCGCAGGTCCCATCCGATGTTGCTGACCACGGCCACCGGGAGCCCCCGCCTGCGCAGTTCGCGCAGGGTCGGGGCGGTGTCCGGGTAGGGGCGCCAGGCAGCCGGGCTCATGTGGCGCTCGTAGAGCACCTGCGCCAGCCGCGGATCCGTGACACCGGCCGCATGGGTCAATCCGCCGTAGGCGGCCCGGTGTTGCCCGGCGCTGATGTCCCGCCGGGCCCACAGGGTCTCGAGGTGCGCGGGCAGGTGCCGTGGCGACGGCCCGCCGGGCAGTGCGCCGTACTCGGTCAGCCGCCGCACCGTCTCGGCGAACTCCTCCTCGGACAGCGCGGTGCCGGTCTCGGCCAGGGCGGCGCGGAGCCACTCCTCGGTCGACTCGACGCGCAGCAGTGTGCCGGAGAAGTCGAACATCACTCCTTGGATCATGTGGTGATCGTAGGGCAGGGCAGGGGCGGGCGGCCGGGGCGGGCGGCCGCCCGTGTGGGTGCGCGCAGGGGTCAGGTCGTGGGGTGCAGCCTGGACGGGGTGCTCGGCGAACTCTCCGGGCCGCCGTCGATGTTGGCCAGGGCGCTGCCGGACAGCCAGGTCCGCCAGTCGACGTTCCAGTCGCCGAAGCCGTTGTCGAAGGGGGCCATCTTCTCTCCGCCGCTGTTGACCACCTCCACGATGTCGCCTTCGCGGACCGTGTCGAAGAACCAGGCGGCGTGCTCGGTGCTCATGCCGGTGCAGCCGTGGCTGACGTTCTCCTCGCCCTGCGCCTCGACCGACCAGGGCGCGGCGTGGATGTACTCGCCGCTCCAGGTCACCCGGGTCGCGTAGGAGACGGGCAGGTCGTAGAACTCGCTGGTGCCGCGCTTGATGCCGACGGTGTCGCCGCGCATCCGCACCTTGGGTTCCTTGCCGAGGACGACCTTGATGCCGCTGCGCGTCCTGAAGCCCGCCTTGCCGGTGGTGACCGGGATCGTCCTGATGACCCGTCCGTTGCGGCGTACGGTCATCCGGTGGGTGGCGGAGTCGGTGACGGCCTCGATCCGGTCGGCGATGGTGAACTGCACCTCGTCGGAGGGGCCGCCGTAGTCGTGGTCGCCGACCTCGACGCCGTCGAGACCGCTGCGGACGCGGACGACGGTGTGGGCGGGCCAGTACGTACGCGGCCGGAAGTGCAGGGTCTGTTCGTCGACCCAGTGCCAGGCGCCCTCGACCTGGGGCTCCGAGGTCACCTGCAGTGACCGCTCCAGCCGGGCGCGGGCCGGGAGGTCGTCGGCCGGCACCGGGTGGCTGAGGCTTGCCGTCACGATCCGGCCCGCGCCGTAGGTGCCGGGGCGCGGCCCGAACTCGACCGTCAGCCGGCCGCCTTCCGCGGGCGGCGCGGTGCGGAACGCCATCGTCACGCCGACCGGGGTCCCGGCCGCGTCCTGGGCCCCGACCTGCACGGTGTAGCTCTCCCCCGCCCGCAGCGGCTCGCTGTTCAGCCACCGCTCGCTGTGCGGGGCGAGTGCTCCGGCCAAGTGGCGGCCGTGCCCGTCGCGTACGGTCACGTCCGTGAGGCGGCCCGGTTCCGCGAGGGCGATCTGGAGCGGCCCGCCGGAGTCCGTCGGGAGCACCTCCACCCGCGCGGCCCGCCGCGCCGTACCGCCGAGGGCCGGCTCCTTCAGTACGGACCCCATCCCGCGCGCGGTGGCCCGTACCCGTTGCTCCTGCCAGCCGCTGCACAGTCCGGGCCGGAACATGCGCACCGCACAGGGTCCGTCGCCGGACTCGCGGCCCTCGTCCAGCACCCTCCCGACCAGCAGGGTGACCGCGGCCTCCCGCGGCGGACCCGCGGGAACCCCGTCCGCGGTGTCCGCATCGGGGGCCCGTCCCGGCGCTGCGGCGACGACCAGCATGGCCCCCGTCACCGCAGCCACGGCGCCCCACGCCTTGGTCGGTCTTCTCCGTCGCATTCGTGGCATAGCCGTATCAAAGCGATGCGGCGCCGAAATGATGATCATTACCCCGGTGCTGCGGCCGAACGGGCACCCAAGAGAACTCGGACGGAGCACAGAAGCCGCCCCGGGCGGGCGGGGAGGGGAGATGTGCCCGATACTCGGGTGCCCCTCGGGGGGCCCGCCCGCGACAATGCGCCCATGGCTATCCGCACAGCACGGCTGGACGAACTGCCCCTCCTCCAGGACATCGAGAGGGCCGCCGGGCGCTGCTTCCGGGACATCGGCATGCCGGAGATCGCCGACGACGAACCGCTGACGCTCGACGAACTCGCCCCCTACCAACGGGCCGGGCTGGCCTGGGTCTCGGTCGACGGGACCGACACCCCCGGCGCCTACCTGATCGCCGAGCACGTCGAGGGCAATCTGCACGTCGAGCAGGTGTCCGTCCATCCGGACCGTGCGCGCCGCGGGCTGGGCCGGGACCTGCTCGAGCACCTGGCGGAGTTCGCCCGGCGCGAGGGCGCGCCCGCGCTGACCCTGACCACCTTCACCGAGGTTCCGTGGAACGCCCCGTACTACGCGCGCTGCGGCTTCCGGCTCCTGGACGACTCCGGGCTCACTCCCGGGCTGCAGGAGATCCGCGACCGCGAGGCGGCGTACGGCCTGGACCGCCGGCCGCGCGCGTGCATGCGGCGGGACCTGTGACGGCCGGACCGGTGCGCGTGCGTATCCGCGGGCCCGTTCTTCGCCGAGCGCGAACCGGCATCGCGGGTGCGACCGCGATGTGCTGAGGTGGCCGGATGGATCTTCTTGTACTGGGCGGGACCGCATGGTTGGGGCGTGAGATCACGCGGCAGGCGCTGGAGCGCGGGGACGCGGTGACCTGCCTGGCGCGCGGCGAGAGCGGTGGCGTCGCGCCCGGTGCGCGGCTGGTGGCGGCGGACCGGAACGAGGAGTCCGCCTACGCGGAGCTCCTCGGCCGCGACTGGGACGCGGTGCTGGAGGTGTCCTGGCAGCCGGCCTTCGTCCGCGGCGCGCTCGCGGCCCTGGCGGGGCGGGCCCGGCACTGGACGTACGTCTCGTCCGTCAGCGCCTACGCCGACCACGGCACGGTCGGCGCCGACGAGTCGGCCGCACTGCTCGCGCCGGCGGCCGGGCGGCTCGTGGGGCGGGAGGAGTACGGAGAGGCCAAGGTCGCCTGCGAGGAGGCTTCGCGCGCCGCGGTGGCAGACCGGCTCGTCATCGCCCGGGCGGGTCTGATCGGCGGCCCCGGCGACGGAAGCGGACGGACCGGGTACTGGGTGGCACGCGCCGCCCGCGAGGGGGGCCAGCCCCTGCTCGTCCCGCGCTCCCCCGGCCTGCCGACCCAGGCGGTCGACGTGCGCGACCTGGCGCTCTGGCTGCTCGGCCTCGCGCAGGAGGGCGCCACCGGGACCTTCGACGCCGTCGGGCCCGTCGTCCCCTTCGACGACTGGGTCGGCCTGTCGCGGCGGGTGGCCGGGCACACCGGGCCGGTGGCGGTGGCGGACCCGCAGTGGCTCCTCGACCAGGGGGTGGGGCCGTTCATGGGCCCCGAGTCGATGGCCATGTGGATGCCGGATCCGACGTGGGCGGGCTTCTCCTCCCGCAGCGGAGCCGCGGCGCGCGCGGCCGGGCTGCGCCACCGCCCGCGGGTGGAGATGCTGGAGGACCTCCTGCGGTGGGAGCGTGCCGAGGGACTGGAGCGACCCCGCCGGGCCGGCCTGAGCACCGCCCGCGAGCACCAGTTGCTCACCGCACTCGGCGACGGACGGCGTCCTGACGCCCCACTGCGTTGACTTGATTTCTCTATTCCGCATGGCTGGATTCGGCTGGTTTGCTTAACTGGGCGCCCGCTCCTCTTCCATGTCCATGGCAGGAGATCCTTGTACCCGCACCCTCCGCAGCCGCAGCCCTTCACACCGGTCCAGCAGCCCGCGCAGCCGCGCTGGCAGCCCGCCCTGGCCGTCCCGGCCGTCGTCGTCGCCACGCTCCTCCTGCCCCCGCTCGGTGCCGCCCTGGCGTTCCTCGCCCGCTGGGGCAAGACCGGCAGGATCGTGACGGTGGCCCTCGCCTCCCTCTGGTTCGTCGTCCTCGTGGCCGCCAACTCGGACCCGAAACCCCAGGCAGCGGCGGCCGCCCGGCCGCAGCCCGCGCCGACGGTCACGGTCACGGTCACCGTGACCGCCACGGCCGCCGCCCCGGTCGCCGCCGCACCGACCCCGAGCCCCTCCGTCACCACCGCCGCTCCGGCGCCGCCCCCCACACCTGCCGCCCAGCCGGAGGCCGGCCCCGCACCGGCGAGCAGCCCCAGGAGCGAGGAGCCCGACAACGCCTCCTCGTCAGGTGGAGGCGGGGGCGGGGGCGGCGGCAGCGTCTACTACAAGAACTGCACGGCGGCCAGGGCGGCTCACGCGGCCCCGGTCCGCCGCGGAGACCCCGGTTACGGCCGCCATCTCGACCGCGACGGCGACGGCGTCGCCTGCGAGTAGGGCCTCACGACAGTCCGTACCGCCGGGCCGACTCCTCCTCCTGGGCCAGCCGGTGCAGCGCCTTGAGCACCGGCTGGAACAGGATGGTCGCCGCCACGGCCGTCTCGACCTTCTCCGCCTCCGAGTGGTGCGTCTCCACGAAGTCCAGGTCCCGCACGGCCACTTGGTGCATCAACTGCGCGTACGGGGCCATGAGTTCGGCGTCCCACGGATAGCCGAGCCGGATCAGCGTGGCCACCGCCGCCACGAGCGATCGGTGCACCGGTGAGAACGCGCCCAACTCCCATGCGGTGGACCAGCCCAGCGTCCGGAGCAGCCGGTCCACCTCGTCGCGCGCGGCGGCCGTGGCCTCGTCCTCGCCCTGGCCGTCGGCCGGTTCGGGCTCCCGGGGCAGCGCCCACAGGGCGGCGCCCAGGCGGATCGTCCGGCCCAGGGACTCGTCGTCCACGTGCCCGAGCACCTTCCGGACCTGCGCGACCGGCATCTCGCCGACCTGGATCATCGCGCGTACGAGCCGCAGCCTGCGCAGGTGACCCTCGTCGTAGTCGGCGGTCGTCGCGCTGACGCGGTGGCCGGGCGGCAACAGCCCTTCGCGCAGGTAGTACTTGATCGTGGCGATGGCCACGCCGCTCCGCTCACTCAGTTCCGCGAGCCGCAATCTCTTGAACCTTCCCTTGGCGAGTGCCACTATCCAATCACGTGACGGTTGGACAGCAGCCCTATCCAACAAGGCGATCGGGAGGCCGGAGTGTTCGCGAAACCCTTACCGGGCCGTACCACCGCAGCCGCCGAGGGGGACGTCGTCGTCCTGCTCATCGGCATGCGCATCAACCACTTCTGGGCCGTGCACCAGTGGGCTCCGCTGGTCCTGGCCATGCCCAGGATGCTCCGGGAGCTCGCCAAGGACCCCACCCGTGGACTGCTCGGCCATGTCCTGCTCACCGCGTCGCCCCGAACGTACTACGTGGTCCAGTACTGGGAGTCCAAGGAAAAGCTCTACAAGTACGCCGCGGCCCCGGACATGTTGCACCACAAAGCCTGGTCGGTCATCAACCGCAAGGAGCGCGCGGCGAAGCTGCGTCAGCACGTGGGCCTGTGGCACGAGTCCTACGTCGTGCCCGAGGGCTCGTACGAGTCGATCTACTTCGACATGCCGCCCTTCGGGCTGGCCGGGGCCACCGGGGTGCTGCCCCTGGAGAGCCGCGGCCGACGCGCGGCCGACCGGTTCGCGCACCGTTCGCCCGCGGCCGGGCCCACTCACTGAGGCGGGATCGCCGTCACCGTCGCGGCCTGGTCGCGACGGCGGCCGCGACGGTGACGGTCCGGACGTAGCTGCCGCCCGGGTCGTGGTCCAGCAGGGCGCGGCGCAGCTCGGACTCGAACGCGCCCTTCCGGTCGCCGAACAGGGCCGGGCTGCAGGACGATCGGGAGAACTGGAGGCCGACGAGCTCGTCCACGGTGCAGCGCGTGCTCTGCTCCCACGTCGTGGTCTCGACGCGGGAGAACGCCGACTTCGCGAGATGGTCCTCCAGGTCCGCCAGGTCTGCCAGGTCCGCCCGTTCGTCCACCGGCCGCGGCGGCCGGTGGCCGGGCCCGAGGAAGCGCGCGCACACCTCGTCGACGACGCCCTGCCAGGAAGGGCGCGGGCCGTGCCGCCGCCCGGTCGCACCGAGCGAGGTGACGACGACGATCCCGCCGCGCGGTGCGAGCACGGCGTCCAGGTCGGCCGGCACCCGGACCCGGTCCATCCGGTGGAAGGCTCCGCCGATGACGCACAGGTCGATCCGGGGCAGGCACAGCCGGCCGATGCCTGCGGCGTCACCCCTCAGCCAGGAGATGTTCGTACGCCCCCACTCCTCGGCGAGCCGGGACCCTTCGGCGAGCATGGCCGGCTCCGGGTCCACGGCGTACACGTGCTCGGCCAGCGGCGCCAGCGGCAGGGAGATCGTGCCCGGTCCGGCGCCGAGGTCCAGTACGGTCTGGGAGCCGTCGAGCGCGAACCGGTCCGTGAGGAGCGCGTAGAACTCCGCCGGGTACGGGGGCCGGTAGCGGGCGTAGTACGGGGCGGCGGACGCGTACGGGGTGCTCATGGGGTCCTCCCAGGCCGGGGTTGCATCCGCCGATGGTGGGGCACAACCCGGCGTTCGGCAGCACCTGGCCCCGCAAATCCCCCGTACGGATGCCCCCGTCTACCGAACGGCCGAGATCGGCCCCACCGGGGCCGGATCACCGCTGCGGGGTCAGCCGCTCCCACAGGAAGGTATGGACCAGGGCCTCGTTGAAGGCGGTCTGCCGGTGATCGGTGGCGCCCGAGTGGCCGCCCCCGAGGTGCTCGTGGAAGAGGACGGGATGCCCGTACTCGCGCAGCCGGGCCGCCATCTTGCGGGCGTGACCGGGGTGGACCCGGTCGTCGCGGGTCGAGGTCAGCAGGAGCAGCGGCGGGTACGCGGGCCCGTCCGCCCGGACCCGGTGGTACGGGGAGATCCGCTCCAGGTGCGGCCGGTCGGCCGGGCTGTCCGGGTCCCCGTACTCGGCGATCCAGCTGGCCCCGGCCAGCAGCTTGTGGAAGCGCAGCATGTCCAGCAGCGGCACGTGCGCGACGACCGCGCCGAACAGTTCCGGGTCGCGGGTGAGCATCGCGCCCATGAGCAGCCCGCCGTTGCTGCCGCCCTCGATGCCCAGCTGGGCGGGGGTGGTGATGTCCCGCGCGGTGAGGTCCCGGGCGACGGCGGCGAAGTCCTCGTACGCCCGGATCCGGTTCGCGCCGAGGGCCGCCTTGTGCCAGCCGGGCCCGTACTCGTGCCCGCCGCGGATGCCCGCGACGACGTACGTGCCGCCGCGCGCGAGCCAGGCGCGTCCGGTGACCGCGCTGTAGTGCGGGACCATGGAGATCTCGAAGCCGCCGTACCCGTACAGCAGGGTGGGGCCGGGGCCCGGGCGGTCCTCGGGTCCGACGACGAAGTACGGCACCCTCGTGCCGTCCGCGGAGGTCGCGAAGTACTGGCGCACGGCGAGACCGGCGGTGTCGAAGAGCGACGGGCTCTGCTTGAGGCTCTCGCTCCCGCCGGCGCCGCCGGCCGTGCCGCGGTAGAGCGTGGAGGGCTGGAGGAATCCGGAGACCTGGTGGAAGTACTCGTCGCTCTCGTCCGGGTCCGTGTCGGTGACCGAGGCGGTGGACAGCGGCGGTACGCCCGGCAGCGGAGCACGGTGCCAGCCGCCCGGGCCCTGGCCCGGGGTGAGGAGTTCCATCCGGGAGGAGACGTCGGCGCGGGTGCTGAGGATGAGGTGGTGGCGGGTCCAGCTGTATCCCGCGAGCGCGGTGCGCTCGTCCGGCGTGAACAGCACCTCGGCCTCGCGCTCCCCGGCCAGGAAGGCCTCGAAGTCGAAGGCGAGCAGGCTGCCCGCGGGGTGGCCGAGCCACGGCGACTTGGTGGTGACGGTCAGCCACCGGCGGTGGACGGAGGCGCCCGCGTCGTCCGGGACCTCGATCTTCAGGGTCGGCTCGGCGGCGTCCTCCCGGAGCAGGAAGAGTTCCTGGTTCCAGAAGTCGATCTGCCGGTGGACGAAGTCCCGTTCGAAACCGGGGGTGTCGTCGTGCCATCCGGAGGCGGACAGGTCCGCCGGCCGGCCCTGGTAGACGAGCTCCGCGTCCGCGAGGGGCGTGCCGCGGCGCCAGCGGCGCACCTGGAGCGGGTAGCCGGAGGTGGACATCGAGCCGGCGCCGAAGTCGGTGCCGATCCAGACCCGGTCGTGGTCGATCCAGCCGATCCGGGTCTTGGCCTCGGCGACCGTGAATCCGTCCTCGACGAATTCCAGGGTCTCCAGGTCGAACTCGCGCACCACGCAGGCGTCCGCGCCGTCCCGCGACAGCAGGATCAGGGCGTGCCGGTGTTCGGGGGCCAGGACGCGGCTGCCCGCCCAGGCCCACTTCTCCCCCTCGGCCTCGGCGAGGGCGTCGAGGTCCAGGAGCACCTCCCAGGCCGGCCGGTCCGTCCGGTACTCCTCCAGTGTGGTCCGCCGCCACAGGCCGCGTACGTGGTCGGCGTCCTGCCAGAAGTTGTAGAGGTGGCGGCCCCGGCGGACGGTGTACGGGATCCGGCCGTCGTCGTCCAGCACCTCGCGCATCTCCTGCTCGAGCACCTTGAACCCGGGCGAACCGGTCAGCGCGTCCACGGTCTCGGCATTGCGCTCCCGGACCCAGGCGAGGGCGGCATCGCCGGATACGTCTTCCAGCCACAGGTAGGGGTCTTCATCGCTCATCAGGCGATTGTGCAGGAAGCGACCGGCAGGTGTCCGGCCCGCCGGACACCTGCCCGCCGGTCGTGGGCCGTGGGCCGTGGGCCGTCAGTCGGCCTCCGCCGGTCCTCGGCCGTCGTCCGCCGGTCGTAGGTCGTCGTCCCCGAGCCGGGCGTCGCGCAACGCCGTGTGCACCGACCAGATCACCGAGACCAGCGGGACCGCGACCACCGCGCCGACGACCCCGGCGGCGATGGCCCCCGCGACCACCGAGATCGCCACCACCAGCGGGTGCAGCCGGACCGCCCGGCTCATCACCAGGGGATGCAGCAGGTGGCCCTCGATCTGACCGATGATCACGATGAGCGCGACCACCAGGCCCGCGATCAGCGGCCCCTTGGCCGCCAGGGCGACCACCGCGGCGACCGCCAGCGCGACCGGCGATCCGATGAGGGGGATGAAGGCCGCGAAGAACTCCAGCAGCGCCAGGGGTACGGCCAGCGGTACCCCGAGGAAGTACAGTGCCACCCCCACCAGGACCGCGTTCGTCGCCGCGACCAGGACGATCCCGTGGGTGTAACCCGTGAACGTGCGCCAGGCCGCGCGCCCGGCGATCCCCACACGGACGCGCACCGATGCGGGGAGCTGCACGCAGAACCACGACCACTGCCGGTCGCCGCCGTGCAGGAAGAAGAACGAGCAGAAGGCGGCGAGGGCGAGGACGGTCAGCACGTGCACCAGGCGCCCGGCCCCGCTGACCGCCGTGCTGAGCAGCGTGGAGCGGTGGCTCGACAGGTACTCGCCGATCCGGGACTGGACGTCGGAGAGCGCGTTCGGGTTCAGCCGGAAGGGCGGCCGCTCCAGGTACTCCTCGATGCTGGCGAGTCCCTCGCGGAACTCGCGGGCCAGGGTCGTGCTCTCCCCGGCCACCGCTTCGCCGACCAGGGTCAGCACACCGAGCAGGAGCAGCGCGCTGCCGATGAGGGAGACGGCGACGGCGACCGACCGGGGC
The DNA here is from genome assembly GCF_043201855.1 of Streptomyces sp. NPDC048257. Classification (NCBI taxonomy): domain Bacteria; kingdom Bacillati; phylum Actinomycetota; class Actinomycetes; order Kitasatosporales; family Streptomycetaceae; genus Streptomyces; species Streptomyces sp. NPDC048257. The sequence continues at coordinate 20,178 of NZ_JBICZI010000005.1, forward strand.
AGGACGCGCGCGAGGCGTCGGGTGGGCGGCCAGAGCAGGGCGGCGACGACGAGCCCGAGGAAGAGGGCCACGGCGATCTCGTGGAACCGGCCCAGCAGGGCGAAGAGGGCGTAGACGACGGCGCCGACGACCAGCAGGCGCCAGGCGTACGACGCGGCCGTACGCAGGAACGCTGAGACCGGCGGCATGACCCATGAGTGCCACCGGCGGCCCGCGATGCCACGCGCCGGGCTCCGGATTCGCCCGTCCGTGGCCGGTACGCGGGCGGCCCGGCGGGGTGTTTTCGGGGCAGGTGCGGAGAAAACCCGTTGCCCCGGCCGGAACGCCCACGGACGATGGCGTCTCGTGAGCACCTCCCGATGGACGACCGTACTGCCCGACTTCGCCCCGTTCCGTTCCGGCCGTGACTTCAGGCTGCTGTTCTACCAGGGCACGGTGACGTACTTCGGCTCCTTCATGGCGATGATCGCGCTGCCGCTGCAGATCAAGCACCTGACGGACTCGCCGCTGGCGGTCGGTGCGATGGGTGCGGTGGAACTGGTTCCGCTGGTGGTCTTCGGGCTGTACGGGGGCGCCCTCGCCGATGCGGTCGACCGGCGGCGGCTGATCCTGCTGACCGAGGCCGGGCTCGGGGCGCTCGCCCTGGTGCTGCTGGTGAACGCGCTGCTGCCGGATCCGATGCTGTGGCCGCTGTACGTGGTCGCGGCGGGGGTGTCGGCGCTGGCCGGGCTCCAGCGGCCGGCCCTGGACTCGCTGATGGCGCGGATCGTGCCGCACGACCAGCTCACGGCCGCTGCGGCGCTCAACGGGCTGCGCTACCAGTTCGGCGCGATCGCCGGTCCGGCGCTGGCCGGTCTGGTCGTCGCGTACGCCGGTCACGCCGCGGCCTACTCCGTCACCGTGGTCGGGTTCCTCGCCTCGGTGCTGCTGTGCCTGCGGCTCAGTCCGGCGCCGCCGGCGAAGGGGGCCGAGCGCCCGTCGCTGCGCGGGATCGCCGAGGGCGCCCGCTACGCGTGGAGCCGGCCCGTACTGCTGGGGACGTACGCCGTCGACCTGGCGGCGATGTTCTTCGCCTTCCCGAACGCGATCTACCCCTTCCTCGCGGACGAACTCGACGCGGTCTGGGCGCTGGGGCTGATGTACGCGGCGGGGGCGGTGGGCTCGCTGGTGCTCGGCATGACCAGCGGATGGATGTCCCGGATCCGGCGGCATGGGCTGCTGGTGGTGTTCGGGGCCGCGGTGTGGGGTCTGGCGATCGCGGGTGCGGGCGCGTCGCCGGACATCCGGCTGGTGCTGCTGTGCCTCGCGGTTGCGGGCGCGGGCGACATGGTGAGCGGGCTGGGCCGGGCCACGATCTGGAACCAGACGATCCCCGAGGAGCTGCGGGGCCGGCTCGCGGGCATCGAGGTGCTCTCGTACAGCGTCGGCCCGCAGCTCGGTCAGGTCCGGGCGGGCGCCATGGCCGGCTGGACCGGTACCCGGCCGGCGTTCTGGGGCGGCGGTCTGGCGTGTGTGGCGTCGGTGGCGGTGCTGGCCGCGCTGCTGCCGAAGCTCATCTCCTACGATGCCGACACGGACGAGGACGCGCTGCGCCGCCGGGCGGCCCGGGAGGCGGAGCCGAGCGGCGCGCCGGTCTGATCCCCGGGAGAACCGTGGGGTCAGCCCTCTTTCTCGGCGAGGATGCGGTCGGCCGCGTAGTGCGGGCAATTGAGGGTGTGCCAGGTCACCGACAGTGATCCCGCCCCGGTCCGCAGGGTCCGGACCACGCCGTCCGCGGCGGTGGCCTTGCAGAAGGGGCACACGTCGTTCTCCGGGCGCAGTAGATCGAACATGCCGTGTCCTTCCCGCAGCTTTCTCACACCGGACCAGTCCAGAACTATCAAATCCGGCGCCATTCGGCCGCAGTACCCGCAAGTACGGATGAGTATTGGGGGCCTTGGCCGAGCCGGGAGTGCGGTGGCGGGCGAACCGGGGGCCACCTCGGGGGGCCGCCCAGCCGCCGAGGGCCCTTGCGGTGGCCCGGAGTTCGGCCGCGGAGCGGGGGCGGCCGGGCGGCCCGGCCGTCAGCACGGTGGAGCGCGCGACGTCGTACGGGTTGCGCGGGGCCGTGGCGATGACGGGAACACCGGCCGGGGCACCTTGCCGGGAGGTTACTCGCGAGGAAACACGACCTTTGGCTATGGTGAGCGCCCTCCGGTCAAGACCCCTTCGGATCCCAAGATCAAATGCGGATCCGCCATGTCGATCGAAGGAAGTCCTGCCAATCCGGGACATGAGTATGCAGTGCAGAGCGACGCGATGTCGGCAACACCGCCCGGCGTCGGCTCGGTACGAGCCGGCCTGCCCTCGCCCTGCCACCCAGGGCTGGAGGGCGGCGGCCCTCTCATTCACCTACCTCGCGAAGGCAAGGCAGAGATGGCAAAAATGCCCCGTCAGTCCACCCGCCGGCCGCAGACGCACCCGGTCGACGAAGTACTTCCCCTCCCCAGGCTCGCCCTGTACGGCTTCCAGCACGTCCTCGCGTTCTACGCGGCGGCCGTCATCGTCCCGGTCCTGCTCGGGAACGCGCTCGGCCTCTCCCGTCAGGAGCTCGTCCACCTCATCAACGCGGACCTGCTGACCTGCGGCGTGGCCTCGATCGTCCAGGCCCTCGGCGTCTGGAAGATCGGCGCCCGGCTGCCCCTGGTCCAGGGCGTCACCTTCACCGCGGTCTCACCCATGATCGCCATAGGCATGGGAGCGGGCGGCGGTACCGCCGGCCTGCTCGTCGTCTACGGGGCGGTGATCACGGCGGGCATCGCGACCTTCCTGTTCGCCCCGCTCTTCAGCCGGCTGGTGAAGTACTTCCCTCCGGTCGTCATCGGCACCATCCTCACGATCATCGGCATCACGCTGATCCCCGTGGCGCTGCAGGACGCCGCCGGCGGCGCGCACCTGATCGGCACTCCGGCGTACGGGGATCCGAAGAACCTCGCCTACGCGCTCGGCACCCTGCTCTTCATCCTCACCATCGTCCGGATCGGCAAGCCGTTCCTCAGCAGCCTCGCCGTCCTGCTCGGGCTCGTCGCCGGCACGGCGGCCTCCTGGCTCTTCGGCGACACCGACTTCGCCGCGGTGCGCGAGACCGACTGGTTCGGGGTCACCACGCCGTTCCACTACGGCATGCCGCGCTTCGAGCTGCTCCCCATCGTCGCCATGCTCGTCGTCGTCCTGATCACCATGGTGGAGACCACCGGTGACGTCTACGCGATCGGCGAGATCACCCGCCGGAAGGTCGACGCCGACACGGTCGCCCGGGCCCTGCGCGCCGACGGCGCGGCGACGGTACTGGGCGGCGTCCTCAACTCCTTCCCGTACGTGGCGTTCGCCGAGAACATCGGCCTCGTGCGGATGTCGAAGGTGATGAGCCGGTACGTGGTCGTCGCGGCCGGTGTGTTCATGGTCGTGCTGGGGCTGCTGCCGAAGGCGGGCAGCCTCGTGGCCTCGATCCCGCACCCCGTGCTGGGCGGGGCGGCGCTCTCCATGTTCGGCATCGTCGCCGCGGTCGGCATCCAGATCCTGGGCAAGGCCGACCTGCGCGAGGAGCGCAACACCCTGATCCTGGCCGTCAGTCTGGGCGCCGCGCTGCTGCCCACCACCGTCGGGCCGTTCTTCGACCGGATGCCGGACGACCTCCGGGCCGTGCTCGACAGCGGGATCACCCTGGGCGCGCTGACGGCCATCATGCTGAACCTGCTCTTCAACGTCTTCACGCGGCGCCGCACGATGGAGATCGACTGGGACGACATCGGCGAAGACGGTCCGGCCGCACCGCACTTCGGGGTACCCGCCCACTGAAGCGGACCGGTGACCGGTCGGGGCCGGAGGCCGGGGAGGCGGCGGTACGACGTCCTCCCCGGCCGGTCCGCGCCCGGCGGTCCGCCGTGTCAGCGGCCACCCGCGGGAAACGGCGGCACCTCGCCCGCCTCGCCGACCAACTCCCAGAAGTGATCGACCAGTCGGCGCAGGAAGGCGGCGCGCTCCGCCGCGATCTCCTTGAGCCGGGCGTCGTCGTTGCGTGCGACCAGGTGTCCCATGTACCGCTCCGAGAACGCGGCGAACTCCGCGTGCATCGTGCGCAGTGCGTCCCCCACGCTCGTCGCGTCGACCACGACGATCTCCGCCACCGGGTCCACGTACGTCTTCCACCGCCCGTCGAGGGACGCCCGCAGGAGCTCCGCCAGTTCCTCCACCCGGCCCATGATCCCGATCAGTTCGCGCAGCGACAGCCCGAGGGCCTCCACGAGCGCCCTGGTCTGCCAGGCGTCCCCGTTCCAGTGCTGTGCCGATTCGGCCGCGCGGTACTCGGACGGGTCCATGCCTATGCGGTACGCCAGCCGCTCGACGGTGAGGCGGCGGGCCAGCCGGTGCTCGGCGAGCGTGCGCGGCTCGATGCCCATCAGCGCCGTCGCCTCGCACCACAGGACGTCGGCCAGGGCGAAGAGTTGCCGGTCGGAGGGCACGTGGGAGCCCTGCTCCCAGGCCAGGACCAGCTGGGGGTGGACGGGGGTGCCGCAGGCCGCCATGGAGTGCGCGACCTGGGTCGTGGTCAGGCCCATGCGGGCGCGTGCGGATCTGGCCCCGGTCGGGGAGAAGGGAGTGCTGTGCACGTACGAGACACCTCGCAGCCCCCTCGGGCACGCGGCGTTCGAGGGGAGGACGGATTGATGGATGAACACCAAGCGCGGGCACACTAACAGATGTTCAGTGGGGCGTATCCGTCCATACCCCTACGAATCAAAGGCTATGCAGGGCCTCCGGGCTCGAAGGACGCGAGCATCTGCTCGAGCGCTGCCTGGTCCGGACCCGTGAAGGGATCGATGCCCGGCACCGCGGCGATGGTGTCGAGGAACTGCGTGGTCAGGCCCACGGCGGGCGGCAGGTGCGTGCACAGGATGGTCTGCGGGTCCATCACCCGCAGCGGGTCCACCGTGGTCAGGAACCTGTCCGGGTCCACCAGCTGCACCCAGGGACTGTCGACGCTCGCCCACAGCCGCTGAGCGGCCCGCAGGTCCTCGGCGGGCACCTGGCCGACGTCGGTGCTCGTGGCGATGTCCGCGGTGGGCATGGGGCCGCCGAAGCAGTCGGAAGTGAAGCAGGTCCGTGAACGGTCGTCGTAGAAGCCGACGGTGGCCGGATTGTCGAACAGAGGAGGCCGGAAGGCGTGCAGCGTCCGGTCCCCCACGTCCAGGCTCTGGCCCGGGTTGAGGAAGTACACCCGGTCCAGGGGCAACGGCCGCTCGGTGGACATGATCCCCGCCCCCAGGAACGTGGTCACCAGCCGAGCCCCGGGAGCGGCTTCGAGCAGCTCGAAGATGCCGCCCGTGTGGTCGCGGTCCGGGTGGGTCAGCCAGATCCACCGCACGTCGGCGGGGTCGATCGCCGAACCGAGCGTGTCGAGGAAGTCCCGGTCGGGCAGGCCGACGCCGGTGTCGACGACCACCGGCTGCTCGGCGTGCAGGACGAATGCGTTGACCGGGAGGAATCCGATGCCCGGCACCTCCAGGCAGTCCGCGAGGACGGTGGTGTCGGGTCCCACCTTGTGCGTGCCCATGACGATCTCCACAGCTGTGCGAGGTACGGTCCTCCCTCCATCCTGGCGCCGTCGGCTTGCGCACGCGCGCGGGAGGCGGTATCAGCGCCCCGGACTCAGTTCGCGCAGCCCGTGTCCCGGGCCGGACGGCGGCCGGAGATGAGGAACTCGGTGACCGCGCGGTTGCCGCAGGCGTTGCCGTTGCCGAGGTACAGCCCGTGGCCGCCCTGCTCGACGGTGACCATACGGGCGCGGTCGCCCAGGGCCTCGCGCATCTTCAGGCCGCCGGAGAGCGGGGTCGCCGGGTCCCGGCGGCTCTGGAGCATGAGGATGTTGGACGGCCCGTCGCCGGTGATCCGGGTGGGCTTCTGCGTGGGGGTCTTCCAGAAGGAGCAGGGCAGTACGTTCGCGGGCATGCCGGCCGTGAGCGGGTGCCGGGCCCGGTCCGTGGCGACGGCCCGCCGGTACGCGGCCACGGGCACGTCCGGCCAGGCCACGTCGTTGCAGATGACCCCGACCATGACCGCGGCGTCCTCGTTCCGCAGGGGTGCGGCGAGCTCCTTCGGGAGCTCCGGGGTGCCGGCCGGGGTCCCCGCCGGGGCCTGCGCCGCCTTGACCAGCCGGGCGAAGGAGGCGAAGGCGGCGTCGCCGTAGAGGGCGTTCTGGAGGGCCTGGCGCAGGCCGTTGCCGGTCAGGGGCGCTCCGGGGGCCGTCGATGGCCTCGGCTCGCGGTCCAGCCGGGCGGCGAGCGCGAGGAGGAGCGGCTCCACCTCGCGCGGCGCCGCGCCCAGCCGCAGGCCGTCCCGGTCCCGGTCGGGGTGGGCCGCCCAGGCCGCGAAGTCGGGGAAGCGGTCCTCCGCGCCCTGCGACATGTTCGCCAGCCAGCCCCGGGCGACGCGCTTCGGGTCGGGGTCGCCGCTGCTGTCGAGGACCCAGCGGTCGGTGCGCTCGGGGTACTGCTGCGCGTAGACGGCGCCCACGTACGTGCCGTACGAGGTGCCCCAGGCGGAGAGCCTGCGCTCGCCGAGCGCCTCGCGGAAGCGGTCCAGGTCGCGGACCTGGTTGGCGGTGGTGAAGCTGCGCAGCTCGGGGCCGCCGCTGCGGGCGCAGGCCTCGGCGATGCGCCGGGAGCGGGCGATGTTCTCGGTGATCTCGCCGTTCGGACCCGGCCAGGACCGCAGGCTGGTCAGGTACCGGTCCTCGGGGGCGAGGTCACAGCTCGCGGTGGTGCTGGCGCCCACTCCGCGCGGATCGAAGGCGACGAGGTCGTAGGCCCCGGCCAGCTCCCGCTGGAGGGCCTCGGCCTTCTGCGTCAGGCGCTGCACACCGGATCCGCCCGGGCCCCCGGGGATCACGACGAGCGTGCCGCGCCGGGCCTCGGGGCGGTCGCTGCGGATGCGGGAGACGGCGAGGGTGAGCTGCCGGCCGCCGGGGTCGTCGTAGTCGAGCGGGACGGGCAGCTCGGCGCACTCCTGAGCGGCGGGCAGGTCCGGGGAACAGCGGTGCCAGTCGAGCTCCGGGCCGGAGGGCGCGGGCCGGGCCGGGGTCGGTACGGCGGTCGCGGCCGGTGCGGCGGTCGCGGTCAGACCGGCCGCCACGGTGGCCGCGGCAAGGAGCAGAGCCCTTTTCCTGTAAGTCGTCATGGGGCAAGCCTTGTTGATCTCGCCCGACGATCCCATCCAGCAGGCCGGTCGGCCACCGGTGGGGCTAACCCCCTGCCGCCCGCGCCCTGTTGGCTCAGGGCAGCGGCACACCGCGGGCGGTGATCCAGAGCTCGTACCACTCCTCGTGCGTGAGCTCGGGCTCCCGCAGCACCGCGTCACGGCAGGCGCGGATCCGTTCGGGGCGGGCGCTGCCGACGACCGGCGCGATGGCGGCGGGATGCCGCATCAGCCACCACAGCAGGACCGACTCGGGCGTGGTGTCCTTCTGCCGGGCCAGGTCGGCCAGCAGCGCCGCGGTGGCCCGTTCGGCGGGGGTCTGCTCGCGTCCGGTGAAGCGGCCCTGGGCCAGCGCGCCCCAGGCCTGGAGGCGGATGCCGTGGTCGCGGCAGTGCTCCAGCGTGCCGAACGGGAACCCGTTGTGCGCGGATTCCGGCGTGTTGAGCAGGACACCGGCCTCGACCCAGTCCCGGCTGTGCAGGCTCATCTCGAGCTGGTTCGCCACCAGCGGTACGTCGAGACGAGCCTGGAGGTGGGCGATCTGCGCGGCGCCCATGTTGGACACGCCGAAGCCCCGTACGAGGCCCTGGCGGTGCAGGGAGGTCAGCGCCGACGCGATCGAGTCCACGTCCGCCAGCGGATCGGGGCGGTGCAGCAGGAGGACGTCGATCACATCGGTCCGTAGCCGGGTCAGACTCTCCTCGACGCGCCGGACGATGCTCTTGCCGCGCAGGTCGTAGATCCCCGGGCGGTCCTCGCCGCCCAGCCGGATCCCGCACTTGGTCTGGAGGGTGATGCGCTCGCGCAGCCCCGGTGTCCGGGCGAGCACCTCGCCGAAGACGGCCTCGGCCTTGCCGTGCCGGTAGATGTCGGCGTGGTCGAAGGTGGTGATCCCGCTGTCGAGGGCGGCGACCACGGCCGCCTCGGCGGCGTCGATGTCGGCGGCCCCGTACGGCCCCGGCTCCCAGCTCCCGCCCAGACCCATGCACCCGTACAGCACCCGGTCGGCGCTCTTGCCCGTACTCGCGTTCGTCACCGGGCCAGCCTAGGGGGTGTCCGCCCGGGACACGGAACGGATACGGAACCGTTCCCACCGGGCCCGATGAACGGTCTGACCGGCTCATACCCAATGATGTCCGGATGCAGAGACACATGGAGACCGAGCGGTGGTCGCGGCAGCGCTCGCTCCGCCGCCGCTTCGGCCGCACGGCGAGCACCCTGAGCCTGTTGACCGCGGTGGCGTGCACGTCGGCGCAGACACCGGCTTCGGTCGCCGGCATGGGCCCCGCGGCGCCGGGCGAGGTCTCCGTGGCGACCTGGAACATGTGCGGGGTCCAGCAGTGGAGCTGCGAGAAGACCGGGGGCCCGAAGGAGAAGTTCCGGCAGCTGCGCGACCTGATCGACGCCTCCGACGTCCATGTCCTGCTCCTGCAGGAGGTGTGCTCGGAGGACCTGCTCTCCTCGGCCCAGAGCCTCGGCCCGCAATGGCAGTCCGTCTTCGAACCGTACGCGGAGGTGGACGCCGCCGGGCGCCGGTCCGCCGTCGACTGCACCGGGCAGGGGCGGGGGCAGGCGGGCTACGGCCTGCTGGCCGGCTCCCGGCTCACCGACGTGGAGACGATCCCGACCGAGCAGCCCACGGTGGGACTGCACCGCGGGATCCTGTGCGCCCGGGTCCCGGCCGTGGGGCTGCGCGTGTGCAACGCCCACCTCTCGCTGCGGGCGAGCGACGCCGAGCATCCGAAGTGGGACTTCCGCGACGACCAGCTGAGCTCGCTGGTCGCGGCCGCGTCCACGGACGCCGGTACGGTCTTCGGCGGGGACTTCAACTCCCCGCCACCGGTGGGCGACCGGAACACGTCCGCCTGGATCTGGCCGTCGGAGGCGTACACCACCTACCGCGAGTGCGACCAGAAGGGCAGCTCGCGGGCGGGGGGCGCCACCCTCAAGGACGGCACGAAGATCGACTACCTGTTCACCCAGCTCCCCCGCACCGCCTGCAAGGTGGTGGACACCAAGGCGTCCGACCACCGGCCGCTGGTGATGCGGGTGAAGCGCCCGGAGAGTCCCGCCGGGGTCAGTACCCCGCGTTGAGGTAGGCCCCCTGCGCCGGAACGGTGTACGCGTTCATGACGGTGAAGGCGGCCGTGGTCCAGGCAGCCGCGTTGCCCATGGCGTCCACGGCCACGGCCTCGACGAAGTGCGCGCCCTGGGGCCAGGCCCAGCCCGCGTCCCAGCTCCAGCTTCCGTCGGCCATCACCGGGGCCGCCCCGAGGCCGGTACCGTCCTTGCGGAACTCCACGCGCACGGCGCCGGGCGCATAGCCCATGAAGCCGACCGAGGGCCCCGGCACCTGCTGCTGCGCTGACGGTGCGGTCACCGTCAGCACCACCGGCTGGACCGGCACGGGCGTCTGGACGGGTGCCGACGCCGGCGCCGGCGCCGACGTCCGCGCCCGGGCGGTTGCCCGGGCCGGTGCCGCTTCGTGCGCGGCGCTCGCCTCCAGGGCCGTGAAGATCACTTCGGTGCGCTTGGAGTGGTAGTTGTTCGCGTCCGCCGCGAAGAGCCGGACCACGTGCCGCCCGCGGGCCCAGGGCTTCTCCCGCTGCCAGGTCCAGCTCCCGTCGGCGGCAACGGGCGCCGCACCCTGGTACTTGCCGTCCTCCCAGACGCTGACCCGCACCGCGCCCATCGGAGCGGTGCCCACGAAGCGGATGGCGTTCCGGGGTGCCTGGGTGTTCGCCGCCGGAGCGAGGACCACCGGCCGGGGGAAGGAGTCGCCCTTCACCTGGGAGGTGTCGGCCAGGTAGTCGTCGATCGCGGAGGTGTTGCGCCCCGGCTGGTCGTAGCCGTTGCGGACCATGCCGATCCGGGGCGAGATGCCGTCGACGAGAAGGTCGAGCAGGCCCGTGACGGCCGGGAGGTTCCGCAGGGGCACCCTCCCGTGAGAGGCGATGAGGGGAGATTCGTTGTAGACGAAATTGAAGTTCTCGTACCCCTGGAACAGTCCGAGGAGGGGTTCCACCTGGCGCGCGTAGTGCTCGTCCCTGGGCGAGGAGACGAGATAGACGTTTGCGGGACGGCGTACGCCGCCGCGCACCACGTCCGGGAGGAGCGAATCGAGGGTGGGGAGGTTCGACGCCGCCCGCTCCCCCGGCGCCACCCCGGCGGCACCCGGCATGTCCTGCCCGGCGTACGTGCCGGTCAGGAATCGGGGCATGCTGGCGACGATGTTCTTGAACCCGTACTTCAGCCCGAAGTACAGGGCCGCGCCCGCCCCCTTGGCAGTGCCGAACAGGGTGCAGTCGTCCGGAGACAGGGACAGCGCGTTCATGACCCGCGAGATGAGCCCGGCAACGGACTCGTCGAGCGCGAAGTCCATGCCGTTGCACAGGTAGTGGCTGTTCTCCCCGTCGAACAGGTCGCGGACCCACAGGACGTTGGCCCGGAGGTCGTGGAGGGGACCGCCGGAGCCGCCGTACTCACCGGCGACCGCGTGGTTGGCGAAGGCCACGACCAGGTGGCGGTTGCCGTTCTTCGCGTGCGAGAAGCGGTACTCGATGGGCACCGGCCCGGAGGACTCCACGCCCGTGAAGACGCGGCGCGCTTTCTGGGCTGCCTCAGACATGCTCGGAATCCATTCTTCTCACCGGCTGGCCCGGCACCTGCCCCAGGGTGTTGGCGTGCCAGGGAACGTAATGGTCCATGATCTGGCTGCCGGCCCTGCCCGCCCGGCCGACCGCCGGTGCCTGCGCCCGCGCGGGGTCGAGGTCACCACCGGCGATCAGGATGCGGTCGGTCAGTCGCGCCGAGGCGTAGCCGTCGTCGAGGTCGCAGAACTCCTGCTGGAACCAGCGGTAGCGGGCGGCGTAGCCGTGCTGGATGCGGTCGATGTTGCGGATCGCCCCGATCAGCTCCGGGGAGGTGTACACGAGCGGGCCGGGGGCGGACTGCTCGAAGTCGAAGTAGAAGCCGCGCAGGGTGTCCCGGTAGTGGTCCAGGTCGTACGTGAAGAAGAGGATCGGCCGCCCGGTGTTGACGAAGTCGAACATCAGGGAGGAGTAGTCCGTGATCATCACGTCTGCGATGAGCGAGAGGTCCGCCATGTCCGGGTAGTCGGACACGTCGAAGACGAAGCCGTCGCCGGCGCCCGGTACGGGGTCCACCACGTTGGGGTGGCGCCGCACGAGCAGGACGTGGTCGTGGCCGAGCTGCGCCTTGGCCGCGTCGAGGTCGATGCGGAAGTCGAGCTTGTACTTCCCGGGCGCGTAGAACTGGTCGTCGCGCCAGGTGGGCGCGTACATGATGGCCCTCTTGCCCGGCGGCAGGCCGATGCGGCGGCGCACCTCCGCGGCCCGATGAGCGGAGTCGGCGCGGCGCAGGATGTCGTTGCGCGGATAGCCGCTCTCGACCATCTCGCCGGGGAACTGGAAGGCCCGCTTGAGGATCGGGGTGCTGAAGCTGTTGGGGGACACCAGCATGTCCCAGTTCTGCACCTCCTTCTCCACGCGCTCCAGGTACCGCTTGTCCGCGAAGTGCACGGCCTCGATGTCGTGCCCGATGCGCTTGAGCGGGGTGCCGTGCCAGGTCTGCACGACGACCTGTCCGTCACGCTTCTCGAACCAGTCCGGGAGGTGGTTGTTGGCCACCACGTACTTGGAGCGGGCCATGGCCTCGTACCAGTCGGGGGACCACATGCGGACGGGTCGTGCGGTGGGCGGGACCTGCACCTGGTCGTCGCGCACGACCCACAGGTGCTCGAGGTCCAGGCCGCGGCGGACCATCTCCTCGTGCAGGGCGCGCGGACTGTCGGAGTACTGCGTTCCCTTGAAGGCGTCGAAGAGCACCGCCTGGTTCAGCGGCTGGCGGCGTGCGGCCGGGTACGCCTTGGTGCGCATCAGCTTCTGCCGGTACGGGCCGCGGGCCTCGTCCGGCATCGCCGAGTGGACCAGGAGCGAGAGGCGGTCGTAGGCCTCCGCCTGGAGTTCGTAGCGGCGGTCGTCGCTCGTCATCTCGCTGGGGAAGGTGGGGATCAGTGCCTGCGTCATCTTGACCATGAGGTCGTTGGACCGGTTCTCCCGGGTGACCGCGGAGGGGTCCTGGCGGCGCAGGAAGAAGTCCCAGCGGCCGGCGGCCAGCGGGATGTCCCCGGCGAGGGTCCGCATCGCCGCGGGCGAGACGACGAAACGGAACTCCCGGCCGTGCCAGGCGATGGGCACGACGCGCTCGGCCCCGTGGGCACGGGAGCGCACGACGATGTGCGCGGCGGCGAACTCGGAGTCGCTCAGGCGGTCTTCGGCCGCGTAGCTGACGGTGACTTCGAGGGAACCGTCCTGGAGCCAGGTCGTCGACGTGGCCATCGGGAGGGTGTCCCGCTCGAACAGGACCACGTACCCGGAGCCGTTGCGGTGGACGAAGACCTCACGGTCCGCGTTGTCGGTCTGCAGGACGGCCGGGAGCCGGTAGTGGCCGTCCTCGGCCTCCTCCGCCATGACCGGGTAGATGGCCGCCTTGCGGCCCTCGACGTGGAAGGTGGTCTTCCAGCCGTTGCTGCCGGTGTTCCAGGTCTGCGGAACGCCGCCGTCGGCCGCTCCGCGGTGTCCGGGGACAAGCGCCTTCAGCGGGATCCTGGTGACGAAGGTGGACCAGCCCTCGCCGCCGTACTTGAAGTGGACCCAGGAGTCGTGGCGGCCGGCACCGCCCATGCTGGTGACCCGGAACTTGCCCCACTCGGGGATCTTGTCGCCGAGGTAGACGCCGCCGAGCTCGAGGTGGTCGCCGACGACCCGGTGCCGGGTGATGCGGCAACGGACCCGCTCCACGCGGAGCTTGAGCTTGCCCTGGATGAAGAGCGGCACCACTCGGGTGTTCTTCTCCACGTAGCGGTAGGGCGGGTTGGCGGCGCTGCCGGCGCCGCCCCTGGCTATGCCCTTGTAGCGGAACAGGCCGCGGCTCAGGACACCGGCGGCGACGTCCCAAGTACCCTCGACCCACTCGCCCTTGTGCTTGAGCCGGGTCGTGTCGAAGCTGGCCTGGAATCCGGACCAGTCGTAGCAATAGCGGTTCTGCTGGGAGTGCTCGGTGGCCTGCGGGTAGTAGGTGGTCTTCGCCTTGGCGACGACCACCCGGCTCTGTTTCTTGTTGCGCAGCGCGATCGCCTTCATCGACATGTGCCGCTTGTGCACGTTGATGAAGCGGACGTACGCGGACCCCTCCAGCACCAGGTGATCGGAGTCGTCCCACTGCGCCCGCATCAGCGAGCCGTGCAGCGAGAGTTCCTTGTCGAGCCGGTAGGCGCTCTTGTCGAGGCCGATCGAACGGTCACCGAGGTAGGGGTAGTTGAGGTAGCGGCGGAAGCGGCGCTGAACGGGCATGGGCCCGCCCTTGCGCTCGAACTCGACGACGTCGAGCAGCTCCTTCAGGCGCCCCTCGCGCACCAGGAGCCACTTGACCCGGGCATCGGCGGGAAGGTCCTGGATGATGTCCGCGTCGGCCTCGTCCAGGAACTCGTTCGCCCACTGCATGAAGGCGTCCTGGTACTCCTCGTCGGCGTCCGGCAGCACCTTCAGGTGGAGCATCAGGTCCGACTTCAGGCAGGCCAGGTCGTACTTGCGCTTGTGGTCCGAGTAGGACCTGGCGCGGTGTCCGGCGAGGAAGCGGCTGACCGACTGGACCGCGGAGACACGGTCCTGGAGGTTGCTGAACTCGGTGTGCCGCTGGGTGATGGAGGGGGCGGCGCCGCCCTCGCGCCGGCGCCAGAAGTAGACGATGTCCGTGAGGATGTCGACCTTGGCGGCCCGGAAGTGGGCGAACATGTTGACCCAGGAGTCCTCGTACATGACGCCCTCGGGGAACGCGATGTAGTGGTAGTCCCAGAAGGAGCGACGGAACAGCTTGTTCCACACCGTGCGGTCGTAGATGAGGTCCGGCAGTTTGGTGATGTGCGTGCCGCGCCTGCTCTTCTGCATGGGCGCCTTGTGCAGGGGGGACTGCCACCTCTTGGTGGAGTTCATCATCTGCACGTTGCCCGACACGAAGTCGGAGCCGGAGCCCTCGATGGTCTGCACGAGCAGCTCGTAGGCGTACTCGGGTATGACGTCGTCGCCATCGACGAACGCGAGGAACTCGGCCTGGGGGTGTGCGGCGCGAATGCCGACATTGCGGGCATGCCCCGGCCCCATCGACTCCTGCCGCAGAAGCTTGAACCGGTAGTCGCGGCGAGCGAATTCCGCTGCGATGGCCGTCGAGGAGTCGGTCGAGCCGTCGTCGACCATGATCACTTCAAGGTCGGAGAACGTCTGCCTGGCTATCGATTCCAGACATTCCTGGAGGTATATCTCAACGTCCTGGAAGGGCACGACAACGCTCAGGCGGGGCATACCTGCCACTCAGAAAGCTCCTCGATAGTCACACGTCTCACGGCGCATCGGGAGTTGCCGAGGCACGCCGCCAGACCCGCCCCTGAATCTGGTCACCCACCGCTCCCCGAACATTCGACCCGCCCCACCACCCGCGGACGCACACTTATACGACCTTGACAGCGTCTGCGCAGCGTAGGGCAATCACTTAATGACGAGCAAGTATTCACGAATGCTTCACGCGCTCGATGCTTCACGTTTGCGAATGGGCGAGGCATCCCTGGAACGGTCTGACCTGCCAACTCCCCGCCGACCCAAGGAGACGTATGCGGAAGCAGCGCCTCTGTCACCAGGAGCTGCGCTCTCTGGTGAGGTGGGTCACCCCACCCGGCGCCACGGGCCGAACGCCAGGCCCGGGTCCGTCGGATCCTGCCGCGCGACCAGCAGACCGCCGTCCATGCCGATCATCGCGATCGTGACCGAGCCACGGGCGTCGAGCGAGATGGCCGGCAGCCCTGCACACCGGTCCCCCACAGGTGCCCACCAAGTGCCGTACTGCTCGCCCTCGGTCGGGTACGCGGCGATTTCCGGATGGCCCTCCGCCCCCCGCTGCAGCAGGACGGTGCAGTCGTATCCGTCGATGCGCGTGCGGGCGACGCCGACCGGACCGGCCCCGCCCGCACCCCCCAGCGACATGAGCGCGGGCGACGAGCCGGCGGGAGCCTGCGGGCGGTAGGCGACGACACCGCCGTCCGCCGGGTGGCGCCAGAAATAGGTGCCGGTGCCACGGCCTGTCTCAAAAGAGCTGTACGTTCCCTCAACCGCATCGGCTTCGATGCGCCCCAGCCACCTGAAGTCACCCCCGGGCGTGCCCTGGCCCCAGTACGACGCTCCGCCCCGGAAGGGGGCGAGGAACTCGGCACGACCCTGGGCCGTCACGAGCGGCACGACGGCCCCACGTACCCATTTACCCTGAAAGTCAGCCCAATTGCCCCATATGCCATCGGGGCGCCGCGTCCGGCCGCGGACACCCGCACCGAACCGGGTGGTGACGACGTGGAGCGCGCCGGTGCCGTCGGGGAGCACGATCGGGTCTCCGGGCGGAGGCTGGGGCTCCCCGTCCTCCTGCTTGCGCTCCGGGAACGGGTTGCCCACCGCGCGCCAGTCACCGAGCGGGCGGCCGGTCTGGTACTGGGTGGCGATGACGAGCTCGCGGCCGCCCGGCGCCCCGTCCCGGTAGCGGGTGCCGGCGAACCAGACGAAGCCGTTGGAGTCCTGGGCCAGGGTGAACCGGCCCGCCCAGCCCTCCACGGGGAACAGCTCGGGCCCCTGCCAGACGTCGGAGCCGGGCGCGGACTCGGTCCAGCGCACCAGGCCCTCGGCGCAGCTCGCGTAGGCGGTGAGCCGGCCGTCCCGCCCCAGCCGGAGCCAGCCCCGGGCTGCGCTCCCGCCGTCGGCCGCCGCGGCTATCCCGGAGCCCAGGACCGTGGGTGCGGCGGAGGTGGCACCTCGGTCCGCTTCCGCACGTCCGCGTCGCGCCATGTCCTGCCCACTCCTGCCCCGACTCATCCCTTTTGCCCGGCCTTACCGGGCGGGCCGAGGGACAATTTACGGCAGTGCGGCGGTCGGTCGGTGCCGGGGGCGGATCTCCGTACGCCCTCCGGTCCCGTGCAACCTAGCCTGATCGGTCCGCCTGCACCACCAGGTGCCGGTCGCACCCCCTGACCAGGGGTGCCGCTGTCCGCCGGGGCGAAAAGCCGGGTACGGGTACTACGTGGGGAGTACGCCTGAAACGCTACGCGGGGGTGACGCGGGCGACGGCGGGCGCGGTCTAGCGTGGCTGTATGGAAGAGCTGCGCGAGCGCCCGGGTCCCCCGTGGCGGCGGTGGGTGGAGCGGACCGGGCGGGGCCCGGCCTGGCGCTCCGCGCTGCTCGTCGCCGTCTTCACCCAGATCGGCTCCGGGTGGGCCGGGCACGCGCAGAGCGGGCGGGTGCCGCTGGACGGCGTCGGCCGGCTCCTGCTGCTGCTCGGGCCCGCCCTGCTGGTGGTGCGGCACCGGTATCCGGTGGCCGTGGCGTACGGGGTCAGCCTCGTCACCCTGGTCTATGTGGGCGCCGGGTATCCGTACGGCCCGGTTTTCCTCAGCCTGGCCGTGGCGTGCTTCGCCGCCGTCGTCGCCGGACACCGCCGGGCCGCCTGGGGCGCCGTCGGGCTGCTCTGGGCAGGGCACCTGCTCATCGGGCACTGGCTGTACCGGTGGCTTCCACCCGCCGGGGACGGCCCGACGCCCTGGGCGCAGGAGGTGGGCGTCACCGCATGGGTGCTGGCGGTGCTCACCGTCGCGGAGCTGGTGCGCGTACGCCGGGAGCAGTGGGCGCGGGAACGGGCCGAGCGGGCGGCGGCCGAGAGACGCCGGGTGGACGGGGAACGGCTGCGGATCGCACGTGAACTGCACGACGTCCTCGCCCACAGCATCTCGGTGATCAACGTCCAGGCGGGGGTCGGGCTGGCCCTGCTCGATTCCGATCCCGAGCAGGCGCGTACGGCGCTCGCCACCATCAAGGCAGCGAGCAAGGAGGCGCTGGGCGAGGTCCGGCAGGTCCTCGACACCCTGCGCTCCCCCGGCGAGGCGCCGCGCTCCCCCGCACCCGGTCTCGACCGCCTCCCCGAGCTCGTGGAACAGGCGGCCGCGGCCGGGCTGACCGTGGACGTCGCGGCCGAGGGGGAGGCCAGGGCGCTGGCTCCCGGCATGGATCTCGCCGCCTTCCGCATCCTGCAGGAGGCACTGACCAATGTGATGCGGCACTCCGGGGCGCGCACGGCCCGTATCCGCCTCGTCTGGCAGCCGAACGCCCTGGAGCTGCGGGTGGACGACGACGGTCCGGCGACGGGCGGCTCCTCGGTCGGCAGCGGGAACGGTCTCATCGGGATGCGCGAGCGGGCGGCGGCCCTGGGCGGCGCCGTCGAAGCCGGTCCAAGACCGGACGGCGGCTTCCGGGTGGTCGCCGGGCTCCCACTGAAGGCCGATACGTCCAGGGAGGACCTGTGATCCGCGTACTGCTCGCCGACGACCAACTGCTCGTCCGGGCCGGGTTCCGGGCACTGCTCGACGCCCAGCCCGACATCGAGGTGGTGGGCGAGGCCGCCGACGGCGACGAGGCCGTACGGCTGGTGGGGCAACTGCGCCCGGACGTCGTGCTCATGGACATCCGGATGCCGGTGCTGGACGGGCTCGCCGCCACCCGCCGGATCGGCGAGGACGGGTCGCTGGCCGCCGTGCGGGTGGTCATGCTCACCACCTTCGAGCTCGACGAGTACGTCTTCGAGGCGATCCGGTCGGGGGCCTCCGGCTTCCTGGTCAAGGACACCGAGCCGGAGGAACTCCTGCGCGCGGTCCGGGCGGTGGTCGCCGGCGACGCCCTGCTGTCCCCGGGAGTCACCCGCCGCCTGATCGCGGAGTTCGCCGCCCGCTCGAAACAGCCCGCCGCGGCGGCGGGGCTGGGCCGGCTCACGGACCGGGAGCGGGAGGTGATGGCACTGGTGGGCATGGGCCTGTCCAACGAGGAGATCGCCCACCGCCTGGTCGTCAGCCCCCTCACCGCGAAGACCCACGTCAGCCGCACCATGATCAAACTCGGCGCCCGCGACCGCGCCCAGCTGGTCGTCCTGGCCTACGAAACCGGCCTGGTCCGCCCCGGCTGGCTCAGCTGACGTCCCGTCCCGGCCGCCCGCGCGGACGGGGTCCGGGGCGTCTTGCCGATCAGCCGCTGCCGATCGGGACCGCCGGCGTCAACGCGGCCCTGTCAGGGCGGCCTGTAGGGACTCACCGTCATGTCGACGACGACGGCATCGTCCCGCATGCCGGCCGGCAGGTGTGCGTGAGCTTGCGCCCCGCAGACGACTCCGGCCCTCGAACACGCCGCCGGGGTGCGGGCGCGACACCACGATCCCGTACTGGTCGGCGAAGAACTCGGCCTCGCTGCCGTCCGCGGCCCGGATCCAGAAGCACAGCGTCCCGACCGTGAGCTGCGGATCCCCTACGTCGCGCGGTTGCAGAACGGACCGCACCACAGCCATGTCCGGCGGCACGGGTACCTCCCCACCGTCAACGAGCGGGTAGATCACCGGACTCCAGCCCAAGACGACCCCCCTCCTCATCCGGCGGCACTCCGCCTCCACCCGTCACCGGGCGCGGAGCAAGGGCACGGAGCCCGCTTCGCCGACCGGACCCGTACTACCGCGGAAGTACCCGGGGTGCAGCCGGGTGTACGACGACCCGGCGCGGCTTTCGGAGGAGTCTCGGGGTGAGACGAAATGGCCGTGATGTTGAGGAGATGAATCGACATGGATACCTTCACCACCCTCGCGTTCGACGGGCCGGGCCCGTGGATTCTGTTCCTTCCGCTGATCTGGGCGGCGGTCGTCGTGGGTGTCGTCACCGTCCTGCGGCGTACCGTGTGGCGCGGGCGTCGCGGGGCCGTCACGTACGGTGAGCGGTCGCCCATCGCGATCCTGGGGCGGCGGTTCGCCGCCGGGGAGATCGACGAGGACGAGTACTGGCGGCGGCTGTCCGTCCTGGACGAGCAGTTCGGCCGGTCCCTCAAGGACGGGGCGGCGTGACCCCGCCGAAGGCGGCCGCCAGGCGGGCCAGGGTCGTGCGCATGCCGGCTCGGTTGACCGCGGTGCGGTGTTCCGGGCCGGTGCCCGCGAACACCGTGCCGAGCAGCACGGTCAGGCGGGAACCGCGGCCGGCGCGCAGGTCCTCCCAGGTCTCCGTGACCCGCGTACCGGCGCCCTCCGGGTCGAACCGGTAGCCCCAGCGCGCGATCGGCAGCCCGAGGACGCCGACGTCGAAGGTGAACTCACCCGACCCGTCCGGCGTCTGCGCCGGTGCGCGCAGGGCCTTGATCCGGCCCGTGGTGAACCATATGAAGGGCCCTCTCCGGTTGAGCCCGACGAACCGGCTGCCGGGGCGGGCCGGCGGCCTCCGTACCCAGACACGGCGGCATTCCGGGCTCCAACGGCCCATGTTGCGCAGGTCCGACACCATCCGGTGGACGTCCGCGGGAGCCGCGTCCACCACGATGTGCTCCTCCAGGCTCCACCGGCGTTCGCTGCTCACGGTGCCCCTCCCTGTGATCGTCCCCGCTCCACGCCGGGAGTGTAGGCAACGAGCAGGGACTCGGCGACGGAGGTACGGGCGTAGAGCACGGAGCGGCCGGCCCGGTGGGCGCTGACCAGGCCGGCTTCGCGCAGGGCGGTGAGGTGCTGGGACACCCCGGCGGCCGAGAGCCCCGTACGGCGGGCCAGTTCGGTGGTGGAGGCCGGGGTTTCCAGTTCGGTCAGCAGCCGGGTCCGGGAGCGCCCGAGTACGGCCGCCAGGGCCCCGGTCCCGGTGACGGGCCGGGGTTCCCACAGTGAGCCGGTGCCGCGCGCCGGATAGGCGAGTTGCGGCGGTTCCGGGGGCGTCACACGGGTGAACGGGACCGGTCCGGCGAAGACCGAGGGGATCAGCAGCAGCCCGGCGCCCGCCGTGCTGCGGGACAGCGGCCGGTGCCGGCGCGACAGCCGCAGCGCGCTGTCGCCCCAGCTCACCGAGGGGTGCAGGTCGTTGAAGAGACGGGCTGCGCCGTGCTCGGCGGCCTGCCGGGCGCGGTGGAAGACATCGGCATCGAGTACCGCGCGGATCCGTGCCCAGTAGGGCGCGAGGGCCAGCTCCCAGTAGGTCTCGATCTCCTCCGCGACGCGGACCAGGCGGGCCCCCGGCTCGGCGTACAGGGTCCGCGTGCGCGGGCCGAGGCCTCCCTGCTCCTGCCCCAGGCGGTCGAGGTCCCGGCGGATCCGGGCAGCCGGTGAGTCCTGGATCCTGGCCAGCTCCTCCGCCAGCGAGGGGGCCGGCCCGGTGGGCGCCGGGTTCAGGAAGTCGGGTACGTATCCCGAGGGCGGGATCAGCTCGGCCAGCCAGCCCCGGTCGAGGCCCGCTGCCGCCAGCCGCGGTCGCACCTGCTCGGTCCAGGGCCGGTGCACGAGGGGCGTGGCTCCGGAGGCCAGCAGCCGGTAACTGGGCCCGACCTCCCACATCGGCGAGACGGCGAAGCGCATCTGCGCCAGATCACTCACGGAAAACGCCAGCTCCGCCAGCACGGCCACCCCGAGGATTCGGTCATGTCTTAATCAATGGCCTGGCAGCCTACCCGGTGGAGATCATCCGGTCATGACCTCACAGACGACTACCGCGGCGGCGGCAGGCACTTGGGACCTCGGCGATCTGCGCATCAACCGGATCGGCTTCGGCGCGATGCGCCTGCCGCAGACCGGCGAGGCGTTCGCGGACGACGCCGTGCCCAGGGACCGCGGCCAGGCGATCGGCGTGCTGCGCCGGGCGGTCGAGCTCGGCGTGAACCACATCGACACCGCCGCGTTCTACTTCTCGCCGCTGCGCTCCGCCAACGAGCTGATCCATGCCGCGCTGGCCCCCTACCCGGAGGACCTCGTGATCGCCACCAAGGTCGGGCCGGGCCGGGACCCGTCCGGAGCCTGGATCGAGCACGCCACCCCCGGGCAACTGCGCGGCCAGGTCGAGGAGAACCTGCGCCAGCTCGGCCGGGACCACCTCGACGTGGTGAACCTGCGCATCGTCGGAACGGATTCCATCGCCGAGCGTTTCGGCGCACTGGCCGAGCTCCGCGATGCCGGACTCATCCGCCACCTGGGCATCTCCAACGTCACGCCCGAGCACCTGGTCGAGGCCCGGGCCATCGCGCCGGTGGTCTGCGTGCAGAACATGTACGGGATCGGGGTGCGGCCGGAGCACGACGCGTTCGTGCGCACCTGCGGGGAGCAGGGAATCGCGTTCGTCCCCTTCTACTCCATCGCCGGCACCGGACGGCAGGCGGGCGCGAGCGGCGCCGAGAGCGAGGAGCTGCTCGCCGTCGCCCGGGCGCACGGCGCGAGCCCGGCGCAGGTACGGCTGGCGTGGACGCTCCAGCGGGGGCCGCACATACTGGCCATTCCCGGCACGGGCGACCCGGATCACCTGGAGGCGAACGTGGCCGCCGGGGCTCTGCGCCTCTCCGAGGAGGATCTGACCGCCCTGGAGGCCCTGCACCACGCCTGAGTCCCCCGCACGGCCCGGACGGCCCTCAGGGGAGGTCGTCGGTCGGCGGGTCGGCCTCGTACACGTGCGGGGTGTCCCACTGCCAGTCCAGCAGCTCGGCGCCGCCGAGGACCACGTCGTCGGGATCGGGCATACCGGCCCGGCGCAGGAACTCGATGACGTCCTCGTCCGAGCGGGCAAGGCCCAGGGACTCCTCTCCGGTCGAGGTCCGCAGGGTCACCTGCCGGCCCCCCGACGGGAAGATCCGGTGCACGACGACGGGTGCATGGTGCATACCCCCAGCCTCGCCCCGTCCGCCCGGCCCGGCACCCCGGGGGCGGCGAGGGGGTGCCCCCGCGGATCGGGGAGCGGTGCCTGGTGCGTGCCGGTCGCAAGGGCGCGGAGGGAGTCGACGCGGACGTCGGCGACCGACGAGAACGCGGCGGGCGTGCGTGACAGGCACCGCGAGCCCGGCCTGATCGGCAAGCCACCCCCTAGGGAGTACGGCCGGCCGTGGCGGCGCGGTCGGTCCTCGTGGGGATGCGGAACGTCGAGGGGTCGGGGTAGGTCGCCTTCTCGGCCCGCAGGACTTCTTCGATCCCGGCCTTGAAGGCGGGCTCGAAGAAGTCGACGGTCAGCAGCAGCCGCAGGCCCTCCAGGGTCGGATCGAGCAGCGGGCGGGCCATCCGCGCTCCGCCGCCCGAGATGCCGGGGAAACCGTCGCGGGCGGCCGCGGGTCTCTCTCCCGCGCGCTCCCCGAGTCCGGCAGCCGCGTAGCCGGCGATCAGCGCGAGTTCCGCGAGGTACTTGCGGGCTCCACGGGCCATCTCCTCGGCGCCCTGCAGCGTCTGGACCGAGCCGCCCGCGACTTTGAAGTCGTCGCTGATCCGCTTCGGGCCGCGTGCCTCGTACACGGCGAGGGCCTCCTCGAAGAGCCGCCCCGCCTCGTCGACCGCCTTCATCGCCGTCACCAGCTGGTCGATGTCGATCTCGCGCTTCACGCTGCCTCCTGGTCCGGAACTGTGCTGCCACGACCGTAGGAGGCAAAACCGCCGGGGCGGAACACCCGTGCGGCGGTCAGATCTCCGCGCCCTCCCGGCCGCCCGGGACCCCTCTCCCGGCCGGGAGGTCAACTCGCCATGCACTCTTGCGACTTGGAGCCGAGATCCCAACAATGCGCATGACAACCGGAGGATCTTCGGTCGCATTGTCACCAGAGGGGAACCCCCACATGAAAAAGCCTCTCGTCGGCGCGTTACTCTCCCTGCTCCTGCTGGGAGCGGCGGTCACCCCCGCCATGGCCGCGCCGACCGCACCCACCGCACCCGCGCCCACCGCCGTCGCGGTGAACTTCGCGGGCACCGTCGCCCTCAGCAACTGTTCCGGTTCCGTCGTCCGCGCGCCCGCCTCCCAGCCGAACGACCTCGCCCTCGTCCTGTCCAACGGGCACTGCCTGGAGTCGGGCTTCCCGGCCGCCGGCGAGGTCGTCAAGGACCGCCCGTCCAGCCGCTCGTTCTCGCTGCTCAACTCCACGGGATCGAAGGTGGGGACGCTTCGCGCGAGCAAGGTCGCGTACGCGACGATGACCGACACCGACATCTCGATCTACCAGCTGACCAGGACCTACGCCCAGATCCAGAGCCAGTACGGCATCACCGCCCTGACGCTCGATGACGTACGCCCGGCCCAGGGCTCGGCGATCAAGGTCGTCTCCGGCTACTGGAAGCGGATCTACAGCTGCAACGTCGACGGCTTCGCCTACCGCCTCAAGGAGGGCGACTGGACCTGGAAGGACTCGGTCCGCTACACCTCCGCCTGCAACACCATCGGCGGCACCTCCGGTTCCCCGGTGATCGACACGACGACCGGCAAGGTCGTCGCCGTCAACAACACGGGCAACGAGGACGGCGCCCGCTGCACGGTGAACAACCCCTGCGAGGTCGACCAGAACGGCACCGTGACGGTCCGCCAGGGCATCAACTACGCGCAGCAGACGTACATCGTCGTCCCCTGCATAGCCCCCGGCAACAAGATCGACCTGAACCGCCCCGGCTGCTCGCTGCCCAAGCCGTAACCCCGCGCGCGTCCCCGCCCGACCCGAAACGCCCCACGGCCGGGCCTCGGGCGGGGATACTCGGACGCGTGGAACTGCACATCGATCACCGCTGGTTGCTGGAGCGGCAGGAGGCACTGTTCAAGGACGTGGCGGTGGCCGACCACTCCGCCCTGGTCGCCGCCGTGGCCCGGCACCGGGTGAACACGCCCAGCCTGGAAGTGGACGATCCCGACGCCTACTGGCGTGCGGCCGCGCTGCTCCACGCGATCGTGCTGCTCCGGCCGCTTCCCGACTCCAACGAGTACTTCGGCTACGGGGTCGCCGTCGCGTACATCGAGGCCTCCGGCAAGGCGGTGGACGCCACCTACGAGCAGTGGCGCGACCTCGTCACCGACATCCGCACCCTGCGGGCCACCACCTTCGACGTGGCCGCCCGGCTCCGCTCCTGGCAGCCCACGCAGAGCAACAGCCAGGAGTAGGCGCGCACGGTCCGGTTCAGCGCCTGCGCTGGGCGGGGGTACCGACGAGCAGCGCGTCGGACACGAGGCGTGCGCCGCGGGCGAGCCGGCCCAGCTGCTCCAGCTCGACGGCGTACATCCTGATGGAGTTCTCGATGACCGACTCGGCGATGCCCATGGTGGGCAGCTCGGCGCGGCTGGTCTGCAGGGCCGCCCGCACCGCGCGCATCTCGTGCTGCAGCTGGAGCTGAACGTGCCGGGCCAGGAGTGCGTGGTGACGGGTGAGGGTCAGGTAGCCGCCGTAGCGGGCCGGGAGCAGGTCCCGCAGCCAGCGCGTGGCCGTACGCTCCCAGTCGTGCGTCCCGGGTGCCTTGACCTGCATGGGCCAGTCAGGGCTGAGGGTAAACGTGGCCGTCTGAGGCATTCTCGTCACTTCCGAGTGGTGTCGAACTCTGATCGAGACGTTCTGGGGCGGCCTCGGCCCAGGGGTTGACCGAGGCCGCCAGGGCGCTCTGCGGGATCCGAAAGCCTGGACCCGACACGCGGTCGCGACCTGAGGAGGTTGGCCGTGCCGCGCGTGCGTTCGGGAGGACATGGGGGTCCTCCTTGGCATCTGGTGGATCCGGAGCGCCGTCGTCAGTAAACATATATACCGTCGAGTAAGCAAGCGTATGAAAAATTTCATGCACTCTCAGGGCTGAATATCGCCTGGTGGAGCCTGCCGGAAGGGGCTGAAGGACCTACAGAAAAAAGCCGTGCTGGTCGGCCACGTGCTCGTAGCCTTCCAGACGCGCCTGTGTTCGCTCCGGATCCGCGTCGGCCATCGCCTGCAACAGGGCCGCGGACAGCATTCCGGGCGCCGCGTACGAGTCGAAGACCAGCCGGGACCCGGTCCCCGCCGTCAGGGCCACGTCCGCCTCGTCCACCAGCGGCCCCAGGGTGGGGTCCGTGATCAGGACCACGCGCAGCCCCGTACTGCGGGCGGCGCGGATGGCGGCCAGGGTCTCCTTGGCGTGCCGCGGCATGGCGAAGGCCAGCACCCAGGTCCCGCCGGCCGCCCTGGACTGGAGCAGCGCGTCGAAGGCGACGCTGCCGCCGCGGGTCACCAGGCGTACGTCGGGGTGGATGCGCCGGGCCGCGTACGCGAAGTACTCCGCGAGCGAGACCGAGATGCGCAGGCCCAGGATGGTCAGCGGCACCGAGGCGGCCAGCTCGCGGCCGATGTTCAGCACCTGGTCGGTGTCGGCGAGCAGCCTGCGCACGTTCTCCAGGTTCTGGATCTCGGCGTCGACGGCTTCCTGCAGCTCGTTGCGGCGGATCTGCTCGCGGGTGTCCGGGGCGCCGGCGACCGCGCTGAGCGCGATCGGCTGCAGTACGTCGCGCAGGGCCGGATAGCCGCTGAAGCCGAGGGAGGCGGCGAAGCGGGTCACGGAGGGCTGGCTCACGCCCACCCGTTCGGCGAGTTCGGTGATCGAGAGGAACGCGGCCTCGGTGAGGTGGTCGATCAGGTACTGGGCGATGCGGCGCTGGCCCGGGGACAGGCGGCGGCCGTCGAAGAGCGCGAGGAGCCGGTCGGCCGGAGGACGGACCTCTCCGGACGACTGACCCCCTGGTGTGATCGCAGCCGCTTGTGCGCGTGCCTGCTGCCCCGATGACACTCGAGGGCCTCCCTAGCTCATGTCACTCACGCTCCAACATAGCTCACGCCCTGTGGCCGATGATGATCAGTCCTGGGCGCGGGAGGTCACGGGAGCGTCGGTGCGGTCGCCCAGGAACTCGTACCAGCGGCGCTGGAGACACAGGTAGCGGGTGTCGGCCTCGACGAGGTCCAGGAAGGAGCCGATCGTCGCGGTGAGCCGCTCGCCGAGACCCGGGTCGGTGAGGGCGCCGTCCTCGGTGAACGCCTGGTGGGCGGCGGCCAGGCTGAACATGTCGGGGTAGACGCGCGCACCGAGGTGTTCCAGCGGAACCCGCAGGGCCCAGAGGCCGCGGTTGCCGCCGACCATCGAGGGCGAGGCCGAGACCAGCAGGGCCTGCTTGTCCTTGAAGGGCTGTGGGCGGTAGCGGGAGACCCAGTCGATGGCGTTCTTGAGCACGCCCGGGACCGAGGCGTTGTACTCGGGCGAGGCGATGATCAGCGCCTGCGCGGCCTCGATCCGCCGGCACAGGGCGTGCGCCCCCTCCGGCAGTCCCTCGTCGGCCTCCGCGTCCCCGTCGTAGGGCGGCATGGGGAAGTCGCCGAGCGTCGCGGCCTGCACGGTGGCGCCGGCCCGGGTCACCAGGGAGGCGACCAGGGAGGCGAGACGGGTGTTGACCGAGCCGGTGCGGGAGGACCCGGACAGGACGAGCGCGCGCAGGGAGTCACGGGCGGGCCCGCCGTCGTGCGGACGGGCCGGATCCGCCGGAAAGTGGTCGGTGTCGGTCGGGTTCATGCCGCCTTCTCTGCTCTCTGCTCTGCTCTGCTCGGGTCGGCTCGGCTCTGCTCGGGTCGGGTCGGGTCGGCTCGGGTCGGGTCGGCCCTGCTCTGCTCTGGGCAACGCCGGCTCGGCTCTGGGCAGCGGCCGGCGGACCGGCCACGCGCGGCGGGACCCGCACACTTCGGTGTGCGGGTCCCGTCCGGGCGGCCGCGGGTCACTTCCCGCCGGGGTTCTCCCAGCGGTAGAACTCGTGGGCCATGGCGTCCTTCGGACTGCGCCAGGTGTCCGGGTTGTGCGGGCTGATGTACGCGGTCAGCCGGTCGCTGAGGTCCCGGAACTCCGGGTGGTCGGTGACCTTCGCGATGGCCGGGCCGGGCGGCCGGTCCGACTCGATCAGGTGCAGGTAGACGTCGCCGAACTGGAACAGGCTCCGGCGCGTGACCCCGACCAGGTGCGGGAGTTCACCCGCGTCCGAGCCCGCGAAGAGGTCGGCGATGTCCGGTGCCGATCCCGGCGCCATCCGGGCGACGATGAGAGCGCGGTGCGTCTGGTTCATCCGGGTGCTTGCCTTTCGTCTCAGACTCGGCTGACGGCGGGGGCACGGCCCTCGCGCTGACGCTTCTCGATCTTGTCCCGGATGAGCGCCAGCTGGATCGGGGAGTTGCGGTTGATGTTGTCGGTCATCCACGTGTCGTCGACCGGGGCGTCGGGCTTCATCGCGAAGTCCTGCGTCCACTTCATCCGGGTGCCGCCGGGCACCTTGAAGTACTGCCAGTGGATGTCCATGTGCGCGAACGGGCCGGTCTCCACCCGCCGGGCGCGGACCGTGAGGCCCTTGCGGTCGACGGTGCGCTCCGAGACCCAGCTCCACACCTTGCCGTTCTCGTCGGGGTGCATGGTCAGGCGGAAGCGGGTGGTGTCCCCCTTCTCCTCGAGGATCTCGAGGGACGCGTACTCGCTGAACAGGTTCGGCCAGTTCGGGAGGTCGTTGGTCATCTCCCATACGACGTCCACGGGCGCGTTGACGGTGATCTCGTTCTCGGTGTGTCCTGGCATGTCAGGCTCCGGTCATCAGACTGTGGTTGACGAGGTCGAGGAATTCCCCGGGGGTCTTGCAGCGGTCGGCGTGGGTGGGCAGGGCCCGCCCCCGCCGGTTCTCCAGTTCGCCGACGATCCCGAGCAGGCCCAGTGAATCGAGGCCGTACTCGTCGAAGGCGGAGTGCGGACGGCTCGCCAGCTCACCGGGATCGACGGTGATACCGGCCTTCTTCATCAGGGCCGCCAGTTCCTCCAGGGTCAGTCGGTCGGACATCTCGGTTCTCCCTTCTCACTGCGCCGGGGCGGCCTTGCGGACGACGAGCGCGGCGTTCGATCCCATCCGGCCGCGGCTCAGCACCAGCGCGGTGCGCAGCTCCGCCGTGCGGGCGCTGCCCGTCACCACGTCGAGGTCGTGGCACACGTCGAAGACGTTCGGGGTCGGCGGGACGATGCCGTGCTCCAGGGCCAGGACCGCGGCCGCGGTGTCCAGGGCGGGAGCGGCGCAGTACGCCCTGCCGGTACCGGACTTGGGCGCCGTCACCGGCACCTTCCGCCCGTACCCGCCGAGGGCGTCGGCGATGGCGGCCGCCTCGGCCGCGTCCGCCTCCGGGGTTCCGATGGCGTCCGCGAAGACCACGTCGATCTCCTCGGGCGCGCAGTCGGCCTCCCGCAGGGCGCCGCGGATGGCCTGGGCCAGCCCCTCGCCGAACTCGTCCCGGCGCCGGGTGCCGGTGAAGGTCGCGGCATGGCCCGCCAGGACGGCCCGTACGGTGGCGCCGCGGCGGCGGGCCTCGGTCTCGTCCTCGACGACGAACATCGCGCCGCCCTCGGCGGGCACGAATCCGCAGGCCTTGTCGGTGAACGGCCGGTAGGCCCGTTCGGGGTCCTCCGCGGTGCTCAGTCCCTCGTACTCCAGCTGGCACACGATGGAGTACGGCGCGAGGGGCGCCTCCGTGGCCCCGACCAGCATGGCCCGGCTGCCCTGGCGGATCGCCCGGGCAGCGTGCGCGAAGGCGTCCAGTCCGCCCGCCTCGTCGCTGGCCACGACCGCGCAGGGGCCCTTCAGCCCGCGCCGGATGGAGATCTGGCCGGTGCTCGCGGCGTAGAACCAGGCGATCGACTGGTACGGGCCCACGAAACGCGGCCCCTGCTCCCAGAGGTGCTGCAGCTCGCGCTGCCCGAACTCGCCGCCGCCGGATCCGGCGGCGGTGACCACACCGACGGAGAAGGGGTCGCCCTCGTAGTCGGCGCGGCCGAGCCGGGCGTCCTCCAGGGCGAGGTCGGCCGCGGCCAGGGCGTGGTGGGTGAAGCGGTCGGTCTGGACGAGGAAGCGGTCCTCGACCATCGCGCCGGGGTCGAAGCCCCGGACCTCGCCCGCGACGCGCAGCGGCAGGTGCTCGCAGCCCGCCCGGGTGACGCGGTCCAGCACGCTGATGCCGGACTGGGTCGCCTTCCAGAAGGCGCCGGCGCCCACGCCGTTGGGCGCGACGACCCCGATGCCCGTGATGACCGTACGGCTGGTCACGAGACCTCCTCCTTCGGCCGGGTCATGACCACGGCGGACTGGAAGCCGCCGAAGCCACTGCCCACCGAGAGCACGCTGCGCAGCTTCCGGCCGCGGGCGACGCGGGGCACGTAGTCCAGGTCGCACTCGGGGTCGGGCGTCTCGTAGTTCGCGGTCGGCGGGACCACCTGGTGGGTCATGGCGAGTACGCAGGCCGCGAGTTCGATCGCGCCGATCGCGCCGAGGGAGTGCCCCACCATGGATTTGATGGAGGTCATCGGCGTCTTGTAGGCGTGGTCGCCCAGGACCCGCTTGACCGCCGCGGTCTCGTGGCGGTCGTTCTGCTTGGTGCCGGAGCCGTGCGCGTTGACGTAGTCGATCTCGTCGGCGGCGACGCCGGCCTCGGCGAGGGCGGTCTCGATGGCCCGGGCCATCTCCAGGCCCTCGGCGGTCAGCCCGGTCATGTGGTGGGCGTTGCCGAAGGTGGCGTAGCCGCCGATCTCGCAGTAGACGGTCGCACCGCGGGCGCGGGCGTGTTCCAGCTCTTCGAGTACGAGGACGGCGCCGCCCTCGCCGAGGACGAACCCGTCCCGGTCGGCGTCGAACGGCCGGGAGGCGTGGGCCGGGTCGTCGTTGTTCGGCGAGGTCGCCTTGATGGCGTCGAAGCAGGCCACGGTGATCGGCGATATGGGCGAGTCGGAGGCGCCCGCGATGCACACGTCCATCCGGCCCTCCGCGATGGAGTGGACGGCGTACCCGATGGCGTCGAGTCCCGAGGTGCAGCCGGTGGAGACCGTCTGGACCGGTCCCCGGGCACCCGTCTGCTCCGCGACGGCGGAGGCGAGGGTGGCGGGTGTGAAGGCCCGGTGCAGGAACGGGCCGGCGCGCTTGTGGTCCACGTCCCACCAGGAACCGGACTGGCTCACGGCGACGTAGTCGTGCTCCAGCCGGGTGGTGCCGCCGACGGCCGTGCCGAGGGAGACCCCGGTCCGCCAGGCCTCGTCCGTGGTGAGGTCGAGTCCCGCGTCCTTCACCGCCTCCCGGGCGGCGACCAGGGCGAACTGGATGTACCGGTCCGCCCGGTCCGCCTCGTCCGCTTCGAGACCGTGCGCGGCGGGGTCGAAGTCGACCTCCGCGGCTATCCGGGAGCGGAATCCGGCCGGGTCGAAGAGGCTGATGCCGCGTGTCGCCGTACGGCCGTTGGAGAGCAGGTCCCAGAAGTCGCGGACGCCGATCCCGCCGGGCGCGACGACGCCGACTCCGGTGACGGCCACCCGCCGGCGGGTCACGAGACCGCTCCCGTACGGTCCGGGGGCTGCTCCCAGGCGGTGCCCTCCGGGTGCGGGGCCTGCTCGGTGTCCACGTGCCCGAGTTCGGGGCGCGGGGCCAGCGGCCCGAGGTGGAAGACCATGCGGGCTTCGGTGTCCCCGACGTTGCGGAACCGGTGGCGCACGTTCAGCGGGACCAGCAGCCCCTGGTCGGTGCGGAGCGGGTGGGCCTCGCCGTCGAGGTCGACCTCCAGGCTGCCGCTGACCACGAACACGAACTCCTCTGAGTACGGGTGGTAGTGCTCGGCGATCGACTCTCCGGGGGCCATGATCGCCAGGCCCATGAAGCCGCTGGTGGAACCCACGGAGGTCGGGGTGAGCACGGCCCTCAGGTCTCCGCCGCGCCGGCGGTTGGGGGGCGTCTCGCTGAGGTCCACGATGCGTGGGCGCTGTTGGGTCATGGCGGGTTCCTCCTGCGTGTGGGGAGAGCCTGGCTGCGGGTGGGTGAAGAGGGGTGGGATGGAACGGGGGCGCCGGATGGGCCGGGGAGGATCAGGACTCCGCGGGTGCCCGGCGATCGGTGATCAGGTTCATGGTGTGGTCCGCGGGCCGGGCCCGCCCGCCGGCCCGGACCGTCAGCCGCTCGAGCACCGCGGCCTTGCGCGGTCCCGAGACGCCGAAGGTGGTCTCGGGCTCGGCGTCGAGCGGGCCGCGCACGTCGATGAGCCGGACGACGATGTCGTCACGCTGGAAGATGCTGCTGCTCCGAACGGGGCTGTCGGGGTGGTGTGCGGCCGCCTCGTCCTGGCGGGCGAGGAACTTCGCGAGCGCGGTGCCGCAGCCGGGCTTGGCCGGGTAGAAGAGCGCGTGCCGCTGCACCTCGCCGGATTCGGGCTCGGGTGCGGCGATGTGGTGGACGGCCGGGATCGCCGCGCGCATGAAGAACATGCGGGCCGACTCCGGGTCGTTCAGGTTCCGCTCCTGTTCGAGATAGGGGTTGATGGCCTGCTCCACCGCACGCACCTCGGGCTGCTCGGAGACGTGCCGCAGGGCCGCCATCAGGTCCCCCTGCACCTCCACCGTTCGCACGACCCGGTTGCCGTGCATGAACAGCGAGGTCCGGCACAGCCGAGTGTGGTCGTCCACCCGGGCCGCCGGGGAGGCGTAGCTGGAGAGGATCGACGCGACTTCCTTCTCGCTGCCCGGCCTGACGGTGAAGGTGAGGGCGTGGCGCACGATGCCGGCGCCGAGGCGGGGCGTGGTCTGCAGTCGCGCCGTGGCAGGGCGGGCCGCCTGGTCGTAGCCGCGGCCGGTCTCCCGCAGGACGGTGAACTTGAGCGGGCGCATGGCCCGGGCGCACGCGCCGAGCGGCTTCACCTGTTCGGCATGGTGCTCGCTGTTGACCCATGCGAGGTACTGCGGGGCGCTTTCCCACTCGCTGGTGATGAGCCATTGGGAGGGATTCTCGAAGGACTGGCACAGCTGGTCGCTGATGTGGCCCGGAACCGACGCGATGTCGTGGCGGAGCTGTTCGTACGCCTCGAAGAACTGCTGCTGGGTCCCCTCGTGGAGATCCATCAGCAGGACGACCCGGAGCATGGAGCCGTCGAAGGCTGACTGCGACACCCGTTCGGACAGGGTGGTTGTCATCTACTCACTCCTTCATGAGGGGGTGGAGATCCATCGCGTACGGACCCCTCGTCCGTCACCGGTGGCGTCCGCCCGGGCCGGCGGCCGCCTGGGTGGGGAACGGCAGGCCGGCGCGTCTCAGGGGGAGCCGCTGTCGCTCATCGTCATCCGGGTGGGGACGTACCGCTACATGTCCGGATCAAGCGGGTGACAACCGGCGAATCAACTGGGCCTGATCCCGGATCGGGGGCATAAAGACTCCACTCCCCCACACAGAAAACAGGAGCCCGCAGCTGATGGAAGACAACGCCGATGTTCGCGTACCGGTTCTCGTCGTGGGCGGCTCCCTCGTGGGCCTGTCCACCTCGCTTTTCCTGAGCCGCCACGGAGTGAGGCACCTGCTGGTCGAGAAGCACTCCGGTACCTCCGCGCACCCGCGGGGCCGTGGCATCAACGCCCGGACGATGGAGCTGTTCCGCACGGCAGGGGCGGAGCGCGCGATCCGCCGGGCGGCGTCCGTACTGGAGGGAAATCAGGGCATTCTGCAGGCCCGGTCACTGACCGACGGCGACCACAACTGGCTGATCAAGTCCATCGATCCGTCCGGAGCGCTGGCCCGGTTCAGTCCGACCGGCTGGTGCCTTTGCAGCCAGAACAACATCGAGCCGGTGCTGGCCGAACAGAGCCGCGAACTGGGCGCCGACGTCCGGTTCGCCACCGAGCTGATGAGCTTCGACCAGGACTCCACCGGGGTCAACGCCGTGGTGAAGGACCGGGAGACGGGTGAGCACATCACGGTGCGCGCCGACTTCCTGATCGCGGCGGACGGGCCGCGCAGTCCCGTGAGGGAACAACTCCGGATCCCTCAGACGGGTAACGGCGAGCTGTTCCACAACGTGAGCGTCACCTTCCGCTCCGAGAAGCTCGTCGAGGTGCTGGGCGATCTGCGCTTCATCGTCTGCTACCTGATGCGCCCGGGTGCGGACGGGGCGCTGCTGCCGGTGGACAACAAGACGCAGTGGGTCTTCCACGCCCCGTGGCACCCCGAGCAGGGCGAGACGCTGGAGGACTTCACCGACGAGCGCTGCGTGGACCAGATCCGCGAGGCGATCGGCGTACCCGACCTGGACGTGAACATCGGCGGCAAGGCGCCCTGGCATGCGGCCGAACGGGTGGCCGAGCGGTATTCGTCCGGCCGGGTGTTCCTGGCCGGGGACGCGGCCCACGAGATGTCCCCCACCGGGGCCTTCGGCTCCAACACGGGCATCCAGGACGCGCACAACCTGGCGTGGAAGATCGCCGCGGTACTGGACGGCTCGGCCGGCATCGGGCTGCTCGACACCTACCAGGCCGAGCGGCTGCCGGTGGCCAGGGCCACCAGCGAGCGGGCATCGGCCCGTTCCGCGGAGCACAGCCACCCGGGGTACGCGCCGCCGCCCACCATGGGCGGCGGGCCGGGCAGCGGGGTCCTCACCACGGCCATGGGCTACTGCTACCCGAGCGGCGCGCTCGTCGGCGGCGAACCCGGACGGCCCGTCATCCCCGAGACGCTGCGGCTGGTCGGCGACACCGGGACCCGGGCCCCGCACATGTGGGTCACCCGGGCGGGTGAGCAGATCTCCACCCTGGACCTCTACGAACGCTCCTTCGTGCTGCTCAGCGGCGCGGGGACGCCGTGGCAGGCGGCCGCACAGCGGGTGGCCGAGCAGCTCTCGGTGCGGCTGGAGGCCTACACCATCGGCTCCGGGCCGGGCGTGGACCTGGTCCAGGACGGGCCCTCCGACTGGACCGGCGTGCACGCGATGAACGCCGAGGGCGCCGTGCTCGTACGGCCGGACGGGTTCGTGGCCTGGCGCTCGGAGGGTGCCGTGGCCGATGCCCCGGCGACGCTGCGCGAGGTCCTCTCGACGGTGCTGCGCCGGGCGTGATCACCTCGTCCCCGCTTCCGCCGGCCGTGCGTGCGGCCGGCGGAAGCGGTTCAGCGGCAGGCCCAGCAACCTGCCCAGCAGCCGGTGGCCGGCAGGGCGGTACGCCTGCGGCCGGGTCCGGCGCCGCCGGCCTCGTCCCGGCCGCCGGAGGTCCGGTGGGCGTAACACGCGACGACGACCGCGATCGCGGCCAGTTCCTCGGGGGCGGCGACGCCCCTCACCACACGCAGCAGGCTCGCTATCGGGACATCCTTCGACATCGGCACGGCCTCTCTCACGGGGGCTGCGCGTGCGCCCGGTCGCATCGCGAGGGGCGGAGCGGCTCTGCTCCGGCGCGGGCGGCACACGGATGGCTCGGAGCGCTGACGGGACGTGTTCCGCGTGAGCGAACCGGCCGGCGGACTCCGGTGATCGGATCACCGGGAATCCTGTCGCGACCGACGCTACAAGAGCGTGCCGCGCGCGGCACGCCGGGCCGGGTTGCGGGCCCGGGTGCGGGCAGGAGTGCGGACCCGGGTGGGGATGTGAGCGGGGATTCGAGCGGGGACCCGCGCTCCGTGCGCCGCCTCGTTCCCCCGGCCACGACGCCTGCGCCGGACCGGCCGTGACCCGCCACGGGCCGCTGCTGTGCCGGGGCTGCGCCGGCAACCTGTACGCCGTCTGCACCACGGACCACGCCGGCGGGAACAAGGCCGGGCAGTGGGAGGTCGACCACGAGATGCCCGTACCGTGCCCGCTGGCAGGTCTGCTGCCGCTGACCGGGACGGCGGCCTCCGTGCACGACCTGCCCGGGGCCGAGGAGGTACTCGGTCCGCCGTTGTGAATTCGGGGAGTTGCTTCGTACGGGTGAACACCGTGCCGTCGCCGGCCGTGGACCGGCGGCGGCACCTCTCGCGTTCAAGGGTTGCACTCCCCCTGCCTGCACGCCCTTTGCCGGTTCAATCTCTTGACGGCCCGTGAGGACGCGGAGGACAGTGTCCAGCGGCGTCGTCTTGAGAGCGCTCTCAAGACGGCGAACCCGCTGACCCCTTCCCCCCGCACCGCGCCTCGGCGCGCTTCAGAGAGGGCACCCATGCACGAGATATCCGGCAGAAAGCGGCCGACGGTCCGGCGGGCCGTCTTGGCCGCCCTCAGCACGATCGCCGTGGTCGCGGCGGCCGCCGCGGGCGTCGCCCTGCCCGCGAGCGCCGCGGCTCCCCCCACACCGGCCGGCTGGTCCCGGGTGTTCCTGGACGAGTTCGACGGAGCCGCGGGAGCCGGGGTGAACACCGCCGACTGGCAGTACACCACCGGCACCTCCTACCCCGGCGGACCCGCCAACTTCGGCACCGGAGAGATCGAGACGATGACCGCCGACCCCTCCAACGTCTCCCTCGACGGGACGGGCAACCTGCGCATCACGCCGCGCCGCGACGCCGCCGGCAACTGGACCTCCGGCCGCGTCGAGACCCGGCGGGCCGACTTCGAGCCCCCGGCGGGCGGCAAGCTCCGTTCGGAAGCCCGTATCCAGATGCCGAACGTGACGGGCCCGGCCGCCAAGGGCTACTGGCCGGCGTTCTGGATGCTCGGCGCCCCCTACCGGGGCAACTGGTGGAACTGGCCGGGCATCGGCGAGATCGACATCCTGGAGAACGTCCAGGGCCTCAACAACGTCTGGGCGACGCTGCATTGCGGCATGAGCCCGGGCGGCCCCTGCAACGAGACCTCCGGCATCGGCGGACAGCGCGCCTGCCCCGGTGCCACCTGCCAGGCCGGCTTCCACACGTACGCCGTCGAGTGGGACCGGTCGACCGCCGTCGAGGAGATGCGCTTCTACGTCGACGAGTTCAACTTCCACACGGTGCGCGCCAACCAGGTGGACACGACGACCTGGACCAACGCCACGAACCACGGCTACTTCATCATCCTGAACGTGGCCATGGGCGGCGGCTTCCCGGACGCCTTCGGCGGCGGCCCCGACGCGGGCACCCAGCCGGGGCACGCCATGGTCGTCGACTACGTGTCCGTCCTGCGGTCGACCGGCGGCTCCACTCCCCCGACGACACCTCCCACCACGCCGCCCACCACCCCTCCCACCACGCCGCCCGGTCAGCGCGACGCGTACACCGCGATCCAGGCCGAGTCGTACGACGGCCAGTCGGGCGTGAGCCGGGAGACCACCGCGGACAGCGGCGGCGGCCAGGACCTCACGGCCATCGGCAACGGCGACTGGGCACTGTTCCGGGGCGTCGACTTCGGTTCCGCGCCGGCCCGGCAGTTCTACGGACGCGTGGCGAGCGGTGCGGCCGGCGGGGTCAGCGGGCTGGTCGAGGTACGCCTCGACAGCCCGGCCTCGGCCCCCGTCGGCAGCTTCGCGGTCGCGTCCACCGGCGGCTGGCAGAGCTGGCGCACGGTGCCGGCGAACATCACCGCGGTGACGGGAAAGCACGACGTCTACCTGACCTTCACCAGCGGCCAGCCCGCCGACTTCGTGAACGTCAACTGGTTCGACTTCGGTCACTGACCCGCACGGCGTCCGCCGGGGAACCCGGGCGGCCTCGCCGCGCGGCCCCCGGTGGACGGCCGGGGCGCCCCGGGACAGGCTGGTGGCGAACCGCACCAGGAGGACACCCATGCCCGACGAAGACCCCCGCGCCGAACTCGACGAGCGCTACAGCGACGAGCAGGCGACGGCCGTGCCCTGGCGGGACGCCGTCACCCGGCTGGCGGCGGCGGAGCTGTACTGGCTGACGACCGTGCGCCCGGACGCACGCCCGCACGTCACCCCGCTGATCGGCGTGTGGGCGGACGGCGCGCTGCATTTCTGCACCGGGCCGCAGGAGCGCAAGGCCAAGAACCTCCGCGGCAACGCGCACGTCGTCCTCACCACCGGTACGAACACCCTGCACGAGGGCTTCGACCTGGTCGTCGAGGGCGAGGCAGCCCGGGTCACGGACCCCGACCGGCTGCGCCGGCTCGCCGCCGCCTGGGAGGAGAAGTACGGCCCCGAGTGGCACTTCGACGTGGGTGACGGCGTGTTCACCAACCCGGAGGCGGGCGAGGCGGTGGTCTTCGCGGTGC
This sequence comes from Streptomyces sp. NPDC048257, assembly GCF_043201855.1. Taxonomy (NCBI): domain Bacteria; kingdom Bacillati; phylum Actinomycetota; class Actinomycetes; order Kitasatosporales; family Streptomycetaceae; genus Streptomyces; species Streptomyces sp. NPDC048257. Next base: position 57,224 of record NZ_JBICZI010000005.1, read on the forward strand.
GCCCGAGCACGGCCTTCGGCTTCGGCAAGGGCGGATACAGCCAGACGCGCTGGCTCTTCTCCTGACCCCCGGCCTCCCGCGGGCGGCCTGTCCCGCGGGAAGCGCGACGTCCGCCGGGTTAGGCTCGGAGCAGGTCGCGAAGGGGATGGTGCGCATGTGTCGCTGGCTCGCCTACTCGGGTTCGCCCATGCTCCTCGACACCGTGCTCTACCGCCCGGAGCACTCCCTGATCAACCAGAGCCTCCGCTCCAGGATGGGTGCCGAGCCGACCAACGGCGACGGTTTCGGCATCGGCTGGTACAGCGCGGACGGCGACGGCACACCGGCGGTCTTCCGGGACGTCGGACCCGCGTGGAACAGCCGCAACCTCCAGGAACTGTGTGCGCACGTCCGCTCGCCCCTCTTCTTCGCGCACGTCCGCGCCTCGACCGGATCGGCGATCCAGCAGAGCAACTGCCACCCGTTCCGGCACGGCCGCTGGCTGTGGATGCACAACGGGGCGATCGCGGACTTCCACCGGCTCCAGCGCGACCTGTGCATGGCCGTCGATCCGGCGCTCTTCTCCTTGATCGAGGGGTCCACCGACTCCGAGGTGATGTTCTACCTGGCGGTCACCTACGGTCTCGACCAGGACGTCCCGGGCGCGGTGGCCAGGATGGCGGGACTGGTGGAGCGCCTCGGCAAGGAGCACGGCGTACCGGAGCCGCTCCAGATGACGGTGGCGGTGAGTGACGGCGAGCGCGTCTGGGCCTTCCGCTACTCCAGCCAGGGCAAGTCCAGGTCGCTCTACTACAGCAGCAGGGCCGAGACCGTCCGGCACCTGCACCCGGAGCTCCCCTACCTCAGGGAGGTCTCGGACGAGACCCGACTGGTGGTGTCCGAACCGCTCGGTGACCTGCACGGCGTGTGGAACGAGCTTCCCGAGAGCAGCTACGCGGTGATCCCCTCCGGCCCCGACACGGACTACCTCCCCTTCGTCCCCGAATTCTGACCCCGGCCGATCTCCGGCGTGGCGGACGAACCGGCGGGTATGCGCCCCTCCGAAAGGGCCTCTCCGCAGGGCGTGCCCGATGTCACCGCCCGTGTCCGCCCGGGCACGGCCGGGGAGAAGCCCGGATGCTGATCCGAGTAGCAGGAACAGCAGGAACACATGGAGGACAGGGGCCTCACGTGAGTTATGTGAACCGCGGCGCCGCCTATGCGCGGGACAGCCGGTACGTCACCACCCGTATCACCGCCGACGGACGGGAGGGGTTCGCCGTCGAACCGGGCCGCTACCGGCTGGTCGTCAGCCGGGCGTGCCCCTGGGCCAGCCGTGCCGTCGTCGTACGGCGGCTCCTGGGCCTGGAGAAGGCCCTGCCGATGGCCGTGGCGGGCCCGACGCACGACGAACGGAGCTGGAGTTTCGACCTCGACCCCGGCGGCCGCGACCCCGTGCTTGGCATCGAGCGGCTCCAGGAGGCCTACCTCGCCCTCGATCCCGGCTACGACCGGGGCATCACGGTTCCGGCGATCGTCGACGTACCGACCGGCAAGGTGGTGACCAACGACTTCGCGCGGATCACGATCGACATGTCCCTGGAATGGAGCGCGTACCACCGCGAGGGCGCCCCGGCGCTCTACCCGCCCGAGCTGCGGGCGGAGATCGACGCCGTGAACGAGGTCGTGTACAAGGAGGTGAACAACGGCGTCTACCGTGCCGGTTTCGCCGGGTCCCAGGAGGCCTACGCCTCGGCGTACGAGCAGCTGTTCGCCCGCCTCGACCAACTCACCGAGCGGCTGAAGGCATCCCGTTACCTGGTCGGTGACACCATCACCGAGGCGGACGTGCGGCTGTTCACCACCCTCGTACGCTTCGACGCCGTGTACCACGGCCACTTCAAGTGCAACCGGCAGAAGCTGTCCGAGATGCCGGTCCTGTGGGCCTACGCGCGGGACCTGTTCCAGACCCCCGGCTTCGGCGACACCGTGGACTTCGATCACATCAAGCGCCACTACTACCTGGTCCACGACGACATCAACCCGACCGGCATCGTGCCCGCCGGGCCGGACCCGTCGGGCTGGCTCGCACCGCACGACCGGGCGGCGCTGGGCGGCCGCCCCTTCGGCGACGGCACACCACCCGGGCCGGTCGCTCCCGGGGAGGCCGTCCCCACCGTCCTCACCGTCCGCGCCGGCGCGGCACCGCCCGCGTCCTGACCCCACGCCCGGGGGCGATCTCCGGATACCCTGCTGTCCGGCGAGGGGCGGCTCCGTGCGACCGCCCCCGCGTGGACCCGTGGAGGAGCATCCGTGACCGAACCGCGCCCCGGCGGCCGTCCCACCCTGGAGGCCGTCGCGGCGCACGCCGGGGTGTCCCGGGCCACCGCGTCCCGCGTGGTCAACGGCGGGGACGGGGTCCGCGCGCATCTGGTGGACCGGGTCCGTACGGCGATCCGGGAGCTGGGGTACGTCCCCAACCACGCCGCGCGCACCCTGGTCACCCGGCGCACCGGGGCCGTGGCGGTGATCATCGCCGAGCCGGAGGTACGGATCTTCTCGGACCCGTTCTTCTCGCGCCAGGTCCGCGGCATCGCGAAGGAGCTGACCGCGCACGACACCCAGCTGGTCCTGCTGCTGGTGGAGGACCGCGGCGACTACGACCGGATCGAACGCTACCTGGCCGGCGGACACGTCGACGGGGCCCTCGCCTTCTCCCTGCACACCGACGATCCGCTGCCCGCCATCACCCGCCGCATCGGCATGCCCACGGTCTACGGCGGCCGCCCCGGCTGGACCACCGGGCCCGGCGAACACGACGGCGTGGCCTATGTCGACGCGGACAACCGCGGGGGCGCGCGGGAGGCCGTGCGCTACCTGCTGGAGCAGGGCCGCAGACGCATCGCGCACATCGCCGGCCCGCTCGACCAGACCTCGGCGGCCGACCGGCTGAGCGGCTACCGGGACGCACTCGCGGCCGCCGGCCCCGAGCTGTTCGCCGAAGGGGACTTCACCCCGGCGGGCGGCGCCCGCGCGATGGCGGAGCTGCTGGACCGGGACCCCGGGATCGACGCCGTCTTCGCGGGGAACGACCTGATGGCGACCGGCGCGCTGCGCGTGCTGCGGGAGAGCGGCCGGACGGTTCCCGGGGACGTGGCGCTGGTGGGCTTCGACGACGCCGACCCGGTGGCCGAGAGCGCCGACCCGCCGCTGACGACCGTACGTCAGGACATCGAGGGCATGGGCCGGCTGATGGCACGGCTGCTGATGCACACCCTGAACAGCGCTCCGGACGAGCGGACCGCGCCCGGTCCGGTGATCACGGCCACCGCCCTGGTGCGGCGCGCGTCGGCCTGAGCCTGCGGGCCGGACCACGCCGCAGGGCCCGCACGGCGGCGGGCCCTGCGAGTGGGAGGGGCATCCGGGCCGGTCAGCGCCGGACCGGGCACTGCTTCCAGGAGAAGTGGTACACGCTGTTGATGCTGCCGTCCGTCGAGTCGAGGGCCATGAAGCTGGTCTGCGACGGGTCCGAAGTGCCCACCTCCGCGCGCAGCTCGGTGTTGATGTTGAAGTTCCGCTGCTCACCGCAGGGGGCCCAGACCAGGGCTTCGATGCCCGTGATGTCGGTCGCCTGCCAGTTGTCGTCGAGCGCGCCGTTGAACTTGTGGGTCCGGTACGCGGTCTGGCTCATGCCCTGGAAGTAGTAGCTGGCCTTCTGCGTGCCGACCGCGCCGGGCTGCAGGCTGCCGAAGCCGCGGTAGTCGACCTTGGCCACGGCGTACGTGTACCCCTGCGGCACGTGGACGTCGAGGGAGAGCAGGCAGTTCTTGCGGCCTTCGACGGCGGGGACACCGCCGCCGGCCTGGGCCAGGTACTCGCTGTAGGTGACGGTGAAGGCCGAGTTGTCCGGCGATACCGCGACGGCGGCGCTGCCGGGACGGCAGCCCGATCCGTTCACGGTGGCGACGTCCACGCTCACCTGGTCGACGGGGGCCGGGGGAGCCGAGGGCGAGGCCCCGGCCGAGGGGGTGAGCGTGACGAGGGTTGCGGTCACGGCTGCAGCGGTGAGTCCGGTACGGAGCGTCTTGATCACATCGCCATGGATAGCCCTCCTCGGCCGGCCCGCCCGGCCGACGGGCACGCGGTCTCACCTCGATGGCCGAAGAGCATCACCGCAGAAACGATTAATCGGCCCAAATCGCTCTGCCAGATGGCCCCAGGTGGTTCGGCGCACCGAGTCGCACCCACCACTCGTTCCGATTTTTCCTAATATCGGCGAGGTCTTTCGGGCAATCAGCGGGTTCTGGAGCCGGCCCGGGCGCCGGGCCCTCCTGCGGTGAGGAGTCCCATGTCCCGCGCACCACGCTCCGCCATCCGGTCGGCGCTGTCGCTCGCCGCCGCCCTGGCCTTCGCGCTGACCGGACCCGCGCCCGCCTTCGCCGCGGCCCACCACACCGGCGGGGGCGACGAGGCCTCGGTGCTCGGCCAGGAGCACGCCCGCGCGCACGCGCGGCTGCGCGAGGCGGCCAAGGGCACCCAGGGGTATCCGCAGGCGAAGCGCACATCGAGCCTGACCTCGCTGCAGGAGTCCCAGCGCAAGGCCAACGCGGGCTTCGACGCGGCCCGGTTCGGCCGGTTCACCCAGTTCTTCCCCTCACCCGACTTCGGCGTCCACGTGGCCCAGCTGCCGACGGGCAAAGTGCTGCTCTTCTCCTTCGAACGCGTGGAGGCCGATCCCACCAAGGAGACCGGGCCCACCAACACGGTCGGCCGGACGAACGCGGGCCGCGCCTACCTCTGGGACCCCGCCAGGGGGACCGGCGCCAGGGCCTTCAAGAACGTGGCACCTCCGGTGGTGCTGATGCCCGACGGCGCCTACGCCCCGCGCCCGGCGCCGTTCTTCTGCGCCGGCCACTCCTACCTCCCCAACGGCATGGTGGGGGTGTTCGGCGGCAACGTCGGCGGGAAGGGCGGCAGCGGCGCCAAGCTGTCCTTCGTGTTCGATCCGTGGACCGAGAAGTGGTTCCGCAACCGCGACATGTCCGTGGGGCGCTGGTACCCCACGGTCGTGACCGGGCCGGACGGCCGGCAGGTCATCATGTCCGGCCAGTCCGAGCGCGGTACGGGCACGCCCACCCCGGTGGTGGAGCGTTTCCCCGCGCTCGGGCGTCCCGTGCCCTGGCGTTCGTACGACATCCCGGCGAACGTCCCCGCGGAGCGGCTCCGGTCGCAGGCACCCTTCCGGAACGACTATCCGCACCTCTTCTCGCTGCGGGACGGCAAGATCTACGGGCTCGGCCGCGACGCCGACCAGCAGTGGCTGTTCGATCCCGTCAAGGACACCCGCACCGATCTGCCCCGGCGGCCCGCCGACTTCCGGGGCTACGGTTCGGCGGTGCCGCTGCCGGCCGGGTTCCGGGGCCCGGACTCCGTCCTGGTGCTCGGCGGCGACCCGCGCGACCCGCTCACGTACCGCCTGTCGGGGGGCCGCTGGAGCATCGAGGAGCCGAGGGCCTTCGGCCGCACCCAGGACGGGACGCTGATCCTGCCCGACGGGACGCTGCTCACCGTGAACGGAGCCCTGGACACCCGGAACTACGGCAACGGGCCCTTCAACCCGAAGGCCGACCTGAAGTACCGGCAGATCGAACTGCGCGACGCGCGCGGCCACTGGAAACTGGGGCCCGCCCAGCGGCTGCCCCGCGGCTACCACTCCAACGCCCTGGTCCTGCCCGACGGCAGGATGATGGTCACCGGCGACGAGCTCCAGCAGATCGCCAACGACCCGGACATCAAGGACGGGATGGACGGCAGCATCGAGCTGTACGAGCCCGCCTACCTGCACCGCGGCGCGCGGCCCTCGCTCGACCGGGCCCCGGCGGGCGACCTCGGCTACGACACGGCCTTCCAGGTCACGAGCTCGACGCCGAAGGACGTGAAGCGGGCCGTACTGCTGGCGCCGACGACCGTCACCCACTCGGTGAACACCAGCCAGCGCCACCTGGACCTCCGGCTCATCGGCGTCCACGGCTCCACGATCGGACTCCGTACGCCGCCGAGCGCGGCCGACGCCCCGCCCGGGTACTACATGCTCTTCCTGCTCGACGCGAAGGGTGTGCCCAGCACCGCGAAGTGGGTGAAGCTGGGCGTCCGCACCCGCTAGGGGTGTCTTGTCGGTCGTGACGCGAGCCCGGCCTGATCGGCAAGACACCTCCTAAGGAGCGGGGGCGAACCGGACGACCGCCGCGCGCCCGGCCGTACGGACCCGGCAGTCGAGCGGTCCGGTCAGCAGGGCCGCGTCGTAGGGGACGAGTTCCGCGAGGTCACCGGGCCGTTCGAGCAGGGCCGGCCCCTGCAGGGCGACCACCAGCAACGTCTCTCCCGGCGCGACCGCGAGGGACAGCCGGCCCCGGACGACGGCGGTCTGCGCCTCCACCGCACTCCTGCGGTACATCACGTTGAAGTTCACGACGGGGCCGCAGAGCAGCCGGCAGTCGGTCGGCTCGTCCCCGGCGAGGTCCTGCGGCGCGAACCGCTCGTCCACGAGCCGGCGTACGCCCGCCACGGTGAGGTCCATCCCCGCGCCCTCGGCGAGGGTCAGGGTGCGCCCGATACCGGGGAAGGCGGAGAACGGCCCGTCGGCGGCGACCTCGGCCAGGCTCGCCCGCCAGCCGAAGCCGTCCATGCCCGCACCCTCGGGCCAGGCCGCGATCTCCCGGGTGACTCCCCCGCCGTTCTTCCAGACGGTGGCCGTGCGACCGGCCGCCCGCAGGATCCGGAGCCCGCCGACGGTCGCCGCGTCCATGGCGCTCAGGCCTTCTCCATCGAGGGGCGCAGGCGTCCGAGCAGGGCGTAGAGCGTCGCGCTCTCGGCCTCGTCGAGGGTGTCGAGCGCGCCGTGCATGGCCTGCATCTCCTCCCGTACGCGACGGATGACGTCGCGGCCAGCGTCCGTGGCGACGACGTTCTTGACGCGGCGGTCCGCGGGGTCCGCCTCCCGGCGCACCAGCGCGCGGGCCTCCAGGCGGTCGACGATGCCGGTCACGTTCGAGGCGTCGCACACCAGGAGGGCGGCGAGGCCGCGCATGGGGACGGGGCCGTCGAGCTGGGCGAGGACCCGGGCCTGGGTGGAGGTGAGGCCGTGGTGGGACGCGGCGGCCGCGAACTCGCGCCATTGGGCGGTGCCGATCGCGGCGAGCAGCTCCAGCAGCTGGAGCTTGGTGGGGGTCTGCGGGGAGGTGTTGCTCATCCCTGGAGCGTACTCAGGATGCTTGACATTATCAATTGTTTACTTGACCACCTCAACTATCGACGTCTACCGTCAGTCGAGTTACTTGAGGAAGTCAAGCGTCTGCGTTCCGAAGCTCTTCTGCTCCGAAACACGAAGAAGGTTCACCCCAGCCATGAGCACCCCCTCCCCCGCCACCCCGGCCCCCGGGCACCGGAACGAGACGGTCATCGTCTTCGCCCTGAGCCTGGCCGCCATGGTCGTGTCGATGATGCAGACCCTGCCGGTCCCGATCCTCGGCCTCATCCGCCAGGACCTCGGCACCACGACGGCCAACGTGAGCTGGGTGACCACCGCCACGCTGCTGTCGGCCGCCGTCTTCACGCCGCTGCTGGGCCGCTTCGGCGACCAGCACGGCAAGAAGCCCACCCTGGTCGCCGTGCTCGGCGTCATGGTCGTCGGTTCCGTCATCGCCGCGCTGGCGTCCTCGCTGCCGCTGCTGATCCTGGGCCGGGTGCTCCAGGGAGCCGCCACCGCGATCTTCCCGCTGGCCCTCTCGGTCCTGCGCGAAGAGGTCCGGCCGCAGAAGCTGCCGGGCGCGATGGCGCTGGTCAGCGGCACGCTCGCGTTCGGCAGCGGGCTCGCGCTGGTCGCGACCGGCCTGCTCACCTCCGGCTCCGGCGCGGACTACCGCAACGCCTTCTGGATGGCGACCGGCTTCGCACTCCTCGCTCTGCTCGCCGTGGTGTTCCTGGTCCCCGCGACCCGCCACAAGACCGGCGGGCGCACCGACTTCCTCGGCGCCGTGACCCTCGGCATCGCCCTGCTGCTGCTCCTGCTGCCGATCTCCCAGGGCCACGAGTGGGGCTGGGGCTCCGCCCGTACGCTGGGCAGCTTCGCCGGCGCCGCCGTCATGACCGCGGTCTGGGTGCTCGTCGAGCGCAAGGTCGCCGAGCCGCTCGTCGACATGAAGATGTTCGTCCACCGCCCGGTGCTCATGGCCAACCTGGCCGGCGTCCTCGTCGGCTTCGGCATGTTCGCGAACTTCCTGGGCGTCTCGTACCTCGTCCAGATGCCCGAGGCGCTCACCGGCTACGGCTTCGACGCGTCCATCCTGCGCGCCTCCGTGCAGTTCCTGCTGCCCGGGGCGATCGTCTCGCTCCTCGCCTCGCCCGTGGGCGGCCAGATCGTCCGTCACCGCGGTCCGCGCACGGCGCTGGCCCTGGCCGCGGGGCTCGGCGCGGTCGGCTTCGGCTGGCTCGTCCTGGACCACCAGCACAGCCTCTCGGTGATCGGTGCCGGGCTCGTCGTCGGCGCGGCCGTCAGCTTCGGCTACGCCGCCATGCCCGCCGTGATCATGTCCAGCGTCCCGCACCACCAGAGCGGCATCGCCAACGGCATCAACTCGATCTCCCGCTCCACGGGCAGCGCGATCGGCAGCGCCGTCGTCACCACGATCCTGGCCTCCAAGACCATCGAGCACCTGCCGGCGGGGGTCCCGCCGCTGCCCGCCGAGTCCGGGTTCACCCTCACCTTCGGGATCGGGGCCGTGGCCTTCGCACTGGTCGCGGTGATCAGCTGGACCGGCCTGCGCAGCGGTCAGGGCACCGTGCCGGCCGCCGCCGGTCAGCCCGCGGCGCCCCAGAAGGCCGACGCCATCCGCTGACCACCCACGGGCCAACCGCCCGTCCCGTCACCCGACCGCCGGCCCGGCGGTCCGGCCCCCGCGTGTCGTTCGCGGCGGTCGGGCCGCCGGGCCTTGCATGGTGGGTGCATGAAGGCTACGGAGGTCATCACCGACGGGTTCGGACGCATCCGGGAGATCGTGCACGAGGTCGTGGAAGGGGTCCCGGCGGAGGTGCTCAACGCACGTGTGGACCCGGCGGCGAACTCGATCACCTGGCTGGTCTGGCATCTGACGCGGGTCCAGGACGACCACATCGCGGATGCCGCCGGCACCGATCAGGTGTGGGACTCCGAGGGCTGGTCGGACCGGTTCGCGCTACCGCTGCCCGCCGGGTCGACCGGGTACGGGCACTCCCCGCGGGACGTCTACACCGTCCGGGTCGACTCGGGCGAGCTGCTGCTGGGGTACTTCGACGCGGTGCACGAGCGGACCGCGCGGTTCGTCCGCGCTCTCGCCGCCGCCGACCTGGAGCGGGTGGTCGACGAGCGCTGGGACCCTCCGGTCACCCTCGGGGCACGCCTGGTCAGCGTGCTGGCAGACGACCTCCAGCATGCCGGGCAGGCGGCCTTCGTACGGGGCGCGGTGGAGCGCGACCGGGGCGTATGAACCGGCTCCGCTCCCCGTACGGGTCCCCGTACGCCGGACCCGTCCCGTCGCCCGGACAGCGGCGCCGCGGATCGCGCCGGAGAAGGTACGCAGGACGCACGAAGGGCCGGGACCCCGTCCTTGGGTCCCGGCCCTCCCGCACTACGCTCCGCTCGCGTCGAGCATGTCCTCGCGCTCGACGATCTTCACCCGCTCGCGGCCCTGCGGCTCGCCCAGGGCCTTCTCGGCCGCGTCCAGCCGGTGCCAGCCCTCCCACGTCGTGTAGCGGACGCTGCGCTCGGCCAGGAAGGTCTCGACGGCCTCCGGCGCCGGCGTGGCGGGCTCGCTCAGGCGGCCTTCCGCGTGGTCGGCGAGCAGGTTCGCGACGGTCTCGTTCGCGTCGCCCTTGGTGTGGCCGATCAGGCCGACCGGACCGCGCCGGATCCATCCGGTGACGTAGGTCGACTGCAGGTGGCCACCGGCCTCGATCACGCGGCCGCCCTCGTCCGGGACCGTGCCGGACTCGACGTCCCAGGGGAGCTTGGGCAGCTCGTCCGAGAGGTAGCCCACGGCCCGGTAGACGGACTGGACGTCCCAGTCGGTGAAGTTGCCCGTGCCCTTGACGTTGCCGGTGCCGTCCAGCTCGGTGCGCTCGGTGCGCAGGCCGACGACCTTGCCGTCCTCGCCGAGGATCTCGGCAGGCGACTCGAAGAAGTGCAGGAACAGCTTGTGCGGGCGCTCTCCGATGTCGCGGATCGCCCAGTTCTCCAGGGTCTTGGCGACCATGTCGGCCTGCTTGTTGGCACGGCGGGTGGCTATGGAGCCCTCGTCGTAGTCGATGTCCTCGGGGTTGACGATGACCTCGATGTTGGGCGAGTGGTCCAGCTCCCGCAGTTCCATGGGGCTGAACTTGGCCTGAGCCGGTCCGCGGCGGCCGAAGACGTGCACCTCGAGAGCCTTGTTCGCCTTGAGCCCGTCGTAGACGTTCGCCGGGATCTCGGTCGGCAGCAGCTCGTCGGCCGTCTTCGCCAGGATGCGCGCGACGTCGAGGGCGACGTTGCCGACGCCGAGGACGGCGACCTTCTCGGCGGCCAGCGGCCAGGTGCGCGGGACGTCCGGATGGCCGTCGTACCAGGAGACGAAGTCGGCGGCGCCGTAGGAGCCGTCGAGCTCGAGGCCCGGGATGGTCAGCGCGCGGTCGGCCGTGGCGCCGGTGGAGAAGATCACGGCGTCGTAGAAGGACTGCAGCTCGTCGAGGCTGATGTCGTTCGGGTAGTCGACGTTCCCGAAGAGACGCACCTGCGGCTTGTCGAGGACCTGGTGCAGGGCGGTGATGATGCCCTTGATCCGGGGGTGGTCGGGGGCGACGCCGTACCGGATCAGGCCGAAGGGCGCGGGCATCCGCTCGAAGAGGTCGATGGACACACCGGGCTCGACGGCTGCCTCGGACTTCAGCAGCGCGTCGGCGGCGTAGATACCGGCGGGGCCGGCACCGACGATTGCTACCCGCAGAGGGCGAGGCATGGCAGAGGTTCCCTTCGAGCGACGGCAAGGTGGATCAAGGGGAACCCTAAACGAAGGTAAGCCTAACTCAGCACCCGGTGTCTCTTTATGACCCCATAATCAAAGCTTATGACCTCCCCAAGCAACCCTTGGAGCTTAGGGGAACTCGCTGGTCAGCATGGACGTCACCTGACAGACTGAAACCGCTCGATCACCCCAGGAGGACAAAATGGCCGACGAAACCGACACCCCGCAGGACGAGTCCCCCGCCGACGCGGCCAAGCGCAAGTTCCGGGAGGCCCTGGACCGCAACGCCGCGAACGCCCAGTCCCAGCAGGCGCACCAGAGCCGGGCCAAGGTTCAGGGCGCCAGCAGCGGCCCCGGCGGCAAGAACAAGAAGGTCCGTCGCAAGACCGGCTGACCCTCGGACCCGAGGAGCTCGCCCCCGCCGTCACGGCCGGGGGTGGCTCGATCCGCCGTTGGGCCACCCGGGTGAGTGGGGATAACCCCGAGCACTGTCGGCAGTTGATCAGCACGTCCCGCCGAGGGCAGCTATCTCATGCGACAGTGCGACAGAAGGATCCCCACATGTTCAAGAAGTTCATGGCCACCGCAGCCGCCACCGCCGCCGTGCTCGGCGCGGGTGCCGCAGTCGCCTCCCCGGCGATGGCGATCGGCAACGACAACGGCGTCAACACCGTCAACGGCAACGGCGCGGCCCAGATCTACGGCAACCAGGAGACCTCGGGCAAGATGAGCCCGCAGCTGAACGCCATCCAGGGCTCGCTCAACAAGCTCTGCGTCGGCCTGCCGGCCAAGGTCAACGCCCAGTCCCTGTTCGCGGTCATCGCCAACGTCGGCGTCCAGGACGTCAACGTGCTGTCCAACCCGCAGAACCAGCAGTGCGCCGAGAACTCCACCCAGGCCAAGGGCGACGAGTCGGTCTCGCACATCGCCAGCAACATCCCGATCCTCTCCGGGAACCTCTCCTCCGGCAGCTGATCGGTCGATTCCGCGCCGGTGTCACGCGTCACGTGTGACACCGGCGCGGTTTCATTTGGTCTAGACCTTGACAGGTTCAGACCATTTTCGCTTCAGTGGGCGCAGTTGCCCCCACGGCAATTCCCCCCACTGAAGGAGCAGTTACGTGATACGTGCGCTTCGCCGCCGTGCCCTCTCGCTGGCCGCCGCCGCGGCCGTCACCGTCGGCCTCGCCATCGCCCTCCCCTCCTCTCCCGCCGTCGCGGCGGCCCCCTGCGCCGGCGCCTGGGCCTCCTCCGCCGTCTACACGGGCGGCACGAGCGCCTCGTACGGCGGCCACAACTGGCAGGCGAAGTGGTGGACCCAGGGCGAGACGCCCGGGACCACCGGCCAGTGGGGCGTCTGGTCGGACCAGGGCGCCTGTGGTGGCGGGGGCCAGGACCCGGACCCGGACCCGGGCAACCCCACCGGATTCGTGGTCTCCGAGGCCCAGTTCAACCAGATGTTCCCGAACCGGAACCCCTTCTACACCTACAACGGCCTGGTCGCGGCGCTGTCCGCCTACCCCGGGTTCGCCAACACCGGCGACATCACCGTGAAGCGGCGCGAGGCCGCCGCCTTCCTCGCGAACGTCTCCCACGAGACGGGCGGACTCGTGCACATCGTGGAACAGAACACCGCCAACTACCCGCACTACTGCGACGCGAGCCAGCCGTACGGATGTCCCGCCGGACAGGCGGCCTACTACGGCCGCGGGCCCATCCAGCTCAGCTGGAACTTCAACTACAAGGCGGCCGGTGACGCCCTCGGCATCAACCTCCTCGCCGACCCGTACCTCGTGGAGCGGGATCCGGCCGTCGCCATGAAGACGGCGCTCTGGTACTGGAACACCCAGAACGGCCCGGGCACGATGACCGCCCACGCCGCCATGGTGAACGGCGCGGGCTTCGGGGAGACCATCCGTTCGATCAACGGCTCCCTGGAGTGCAACGGCGGCAACCCCGCCCAGGTCCAGAGCCGGATCTCGAAGTACCAGAGCTTCACCCAGCTGCTCGGGGTCACCCCCGGGAACAACCTCGGCTGCTGACCGGCCCTGCGGCCGGCGGTACGGTCACCGCGCGCGCAGCGCGGTGGCCAGCTGGGCCCGTGAGCGGACGTCGAGCTTCTGGTAGATACGGGTCAGCCGTGCCTCCACCGTCTTGACGCTGAGGAACAGCTTCGCCGCGGCCTCCTGGTTGCTGGCGCCCTGGCTGACCAGCAGGGCGAGCCGCGTCTCGGCCTCGGTCAGGCTCGCGGCCGCCGGTACCTGCGCGCCGGCGACCTCGCCGGGGGCCGGTTCCCTGGCGAGGTCCGTCCAGGGGGCGGCCCCGGCCCGCTCGAACACCTCGGCGGCGGCCCGGAGCGCCGCGCGGGCCGGCGCCCGGCGCCGGCGGCGGCGCTCCACCCGGGCGAGCGCGAGCAGCGTACGGCCGCGTTCCAGCGGCAGCCGCAGCGCGTCGAAGCGCTGGGCGGTGGCCTCCAGCAGGTGCACGGCGGCGTCGGCGTCGCCCTGCGCGGACAGGCACAGCCCCCGGGCCCGGTCGAGGGCGGCGACGACTCCGGTACGGCCGAGGCCGACGGCGACCGTGCGGACGGAGGCGAGCAGCCGGGCCGCTTCGTCGGGTGCGTCCGCGGCGATCAGGGCCTCGGCGAGCTCCCCGTGCCAGCGCAGGATCGAAGGGTCCACCACTTGTTGGGCGGCCTCCAGTTCGGCGACCCGGCGCAGGGTGGCGACGGCCTTCGCCGCCTCCCCCGTGGCCAGTTCGACGAGGCCGAGCGCGTGCAGGCTGCGGGAGAGGAAGACCTGGTCGTGCTCCTCCTGCGAGGCCTGGATGCCGCGCCGGGCGTAGCCCGCGGCGCGCGCGAAGCTGCCGCCCATGGTTTCCGCCGTCGCGGCCACGTACCAGGCGGGGCCGGGCGACAGGCCGGCCTCGATGGTGAGCTCCAGGGCGCGGCGGGCGTGGGCGGAGGCCGCCTCGCAGCGGCCGCTGCGCAGTTCCACCTCGGTGAGGCTGCGCAGGACCTCGAAGACGTCCTCGGCGGAGCCGGTGCGCTGGACTGCGGGCAGCAGGACCATCAGCTGGCGGCGGGCGTCGTCGAGCCCGTCGTCGAAGAGGGCGTGCCGGACGGCGAGGTACTGGGGTGCGTTGCGCATGCCGAGCGGCACCTCGGGGGCGGGCAGGGCGAGGGCCTCGGCGAGGATCGCCTCGGCGCCCGGGTCGCCGAGGATGCGGCCCATGCGGGCCCGTACGGTCAGGGCCATGGCCTCGGCGACCTGGTCGCCGCCGAGCGCGGCGAGCGCCCCGGCGCGGGCGGCGGCGTCGCGGGAGCGGACGGGGTCGCCGTCGCTGAGGTTGTGCTTCCAGGCGATCCGCAGCTGGACGGCGGCCTGGAGGGAAGGGTCCCCGGCGGCCTCGTCCATGGCGTACGCGAAGGTCTCGTCGAGGGCGCCGAGGGCCTGCCCGGCGGCGTCGATCACGGCGAGCCGGGCCCGCACCCGGTCGGCGGGCGAGGCGTCGCGGGCCAGCACGGCCCGGGTGGCGCGGCGGGCGAGGTCGGCGCGGCCGGCCCAGCCGGCGTCCTCGGCGGCCGTGACCAGGCGGGTCAGTTCCTCGCCGGCCAGCCAGGACGGGGTGCGTTCGGCGGCGAGCAGGCCCAGTTCGGCGGCGAGGGCGCGCTGGCCCCGGCGGCGGCAGGCCGCGGCCGCCTCGGTGATCTCCACGGCGAGCCACTGGTCGGGGGTGTCCACGGCCAGCGCGCGGTGGCGTACGGCCTGGACGGGATCGTCGACGGCGGCGGCCAGGGCCGCGTGCCCGGCGGCGCGTTCGGGCCAGCCGGCGTCGGCGGCGAGGGCGGTGGGCAGGGCTCCGGCGGTGAACTCCACGGTGCCGTCCTCCCCCACCCTGACCAGCGCGGCCCGTTCCGCCTCGGCCAGCTCGGCCTCGGCGTCGGGCCGCCCGGCACGGCGCAGCAGGGAGATGGTGGGGCGGGTGGCGAGGGCGGCGAGCAGCAGGGTGCGGCGGGCCTGGGCGGGGGCCGCGGCGAGGAGCCGGCGGGCCACCTCGCGCGCCTGTCCGGAGACGGGCAGGGTGTCGGCGTGGTGGGCGCTGCCGTCGCGGGCCTCGGCGGCTTCGGCGAGGGAGTGCCCGAGGGCGAGCGCGAGGCGCGGGTTGCCGCCGCTGGCCTGGTGGATGCGGCCGGCGAGGCGGGCCGGGAGGCCGTGGCTGACGAGGAGTTCGGCGACCTCGTCGGCGCCCAGCGGGGGGACCCGTATGGCAGGGACGCCGGGGCCGCACAGGGGTTCGCCCACCGGGGCCCCGCCCTGGACGCATTCGGCGACCAGGACCCGTACGCGGGGCGGGGTGAGGCGCAGGGCGAAGCGCAGGAGGTCGGTGCTCTCGGCGTCGAGCCACTGGGCGTTGTCGAGGACGAGCAGGACGGGCTGGCGGGCGGCGAGCGTGCGCAGCACCTCCACGACGGCGAGGCGCAGGGCGATGTGGTCGCGGCCGGCCCGGGGGGCGTCCGCCTCGCGGCGCAGGAGGGCGATGGCGGTGCGCTGGGGGCCGGAGAGCTGTTCCAGGGCACCGCAGGGCACCGAGGCGAGGAGGGCGGCGGCGGACGCCTCGGGTATCCATTGGTCGGCGGCCTCGGGAGCGAGGCACAGCACGGTCTCGTGGCGCGATTCGGCCGCGGCCGCGACGGCGCGCACCACCTCGGTCTTGCCCGCACCGGCCGGTCCGGTCAGGAGCGCCCGGCCGTGCGCGGCCAGCGCGCGGTCGACCGCCTTGATCAGTTCTCCGTGTCCGACACTTGTGTCAGCGTGCCCCGTCGCCGCCACCACGCACAGCCACCAGCCTCTCGATCCCCAGCTCCTGTGCCCTTCCTGTGAGAGGCGACAATACGAGGTCGAGTGGCGGGCGGACACGGATTGTGACGCAGAAATCAGTCACGTCCCGGGAAAACCCGTCGGACCTGCCGATACGAGGTGTATCGGCAGGTCCGCGGGTTCGCTTTGGTCCGTACTATCTACCCGTCAGGCCGAGTTGGCGTCCGGATGTCGAGCCGGTCCGGGGGGCGTCCGGCGCCTGATCAGAAGGTCAGGTTCCAGGAGTCGATCTTGCCGGTGTCGCCGCCGGCGTTGTCGTTGACCCGCAGCTTCCAGGTGCCGTTCGCGACCTCGGAGGAGGCGTTCACGGTGTAGACCTGGTTGATGTTGTCGGTGCCGGAGCCCGAGCGGTTGTGGAGCGTGTAGATGCTGCCGTCGGGGGCGATCAGGTCGACCTTGAGGTCACCGATGTAGGAGTGGACGATGTTCACGCCCACCTTGAGGGTGGCCGGGGCGTTGCCGGTGACACCGCTGACGGTGATCGGGCTCTCCACCGTGGTGTTGTCGCCGATGGTGACGTCCGCGGTGTTCTCGAAGCCGCCGGTGGGCGGGGTCGTCGAGGTCACGGCGGCGACCGTCGCGGCCGCGTCGGCGAGACCGGCGCCGCAGCCACCGGTGCAGGTACCGGCCAGCGGGCGGGCGTTGGCCTTGATGGCCGACTCGATCTGGGCCGGGGTCAGCGAGGTCTTCGCCGACTTCAGCAGGGCGGCGAGGCCGGCGACGTGCGGGGCGGCCATGCTGGTGCCCTGGTAGGGCTTGTAGGACTCGGCGCCGGGGGTGGTGGTGCCGGCGTTCAGGGTGGAGAGGATCGCGTTCTCGGGGGTGGTGACGGTGCCGGGCGTGTCGGTGGCGCGGCGGGTCTCACCGCCCGGGGCGGCGATGTCGATGATCGTGCCGAAGTTGGAGTAGTACGAGCGGTCGCCGGCGCGGTTGGTCGACGCCACGTTGATCACGTTGTTGCAGCTGGCGGGCGAGAAGCCGGAGGCGTTCGCGTTGCTGTTGCCGGCGGCGACGACGACGGTCGTACCGCGGGCGACGGCGGCGTTGATGGCGTTCTGGTAGCTGGTGCCGCAGGCGCCCGAGCCGCCGAGGCTCATGTTGATGACCTTGGCCGGGGTGGCGTTGGCCGGGACGCCGGCGACGGAGCCGCCGGACGCCCAGGTGATGGCGTCGACGATGTCCGAGGTGGCACCGCCGCACTTGCCGAGCACGCGGACGGGCTGGATCTTCGCGCCGTACGCGATGCCGGCGACGCCCTTGGAGTTGTTGGTGGCCGCGGCGATGGTGCCCGCGACGTGGGTGCCGTGCCAGGAGGAGGTGCTGGCCTTGGAGCCGACACCGCACTCGCCGTCGGTGGCGTTCCAGTCGCCCTCGTCGGCGGGGTTGGCGTCACGGCCGTTGCCGTCGCGGGCCTCGGCGGAGGTCGAGATGAAGTCGTAGCCGGCGACGATGTTCGGGGCGACGTCAGAGTGGGCGACGTAGCCGGTGTCGATCACGGCGACGGTGACGCCGGAGCCGGTGGTCTTGTCCCAGGCACCGGGGACGTTCATGCCGGCGGTGGGCTCGAAGAGGTCCCACTGCTTGGCGTACTCGGTGTCGTTCGGGGTGACGGCCATGGCGTAGGCGCGGGTGTCCGGCTCGACGTAGGCGACGTCCGGGTCGGCGCGGAACTGGGCGATCACGTCGGCCGCCGCGGCCGGGGCGACGGTCCCGCCGAGGTTGACGAGCGCGGCTCCCGTGCCGAGGCGACGGTCGAACTTGGCGTTCTTGCCGGCCTTCTTGCCCTTGGCGGCGGCGTCGTCGGCGGCAGCGTCGTTCGAGCTGGCCTCGGTGGCCGAGGACTTGTATCCGACGATGAGGTTCTGGACCGGCGCGGTGGGGGTGACCGTGGCGGCGGGGGCCGCGGCGGGCGTCTCGGTGGCCACGGCCACGGCGGCGGTCGCGGAGCCGGCGAGCAGGGTGACGGACATGGCCACCACGGATATGAGCCTACGTCTGGATGCGTGCACGAGTTCCCTTTCGCGGGCCGTTTCCGGGCAGGCCGGAGCGGCCGGTCTGTGCAGTGTGGGAGGTTCCGGCGGCCGCGGGGCCGGGAGCGAGGTGGTCGAACCCGCCCCGGCCGCCGCGCGCCACGTTGCCCGAGCCACAACGGCGAGGCAGAGGCAACGGCAGTCCCGGCTCTCCCCCTGGCGGTGCGGCCTTCACGCCATGTGGGGTTGGCGTGTGTGCCGTAGGGCCAGGGGAAGATCGCCGGTGGGCAGACAGTAGGCAACACGGGGATGAACCCGATACGGGGAAAACCCTTGTCCGCCCCCTGCGGGTCCCCCTGGGGGTCCCTCGCCAGGGCGGTGACCAGGCCGTTCGCCGTTCGGCGCCCGCCGCGATCGGGCGGGCGGCAGGCGGCAGGCGGCAGGCGGGACGGCGCCTACTGCGGCGGGAACAGCCTGCGGAAGTACGTCCAGCTGGTCTCGTTCGGCTCGGTCCACTTCTCCGGTGCGTGGGCGAACTCGGGGTGGCGCTCGGCGACGTAGGCGCGGGTGCGCTCCGGGACCTGGGCGTACGAGTCCAGCTTGCGGCCGCGGCAGTGGAAGGTGAGCCCGCCGGGGCGCTGCCCCTGTTCCATCCAGGGCAGCCACGGGGACATCCGGGTCCAGGACATCGTGGCGGGGACGCTCGCCGCGTCGGTGGTCAGGGCGGTCCTGGGCGCGAAGAACTGGAAGAGCTCCAGTGCCCGGTAGGTGTCGTCGGCCGAGTGGGCCGGGTACTCCTCGACGGGCAGGGGCGAGGGGTAGGCCAGCGGGATCTCCAGGCTGAAGCAGACCTGGTCGCCCAGTTCGGTCACGGGGACCGGGAACGGCCGCCACTTCTGGTTGGCCGGATCGTTCCAGACGTGGATCACCGGCTTGTCCTGCCAGGTCTCCAGGATCTCCCGGGTGCCGGGGTCGAGGTAGAACGCGGCTTCCCGGGACAGGAGCTGGTAGCCGCCGGTCTCCTCGTCCACGACGAGGCGCGCGACGTTGACCCCTTCGAAGCCGAAGAGACGCCGGTAGGGCTCGCCGGGGGCCCAGGAGTGGACGTCCCCCGTCCACCAGTAGGTGACCTCACCGCCGTCGAGCGAGGCGCGGGTGCGGGCGAATGCGTGCAGGAGCTCGGCGGGTGTCAGGGCTGATGTCATGGGGCCCACTGTGCGCGGTCGCCGCACGGCCGGACAAGCGGCCCCACGGACATCCTCGGCCGCCCCGCCGGGCGCGGCGCACCCGTGGGTTCGGCACCTCGGGGCCGCCCGGAAGGCGGTCGTACGCGGCCTCGGCGGCCCTGCGGACTGGCTGGAGGAACACCCGGAGCAGGCCACGGCCCTCGTCGCCCGGATCTCCGCGGACACCGCCCGGGAGTGACGCCCGGCCCCGGCGGGAGCCCCTGCCGGACCGGCCCGCCCGGGGCACACCGTGAGACATGGCCGTGTGGAGAGGGCCCCCATCGGAACGCACGAACACCGGGGCCGCGACCGTCATGTGGATGTCCAGTTGACGGCGGGGGCGCCACCGGTAACCGTGACCGGCATGGGGAAAGAACGCCGGCTGCTCACTCTCGTCATCTGCCTGGTCCTGGGCGGCGGGCTGATCGCAGCGGTACTGGGGGCGACGCGGGAGGCCGGTCCGCGCGCGGGGGTGGCGGGCGGGCGGCCCGTGCCCTCCGACTACGTGGACATACGGGACGTCCCGCGCGTCCCGGCCGCCGCTCCCGCCCCGGGGGCCGAGGGGTCGCCCGGGTCCGTGGTGGTGGAGTGCGGCCGCAACGAGCAGCGCCACTACAACGAGGACAACCTGGTGGTCTCGCCCGGCCTGCTGGGCGGCGCCCACCACACCCACGCCTACGTCGGGAACCTCTCCACGAACGCGATGTCGACGGACGCCTCCCTGGACGCGGCCGCCACGAGTTGTACCGGCGGCGACCGGTCCACGTACTACTGGCCCGTCCTGCGGCGCCCCGACCGCCCCGGCACGCACCCGCACGAGGGGTCGGCCGGGCACGGGAACGCCGGCGAGATCCTGCCGGAGGCCTCGGTCCTGGTGGAGTTCCGCGGGAACCCGGTGAGCAAGGTGGTGGCGATGCCGCGCTTCCTGCGCGCGATGACGGGCGACGCCGTCGCGTTCACGGCGGACAGCGAGGCCGACGTCCGTGCCCGCTGGGGGTGTTCGGGCTCCCCGGACCGGGCCACCACCCGCTATCCGCGCTGCCCCGCGGGCGAGCGCGTCACCCGCACCCTGGTCTTTCCGAGCTGCTGGAACGGGCTCGACACCATCGGCGCCACCCACCGCTCGCACCTGCGCTTCCCCGCCGCGAACGGCGTCTGCCCGAAGGACACCTTCCCGGTGCCCGAACTGCGCGTCTCCCTCGCCTACGAGGTACCCCCGGGGCTGGACGTGGCGCTCGACTCCTTCCCGGAGCAGCGGCACAGCCCGAAGACGGACCACGCGATGTTCGTGAACGTGATGACCGAGCGCCGGATGGCCGCCGTCGTCGACTGCCTCAACACGGGCCGCGACTGCCGCACCTGAGTGACGCAGGTCACGTGAACCGAATCCGTCCCGGTGGCGTGTTCCGACCGCACCACATATGCGAGGAAGACGGAGAGGGTGAGATGGCCGGACCACTGTGGCCCCGCACTCGGCGGGGCTCGACCGATGAGGCACTGATCAAGTCGGTGTACGAGGAGCACGGCCACGCCCTGCTCGCGTACGCCACCCGTCTGACGGGCGACCGGGCCGCCGCCGAGGACGTCGTCCAGGAGACGCTCATCCGGGCCTGGCGGCACTCCGAGGTGCTGGTCAACGGAAAGGGTTCCGTGCGCGGCTGGCTGCTCACGGTCGCCCGAAACATCATCACGGACCGCTACCGGGCCAAGGCCGCCCGGCCGCCGGAGGTCTCCGGTGCCTCGTCCGCTCCCCCGGTGGAGGCGGACCACGCCGATTCCGTGGTGGACAGCATGACGGTCCTGGGGGCCCTCGATCAGCTGTCGCCGGAACACCGGGACGTCCTGAAGGAGTTGTACTACCGGCAGCTCAGCGTCGCGGAGGCGGCCGACAGCCTCGGCATCCCGGCGGGTACGGTCAAATCGCGTTCGCACTACGCCCTCAAGGCGCTGCGCGACGTCTTCAAGAGCGACGGCTTCAGGGACATCGGTCCCAGAGAAGGAAAACGATCGGGCAGGCCGCCCCAGCAGCCCGCCGGACTGCGTGAGGTGGTGGCATGAACCGGCAGCGGCACGAGGAGGAACTGCTCGGCCCGTACGTGCTCGGCGTCCTGGACGCCGAGGAGATCCGCCGGGTCGAGGAACACATGAGCGGATGCGTTGCGTGCCGGGAGGAGGTGGCCGCGTTGCGCGAGATGGAGGCGGCACTGGGCGAGGTGCCCGACGAGGCGTTCCTCGACGGGCCACCCCAGGGAGGCGACCTGCTGCTCCAGCGCACCCTGCGGCAGATGCGCGGTGAGCAGGCCGGTGACCGGCGACGGCGCGCGGGGCTCACGGGACTGGCCGTGGCGGCTTCGCTGGCCGCGGTGTTCTGGGCCGGTACCCAGCTGAGTACGGGCGATTCGGGAGCCGTCGCGCTGCCCGTACCGCCGTCCCCGACGGCCACGGCGGACCCTTCGCCGCCGCCCGCCGGGACCAAGGTGCTCTCCGCGACCGATCAGGTCACGGGTGCGCGGATGACCGTACAGATGACGCCCGCCACGAAGTGGGTGCGGGTGCGCGCGGCGGTCACGGGAGTGCCGCCGGGCGAGCGGTGCCGGCTGATCGTGGTCTCGAAGAACGGTACGCGCACCACCGCCGGCAGCTGGGTCACGGGCAGTCAGGAGAACGGCGGGGCCAAGGGCGCGGCGCTGGACGGGTCGGCAGCCGTGGACCTGGCGGACGTGAAGGCGATCCTGGTCGAGAACGAGGCGGGCAAGGCGTTCGTGTCCGTACCGGTCTGACCGGGGCGCCCAGGGCGCGGGGGACGTGAACGTGACGGAGCCCGGGAGCATATCCAGCTCCCGGGCTCCTGCGTGCCACCCAATTGCGCACACCGGCACGTTTAAGAGTCGCGGATCATTCTTAGATCGACGTGTTCTGCCTTTGAACTACCGCGCCATGTGGAGAGGCACAGAGGGGACTTGAACCCCCATCCATCGATGATCGTCCACGCTCGGTCGATCCGGTGTTCGGCGGCGAATACTGAGACTGGAGCGAGAATCTGAGATTAAAGGGCCGCCTCTACCGGCTTGGGCCACCCCGGCCTGTAATGCCGGGGGAGGGATTCGAACCCCCAACTGACACCCTTGTTCAGCTTCAACATCAGTTTCAGCTTGCGCTCTCGCGCACCCCCTGCAGACATGCAGAGGGAGATTTCGGGGCTACCTGAACAGGTAGCCGAACACCGCGTCGCCGACCCGCTGGTCGGTGACCTCGGCGCTGTTGGCCTCCTCGCGGGCGAACTTGACGGCCTGCTGGAGCTTCTCCACGCGGTCGAGCAGCTCGTTGACCCGCCGGGCCGGCAGCGCACCGGAGAACTTCACGGTAGTCCAGTACCCGACCGGAACGTCCTCGTAGTACACCTCGACCTGCGCCGGGTGCTTCTCGGTCGCCTCGGCCTTCACGTGGTTGCGCGGCACCTTCTTGGTACGGATGGTGCGCACCGGGTCCGTCTTCCAGGAGTCCGTGGACGGGTCCAGGTTCCAGGATTCGGAGGCGTCCAGGACCGGCAGCTTCCGTACGAAGGTGTGCATGTCCGTGAGCTGCTTCTCCAGGAAGAGCAGGTACGGCACGGGCACCTGCGCCAGCAGGACCGTCCCGTCCACGACGACGTCGGCGGCCGCGCTGCGGTTGGCCCAGTCCTTGGTCGCCGTCACGTCGAACAGTCGCGTCAGGGTTCCCGCCGTGGCCCGCAGCACGTCCTCGGCCTTGACCTGCACCCGGGTGGACTCGGGCGGCAGCTGCTCGCCCTCCTCGTCCTTGGGCTGGTAGGTCCGGGAAATACCGGCCAACAGGGCGGGCTTCTGGACGTCGTGGTGAGCCTGGGTGAGCTCCTGGAGGGACTTGGACTTGACGCCCTTTTCCACTGCGATGATCTGATTCAGCTTCGGCACGCGATCAACTTAGCAGCCGATTGTCCGATCATTCACCGGGATTTCCGGCACCCCGGCCCGGTCGAGCATGCGCCGCATGTCCTCGGCGGGGAGGGCCGGGTTGGCCGCGGCGGCCGCCGCCGCGTCCCGGTCGGGATCGGCGAGCAGTTCGCGGATCCGGGCCACGGGGAGCCTCGGGTCCCGGCCGGCGTCCGCGCGCGTCTCCGGGGCCCGGCTGAGCCGGTCCAGGAGCTCCGGCTCCAGACCCGGGTCGCGCAGGGCCAGGCGCCGGCCCCTCGGGTCCGGGGAGTCGCCGAGGCGCGCGGCGAGCCCGGCGGCGGGGAAGCCGGGCCGGGTGACCAGCATGCCCACGGCGCGGTGGGTGCCGTTCAGGTAGAGATCGAGGAGCAGCTCGGGCGGCGGGGCGGGGTGGAACTCCGCGAGGAGCAGCCGTACGGCGAAGTCGTCGTCGCGCGCGAGCAGTTCGACGGCGTCGGCCGGCAGGCCGGGGCAGACCGCGGCGCTGCGCCGCAGCCAGGTGTGCGGGGACCGGGCGCACCGTCGCAGAAACTCGGCGTCCTCGCGGCGCTCCCACACCCAGTCGAGCGTGGACAACCGGTCCTCGGCGCCGACCGTGTAGTCGATGGCGGCGCGCTCGGACTCGCTCAGTTCGGGGCGGGCGGACACCTGGAGCCGGACCCGTGGGTCGGGGTCGACGGCCAGCCGCGCCACCAGGTCCGGCGGGAGCGAGGGGTTGGTGGCGATCGCCGCGAGCCGTGTCCCCTCGGCGACGAGGTGCTCGGCGAGCTCGCGGGTGAGCCGTCCCTTCGCCAGGATCCCGGACACCCTCCAGTCGTCGCCCAGTTCCCCGACCAGCCAGGTGGTCCGTTCCTCGTCCTCGTGGCAGACCTGCGCGGCGGCCTCCTGCCGCACCTCGGGGTCGTCGTCGTGGAGGAGGCGCTCCCGGACGTCGTTCGCGAGCTCGTGCCAGGCGCGCCGGCAGGCCGCCCGGCGGAACACCGGATCCTCGTGGTCCGCGAGCCCCGCCAGGACGTGGGCGGGCGTGGGACTCCACGAGATCAGTTCGCTGCGCACCAGGCCCCTGGGATGGTTGAGCAGCCGCTCGTACGCCCAGTCGGGCAACGGGGCCACCCGCCGCCGGTAGGCCATGGGGCCGTGCGCGAGGGCGAGGTGGACCGCCGGGGCCGGGTCGTCGACCAGCCGGGCACGCTGGTCGGGGTCGACGTCGCCGTTCTCCGCGAGGGCGATCCGGACGCGGCGGTCCGGGTGGACCAGAACGGCCTCGATCACCTCCTGCGGCAGAGCGGCGCGCCGCGGAACCTGCAGTCGCACCCACTCGTCTTCGTGGCCGAGCAGCCGCAGCAGCACGTCCACCGGTGTGGCCTTGTTGTATGCCAGCGCGTGCAGCAGTCCCGTCCACCGGTCGCCCATGCCCCGAACCCTCCCCCGCCGAGCCGAAGCGGGAAGCCTAACAAGGAAGCCCACACGCGGACCGATCGTCACATTGCGGTCCATGACATCCTGTGACGTCACAACTCGCCGGACGGTATCGGCGGACGTCCGGGGAATATGGGGAAGGTCCATGAGGCTCTGCTTCCTGGTGGAGGAGCACTACCGCCACGACGGCATGCCGAACGAGGTGATCGGGCAGCTGAGCGCGTGGGGTCACCAAGTGGACGTGGTGCGCCCGGGCGGCTCTCTGTTGCGCATGACCGAGGTGGTGGACGCGGGTGCGCACGACGCCTGGGTGCTCAAGACGGTTTCCGGCGGCCCTGGTCTGACGCTGCTGGAAGCCGCGGCCGCGGCCGGGATGACCACCGTCAACGACGCCCGCTCGATCCGGGGCGTACGGGACAAGGCGCTGGCCGCCGCTCTCGGGCGCGGCCGGGGGCTCCCGTTGCCGCCCACCTACGCGGTGGCCGGCCCCGAGTTGCTCAGGGAGATCCCGGCGGCGGAGTACCCGCTCGTCGTCAAGCCCGCCGACGGCAGCTCCGGACGGGCCGTGCACCTGGTGTCCTCGCCGGAGCGGCTGGAGTCGCTGCTGCCCGTGCTCGCGGGCGAGGGCCTGCTCATCGCCCAGCCGTACGTGCCCAACTCGGGCACCGACATCAAGGTGTACGCGGTCGGCGGGGAGCTGTTCGCGACCGAGCGGTGCTCTCCGCTGCACCCGGACCCCTCGGTGCGGGAGCGCCGCGTGCCGCTGTCGGCCGAGGTGGCGGCGATCGCCACCCGGGTGGGGGCGGTCTACGGGCTGGACCTGTACGGCGTGGACGTGCTGCTGGGCCCGGACGGGCCGGTGGTCGTCGACGTGAACGACTTCCCGAGCTTCCGCCAGGTACCGGACGCGACGGCCCGGGTGGCCCGCGCCGTGCTGGAGCTGGCCCGGGCCGGCGGTGCGGCGCAGCCGCCCGTGCCCGTCGCGCTGCCGTACCCGCTGCCCCTGTCGATCCCCGCGCAGGTCCGGGCCGTAGCGGGCGAGGGCGCATGAAGATCGGCCTGATCACCCCGGAGCCCGGGCATCCGCTGCTGGCGGACACCACCGCGCTGCTGACCCCGGAGCATGAAGTGGAGGCACTCGATCCGCTCACCCTCGGGGAGGTGCCCCTGCCACTGGCCGACGTGTACCTGCTGAAGTCCCGGACACCGCACGCGCTGGGACTCGCCCGGTACCTGCAGCGACGGGGGGCGCCGGTGGTGAACTCCGCGGCGGCCACCGCGCTGTGCCAGGACCGTACGGAGATGGCCGAGCTCGCCCTGCGGGCCGGACTGCCCTTCGCCGCCACCCGTACGCACGAGTCCCTCGCGGCATGGGCGGCCCGGGCCCGGCTCGACGCCCCCGTGGTGGTCAAGAGCCTGCGCAGCCGCCGGGGCGACCTCGTCGCCCGCGTCGACGACACGGCGCGTCTGCGGGAGTTGGCGCGCGAGTGGCCGCACGAACCGGTCGTGGTGCAGGAGTACGCGCCCAACAGCGGCTGGGACCACAAGCTCTGGGCGATCGGGGACCGTGTCTTCTCGGCCCTGCGCCGCTCCGAGCTCTCCCCCGGCGGCCGCGGCCCCACCCGCCCCCTGCCCCTGGCCGAACTGCCTTCCGGATGGGCCGCGCTGGTGCGTGAGGTGGGTGCGGTGTTCGCCCTGGACGTCTACGGCGTGGACATCATCGACACCGGCGGCGGGACACCGCTGATCGTGGACGTCAACGCCTTCCCCGGCATCCGGGGCCAGGCCGGCGCCCCGGAGGCCCTCGCGGCGCTGGCCCTGCGCCGGGCCGCGGAGAACGCCGAAGGCCGTGCCGAGCAGTGCCCGGCAGGTCCGGACGGGGGAATGCGCGGGGCCTGAGGCCCCCGGCCCGGTGTCGTGCCGCGGACCGGCCGCGGCCCCGGTGAGGATCGGGGGCATGGGCGTCGTCCTGCCGGTCCTCTGCGCGCTGTTCGCGGCGTTCAGCAATGCGCTCGCCACCGTGCTCCAGCGGCGGGCCGCACTCACCGTGCCCCAGAGCGACGGCTTCCGCTTCGGCCTGGTGCTCGATCTGCTGCGGCGGCCGCTCTGGATCGGCGGCATCCTGGCCGTGATCGCGGCGGGCGCCGGGCAGGCCGTGGCCCTGGCCACGGGCGCGCTGGCCCTCGTACAGCCGCTGTTCGTGCTGGAGCTGCCGCTCGCGCTGCTGATCGCCTCGCTGGTGACGCGGCAGCGGCTGCCGGGTGCGCTGTGGCTGGCCGTGGCGGGGGTGGTGGCGGGGCTCGGGGTCGCGCTGGTGGCCGCCTCGCCCGCGGGCAACCGTACGGACGTGCCGGCCGAGCGCTGGGTGGTGGCCCTGGCGGCGTGCGCGGTCGTGGTCGCCGCCCTGGCAGTGGCCGGGCTGCGCCGCCCGCCCGGCCGCGCGCGGGCCGGCTGCCTCGGCGCCGCCACGGCCGTCTGCTACGCGCTCACGGCGGCCCTGATGAAGTCCGCTGTGCACGTCCTCGACGACAGCGGCTTCGTCGCCTTCCTGACCACCTGGGAGACGTACGCCTTCGGGGCGAGCGGGATCTGCGCCCTGCTGCTGCTGGAGCACGCCATGCAGGGCGGGCCGCTGGTCGCCTCGCAGCCCGCGCTGACCCTGGGCGACGCGGGCATCAGCGTCGCGCTGGGCGTGGTCCTGTACGAGGAACACCTGCGGTCGAGCTGGTGGCTCCTCCCCCAGCTGCTGGGCATCGCCCTGATCTGCGCGGGGGTACTGGCCCTGGCGCGGGCCGGGGAGGGCGCGCCCTGAGGCAGCCCGCCACCGGGGCGGGAGGCGGACGAGTCCGGGTAGCGTGCCGGGCAGTCGAGCGGAGGGCGGGACCCATGCGAGCGGTGGTCTTCGAGCGGTACGGCGAGCGGGCCGAGGTCAGGGACGTACCGGAGCCGAGCCCGCCGGCCGGCGGGGTGGTGGTGCGGGTGGAGGCCACCGGGCTGTGCCGCAGCGACTGGCACGGCTGGATGGGCCACGACCCGGACATCGTGCTGCCGCACGTCCCCGGGCACGAACTCGCCGGTGTGGTCGAGGCCGTGGGGGCCGGTGTCGTGAACTGGCGGGCCGGTGACCGGGTCACGGCGCCGTTCGTGTGCGCCTGCGGAACCTGCGCCGACTGTGCGGCCGGTGACCACCAGGTGTGCGCGCGGCAGACGCAGCCCGGGTTCACGCACTGGGGCTCCTTCGCCGAGTACGTGGCCCTGGACCACGCCGACGTGAATCTGGTGGCCGTGCCCGAGGAGCTCTCGTACGCGACGGCGGCCGGCCTCGGCTGCCGCTTCGCGACGGCGTTCCGGGCGGTGGTGGCGCAGGGCCGGGTGGCGGCGGGCGAGTGGGTGTCCGTGTACGGCTGCGGTGGGGTGGGGCTCTCCGCCGTGATGATCGCTGCGGCGGCCGGGGCCCGGGTGATCGCCGTGGACACGGCGCCGGCGGCACTGGACCTGGCGCGGAAGTTCGGCGCGGTGCACTCGGTGGACGCCCGGGACGGGGCCGACACCGCGCAGGCGGTCCGGGAGTTGACCGGCGGGGGCGCGCACCTCTCGCTCGACGCGCTGGGATCTCCGGCGACGGCGGCGGCCTCGGTGGCGGGGCTGCGCCGGCGGGGGCGGCACGTACAGGTGGGGCTGCTGCCGGCGGCGGCCGGCCCGGCGGCCCTGCCGATGGACCGGGTGATCGGCTGGGAGCTGGAGATCCTCGGGAGCCACGGGATGGCGGCGCACGCGTACCCGCCGATGATGGAACTGGTCAGGGGCGGAGTGCTGCGGCCGGACCTGCTGGTCACCTCGACGATCCCGCTCGACGCGGCGCCGGCGGCGCTGGCCGCGATGGGCACGGCGGCGGGGCGCGGGGTCACGGTCATCCTGCCGCGAGCGGGTGCCGGGGGCTGAGCTACGATCGCCCGGTTCGGCCGGATGGACAGCGCGGGATGGGCGGGTGGTGGGCGTGGGCGCCGGCGGCAGAGTGGCGGGGACCGTGACCGTGGTGCTGGTGGGCGGGCTGCTGCTCGGCGGCTGCTCCGGCAGTGCGACCGCGCCCGCCGCGGAGCAGCCGGCGGCGCCGGCCGCGAGTACCGGCCCGGCGACGGCCTCGCCCGCCCCCTCGGTCCCGCCGCCGACGACGCCGGAGCCCGCCGCCTCTCCCACGACGACGCCGGCCGAACCGCGGGCCTCGGCCCCCGGGGCGCCACGGCCGAGCTCGCAGCGGACCACGGCGGGCTCGTCGCCGATCCCGCAGAACCCCGACCGCGGCCCCCACCCGCCTCCGGCGCCCACCCACGTCCCGACCATGGCCTGGAAGCCGACACCGTTCGACCCGAAGGACCCCTCGATCCCGAACTACACGGTGCCGCCGCTGCCCTAGGGGGTGTCGCGGCTACTGCGGCAGCGGTGCCCGCGCGTACTTGCCCGACAGCAGGTGGCCCGCGCCCGGAGCGACCGCGTCCAGGTCGAGTGCCCGGAGCATCTGGTGGGCGGTGCAGACCGCCGCGGACACCACCGGCTTGCCCAGGAGTTGCTCGGCCTCCTCGATGGCGCCGAGGGAGGGCATCTGCACACAGGCCGAGAGCACGACCGCGTCCGCGTCGGCGTGGTCCAGGGCCTGTGCGAGGCCGGGCAGCCGGGCCGGGTCGTGGGCGGCGACGTCGAGGTTGTCGGGGATCTCGAGCGCCTGGTGGTCGAGGACCTCGATGCCCTCGTGCGTGAGGTAGTCCACGACGGTCCGGGTGAGCGGGCGCATGTAGGGGGCCAGCAGCACGATCTTCTTGGCGCCGATGGTGTGCAGCCCGTGGACGAGGGCTCCGGCGCTGGTGACGACGGGGGCGGGCGCGCCGTTCTCGACGGTCCGGGTGTGCAGCCGCTGCTCCGAGGTGCGGTGGTAGCCGAGGCCCATGCTCATGATCGCGACCAGGCAGGCGTAGCCCAGTACGTCGACCCGGGCGTCGGAGAGTTCCACGGCGCAGCGGTCGGAGTCGGCGTCCATGGCCTTGAGCTGTTCCGGGGTCACATGGGTCATGCGCATCCGGCTGGAGTGGAAGGTGAAGCGCTCGTCGGGTGCGATGGCCTGGCGGGCCCGGAGGATGGCCGGGACCTCGGTCTCCATCGTGACGTTGGAGCTCGGCACGATCTGGCCGATGCGGTAGGTGCGGGATGGCACGGGTACTCCTCTTGCCGGTGGGGGGTCAGCGGGCGTCGACGACGGGGTTGGTCAGGGTGCCGATGCCTTCGACCGTGGCTTCGACGGTGTCACCGGGGCGCAGGAACTCGGGCGGGACCATGCCGGCGCCGACGCCGGACGGGGAACCGGTCGCGATGACGTCCCCGGGTTCCAGGGTCATGCCGGAGCTGATGTCGGCGATGAGGCGCGCGATGGGGAAGAGCATGTGCCGGGTGTTCGACTTCTGCTTGGTGACGCCGTTGACGCGCAGCGAGAGGTCGAGGGCCATCGGGTCGCGGATCTCGTCGCGGGTGACCACCACCGGGCCGAAGGGGGCGTAGGAGTCCTGGCCCTTGGAGAAGAACCACTGGCCGGAGCGGCGCTGGTCGCGGGCGCTGATGTCGTTGACGATGCTGAAGCCGAAGATGTGGTCGTACGCCTCCTCCTCGCTCACCCGGAAGGCGGTGCGGCCGATGACGACGGCGAGCTCGCACTCCCAGTCCAGCTGGGTGGTCAGGTCGGCGTTGTGCAGGATCGGCTGTCCGGGGCCGGTGACGGCGGTGGCGGGCTTGCCGAAGAGGACCGGGCGCGGCGGCAGGTCCTTGTCGGTGTCGAGGCTGCGGCTGGACTCCTCGACGTGTTCGATGTAGTTGAGGCCGACGCCGATGATCTTGCCGGGGCGCAGCGGGGCGCGCAGGGTCACCTCGTCGAGGCGGTGGACGGCCCCGGCCGGCCGGCCGGCGGGGTCCGCGGCGAGCACCCGCCCGGCCGCCTCCAGGGCGGCGGGGCCGGCCTGGACGAACGAGAGCAGGTCGTGCGGGAGTTGCACGCCGGCGTGGTCGGCGAGGATCGCGAGGTCGAGGACGAGTCCGCCGGTCTCGACGCCCAGGCGTTCGGTGGAGTTGCCGTCGGGGCTGTCGGAGCTGTCGGTGAAGGTCAGCAGTCGCATGAGGGGCTCCTCGTGGGTCAGGCGGCGGTGGTGGGCTGGTGGCCGCCGTTGTCGGCGTACGCCTCTTCCCGGTGGAAGCCGAGCGAGCGCATGACGGGGAAGTCGTTGAAGGAGAAGAGACAGGCGTCCTCGGACTGGTCGAGGTTGTGGTGCTCGTGCCAGGCCCAGGAGGGGACGCAGAAGATGTCGCCCTGCTGCCACTCGAAGCGCTGCCCGGCGATCACCGAGACGCCACGGCCCTTGGCCGCCGTGTAGATCACCGATCCGGTGTGGCGGTGGGCGAGGGTGGCCTGGCCGGGGCGCAGCAGCTGCATGTGGGCGCCCATGGTGGGCATGACCGGGCCGCCCGTCACGGGATTGGTGTACTCCGCGATGATCCCGTCGTACGGGGAGCCCTCGCTCGCCTTCGCGAGGCCGCGCAGGGCCTCGTACGTGGGCTCCCAGGGGTAGGCGAGCAGCGGCGAGTAGGGGCGGGTCCACTTCTCCACCCCGTACGGCAGCAGGTTCGCCCCGTAGGTCAGGACCGAGGAGTTGATGACCTTTCCGGGGGTCTGGTACAGCTCGGGGTGGACCTCGTAGAACCCGGCGTCCAGGGCGTTGACCAAGGGGATGTCGAGTCCGTCCTGCCAGATGACGGGGGCGTCGTCGGCGTCGTTGCCGTGCTCGTGCCAGGTGCCGTTGGGGGTGATGGCGAAGTCGCGGGGGCCGACCTTCAGCTTCTGGCCGTCGACGATCGTCCAGGCTCCGGTGCCCTCGTGGACGAAGCGCAGGGCGGCGGCCTGGTGGCGGTGGGCCGTCATGGCCTCGCCGGGGCCCATGATCTGGAGCCCGGTGTAGAGGAGTCCCGCGGCGGCGCTGACCTCCTTGCGGCCCGGGTTGACGAGCATGACGACCCGGCGGCCGGCGTCGTCGCCCTTGACGAGGCCGAGGGCCTTGTGGACCAGGGGGCGCAGGTCCGCGTAGCGCCACAGCACGGGCACGGACCGCGGCTGCGGGTACCAGGGCTCGATGTCGTTGGCGACGGTCCACAGGGCGCCCGCGTCGAGCGTGCCGAGCTCCTCGTAGTACGCGGTGAGCTCGGGGGTGTCGGACACCCGGGCGCGGCCGAGCATGGTGTCGTCCTGCTCGATGGTCATACGTCCTCCTCGGGAGTGGCGGGAGTGGCGGGAGCGGTGGGATGGGCTGAAGCGACGGGCGCCGCGGTGGGCGCGGTGAAGGTGACCGGCGGCCTGGGGCGGTTGTCCACCTCGAGGCGGAAGACGTCGAAGCGGTTGTAGTGGCCGACGATGTCGTGCATCTGCTTGGGCTGGATGCAGCGGGCGAGGTCGATCTCGCCGTAGACGATGCCCTCCTCGTCGACGAGGGGTTCGGTGACGGGGCGGCCGTCGGGGCCGAAGATGCCGGACAGGGCGCTGCGGGGCCGGGTGAACTGCTTGCGCAGCTCCTCGTCGTCCCCGGCGAGCATGTCCACGATCTCCGGGGAGATGGTGGAGCAGGCGACGACGGAGAAGACCTTGCCCTCGAAGCTGTGGGCGGCGGTGCGGACGGCGATCGCGTCGGCCATGTCGTAGTCGGCGGGCGCGACGGGCAGGGCGATGTAGCAGGAGGCGTGGACGAGTTCGCCCTGCGCGAGGAGGGCGAAGCGGGCCAGGGTGTTGGTGTTCTCGCCGCAGGCCAGTGCGCCGAGGGGGCCTACGGGGGTGGGGTGGACGACGAGGGAGCTGCCGTCGCCGCCGGTCCAGGTGAGCTTCTCGGCCCAGGTCGGCACCAGCTTGCGGTGCACACCGAGGAGGGCGCCGTCGGGGCCGATCGTGAGCAGGGTGTTGTAGAGGACGCCGAGGCTGTGCGGAGCGCGCTCGTTGACCCCGATGACGAGGACGACGCCGTGCCGGCGGGCCGCGGCGCGCAGGCGTTCGACGTGCGGGCCGGGGATGTCGACGGAGGCGCGCTGGAGCCGCTCGAACCAGGGTGACCCCTGGACCGGGTTCATCGTCCAGTTCCAGTAGGGGTAACCGGGGACGAACACCTCCGGGAAGACGACGAGTTCGGCACCGGCCGCAGCGGCCTCGGCGATCAGGGCGACGGCCTTGTCGACGGTGGCGGCGGGATCGAGGTAGACGGGCGCGGCCTGGACGGCCGCCGCCGTGAAGCGGGGCAGGTGGTCCCTGTCCATGGGGGTGGACACCTCCGGCTATCGCTGGGCGGGAACCGCTGCGCGGGGCAGCCAGCGGCGGTGGACGGATGCGGCGGGCTGCCGCAGGAGTTCGAGGCGCGGCGGGATCCGGTCGGTGCGGGCCGACGGGGGCCGCCCGCTGCCCGCCCGCCAGGCGCGTGCCCAGGGCGCGGCCGGGCCCTGGTAGCCCTGGGCGGCCGCCGCGTGCAGGGTCCACAGCGGGTCGTGGAGCTGGGCTCGGCCGACACCGCACAGGTCCGCCCGGCCGGCCAGGATGATCGAGTTCACGTCGTCGTACGTGGAGATGGCGCCGACGGCGATGGTGGGGACCCCGGTGGCGTTGCGGATGAGGTCCGCGTACGGGGTCTGGTAGCTGCGGCCGTAGCGGGGCCGCTCGTGGGAGACGACCTCGCCGGTGGAGACGTCGATGGCGTCGGCGCCCGCCTCGGCGAGCGCGCCCGCGATCGTGACGGCGTCGGCCTCGGTGGTGCCGCCCTCGGCCCAGTCGGCGGCGGAGATCCGCACGACCAGCGCCTTCCCGGCCGGCCACACTTCCCGTACGGCGCGCAGCACTTCGAGCGGCAGCCGCAGCCGGCCCTCCAGATCGCCGCCGTACTCGTCGGTGCGCAGGTTGGTCAGCGGGGACAGGAAGCCCGAGAGCAGGTGCCCGTGCCCGTACTGCAGTTCCAGCGCGTCGAAGCCCGCCCGGTCGGCCCGCCGGGCCGCGCTCACGAAGTCCCGTACGAACGCATCCATATCGGCCCGGTCGGCCTCGCGCGGCACCGGGCTCGCGTCGTCCCAGGGCAGGGCCGAGGCGGCGACCGGCTGACCGTCGCGGCCGGCCGCGCGGCGTCCGGCGTGGGTGAGCTGGATGCCGAGGCAGGTGTCGGACTGACCGTGGACGAAGTCGGTGAGGCGCCGCCAGGCCGCCTCCTGTACGTCGTTCCACAGACCGGGGCAGCCGGGGGTGGCCCTGCTGCCGGCGCTGACGGCCGTCATGCCGGCGAGGACCAGCCCGGCGCCGCCGACGGCCTGCGTGCTGAGGTGGACGAGGTCGAAGTCGCCCGGGACCCCCTCGCGTGCGGTGTGCAGGGCGGTGGGTGGTACGACGACCCGGTTGCGCAGCAGCAGTCCGCCGAGCGGGTAGGGGCGGAACATCGGCGGCACGGTCGAGGAGCGGTTGACCGCGCT
The DNA here is from genome assembly GCF_043201855.1 of Streptomyces sp. NPDC048257. Taxonomy (NCBI): domain Bacteria; kingdom Bacillati; phylum Actinomycetota; class Actinomycetes; order Kitasatosporales; family Streptomycetaceae; genus Streptomyces; species Streptomyces sp. NPDC048257. The sequence goes on from NZ_JBICZI010000005.1 coordinate 91,195, forward strand.
GGTGAAGCCCTCGTCGCGCACGCGCAGGTTGTCGTAGGTGACGCGGCGGCTGCGGGTGAGGAGGTTGAAGGCGAACTGGTGCGGGTCCTGGCCGGTGTAGCGGTCGATGTGCTCGAACCACTCCAGGCTGGCCTGGGCCGCGCGCTGCGTGGACTCCACCACGGGCCTGCGCTCGTCCTCGTAGGCGGCGAGCGCGGTCGGCACGTCCGGGTGCTCGTGCAGGCTGGCCGCGAGCACGAGCGCGTCCTCCATGGCGAGCTTGGTGCCGGAGCCGATGGAGAAGTGCGCGGTGTGGGCGGCGTCGCCCAGCAGGACGACGTTCTCGTGCCGCCAGGTGCGGTTGCGGACCGTGGTGAAGCGCAGCCACTTGGAGTTGTTGGGGATGAGGCGGTGGCCGTCGAGGTGACCCGCGAGGAGCTCCTCGCAGCGCCGGATGCTGTCCTCGTCGCTGGTGCCGGGCGGATGGTCGCGGCCGGCGAACTCCTCGAAGCCGGCGCGCCGCCAGGCTTCCTCCGCCATCTCGACGATGAAGGTGGAGCGGGTGGCGTCGTAGGGATACGCGTGCACCTGGAGGGCGCCGAAGTCCTGCTCGTCGACGATGAAGGTGAAGGCCTCGAACACCTTGTCCGTGCCGAGCCACATGTAGCGGCCGGCGCGCTCGTCGAGGTCGGTGCCGAAGGTGTCTGCGTAGGCGGCGCGGGTGGCCGACCGTACGCCGTCGCACGCGACCACCAGGTCGTAGGCGGCGGCGAGTTCGGCCGCGGGCGGGGCCTGGGTGCGGTAGCGGACGTCGACGTCGAGGGCCGCGCAGCGCTCCTGGAGGATCCGCAGGAGGTGCTGCCGGCCGAGGGCGGCGAAGCCGTGGCCGCCCGAGGTGAGGGTGCTGCCCCGGTAGCGGACGTCGATGTCGGCCCAGCGGGCGAACTCGGCCGACATGGCCTCGTGGATCTCGCGGTCCGCCTGGGCGATGCCGTCGAGCGTCTCGTCGGAGAAGACGACCCCGAAGCCGAAGGTGTCGTCGGGGGCGTTGCGTTCCCAGACGGTGACCTCCCAGTGCGGGGAGAGCTGCTTGGTGAGGGCCGCGAAGTACAGTCCGCCGGGCCCTCCTCCTATGACTGCGACGCGCACGGCGTGCCTCCTGGTGATTGCGCGGTGGTGAGTAGTTCCGGTTGCTGCGGTCCGGCCGTGCCCAGCAGCTCCCGTACGTCTGCGGGCCAGGGGGTCGACCCGGTCGCGTGGGCGGCCGAGTGGGCGATGACCATGCGGCCGGTGGCCGCCTCGCCGCCCTGTGCGCCGCGTACGGTGAAGGCGTAGTGCAGGGAGGCCGTGCCGACCTTGGTGACCTTCAGCTCGGTCCGCACGGCCTCCCCGAACCAGAGCCGGGCGCGGTAGTCGGCCTCGAAGTGGACCCGGGGCGTGCTGCCGAACAGGTGTGACAGGCCCAGTCGGTGGAGCAGGACGGCCTCGGCCGCCTCCACCCAGCGCACGACGGTGGAGTGGTGGTAGTGGCCGGCGGCGTCGGTGTCGGTCCACTCGACGCGGCGCTCGACGACGACGCTCGGCGGCTCGGTGAGCCGCGGGGCCGGAGCCCCGTCGGGGGCCGTACCGGGAGCCGGGTCGGCAGCCGTGCGGGGTGTGGCCGCGGGGGCCGCGTCGGCCCGGGCGCGTTCGCGCAGTTCACCGCGCCGGAGCTTGCCGGTGCCGGTGCGCGGCAGTGCGGTGACGAACTCGACGGCGCGCGGGTACTTGTACGGGGCGATGGCCTGTTTGACGTGCGCCTGGAGCTCCCGGACGGTCGCGCCGTCGGCCGGGACCCCGGCGCCCAGGACGACGTACGCCTTGACGAGCATGCCGCGCCGCGCGTCCGGGGCCCCGACGACCGCGCACTCCTCGACGTACGGGTGGGTGACGAGGGCCTTCTCGACCTCGGGGCCCGCGATGTTGTAGCCGGAGGAGACGATCATGTCGTCGCTGCGGGCGACGTACCAGAAGTAGCCCTCCGCATCGCGGATGTAGGTGTCGCCGGTGACGTTCCAGCCGTTCCTGACGTACGAGACCTGGCGCGGGTCCTCCAGGTACCGGCATCCGGTGGGTCCGGTGACCGCGAGCAGGCCGGGCTGCCCGTCGGGGACGGGGGCGCCGTGCTCGTCGACCACGGCGGCGCGGTATCCGGGAACGGGGCGGCCGGTGGCACCGGGCCGGATGTCCTCGTCGGCCGAGGAGATGAAGACGTGCAGCATCTCGGTGGCGCCGATGCCGTCGATGATGCGCAGGCCGGTGGCCGCGTGGAACTCGTGCCAGACGGCGGCCGGGAGCGGTTCCCCGGCGGACACGCAGCGGCGCAGCCCGGCCAGCCGGTCCACCGCGCCCGCCTCCATGATCGCGCGGTAGGCCGTGGGCGCGGTGAACAGCACGGTCACCCCGTGCTCCGCGACGAGATCGGCCAGCTGCAGCGGGGCCGCCTGCTCAAGCAGCAGGGTTGCGGCCCCGACGTGGAGGGGGAAGACCACCAGCCCGCCGAGCCCGAAGGTGAAGGCGAGGGGCGGTGTGCCGGTGAAGACGTCGTCCGGGCGGGGTTTGAGGACGTGCCGGGAGAAGGTGTCGGCGTTGGCGAGGACATCGCGGTGGAAGTGCAGGGTCGCCTTCGGGCGGCCGGTCGTACCCGAGGTGAAGGCGATCAACGCCACGTCGTCCGCGGCCGTGAGCATGGTGGTGAACCGGCCGTCCTTGGCGGCGCAGCGCGCGGCCAGATCCTCCGGTCCGGCACTCCCGTAGGTCACGACCGGCAGGTCGGGCTGACCGGAACGGCGGCTCGGGTCGAGTTCCTCCGCGTAGCGGTGGTCGCACAGGGCGAGCGACGGCCAGCTGATGTCGATGAGCTCGGCGAGTTCACCGGCACGCAGCAGCGGCATGGTGGTGACGGCGACACCGCCGGCCTTCAGGACGCCGAACCACGCGGCGACGAGCCAGGGGTTGTTGGGGCCGCGCAGCAGGACGCGGTTGCCCGGCAGGAGGCCGAAGTCCTCGGTGAGGACCTGGGCGACCTGGTTGGCGCGGTGCTGCAGTTCGCCGTAGGTCCAGCGCTCGGTCGGGGTGAGCAGACAGGGGCGGTCGGGGCCGTGCCGCTCGACGGCGTCGTCGAGCAGGCGCTGAGCGCAGTTGAGTCGATCCGGGTACTCCAGCTCCGGTAGGTCGAAGTGGAGTTCGGGCCAGAGGGCGGAGGGCGGAAGCCGGTCCCGGCAGAAGGAATCGGCGTACGCGGAAGGGGAGAGCTCCATGGGGCGGCACCTCAATCAGGGAGCAGCGGGGAGATGAGTGCAAGGTATGTCGAATATTTGGCGTCCGTCAACATCTCGCGATATTTGAAGGGTGGAGGAGTTCCCCGAGTGCCCCCCGCAACGGCCCCCCGAGCTCCCGGGCTCCCGGGCTCCCGGCGCGAGGCTGGACGGGACTCAGGACGCGGGCACGCGGACCCGGATCGCCTTGCCGAACTCATGGACGACGACGGAGAGTTCACCGCCCAGTTCGGCCGTGAGCAGCTGCACCATCAGCAGTCCGCGGCCGTCCTCGGACTCCGGGTCGGCCTCGGCACGGGGAGCGGGCAGCCGCGGCAGGCCGGCGCCCCGATCGGCGACCTCCAGCCGGAGCCATCCCCCGCCCGCCGCCAGGGCGACGCGCATCCGCCCGGCGCCGACGCCTACGTGCCGGACGACATTGCCGACGAGTTCACTGACGGCCAGCAGCAGGGCCTCCGCCACTTCGACGGGGACCCTCCAGTCGTCGAGCACGGCGCGCACACGGGCCCTGACCTGCGGAACGCTCGCCGCGACGGGGTCGGCGACCCAGTGGGCGAAGCTTCGGACCGCGGGAACCGCGGAGGTGTCGACGGTGGTGAGCATGACGTGCTCCCGGAGGGGGAAGGCGGCTCGCCGCTGCGATAGCTCGTGTAACCGATCCCGAATCTGGACCGTCGCCGGGCTTGTGGTCAGCGGAAACGCATCGCTAGAGTCATTGATTACACGTGTAACACGCTAACCTCCCCCATTGGCTCGCGCAAGCATTTCGGACAAACGGCACGAAGCCTGCGCCGCCCGCCTCGCCGGGCACCGAGCCGCCGGGCTATCGAGCCGCAGAGCCACCTAGCTACCGAGCTACCGAGCCACCGCCGCACCGAAAGGGCCGCAATGACGCAATCCCCTCCGGCCGAGATCGACCTCGCCGACATGACCTGGCCGCCCCCGCCGTACCAGTCCCCCGTACCGTCCGTGACGGGAGCGGACGGCGTACGCCGCTTCGACGGGATCACCTACGCGACCACGCCCGGCTACCGGCCCCGCTTGCTCGACGTCCAGGTGCCCGCCGGCGAAGGACCGTTCCCCGCCGTCGTCTGGATCCACGGCGGCGGCTGGCTGGACGGCGACCGCCGCTACCCGCCGCCGACCGTGCCCGCGGCCCTGCTGCACGGGGCGGTGCTGGGAGCAGGGCTCGCGCTCGTCTCCATCGACTACCGGCACAGCCTCGAAGCGCCCTTCCCGGCCCAGCTGCACGACGTGAAGGCCGCGATCCGCTACGTCCGCACCTTCGCCGGCACCCTCGGCATCGACCCGGACCGGATCGGCGTCTGGGGGGAGTCCGCGGGCGGTCATCTGGCGGCCCTCGCCGGCCTCGTCGGCGCCGACAGCCCGCAGGGGGCGGCGCTGGAGGGCACTGAGGGTGTCGGCTCCGGCGAGACCCGGGTCGGCGCGGTCGTCGACTGGTACGGCGTCTCCGACCTCGTCACCCTGGCCGAGCACCCCATGCCGGTCATGCCCGGTGCGGACTTCCCCGATCCCTACGAGGCCCTGCTCGGCGGCTCCGTGGCCGAGCGGCCGGACCTCGCGCGGACCGCGAGCCCGGTGACGTACGCGGAGGGCTCGCATCCGCCGCCGTTCCTGCTGGTCCACGGAACGCACGACGGCCTGGTCCCGTACAGCCAGAGCGAGGCCCTCGCCGCGGCGCTCGAGAGCGCCGGGGGCGAGGTCACCCTGCAGCCCGTGGCGGGCGCCGACCACATCTTCCTCGGCTCCCCGGACATCCCCGCGATCGTCGAGGGGGGCGTGGCCTTCCTGGCCCGCCACCTCGGCGCGGGGGCCTGACGGCGCCGGTCCCGCGCCCCTGTTCCAACGGGGGCGCGGCCCGGCGGCCGCGCCCCCGCGTTCCCTTCACAGCACACCCGGCCGCGGGCCCCGCCGCGGTCACGAGAGGCAGCCATGTCCGCCACCCCGGCCACCACCCCGCACGACAGACCCCACAGACCCCACAGACTCCACAGACCCGACAGCCCCCGTGACCCGCGCAGGCCGCACCGGTCCGGCGGGACCGAACGCCGCGGGCTCCTCGTGGCGGGTCTCCTGCTCCTGGGGGCCGCCATACTGTCGGCCTTTGTCGTCCGATCCGATCTCGCGAATCCACCCTTCCAGGGGCTGGACGACCGGTGGCTGATCTGGATGGGCGGTCCCCACGAGGGGCTGTACCAGGCCGTCGCCACGGCCTTGGACCTGTGCGGCGGGCCGGTCGGCTCCCTCATACCCCTGTCCCTGCTGGTCTTCCTGCTCGTCCGCAGGCGCTGGGTCTCGGCCGGCTTCCTGCTCGCCGCCCATCTCGGCGGCAACATGCTCGTGGTCCAGGGCCTCAAGCACCTGGTGGACCGGCCACGCCCCGCCCACCCCCTGGTCCGAGTCGACCACGGCTCCTTCCCGTCCGGCCACGCGGCCACGGCGGCGCTCCTGGTCGTCGTCCTCGGGGTCCTGCTGATCCCGGCGGCCAAACGGCGTGCGTGGTGGATCGGGGGCGCGGTGTTCACGCCGGCCATGAGGTGGAGCCGTACCTGGCTGCATGCGCACTGGCTCACCGACACGGTGGCCGGGGCCGCGGTGGGCGCGGGGGTGGGTCTGCTGGCGTGGTGGCTCTTCCATCCGGCGCTCGCCCGGGAACGTGCCCGCGCCCACGACCGCCGGGGGGCGGCCGCGGGCGTGGGCACGGCCTGACCGCGGCGTGCGACGGACCGGCCCGCGCATCGAGCGGGCCGGCTCGGGTCCCCGTAACCGGGGCCCCGGCCGGCGGCGCACATGAGATGCGGCCGATGCCGTGACGGCTGACGGCCTGGCGGCCCGGCCGCCCGCGGCGCGCGTGCGGGGCGACGGTGACTCAAGGGGTCACACGTCAGAGGTCAGAGGTCAGAGGTCAGAGGTCAGGACGTCCCGCGGTGGACCAGGACGGCCTCCACCGCCGGTACCGGTGCCGCCGTGCCCGTCTCGATCAGTTCGTGCACGGCCCCCGCGATCTGCGCGGCCGGCGGCAGGTCCAGTCGGACCGTGCTGAGCGCCGGCTGCTGGAGCGTGGAGAGGACGAGGTCGTCACAGCCGATCAGGGCGACCTCGTCCGGTACGACGATGCCCTCGGACTGCAGCGCGTGCAGCAGCAGCGCCGCGTACTCGTCGTTGTAGGTGAAGGCGGCGTCCAGGCCGAGGCTGCGCCAGCGCCGGGCGAGCGCGCTCGCGGACTCCCGGGTATAGGCCAGTTCCACCGGGGTGACGGTGGCCATGTGCCGGGCCGCGACCGACTCGGCGCCGGCGAGGCGCGGCTCGGCGAGGGTGCCGAGGCCGCGCTCCTGGGGCATGACCACGCCGATCCTGGTCCGGCCGCGCGCGATGAGGTGTTCGGCCGCGGTGGCGCCGATGCGGGTGTGGTCGAAGCCGATGGTGTGCACCCCCTCGACGGGGTGGGCCGCGAAGGCCAGCAGGCCCCGCACTCCCGCGCGGCCCAGTACCTCGGCCGCCGGGGCGGTGAAGCGGTCGCCGTCCAGGGCGACGACGGCCGCGGGGCGCAGTTCGGCCCAGGCCCGGGCGGCGTCGAGGGGGTCGGCGAAGCGGCCCGCGTGCAGCACGGCCGTGTAGCCGAGGCGGTCGAGCTCGCTGTGCAGGTCGTCGACCCAGTCGCTGACGAGGCGGCCGATCGCGGAGATCGACGCGGGCATCAGGACGAGGTTGCTGCGGCCGGCACGCAGGGACCGGGCGGCGGCGTGCGGTACGTAGCCGAGCTGCTTGGCCGCGTCCAGCACCCGGGCGCGGGTGCCGGCGCTGACCCGGTGGCCCTGGGTGTCGTTGAGGACGAAGGAGACCGTGGCACGCGACACCCCGGCGAGGCGGGCCACGTCGGCACTGGTGATGGATGCCGGGACGTGTGTGTCTTTGGCCATGACGTCCCTCGACGCTCCTTCTGCTCGGGTGTCGCTCGGCTGCTCCTCCCTTCTCAGGTTACACGAGTCAAATCAGGGGGGCGGGGGTGTGCAGGAGCCTGGAGGGCCCTGCGAGGTCGTCCAGGGCGGACACCACCGAGTCGAAGCGCATCGTGGTGCGGGACGGCGTGTCGTACGGGCGCCACTGCGGCAGGTCGGGGTGGTTGGGGTCGCCGGTGCGGACGAAGGCGATCCAGGCGCGGTGCATGGCGTACGCAAGCCCGTCGCGGACGGCGGGGGCCAGGCCCGCCAGGAAGGGCGCGTGCGACCACTGGTCGAAGTTGTCGAAGACGAAGGGGAGTTCGAGGCAGTGCGCGGCGCCGAGCCGTCCCTCGTAGGCGGCGGCGGGCAGGTCGAACTGGTAGGCCCAGACGGGGCTGCCGGCCGCGGCGCGCGCCTCCGCCAGGCTCAGTGCCGGCACCCGGAACAGCTCGTCCGTGATGAGGTCCATGAGGACATCGGCGGGACGGGATCCGGGCCGGGCCCGCTCGTACGCCGCGTACACGCCCTCCGCGGCTTCGGCCCCGAAGGTGTCGGCGATCCGGTCGGTCACCTGCTCCCGGGTGGCGGCGGCGTACCCCTCGTCGAGGGCGAAGCCGAAGTTGGCCTCCTCCCGCGTCCAGCCGATCATGACGTCGATACCGGCCGCCGCTTCGCCCAGCAGGGCCTGCGCGGGGTGGCCGCAGAGGGTGACCCCGTCGATCACGGGCAGGAAGGGCGTCGGCCAGTACCCCCACCGCATGGTCTGAGCGAACAGTCCGCCGCCCGCCCCGATCAGCTCCGGCCAGGGCAGCGTGCGCAGCTCCGCCACGTCCTTGGCGCCGGCCAGCTCCAGGTAGGCGGCGGTGCGCTCCAGGTACGCGTCCGGGCCGGGGAGGTCCAGGCCGAAGGGCGGGCTCTGCAGGATCACCCGCCGGATCAGACCCTCGGTCTGCGGGTGCCCGGCGAGGGCGGCGGTGGACACCGCGCCGCCGGACTGCCCGGCGACCGTGATGCAGTCCGGGTCGCCGCCGAAGGAGGCGATGTTCTCCTTCACCCAGCGCAGGGCGGCGAGCTGGTCGGTGAGCCAGAAGTTGCCTCCCGCGCCGACCTCGTCGCCCTCGCCGTCCTCGCCGTCCTGGCCGTCCTGGCCGTCCTGGCCGTCCTCACCGGGGTAGAGGTAACCCAGCGGCCCGATGCGGTAGTTGATGCTCACGACGACGAGGTCGCCGTCGCGCGCGAAGGTCTCGCCGGAGTAGCCGGGCAGTGAGCCGGAGCCGGACACGAAGCCGCCTCCGTGGATCCAGAGCAGCACCGGGCGCCGGGCGCCGTCGGCGGCCGGCGTCCAGACGTTGAGGGTCAAGCAGTCCTCGTCGAAGGGGGGCGACCCGTGCCCGCCGAGCACCGGATCGCCGCCTTCCATGTACATCTGCGGCGCGCTCGGGCCGTCCGTGGTGGCGTCCCGCGTGCCGTTCCAGCCGGCGTGCGGCTGTGCGGGCCTCCAGCGCAGGTCACCGACCGGCGGGGCGGCGTAGGGCACGGCGCGGAAGACGGTGACCCCGCCCTCGGTCGCGCCGCGCAGGCGGCCTGCGGGCAGGTCCACCACCGCTGGGTCCTGGCCTGGGGGGTGAGGCATGAGCCGTTCCTTCCTCGCTGCAGCGCGCTGTATGCGCGCCACCCCCCGAGAATATGGCGGAAATTTGTCGAACGTCAACGTCTCACGATATCCGGAGCTGCCGGCGACCGCGGCGGCCTCACAGCCACAGGCTGTTCGAGGCCATCCGCTCCGACTCCACCTCCAGCAGCGGCGCGAAGACCCGCCACACCACGAGGCAGGTTCCGACGCCGACGAGGGCGCCGGCGAAGGTGTCGCTGAGCCACTGGGCGTGGAGCCAGGTCCGGTTCCCCATCATGGCGAGGACGTAGGAGGCGCCGAAGGCCCACCACCAGCGTCGCGCACGCGGCGGGAACACCACCACCGCAACGGCGATCACCAGCGTCACCGCACTGAACACCTGCCCGGAGGGGTACGAGCCGTCGCTGACCAGGACCCACGGGTGCGGCGGACGCGGCCGGTCCGCCAGCTCCTTGAGGGGCAGCAGCACGACGAGGTTGGCGACGACGGTGAGCGAGAAGACGAACAGCCCCGAGCGCCAGCGCCCGTAGACGCAGAGACAGCCGATCACCAGGAGCGGCAGGACCAGGCCGAGCGGGCCGCCGAGCCGGTCGAGGACGATGCTGAATCCGCCCAGGCTGTCCGACCCGCCGGATCCCGCGGCGGCGGAGTCGTTGACCGAGGCCGCCCAGCGGTCGTCGAGACCCTGGAAGAAGGGCTGCCGGTTCAGCCGGAGCAGCAGCCCGACCAGCAACGCCAGGACCAGCAGGGCGATCCCGGCGGCGAGGGCATGGCGCGGCGGGGCTGCCGGAAGGTGGTGCCGGGGTGGGCGGATCGGGAGCGGAGGCCGGGACAGCGGCACGAAGGAGGGCGAGGGGAACACGGCAGGCCTTTCACGGTCGTCTCCCCAGGCGGTGGGGGCACGCGGAGAGCAGGCACGGGAGCGTTGCGGCGGGGCGGAGGAGATCGGGGAGCGGAATGCGGCGCGACACGGCCGGACGCCGAGGAAACGCGACGGGAGGCGCACGGGTCGCGGGAAACCACCCGGTGACGCCGCGGCGAAGGCAAAGCCCGCCGGCGACAGGGTCGCAGCGGTGCGGCACGGAGTATTGCCGATGCGTCACGACCGCCACAAGAGCAAGAGGGTTTCTCGTCACATCCACCCCGGCGGGTGGCCGTGAGGCAGTGGTTACACGCGTGCTCTCGCCGGCACCCCCATCGGTCACGATCTGCACAACGACCCGCCGCATCCCCTGGCGGAGCCCGCAAATGGGTGCTACACAGTGTCCACCGCACTTGGTGACACGTGTAACAACATCACGTTACGGAACGACGTCCGTCCGCCACCGCACTGCCCGGCGACGACGCCGCCCGGCGCCCCCTCGCGGGCCGCCCCTCTCTTCCCCGCACGCCACCTCCCCGCTCCGTCCCCCGAGGAGTCGTCATGGCCACGCCCGAAGTCGCCGAACCGTCCGTCCCCCCGACGCCTACCGGGGAGCCCGCCCCCCGGCGAGCTCTCCTGCCCCTCCTGCTCGTCGCCAACTCCGCGATGATGGCTCTGTACATGGGTGTCGGCTCCGTCCTGCTGCCCACCCAGATCGCCGCGATCGCCCCCGACGACAAGGTCGCCGTACTCGGCCTGATCGGCGGCGTCAGCGCGGTCTTCGCCACCGCGTTCAACCCCATCGCCGGCGCCCTCTCCGATCGCAGCGGGCGCCGCAACCCGTGGATCCTGGGCGGCGGCCTGGCCTCGCTCGTCCTCCTGGCCGCCCTCGGCAGCGTGAGCACCGCGCTGCTCGTCGGCATCGGCTGGTGCCTGATCCAGGCGACCATGAACGTCTACCAGGCGGCGGTCACCGCGATCGTGCCCGACCGGATCCCCGCCGCCCGCCGGGGCACCGCGTCGGCACTGGTCGGGCTCGGCCTGCCCATCGGCGGTACGGTCGGCGTCCTCATCGCCTCCCAGACCGCGGACCACCTGAGCACCGGCTACCTGATCCTCGGCGCGATCGTCGCCGGGTCCGCCCTGCTGCTCAGCGCCTTCTGCCGGGACGTGCCGCGCACCGGGCCCGCCGCAGATGCGCCCGCCAGACCCCGGGGCGCCCAACTGGCCGCCTTTCTCTCGGCCTTGGCCAACCACGACTTCCGGTGGGCCTTCATCGGCCGGGCCCTGATGGTGCTGGGCTACTTCTCCGTCGTCGGCTACCAGCTGTACATCCTCGACGACCACATCACGCTGCCCGGCGGACTGACCCCGCCCGCCGCGATGGCCGTCCTCACCCCGGTGTCGATGATCGCGATGGCCGTCTCCACCGTGGTGGGCGGCCTGCTCTCCGACCGCTGGGACCGCCGCAAGGTGTTCGTCGGCGTATCGGCCGCCCTCGCCGGTCTCGTCATGGTCGTCCCCGTGGTCAGCCCGACCTGGACCGGCATGCTCGTCTTCAGCGCGCTCAACGGGCTCGCCTTCGGCTGCTTCATGGCCGTCGACACCGCGCTCGTCACGCTGGTCCTCCCGCGGGCCGAGGACGCCGCCCGCGACATGGGCGTCCTCAACATCGCGAACGCGGGACCGCAGATCATCGCGCCCTTCGTCGCCTCGGCCGTCGTCACCGGCCTGGGCGGCTACACCCCGCTCTTCCTCGTCGGCGGGGCCCTCTCCCTGGTCGGCGCGCTCGCCATCCTCCCGATCCGCAGCGTTCGCTGACCCCCTCCGGGCCCGTCCACAGCTCCGGCGGGCGCACGCCGAGGGTCGTGCGCCCGCCGGTACCCACCCCTGCTCACCCTCATCTCCCTCCCCTCCCAAGGAGCACCCTGTGAGACGCAAGCGAGTTCTGCCGCTGGCCGCCCTGCTGCTGTGCACGCCGGCTCTGGCCGGCACGGCACCGGCGGTCGCCGCGCCGCAGACCGCGCCCGCCGGCCCGTTGCGGATCCTGCTCACCAACGACGACGGCTACAACGCACCGGGCATCCGCAAGGCCTTCGAGCGTCTGACCGCCGCCGGACACGACGTCACGATCGTCGCGCCGCTCACCAACCAGAGCGGCACCGGGACGAAGATGATGAGCGCCCCGGCGATCTCGGTGAAGCACCCCGAGCCGAAGGTCTGGGCCGTCGACGGCACCCCGGGCGACTCCGTCGCCTTCGGCCTGGCCGAGGTCTTCGCCGGGGACGCCCCCGACCTGGTCGTCTCCGGCACGAACTTCGGCCCGAACGTCGCCGGTCTCGCCACCCACTCAGGTACGGTCGGCGGCGCCGTCGCCGCGCTGGAGCACGGCGTACCGGCCATCGCGCTGAGCACCGGCGGTGTCACCGCGCCCGACCCGGTCACCACGGTCAACGCGATGGGGCCCACGCTCGACTTCACGGTCAAGCTCATCGACCGGCTGCGGACGCGGGCCCGCTCCGGGCCGCTGCTGCCCAACGGCGTCGGCCTGAACGTCAACCACCCGGTGGTCGGCGCGGACGGCAAGGGCAAGGCCGCCGGTGTGTCCTCGACCTTCCAGGATCCGCAGACCCTGCTCGAACCGGAATTCACCGATGCGGGCGACGGCACCTGGAAGGTGACCGTGAAGGTGGACCTGCGGCCCGCGGCCAAGGGCGGTGACATCGAGGCCGTGACCGCCGGCCGGATCGCGGTCAGCCCCATGAGCCCCAACTGGAACACCGGGCCGGTCGAGCACGCCGTGACCTCCGCACTGATCGCCGGGCTCCGCCCCTGACGAGTCGGCCGGGGCGGGGCCCGCACCCCGCTCCGCCCCGGCCGGTCAGGGCCCTTCGCCCTTCGACGCCTTCCAACGCTTCGGCACTTCGGCACTTCGGCAACACCCCGGCACGACATCGGCACGACATCGGCACGCACCGGCACACCCAGGAGGACGGATGAAGAAGCCCAGGGAACGGCTGCCTTCGGCGAGGTCCCTGCTCGGTACCGCACTCGCCCTGGTCGCCCTGCTCACCTCGGCGCCACCGGCCGCGGCGGCGCTGTCCTCGCCCTCCGGCGGGTCACCGCGCCCGGTGGTCACCGTCGCGCAGGGCGCCCGGCGCGGCCAGTCCCGCGACGGCGCACAGGAGTTCCTCGGCGTGCCCTACGCCGCTCCCCCGGTCGGGTCCGCACGGCTACGCGCCCCCGCGCCGCCGCCCCGCTGGCACGGGGTGCGGCAGGCGACCGGGCAGGCTCCCGCGTGCCTGCAGTTCTCGCCCTTCGGCCTGAGCGATCCGGCGGCCGTCAGCGAGGACTGCCTCTACCTGGACGTGTACCGGCCCCGGACCGCCCGCCCCGGAGCCCGGCTTCCGGTGATCTTCTGGATGCACGGCGGCGCGTACAGCCAGGGAACGGGGACCCAGTTCGGTGGCCGGACCATGGCCGATCTCACCCAGAGCGTGGTGGTCAGCACCAACTACCGGCTGGGACAGCTCGGTTATCTCGCCCTGCCCGAGCTGGGCCGGGAGAACGCCCTGCGCTCCGGGTCCTTCGGGCTGATGGACCAGCTCGCGGCGCTGCGCTGGACCCGGGAGAACATCGGCGCGTTCGGCGGGAATCCGGGCAACGTCACGATCTCCGGGCAGTCGGCGGGCAGCGGTTCGGTCTGCGCGCTGCTGGCCGCCCGGCCGGCCGCCGGCCTGTTCCACCGGGCCGTGCTGCAGAGCGGTCCGTGCACGCTGCTGGGTACGCCGGACAGCTCGGACGCCGAGGGGCAGGCACGGTCCTTCGCCGCTCGGGCGGGCTGCACGGCGGCGGCCGCGGTGGCCGCCTGCCTGCGCGCCGCCTCCCCGGCGGCGCTGGTCGAGGCGGCCCGTACGCTGCCCACCCGGGGTCCGGCCGCCGGTGACGGACTGCTGCCGGTGGCTCCCGCGCAGGCCATCGGGAGCGGGGCGTGGAACAAGGTGCCGGTGCTGATCGGGAGCACCCGATCCGAGGCCCGCTTCTTCGTCGCCCTCACCCAGCCGCAGCTCACCGCCGAGCAGTACGCGGCGCAGGTCCTGGCCGGTTATGGGGCCGCGGGGCCCGAGGTGCTCGCCCGCTATCCGGTCGCGACGTACGGATCGCCGTATCTGGCGCTGTCGGCCGTGATGACGGACTCGACCTTCGCGTGCCACACCGCCTGGACGGCGCAGCTCTTCGCGGCCCAGGTGCCGACGTACGTCTACGAGTTCGACGACCCGCGGTCGCCGACGCTCGCGGGCGCGCAGGTGCCGGGTCTGGATGAGTCGAACGCGCACAGTGCGGAGCTGGCCTATCTGCACGACTTCACGATGGGCGAGCGCCCGCTGACCCCGGTCCAGGTCGCGCTCGGGAACCGGATGAAGCGCTACTGGGCGGCGTTCGCACGCTTCGGCGCCCCGGTGGTGGCGGGCCAGACCCCGTGGCCGCCGACCGGGGCCGGAGCCGCCACGGTGCTCAGTCTCAACCCGTCGGCGACGCGGACGACCACGTCGTTCGGGGAGGAGCACAGCTGCGCGTTCTGGCGGACCCAGCCTCCCCGGCCGATCTGACGCCCCCGCCCTGACCAACCGGACAGGGAAGTAGGATCCGATCATCGGGAGAGGGGGACCGGATGGACCGGAACATTCGCACGGTCGAGGACGTACTGAAGCTGCTGGACGGCCTCTTCGCACCGGAGGCCGACCGGTGGACGGCCGACGGCGCGTCCTGGTGGGACGGGTTCTACGCGGACCGCTCCAAGCCGGTGCCGTTCTTCGTGTCGAAGCCGGACGAGAACCTGGTCTCGTACCTCGAGCGCGGCCTGATCGGCCCGGGCCGCGCCCTCGACCTGGGCTGCGGTCCCGGCCGCAACGCGCTGCACCTGGCCTCCCTGGGCTTCGAGGTGGATGCCGTCGACCTGTCGCCGACGGCCATCGCCTGGGGCGAGGAGCGGGCCCGCGAGGTGGGGGCCGAGGTCCGGTTCCACTGCGGGAACGCCTTCGACCTGGCAGCGACCACGCTGAGCGGCCCGTACGACCTGATCTACGACTCGGGCTGCTTCCACCACCTGCCGCCCCACCGCCGGATCAGCTACCTCGCCCTCCTCGAACGGGCCCTCGCGCCCGGCGGCCATCTCGCGCTCACCTGCTTCGCAGCCGGCGGGATGGGATCCGAGATCCCCGACGAGGAGTTCTACCGGGAGGCCGGCCTGCAGGGCGGCCTCGCCTACACCCCGGAGTCCCTGCGGGCGATCTTCAGCGACCTGACCGAGGTCGAACTGCGCCGTATGCAGGACGAACCGGCCGAGTCCCCGCTCTTCGGCGAGTCCTTCCTCTGGACGGCCCTGCTCCGCCGCCCCGCCGGGTCGTAACCCGGCCGGGCGGTGGGCCCCCCGTGCCCCGCGCCCCTTGCCTCGTGCCTCGTGCCTCGTGCCTCAGTGCTCGAGGAAGTCCGCGTCTCCCGGCTCGGTCTCCATCGCCTCACGGTTGAATCTCAGGAGGCCGAGGAAGGCGAGCCCACCGCCGAGGAGCAGGCCGGCCACGATCACCACGGAGACGAATGCCTCCTCGGGTGCCACCAGCACGCACAGCGCGACGAGCGTCCACACCAGCGCGCAGATCGCGACCGGCAGCTCGAAGCGCCCGAGGTCGAAGGCGCCCTTCCTGCGGCCGAGTCGCTTCCGGACCGCCAGGTAGAGCACGATCGTGGAGCCGTAGGTGATCGCCGGGAGGATCGTCGACGCCGTGATCAGCTCCAGCAGTGCGGCCCCCGGCAGCGCGAGCATGAGGACGACTCCCAGGGCGAAGATCAGGATCGTCGCCGGGATCGGCGTCCTCGTGCGCGGGTCGACCCTCCGCATCAGCCGGTGCGCGGGGAAGCGTCCGTCGCGCGCCATCGCGAAGATGAGCCGCGAGCAGGCGACCATGGCCACGATCCCGGCGCCGAAGAACGCGAACGAGATCGCGACCAGCAGGATCCGCTCCGCCGTGGGACCGAGTTGGTCCCGCATGATCGCCGCGACGGGCGAACCCTCCGCGCTGATCCGGGGGACGTCCTCGATCGCGACGGTGAGCGTGATGAGGAACAGCAGACCCAGCAGTCCGGCTGCCACGACCGACCCCACGATCGCGCGCGGGACGGTGCGGTACGGGTCCTTGGCCTCCTCGGCCAGGTTCGCGGCCGAGTCGAAGCCGACGAGCGTGGCGAGGCCCATGATCATCGCAATCATCAGTCCGCCGCCGACGGCGTAGTAGTCGGCGGCGTTCTCGGTGACTCCGCGCGAGGTGAGGTTGCCCGCCGACCCGTCGCCCGTGATCGCCACGGCGATGACGAGCGCGACCGCCACGACGATGACGAGGGTGAGTTCGAGCCCCACGGCGACCGAGTTGATCCAGCTGACCAGGCGCGTCGACGCGATGGCGAGCACGACCTGGACGAACAGCACCACGACCGTGATCAGGCGCGCCGTGCCCTCGTCCGCCCGGAGGCCGGCGAGCGGCATGAACGCCTGACTCGCGAGCGCGTTGTCGACCGCCACCACGCTGATCGCCAGATAACAGAAGGTCAGCCAGCCGAAGCCCCAGCCGACCTTCGGACTGGCCAGCCGCGAGGCCCACTGGTAGGAGGATCCGCTGAGCGGGATCCGGGCCGCGAACTGCGCGACCACCAGCGCCACCAGGGTCTGCCCCACCGCGGCGATGATCCAGAGCCAGATCCCGACCGGCCCGGCGCTCAGCAGCACGTCGTCGTACGTCGCGAAGATGCCGACCGCCACCGAGATGAACGCGAACGAGATCGCGAAGACCTGGAAGGAGCCGAGCGTCCGTTTCAGCTCCTGCCGGTAGCCCCCGAGCTCGACGGGATCCCCGCCGTCCGGGCCGTCCGGGGCCTGCACCGACGGGTCCGCCATACCGGCCACCTCAACTTCCCGGGTCCTGGCCCGGCGTCAGGGCGCGGACCAGCGCCCCATTCTCGCCGTATTCGACGGGTTTACGGCGATCGACGCACCCGGGGCGGCCCGGCGGGTGGCCCCGGCCGGTCAGACCGCCCCGGCAGGGCGCTGCCGACGGCCTCGGATCCGGAGCACCGCGACGGCCGACGTCGTCAGGGCCACCGCGGCGGCCCCCAACGTCAGCAGCCAGACCGGAACGTCGCCCACCACGAGCAGCTTGTCGTGGTAGATCGCCCGGCGGTACGAGGTGTCCTCGGCGGTGGCGCGCAGTTCGTGGTCGGCGTCTATCCGCCCCGGCTCCGGAAACTCCTGGTCGATGGCCGTGAGGAACACCGGCCCGGCGCCCGCCAGTTCGGCGAGCGGTCCGTTCTCGGGGTGGACGGTCCCCGCGAAGGTCACCTCGGGGGTGGAGCCGCCGATCGCGGTGGCGGGCTCCATGCGGTGGTCGGCCAGGACGTACAGGCCGAGGGACTGCGGTGTCTTCGCCATCCGGGACAGGCGCATCGGGTAGACGAGCCGGTCGCTCTCGAAGCGGATCCTCAGCGGGTCCAGGTCGCCCCGCAGCGGCTTGCCCTGCCCGCGGGGGGCCAGCCGTACGGCCACGTACTCCCATCGCTGGTCGACGTACGGCCTAACCTCGGTGGCGAGGCGGTCGGGGAGCGTGAAGCCGTTGCTCTCCAGCCAGTTCTTCAGGGCGTCCGGGTCGGTGGCGGTGAGCCGGGCGACGTCGAAGTCGCCGAGCTGCTCGCGGCCGACGACGCCGACCGGGGGCGCCGCCGCGCCGGGTGCCGCGTCACCGACGCCGTTCCGCCTGTCCGGGGAGAACGGCCAGTCGCGCTCGCGCGGCCAGAAGTAACTGCGGGTCCTGTGCTCGGGGCGGGTGAGGCGGCCCAGCTCGTCGAACAGCTTCCCGTCACCCAGTTCGACCGTGGCCCGTCCCGGCACCGGCATGATCCAGGCGGCCCGCTGGGCGTCCCCGCGCACGGTGAAGCGCATGACGATCTGCTCGGTGCGGCCGTCCCAGCGCACGACGGAGGTCTCCCGGTCGACTCCGAGCCGGGACTGGCCGTCGGGGATCATGGCGCCGCACCCGCACGCGTAGGCGGGGTTGACCAGGGCGCCCACCTGGGTCGCGAGCAGGGCGAACAGCAGTGCCAGAATTCTTCGTTTCATCCACACGGGGTCTCAGACGACGGCCCCGGAGATCCGGTTCCGACCCCCCTCGCCGAGCACTCCGACCTGGCCTCATACTGTGCCCCATGACGGGGAGCGAGAAGCGGCAGCAGGCTCTGCTGCGCCAGTCCGCGGTGCTGCGCAGCCCGCTGGTTCCGGACTCGGTGGTGGCGGAGATCGCGCGGCACGACTGGGAGTCCATGGTGTGCGGCTGCGGCCGGTCCGCGGGCCATCTCGTGGACGCGGTGCGGGATGCCGCCGAGGGGCATCCCGCCGCGTTCCACGCGCTGGAGGGGCATGTGTTCTTCGCGGAGAACCTGAAACCGCCCGCCCCGGCGGTGTGCGCCGTACTGATGGCCGTGTGGTCCGCGCACCCGCCCCGGCGGGCGACCCGCGAGGCCCTGCTGTGGACCCTGCTCGCGCTGCTGTGCACGGTGGACGACGGCGGCACGCACGAGGCCGGACTGCACGGGCAGTGCGCCGCCTTCGTCCGCACGGGCGTGGACGGCTTCCGCCGTGAGGTCGCGACCGCCCCGGGCTCCGGGACCGCCGCCTACGCGGAGGCCATCCTGGACATCCTCGGCCTGCCGGCCTGAACCCGGGTCCGGTCCGGATCCGTCTCGAGGCCCGGGTCGCGCGTCGGGTCGAGGTACGGGTCGAGGTTACGGGGGCGGTCAGCCCGTCGCCGTCAGGCAGCGCCGCAGCCGGGCCACGGTGACCACCAGGGCCGCGCAGCCGGCCGCCTCCGCGGAGGCGGCGCCGTCCGGCGAGTCCTCCACCGCCACCAGGCCTGAGCCGGCGAGCCGTCCGGGCAGCCGGTTCATGGTGCCGACGAACTCGGCGACGAAGGGGGTGGCCGGGCGGTCGTACCGCTCGGCCGGGGCGGCGCACGGCTCCGGCTTCCCGGCGTCAGGACGGCGGCGCGGTCGGCCATCGACAGCGCCTCCTCCTGGTCGCGGGTGACGAAGACGGTGGTGATGCCGAGGGAGAGCTGGAGGCGGCGCGTCTCCTCGCGCAGGTTCGCCCGCACCTTGGCGTCCAGCGCGGAGAGCGGCTCGTCGAGCAGGAGCACGCGCGGGCGCAGGGCCAGGGCGCGGGCGCCGCCTGCGCCGACTGGGTCGCGGCGGCCGTCGAGGCGATGCCGGTGGACTGCCGCTCCGTCATGGACGGCCTGGCCGAGGGCTCCGGGGTCGTCGCCCACTACGGTGAGCACCTCATCGACGCTCGTCCGGCCGGTAGCGAGGACGCCCGGCTGCTGGAGGTCCGGCGCGGCAGCCCGCTGCTGCGCCAGCGGCACGTCTCGGCGACGGACACCGGCCGCCCGATCGAGTGGTCCGACGACCGCTACCGAGCCGGCAGCGTGACCTTCGGTGTGAGCTACTCGTCGGTGGCAACTCCCTCTGAGCGGCGCGTCGCAGACCAGTGCCCCGTCAGGCGGCGGCGTGCAGGGTCTCGGCGATCGCCCCCGGCAGCCAGTCGGCGACCCGGCCGAAGCGGAACCCCAGGGCCGAAGCCCGGCCGTTGTCCATGGCGTAGGGGCGGTCGAAGGAGAAGGGTGAGGCGGCGGCGCCCGCCGGGACCGTCCGGTACCGCGGCCGCCGCCCGGCCTGCCCGGCGACCGCCTCGCAGAGCGCGATCACATCGGGCGCCCCGTGCGAGGCCGCGTTGACGGGGCCGGTGAAGGTCTGTTCCGCCGTCCACTGCAGGAACCCGGCCATCTCGTGGTGATGGATGAACGAGGTGCCGTACGGGGCTTCGTGGACCTCGACGGGGGTCCCGGCGCCGATCCGCCGCACGTAGTGCGCCAGCCGCCCGGTGAACTCCGCGAGCCCGCCGCCGAGTACGTGCGCCGTGCGCACGGCGACGTACGGGAAGGCCGGCTCGCGCAGGAAGACGGCCTCGGCCTGCCGCTTCCCCTCGGCATAGGCGGCGTGCGGCGACGCCGCCGGCACCGCCGATGCGGGCGGCAGGCGCGCGGGGTCGAGCGACTCCTCGGTGACGGGAGCGGCGGGGAGGGAGGTCCCCGCAGGGCGGGGCGGCCGGGCGGGGAGCGACGGCCCGGCGGGCAGCGTGGCCGGGTCGTACACCTCCATCGTCGAGGTCATGACGTAGCGCCCGGTCCGCCCGGCGAACACCCGGCGCGCGACGGCGGCCTGGAGCGGCGTGTAGCAGACCTGGTCCACGACCACGTCGAAGTCCCGCCCGCTCAGGGCCGCCCGCAGCCCTTCCTCGTCGTCGCGGTCGGCGACGAGACGGCCGACGCCCGGGGGCGGGGTGCTGGAGCCCCGGTTGAGGACGGTGACCTCGTCGCCCGCGTCGCGCGCCTTGGTGACCAGGGTCTTTCCGAAGTACCGGCTGCCACCGATGACAAGAATCCGCTTCATGCGTTCGACTCTGCCGTTGTATCGTCCCCAGCGGTACCGACGAGCTGCTGAACGCGTCATAAGGAAAACTGATGATCGATGTGCAGCGGCTGCGCGTCCTGCGGGCGGTGGCCGAGCACGGCAGCTTCAACCGGGCGGCCGGGGCCCTGCTGCTGACCCCGTCGGCCGTCTCCCAGCACATCGCGGCGCTGGAGCGCACCGTCGGCCACCCGGTGGCGGTGCGCAGCACGCGCGGGGTCACCCTCACCGAAGCCGGCCGGCTGCTGGTGGAGGCGGCCGAGTCGATAGCCGCCGAGCTGGACCAGGTCCGCCACGCGATCGACCGGCTCACGGCGGAGCGGCCGCGCCTCACCGTCGCCACCTTCACCAGCGGGGGACGGCATCTGCTGCCCGCGGCGCTGTCCCGGTTCGTGGGCGCCCATCCGGAGGTGGAGCTGACGGTGCTGGAGAGCGAGCCGGAGGACGCGGTGCCGATGGTGCGCCGGGGCGCGGCCGATCTCGCGCTGGCCTACCACTTCGACGGGCCGCCGCCCGTGCGTCCGGATGAGCGCCCGGGGCTCGACTGGGTGCCGCTGATGGCGGATCCGCTGTGGCTGGTGCTGCCGCACGGTCACCGCCTCGCCGCCCGGACATCGGTGGGCCTGGCCGAACTGCGCGCCGACCGCTGGGTGCTGGGCTGCCTCAAGACGGAGGCCTTCCTGCTCCGGTACGCGGAGACCGCCGGTTTCGGCCTCCGGGTGGCGGCCTCCACCACCGACTACTTCTTCGCGCAGACCCTGGTCTCGGCGGGCGTCGGGGTCTCCCTGGTCCCGCACGTCTCGCTCTCCCCGGCACGGGAGTTGGCCGTGGTCCGTGTCGAACCCCCGCGCCCCGCCCGGCACATCGGGCTGGTGCTCCCCCGGCGGCGGCGCCCGCAGCCGTACACCGAGGCCCTGACCGCCGCCCTGATCGCCGCTGCCGCCTCTTCACCGGCCGGGGAGCATCCGTGAACCGCCTCCTGAGCGGCCTCGCCGCCAATCCGGCGCTGCCGCCCGCGCTGGTCGACCGGCTGATGGCGCTCGCGCTGAAGGAGGCCCGGACCGGGCCCGAGTCCGAGCTCGCCGAGGACGTGCTCCACGAGCTGGCCGACCGGGCCGATCTGCGCCACGACCAGGTGCTGGAGCTCGCCGCTCAGGCGCAGAGCACCGCCGTGGTCCTCGCCTACAGGGGCAGGCTCGCCGCGGCCGACGTGGATCCCGGGTCCATGCCGTACGCCGCCATCGCCCTGCTCGACGAGGGCCGCGGGCGCCCCGAATGGGCCCGTCTCCTCGCGGCGCACCCGGACTCCGGGGTCCGCTGGAAGCTGGCGTCCTGCCCCAACCTGCCGGCGGACGTCGTGGACCTGCTCGCCGTCGACCCGGATGTGGAGGTCGTGGAGGAACTCGCCCTCTGGACCGCCACACCCGTGACCGTCCGGCTCGCGCTCCACCCGGATCCGCGGGTCCGCTTCGCGGTAGCGGCCAACCCGGCCACCCCGCTCGAAGCCGTGGTCGCTCTGGCCGAGGACCCCGAACTGACCCTGAACTGGGCGCTCTCCGAGCGCACCGATCTGCCGCAGTCGCTCTACGCCCGGCTGGCCGCCGACCCGCTGCCCGGGGTCCGTGCCACGTACGCGCGCAACCCCGGGATCGGGCAGGAGCTGATCCGCGTCCTGGCCGCCGACCGCGAGGACTCCGTACGGCGCGCCCTCACGGAGCATCCGGACGTGCCGCTCGGACTGCTGGCCGAGCTGGTCGCCGGCGGCCGGGCGGGGTGGCGGCTGCTGCCGCGGATCGCCGCCGCCACGCCCGCCGAGCTCGCGGAGCTGGCCGCGTCCCGGCAGGCGGCCGTGCGGATGCTGGTGGCGCAGCGGCGCGATCTGCCCGCGGAGCTGCGCGACGCGCTGGCGGTCGATCCGGATGCGGCCGTGGTCAGGGCCGTCGCCCCGCACCCCGGCCTGCCCGAGGGACTGCTGCGCGCCATGGTCGAGCGGCACGGCGTCCAGGTCCTCGCGGGGGTGGCCGCCAACCCGGACGCTTCCGGTCCCCTGCTGGAGCACCTGACGCAGCATCGGCCGGGTGTGCGGAAGGCACTCCAGGACGTCGCCCGGCACCCCCACGCGACCGGCCCGGCCCTGCTCGCCTGCCTCCCGGACCGGACGGCCCGCCCCCTCGCGGCCGCCCACCCCGCGCTGCCGCCCGCGGTCGTCACCGAGCTGCTCGCCGACGAGGACCGGCAGGTCGCGGAGGCGGCGGCGGGCAACCCCGCACTGCCACGCACCGCGATGACCGCGCTCGTGCCGTAACGGCTCGCGAAGTGACCGACCACGGATCCGCGGTACTTCGGGGCCAGGGGCGGGTCCGTGCCGTGCACGCCTTCAGGCTCGCCGACGGTTGGTCACCCGGCAGGCGCCGGACGGCGTCCTGGGCGCGGAGCCGTGACCGAGCCGGGGGTCACCAGGCCCGTCTCGTAGGCGAGGACCACGGCCTGCGCCCGGTCGCGTAGCGACAACTTCGAGAAGATGCGGGCGACGTGGGTCTTCACCGTGGCCTCGCTGAGCGTCAGGGCCTGCGCCAGTTCGGCGTTGGAGCGGCCGTGGCCCATCAGGGTCAGCACCTCGCGTTCGCGCGGGGTGAGCGCGGCGAGCTCCTGGTGGACGGCGTCCGTGGCGACGCGGTCCGCGGCGGCCGCGCCCGGGCCGCAGCGCTCCACCAGGCGGCGGGTGATCGACGGGGAGAGCAGCGCGTCGCCGGTTCCGACCAAACGCACGGCGGCGGCCAGGTGTTCCGGGGTGACGTCCTTGAGCAGGAAGCCGCTGGCCCCGGCGGCGAGGGCGGCGTACACGTACTGGTCGAGGTCGAAGGTGGTCAGCATGATCACCCTGCAGTACGGGGCTTCGGCGATGATGCGCCGGGCGGCCTCCAGGCCGTCCATGTTCGGCATCCGGATGTCGAGCAGCACCACGTCGGGGCGCAGCCGGCGCACCGCCGCGACCGCCTCCACCCCGTCGGCCGCCACGCCGACCACGTCGATCCCACGAGCGGTCAGGATCAGCCGGAAGCCGGTACGGACCAGGTCCTGGTCGTCGGCGATCACCACACGGGGTGCGGGCACGGGCGCGGGCACGGCGGGCCCCTCCGGCGTGGTCACGGTCGCTCCAGCGGGAGGCGGGCGCGCACCCGGAAGCCGCCGCCGAGGCGGCGGCGGGCATCGAGGTCGCCGCCGTAGACGGCGACGCGCTCGCGCAGGCCGAGCAGTCCGCGGCCGGCGCCCTCGGCCTTCGGCCCGGTCCGGCCCTCGGCCGGCCGTGGTCCGGGGGCGCCCGTCGTCAGCACGCTCGGCCCGCCGCCCAGCACTTCCACGCGCAGCGCGCGTTCCTGGTACCGCACCGTCACCTCGGTCCTTCCTCCGTCTCCGTGTTTGAGCGCGTTCGTCAGCGCCTCCTGGATGATCCGGTACGCCGTGACGTCGATTCCGGCCGGGAGCGGGCGCGGTTCCCCCGATATCCGCACCTCCACGGGCAGCCCGGCGAAGGCGAACCTGTCGATGAGCGGGCTGAGCCGCTCGAGGCTCGGCTGCGGCGACAGCTGGGTGGCCTCGGCCCCGTACGGTGCGTCCGCGCCGTCCTGGGCAGGGGCGAGCAGGCCCAGCAGGTGGCGCAGTTCGGTCATGGTGTCGCGCCCGGCCCGCTCCACGGCGCCCATCGCCGCCTCGGCCTCCTCGGGCAGGGTGGTGAGCACTTCGCGGGCCGCCCCTGCCTGGACCACCATCAGGCTCACGTTGTGGCTGACGATGTCGTGGAGCTCCGCAGCGATCCTGGCCCGTTCGGCGTCGACGGCGCTGCGGGCCGCGCTCTCGCGTTCCCGCTCCAGCAGCCAGCCGCGTTCCTCGAACGCCGTGCACCCGGCGCGCCGGGCGCGCCGCAGGGCCACGCCGAGCGCGCCGGCCCCGGCCGTGGACACGCAGGCCACGACCACGGCGATGATCAGTCCCACCCCGAACTCCCCTGCCCCGTATGCCTGGATGTCATTCTGCCGAACGCCCGGCGTACATCCCCAGGATGACCGGCTCGGACGTTTACATCCGGGGACCGATGCCGCGCCCACGGGCTCCGCCTTAGGTTCGGGCCATGACAATCGATCATGACATGGCACGGCAGGTCGTCGTACGGCTGGACGGGGTGCACAAGGAGTACGGCGACGCGAAGGCCCTGGACGGCCTGTCGTTGGAGATCCGGGCCGGGGACGCGGTGGCCGTGATGGGCCCCTCGGGCTGCGGCAAGTCCACGCTGCTCAACATGGTGGCCGGGCTCGACCGGCCGACGTCGGGCACCGTCGAGGTGCAGGGCCAGGACCTGGGCGCGCTGAACGAGACCGCGCTGGCGCTGTTCCGGCGCCGGCACATCGGCATGATCTTCCAGTTCTTCAACCTGATCGACGACCTGCCCGTCCTGGACAACGTGGCCCTGGCCGCCCAGCTGACGGGTACCCCGGCCCGGCAGGCGCGCCGCCGGGCCCTGGAACTCCTCGACGAGCTCGGTGTGGCCGACCGCCGCAACAACTATCCCGCGACTCTCAGCGGCGGTGAGCGCCAACGGGTCGCCGTGGCCCGTGCCCTGATGAACCGTCCGGCGCTCCTGCTGGCGGACGAGCCGACCGGCGCCCTCGACAGCCGCTCGGGCGAACAGGTGATGGACCTGCTCATCGACCTCAACCAGATCGGCCAGACCCTGCTGATCGTCACCCACGACCCGCAGTTGGCCGCCCGCTGCGCGAGCCGTCTGGTCGAGGTCGCCGACGGCCGGATCGCCCGGCAGAGCGCGCTGGAGGCGACCGCGTGAGCGCCGTGTGGCGGGCCTCGCGCGCGGCGGTGAAGCGCCGCAGGCTCCAGACGTTCGTCATCGGACTCGTCGTGCTCTGCTCGACCACGACCGTCCTCCTCGCGCTGGGGCTGCTCGACGCCGCCTCCAGCCCCTTCGACCAGGCATACGCCGCCCAGCGCGGGGCGCACACCGTGGCGACCTTCGACACGGCCAAGGTCTCGGCCGAGCAGCTGACGAGGACCGTCCGGCAGCCCGGGGTGGAGGCCGCGGCGGGACCGTTCGGGCAGGGCGTCGTGGACGTTCCCGAAGGCTGGCTGTGGATGGCGGGCGGCTCGCTCACCGTGGTGGGCCGGGCCGATCCGGGCGGCCCGGTGGACCGGATCGAGCTGCTGGAGGGCCACTGGGCGACCGCGCCCGGCGAGATCGTCGTCGGCTGGACCTCGGAGGGCTCGCCCGGGCCCCAGCTGCTGGGAACCGGGCTGCCGGTGCCCGGGGGCCCACCGCTGACCGTCGTGGGTTTCGCGGCCAGCATGACCAAGTCGGCGGGCGCGTGGGTCTCGCCCGAGCAGATGGCCGCGATGCGTCCGTCGGCCGCGCAGATGCTCTACCGCTTCTCGGACTCCTCGACGGACGCGCAGCTGGCCGGCGCACTGGCCAGGGCGACCGCAGGGGTGCCCAACGGGGCGCTGACCAGCGCGCAGACCCACCTCTCCCTGAAGGAGGCCTTCTCCTCGCTGGCCGACGCCTACCTCCCGTTCATGACGCTGTTCGGCGTCCTCGGCCTGCTGGTCTCGGCGCTGATCGTGGGGAACGTCGTCAGCGGGGCGGTGGTCTCCGGGTACCGGCACATCGGCGTGCTCAAGGCCCTGGGCTTCACCCCGAACCAGGTCGTCGCCGTGTACCTGACGATGATGGCCCTGCCCGCGGCCGTCGGCGCCGTCCTCGGCACCCTGCTCGGCAACGCACTGGCCGAGCCCGTCCTCAGGGTCGCGTTCTCCGGCATCGAGACCGGCCGTACCGCCGTCGGCGACGTGGGTGCATGGGTGTCCGCCGTGTGCCTGCTGGGGATGCCGGCCCTCGTCCTGCTCACCGCTCTGGTCCCCGCGCTGCGGGCGCACCGGCTGCCGGCGGCCCGGGCGATCAGCGCGGGCGGCGCTCCCCGGACCGGGCGCGGGCTGCGCGTCCAGCGCCTGCTCGGCGCCACGCGGCTGCCGCGTCCGGTCAGCCTGGGCCTGGGGCAGCCGTTCGCCCGGCCGGGCCGCACACTGCTGACCATGGCGGCCATCGTCCTCGGGGTCACCACGGTGACCCTGGCGACCGGGCTGACCAGCACGATGCTCGCGTTCGACGAGGCCGGGCGCGGGCAGGGCGGTGCCCGCATCCAGGTGGAGGCGGGCGGACCGCACAACGACCGGCCCGCTCCGGCGCTCGGTGACGGCCCGACCGAGGAACGGCTGCGGTCCCTGCCCGGCGCGACGCAGGTACGGGCCCGCGGGCTGGCCCAGGTGAGCCTCGTAGGGCAGAGCCGGCCCGTCTTCGCCAACTTCTACCGCGGGGACGACGCCTCGTCCGCCGGCCGGATCGCCAGGGGCCGGGAGGCGCGGGCGGCCGGCGAGCTCACGGCCGGGCCCGCCTTCCTGACCCAGCGCGGGCTGAAGGTCGGCGACCGGGTCACCCTGGCCCTGAACGGCAGGCAGGTGGCCGCGACCGTCGTGGGTGAGCTCGTGGAGGGCAACGCGCAGGCCCTGGACGCCACCTGGCAGACCCTCGTCCAGCTGTCGCCGGACGCCCGCGCCGCCGAGTACGAGGTGCGCCTCGCTCCCGGGGCCGACGTACGGGCGTACGTCGAGGCGGCCGGGGCGGCCGACCCGGGCCTGCGCGTGTCGGTGCTGGACGGCCGGAATGCCGGCACCACCACCGTCGTCGCCTTCTCCTCGGTGTTCACCCTTCTGCTGACCGTCGTCGCGTCGCTCGGCGTCTTCAACACCGTCCTGCTGAGCACCCGGGAGCGCCGCCGGGACCTCGGCATGCTCAAGTCGATCGGGATGACCCCACGGCAGGTCGTGGCGATGACGGTGACCTCGGTGGCGGGGGTGGGCGCGGTCGGCGGGCTGCTCGGCGTCCCGCTCGGGATGGTCGCGCACCGGCTGGTCGTGGACAACGTCGGGGTGATCACCTTCCCGGAGTCGATGAAGGACGTCTGGGACGCCCCGCACGTGAGCGGCCTGCTGCTGGCGGGGGTCGCGATCGCCGTCCTCGGCGCGCTGGTTCCGGCCCGGTCGGCGGCCAGGATGACGATCGCGGCGGCCCTGCACACCGAATAGGCGACCGGTTGGGGCCTCGGGAAAAGATTTCCTCGTGGCTGTCACACTCCCCCGTCGCCCCGGGTCAGAGGAGCATGACCATCAAGAAGATCGCCTTCACCCTCCCGCTGGCCGCCGCGCTCCTCGCCACGGCCGCCGTCGCTCCCGCCTCCGCCGCCCACCGCGGGCCCTGGCACAGCGCCTGGGGCGCGTCGCCGCAGGCTCCCGCCCACACCTCCTGGTACGCCAACTGGTCCGAGGCGGGCTTCGGGCGCGAGTCGGTGCGCCAGGTGATCCGGGTCGGCGCCGAGGGGTCCGAGGTGCGCGTCCGGCTCACCAACGCCTATGGGAAGACCCCGCTCCGGCTCACCGGGGCGACGGTGGCCAGGACCGCCGGCGGCGCCGCCGTGCAGCCGGACTCGGTCCGCACGGTGCGCTTCGGCGGGGCGCAGTCGGTCACGGTCCCGGCCGGCCGTGAGCTCTCCAGCGATCCGGTGGCGCTGCCCGTCAAGGCCTTCGAACAGCTCACCGTCACCTTCTACTTCGACCGGCCCACCGGCCCGGCCACCTTCCACAACGTCGCCATGTCCCTTTCGTACAAGGCGTCCGGGGACCACCGGCGCGACGCGGCGGCGGACGCCTTCGCCGCCGGGCCGCCGAGCTTCTCCTGGTACTACCTGGCCGGCGTCGACGTGAAGAACTCCCGTCCGGGCGGCGCCGGGAAGGCGGTCGTCGCCTTCGGCGACTCCCTCACCGACGGCTTCGGAGCCACCCCTGGCGCGGACCGCCGCTACCCGGACGAGCTCGCCAAGCGGCTGGCCGCGGACGGCCGTTCGCGGCCGGTGCTCAACGCGGGCATCGGCGGGAACAAGGTCCTGAGTGATTCGGAGTGCTTCGGGGCGAGCGCCCTCGACCGGTTCCGCCGCGACGCGCTCGGCCGCCCGGACGTGGGCACCGTCATCCTGCTGGAGGGCACCAACGACATCGTGATGCCCGACTCCCCCGCGCCGGACCACTGCACCGCCGGCAGCCCGAGGGTCACCGCCGAGGAGATCACCGCCGGATACCGGGAGCTCGTCCGCGAGGCCCACGCCCGCGGGGTCAGGGTCATCGGCGCCACCATTCCGCCGTTCCACGGCTCGGCCTACTGGACCGAGCGCGGTGAGGACGTCCGTACGGCGGTCAACGACTGGATCCGCACCAGCGGCGCGTACGACGGGGTCGTGGACTTCGACCGGGTGCTGGCCGCGCCCGCCGACCCGCAGCGCCCCAAGGAGGTCAAGATCAAGGAGGAGTACGCCTCCGCACTCGACCACCTCCACATGAACGACGCCGGATACAAGGCGATGGCCGACGCCGTCGACCTGAACTCCCTCTGACGCCCCGCCCCGGCCCGCCCCCGGTGATTGGCGTCACTTCCCCGGGCCGGGGGTCGTTAGGGCCTGGGGGTTGACTCGGGGGCGAAGGGATGACGGTATGCGGCAGTTTCCTCTGGAGATGCACCACATGGCACCCGGACGGGTGGTGGAGTGGCGGCTTCGGTCCACGGCGGCGGAGGCCACCGGCCCGGGCCTCCCGGGCGGTCCGGACGGCCCGGGCCACGCGGGTGATCCCGGTGAAGCGGCGAGCAGGAAGGCCTCCTTCAACCAGGACAAGCACTTCACCGTCGCCGAGGAGAGCAGGGCGGCCGACGACCCGGTCGCGTCCTGGGTCGCGGTGACCTTCGAGGTGACCGGCCCGCTGGACGAACAGGCCCTGGCGCAGTCCCTGCTCTCCTTCGTGCAGCGGCACGAGGTCCTGCGGTGCGCGTTCCGCCGCCTGGCCGGCGAGGTGGCCTGTGAGCCGTTCGACCCGGCCGGACTGAGCCTCGAAGCCCAGCCGGTGGGCGAGTTCGGGACCGCCGAACAGCTGCGCGGCTTCCTCGTCGAGCGGTTCAAGCGGAGCATCGACACCCTGTCCTGGCCGCTGTTCATCATGGGGGCCGTGGTCCGTGAGGATTCCGCGACGGTCTACCTCGCCTTCGACCACATCGTCTGCGACGGCATGTCGATGCCGATCGTGGCCCGCGAGGTGCTGACCGGCTACGAGGGCCTGTGCCGCGGCGAGAGCGCCGAGCTGCCGCCCGCCCCCAGCTACCTCGACTTCGCCGACGAGCAGCGCCGCCGCTACCTGTCCATCGACGCCCGCGACGAACGCCTGGACTACTGGAAGGCGTTCATGGGGCCGGCCGGTGAGTTCTTCCCCCGCTTCCCCCTCGATCTCGGCGTCGAGCCGGACCGGATGTACCCGATCGTCAACGAGGCCTCCACGCTCCTGGACGCCGCCGAGGCCGAGGTGTTCGAGAAGACGTGTCTGGCGGTCGACGGCAAGCCGTTCATGGGGGTGCTCGCCTCGGTCGCCGTCTGCCTGCGCGAGGCCGGCGGCCCCGGCGTCTACCGCGGCCTCATGCCCGTCAGCGAACGCGGCCGGGACACCTGGGCGCATTCGGTGGGCTGGTTCGTCAACACCCTGCCCATCGAGTTCGACGCCTCGCCCGGCCGGGACTTCGCCCAGGTCATGGCCTCCGTCCGGGCCGGCTTCACCGAGATGATGGGCCACCTCGACGTGCCGTTCGTGCGAGCGTGGGAGCTGCTGGCGCCCGCGGAGTTCGCCGCCCGCTCCTGGCCGTACCCGGTGAACTTCTTCTCGTACATCGACATGCGCAAGTGCCCCGGAGCCGAGCGCCACGACGAGTGGCGGCCCACCACCCACGTGTGGTCGGCGCGAGCCAACGGGGCCTGTTCCTGGTTCCAGCGGGACGCGGACGGGATGCACATGAACTCCCTCTACGTCGACACCCCGGCGGCCCGCCGCACCATGGGCGACTTCCAGGAGGCGCTGCGCCTGACCGTCCAGGAGGTCGCCCGGTCCGGCGGTTTCCGCCGGCCGATCGCGCTGACGGCGCCGCGGCGGCCCGTGCGCACCCCGCTGGACGTGGCCGCCTTCGCCCGCCGCGGCTGAGCCGCCCCGGGGTCAGGCAGCCGCCCGCAGACCGGCCCGCGGGGTGCGCCGCAGCAGGGCGATCCCGACTGCGAAGGCCCAGTACACGAGGAGGGCGGCCGTCAGTGCCGTGTTGCCCCAGCCCACGGCGCTGTAGAAGCAGGCGGCGTCCGTCCCGAAGAACAGTGAGGGAACGAAGGCGAGATGGACGGCCGCGATGGCGCAGGCCGGGTACCCGGTCCAGCGCGGCAGGACCCCGGCGCGCAGGATCGCGTACCCGGCGGCGGTGAGGAGGACCGCGGTCAGCAGGCGGGCGGCCGAGCCGTGCATCAGCATGTTGGCGTGGGCGAGCGGGCCGTCCACGGCCGGGTCGAGACGGCCGCCCGGGTTCTCCAGGACGATGCCCGCCTCGACGGACGCGGCGACCGGGGTGACGGTGACGTAGGCCAGTCCGGCGGTGTCGACGACGGCGACGGCCGCGGCCGCGGCCGCGGCGACGATCCGGCGCGGGGTGAGGCGCGGGCGGCCCTCGGCGGTCCGCTCGGCGTCCACCCGCCACAGCAGGTCGGCGACGGTGGCGAGATCGGGCGGGGCGGCGGATCCGCCCGGCCCCCGGGGCGCACGGGGCATCCAGACCCCTCCTCTCCGCAACGGAGCGGGAAGCCGTACCCCTGCGAAGGGTCAGAGTCGGGACGCGCGGCCCAGGAGAAGGGTGCGTTCCTGGGCGTTGTGGGTGAGTGAGGCCGCCCGCTCGAACTCCGCGCGGGCCTCCCGCGTCCGTCCCAGCCGCTCGAGCAGGTCTCCCCTTACGCTCGGCAGCAAGTGGTAGGAGCTCAGGGCCGGTTCCCGGGCCAGGGCGTCGACCAGCGGCATGGCCGCCTCGGGTCCGTCGGCCATCGAGACCGCGACCGCCCGGTTGAGCTCCACCACCGGGGACGGGACCAGCTGCACCAGCCGTCCGTACAGGGCGGCGATCCTCGGCCAGTCCGTGTCCTCGTAGCGGACCGCCGCCGCGTGGCAGCCGGCGATCGCGGCCTGGACGGAGTACGGGCCGTTCCCGGCACGGCCCAGCGCCCGGGCGCCCCGGTGGATGAGCATGCGGTTCCACCGGGCCCGGTTCTGGTCGGCGAGCAGCACCGGTTCCCCGTCGGGTCCGGTGCGGGTGGCGATCCGGGAGGCCTGGAACTCCAGCAGGGCGGCCAGGCCGTGCACCTCGGGCTCCTCGGGCATCAGGGCGGCCAGGACGCGGGCCAGGCGCAGGGCGTCCTCGCACAGGGCGGGGCGGACCAGATCGTCCCCGGCGGTGGCCGAGTACCCCTCGTTGAAGACGAGGTAGATGACCTCCAGGACGGAGGAGAGCCGCGCCTCGCGATCGGCGCCGTACGGGACCTCGAAGGGCACCCCGGCCTTGGCCAGGGCCCGCTTCGCCCGGACGATGCGCTGGGCGACGGTGGCCTCCGAGGTGAGGAAGGCGCGGGCGATCTCCTGCGTGGTCAGCCCTCCCATCAGGCGCAGGGTGAGCGCGATCCGGGCCTCGGTGGCGAGGACGGGGTGGCAGGAGGTGAAGATCAGGCGGAGCAGGTCGTCGTCGATGTCCTCGGGGTCGGCCGGTTCGGCGGGCGGTGGCACGTCCTCCAGGCTCCGGCCGACCTCCGCGAGCTTGCGCGCGTACGTCTCCCTGCGGCGGACGAGGTCGATCGCGCGATGTTTGGCGGTGGTCATCAGCCAGGCGCCCGGCCGGTCCGGGACGCCCGCTCGCGGCCACTGCTCCAGCGCCACGACGAGGGCGTCCTGGGCGATCTCCTCGGCGATGCCGACGTCCCGCACGATGCGGGCGACACCGGCGATGATCCGCGCGGACTCGATCCTGAACACCGCTTCGACCGCCTGGGCCGCACTCACTGCCGTCACGGCCACCCATCAGAGCAGCCGTGACGAGGCAGGGCAAACGCGGCGCGGGCGCGCCGGGATCACATCTCCTGGATCTCCCGGACCTCGGCGCTCACGTTCCATTCCGCCGGGTGGATCTCAAGGAACCGCCGGGTCCACTCGATCGCCTCGGCCTTGTCCTTGCACTGGGAGAGGGAGTAGCCGCCGACGACCTCCTTGGTCTCGGTGAAGGGACCGTCGGTGTAGCTGATCTTCCCGCCGGACCAGCTGAGGCGGGTCGCTTCGGAGGTGGGGAGCAGCCCGGCGGTGTCGAGCATGACCCCGGCCTTGGTGATCTCCTCCAGGAGGGCGCCCATGCGCTGCTCGAACTCGGGCGGGAAGGAGGTGTCGGCGGGGAGATCCCGCTCGTTGATGCGGATCATCGTCAGGAAGCGCGGCATGGTGACTCCTCGGTCCGGAGGGCGGGGGCCTTCCCCGCCTCTCACCCCTGCGTCGAACGGGAGACGCCCGGATCGACAGCTCCGGGAAAATTCTTCGAGGAATTTCCCGGGGCGACCACCGGGGCGGCCCCGGGGCCGGCCCACCCGGCCTCCTCCGGCCTTCTCCGGCCCTCTGGACAGCGGCCCCGATCGGCGGTGTCGGCGGTGTGCTGGACCGGGCCCCCTTGCCCGACCGCTGTCCGAACGACGACTCGGCGCTCGCCTACCGGTCGGCGGGGTGGCAACCCGGTGCTGAATGACTTCTGCAAGGGACTGGGCGGGAAGCCTGGACAGCCGGCCGCCGCGGACCCCTGTTACGCGAGAGCCGCTTCTGGGCCGCCCACCTGGGCGGCTCGGAATCCCCCGGGGCTCGCCCCCACCCGGCTACTCGTGAGTAGGATCGCGTGCCCAGCACCTCCGAAAGGACCCCCGATGGCGCGTATCTCCTCCCCCATTCTGCTCGCCGGCCTCCTGGCCGGAGCGGCGGTCGCCCACGCCGCGGCGCCCAGGCAGTTCGACGCGACCGTGCCCCGTTCGCTGCCGGGCAGCCCGCGCGCATGGACGTACGCCAGCGGGGTGGCCGAGCTCGCCCTCGCCGCCGGCGTCGCCCATCCGCGCACGCGTCGGGCGGCCGCGCTGGCCACGGCGGCGTTCTTCGTCGGCGTGTTCCCGGCGAACGTGAAGATGGCCGCCGACGCGCGCCGCCGATCCCCCGCCGTCCGGGCCGTGGCGCTGGCCCGGCTGCCGCTCCAGGTCCCGCTCGTGCTCTGGGCCCGCAAGGTGAGCCGGGACGCCTGAGACCGACGGGCGCCCCGCCGTCAGCGGCTGTCGCCCGTCCAGTCCCAGTGGCCCGGGTCCCCGGCCCGGCGTCGGTAGTGGGCCCGGCCACCCGCCCCGTAGCGCCCTATCTCCGTGGGGAGCCTGGCCTCTTCGGCGAGCCGGTGAGCACTCCAGCCGGTGATGTCCAGGAGGAGCCCGTCGAGCGGCCCGCCGACCAGCTCGCCGTAGCTGTGGCCGGGTCGCGGTCCGGGGTCGGGGTCCTCGTGGTCGGCGCCGTAGACCCGGCGCCGAAGCATCCTGTCGTCCATACCGCTCAGCTTCACAGCCGCCACTGACAACGGGCCCGGCGGCCGCCCGGTCGCGCTGCGGCGATGATGGGGGCCGCCCTCCCGATCCGGGGAGGCACAGGAGCAAGGAGCGACACGCATGGCACGTCGGGTGCACCAGCCACTGGAGAACCAGGAGTTCGACTTCATCCTCTCGATGACGACCGGGCCCGTCCTCGCGTACTTCTGCGGCACCTGGCCCAAGGCCGTCGAGGCGTGCCGCGCGATGGACGCCGTCGTCGGCGAACTGGCCGAGGAGTACGGGACGCGGTTCACCGCCGTCCGCACCGACATGACCCGCTGCCCGGAACCGACCCGGCGTTACGGGGTGACGGGCGCACCGACCGCCGTGCTCATCAAGGCCGGCGAGGCGGTCGCGAGCCAGGCCGGCCCGATGACTCGCGAGGAGTTCCGGGCGTTCCTGGACGCCCACCTCTGAGGGGTCCCAGGAGCGCGACGGGGTCTGACAGCTGACTTCCTGTACAGTTGTCCAGGAAATCGGCCGGCACCCGGATCCCGGAACTCGAGAAGTGGAGGCGGCCATGCACACGGTCGCTCAGATCCTGATCGGCCTCGTGGCCGCGCTGCACCTGTACTTCATGGTTCTGGAGATGTTCCTGTGGCAGCGGCCCCCCGGACGCGCACTGTCCGGCTTCGACGCGGACACCGCCCGCGTCACCGCACCGCTCGCCGCCAACCAGGGCCTCTACAACGGCTTCCTCGCCGCCGGCCTGGTCTGGTCGCTCGTCATCGACTCGCTCGCCACACAGG
This sequence comes from Streptomyces sp. NPDC048257, assembly GCF_043201855.1. Taxonomy (NCBI): domain Bacteria; kingdom Bacillati; phylum Actinomycetota; class Actinomycetes; order Kitasatosporales; family Streptomycetaceae; genus Streptomyces; species Streptomyces sp. NPDC048257. Next base: position 125,864 of record NZ_JBICZI010000005.1, read on the forward strand.
TCTTCTTCCTCGTCTGCGTGATCGTCGCCGGGGTGTACGGGGCCGCGACCGCCAACCGCCGGATCCTCGTGGCCCAGGCCCTGCCCGGCGCCCTCGCCCTCGGCGCCGCGCTGCTGGCCGCGTGAGCCCCGAGGACCCGCGGACGGCCCGGACGAAGGGGCGGCTGCGCGACAGCCTGCTGGCCGAGTGCGCCGACCGGCCGCTGGCCGAGGTCACCGTCTCGGCGGTGGTGCGCCGGGCCGGTGTCGGGCGCGCCACCTTCTACCTGCACTACGAGGACCTCACCGCGCTCGCCGTGGACGCCTGCGCGGACGTGGTGCACGCGGCGGTCGACGCCCTGCACGCCTGGCAGACGGGCGCGTCGGCGCTCCCGCCGGCCCGGCCGCCCGCAGCGCTGGCCGAGTTCCTGGCCGGGGCCGCCGCCCGGGCACCGCTCTACCGGACCCTGCTCCTGCCGGGCGGCGGCGGCCCATTGGGCGACCGCCTCCACCGGGAGCTGCGCGCCCGCGCCCGCGCCGAGCGCGCGGCGGTGGGCGCCCCCCAGCCGGAGCTCGTCGCGTCGGCGGTCGCGGCCGCCTTCACCGGTGTCCTCGCGGACTGGCTGCACGAGGAGATCCCGGCAGATCCGGAGGCCCTGGCGGACCACCTGTGGCGGCTGCTCCTGTCCCTCCACCGCGCCATCGGCCACGGCGGCGGACCGCGGGCGGCTCAGACGCCGTAGCGGCCCGCGTGCAGGTACGTCACCTCCCACGGCGGAATGCTCGGACGGTCGGTGCGGACGAGGATCGGCCCGCTGCCGTCCGGACGCGGCACCACCGGATCGGCGAACGCGGCGGCGGAGAGCGAGACCCCGGCGGTGGCCAGGGCGGTCGCGGCGGCGAGGAGAACGAGACGCCGGGTCTGGGTGCGGGCCATGGGGACACTCCTCGTGAAGGGGCCCGCGCCGGGGCCGTCGCGGACGCCGCGGAGGGCTTCACCGTGCCTCGCGTGAGCCCGTCCCTCCATTGGGCCCGGGCGGGCGCACCGCGTCATGCCGCTGCATCCCGTGTCTTGACAGCCCGGCCGGACGGGCCGCTGCCCCGCCCCGGAACGCACGAAGCCCCGCCGGGCGGACCGGCGGGGCGACGCGTCACGGACTCGGCTCGTGAAGCGGACTAGCCGAGGGGAACCACCCGCTCAGCCTGCGGACCCTTGGGGCCCTGGGACACGTCGTACTCGACGCGCGCGTTCTCCTCCAGCGACTTGAACCCTTGGGCCTCGATCGCGGAGAAGTGAACGAACACGTCGGGGCCGCCGTCGTCCTGCTGGATGAAGCCGAAGCCCTTCTCCGAGTTGAACCACTTCACGATGCCTGTTGCCATCTGGCTGATCCTTCACAACGTTCCACTGCGGGCCGCACACGCGGCCGTCTCGATCCTGCCCAACGGTCCCGCAGAGCACACGCTGAACGCGGCCAACCGGGGCGCGGCGCACATTCGAACTTCTGGCCGCCTTGTCCGTGAAACGAGGGAGCGGCCCCTTCCGGAGCCCTCGGAGCCCGTCGGAAACCACTCCGGGGACCCTTCAGGCACCGCTGTCCGCAGCGGGCAACGACGCGGCGGACCGAGGCCGAGGGCCTGCCGCGGCGAGGCCTCGCCGCGGCACGGTGACGCGGCAGCCCAGGCAGTCCGCATGTCCCGTGCGGGCGGCGGTGTCCCGGGTGCGCCAGTTCCAGTCGGTCTCCGGCCTGGGCCCGCTCGGCTTGCCCCATCCGGCGAGGTGCAGCAGCCAGGTGACGACGCCGGCCGCGGCGACGACGGCGAGGCCGATCCAGATCCCGGGGGCCCAGGCGGCGCATACGGAGGCGCCCGCTCCGGCGAAGCCCAGCAGGGCCAGGCCGGTTCCCGTCCAGCCCGCCACGGTGTGGCCGAGGTCGACGTGGCCGTGCGCGCTCATGGTTCTCCCCTGGTCTGCCCACAGCAGTAGGCTCGGAAGTGGATGCTTACTTCGCAAGGTAAGTATCTCAGTGACTAAGTAACTTAGATACTAAGGAGTGTGTGCGTGCAGGGCAAGACCCGCCCCCCGGCCACGGCCGCCGAGGCGCTTTCGCGCATGGACCAGTACGTGGCCCTGGGCATCGTCGGCCAGCAGGAGGTGGCGCAGCGGCTCGGGCTCAACGTCACCGACCTGACCTGCCTCGGCCACATCCTGGGTGCCGGCGAGACCCCGCTCGCCGCCGGCGACCTCGCCGGACTGGTGGACCTCACCACCGGAGCCGTCACCGGGGTGCTCAACCGCCTCGAACGCGCCGGGTACGCGCGACGCCAGCCCGACCCCGCCGACCGGCGCCGGGTACGGGTGGTGGCCGACCCCACGGCCGCCGCGCGGGTGATCGCCGTGTACCAGCCGTTCTACGACCGGCTGGGCGCCCTCTTCGCCGACTACACACCCGACGAGATCGCCGTGATCGCCGACTGGTTCGAGCGCGCGGCGGTCGAGGTGCGCGCCCACTGCGCGCAGGTGCGGTCGGGGGAACTGGACGCCCGGGAGGCGTAGGCCCCGCTGGTACCATGGGCGGTTGACCATCTTCTTTCTTTCTGCTTCGAAAGGTTCTGCATGAGGAACCCGTCAGCTCATGGGCGCTTCGGTGTGAAGGCCGGTGCCAAGGCCGGAACCCGGACCCCGGCCAAGGCCCCCCGGAGCCTCGGCCCGCAGGGTGAGTTCACGATGCACGCGCCGAAGGAGCCGGCCCTGGCGCCGGTGGAGTCCTTCGCCGAGCTGGACCTGCCCCTTGAGCTGGTGGAGACCATGGCCGCGCAGGCCGTGACGGAGCCGTTCCCGATCCAGGCCGCGACGCTCCCGAACGCGCTGGCCGGCCGGGACGTCCTCGGCCGCGGCCGGACCGGCTCCGGCAAGACCCTCGCCTTCGGCCTGGCGCTGCTGGCCCGTACGGCGGGGCAGCAGGCGGACCCGAAGCGCCCGCTGGCGCTGGTCCTCGTACCGACGCGCGAGCTGGCGCAGCAGGTGACCGAGGCGCTGGAGCCCTACGCCGCGGCGCTGAAGCTGCGGATGGCCACCGTGGTGGGCGGACTGTCCATCGGCCGCCAGGTGAGCTCCCTGCGGACCGGCGCCGAGGTCGTGGTGGCCACCCCCGGGCGGCTCAGCGACCTGGTGGGGCGGCGGGACGTGCACCTGGAGCGCGTGAGGATCACCGTGCTCGACGAGGCCGACCAGATGTGCGACATGGGCTTCATGCCGCAGGTCACCGAGATCCTGGACCAGGTGCACCACGCGGGACAGCGGATGCTGTTCTCGGCGACCCTGGACCGCAATGTGGACCAGCTGGTCCGGAAGTACCTGAAGGACCCGGTCTCGCACTCCGTCGACCCGCAGGCGGGCGCGGTGACCACGATGGACCACCACGTGCTGCACATCCACGCGGCCGACAAGATCTCGGCGGCGACCGAGATCGCGGCCCGGGACAACCGGGTGCTGATGTTCCTCGACACCAAGCACGGGGTCGACCAGTTCGTGAAGCACCTGCGGGCCATGGGCGTGCGGGCGGAGGGCCTGCACAGCGGAAAGTCGCAGCCGCAGCGCACCCGGACCCTGGCGCAGTTCAAGACCGGGGCCGTCACCGTCCTGGTCGCGACGAACGTCGCGGCGCGCGGCATCCACATCGACGACCTCGATCTCGTGGTCAACGTCGACCCGCCCGCCGACCACAAGGACTACCTGCACCGGGGCGGACGCACCGCCCGGGCCGGCGAGTCCGGCCGGGTCGTCACCCTCGTCACGCCGAACCAGCGCCGGGACATGGTCCGCCTGCTCTCCGACGCCCGGATCCGGCCGACGATCACGCAGGTGAGGTCCGGCGAGGCGGCACTGAGCCGCATCACCGGCGCGAAGGCCCCCTCCGGGGTGCCGCTGGCGGGCTCCGCACCGACCGACGCCAAGGGCAGGCCCTCGGGATCGGAGCTCGCGTTCCGCGGCATGGGCACCCGCCCGGGCCGGGGCAAGGAGTCGCGCAAGACGATCGAGGCCCGCCAGCAGGCCGAGGCCCGCCGCGCGGCCCGGGTGCGCCGGGGCGTCTAGTGCTGTGACCGGAAAGGTTCACCGGGTCGCGAGGCCCGGCACGGCACCTCGCGGCGTTGTCGGACCACGGAAGGACGTCTAGTAGTACGAGCCGTGGCCCTCCGCCTGGCGATGCACCGCACCGGACGCCGCGACCCGGCACACCTTTCCGGCCACAGCACTAGTCCGTCCATTCCGGCCATCGGGCCATTCCTCCTGCAGCCGGAGCAGGCGCGGCCGGAGGGTCGACACGTACCGGGTGCGTGCCTGGAAGCTCGCGTCGCAGATGACGGCCCCCATGTGGAACCAGCCGCCGGGGAGGCGGAACGGGCCGTCGCCGAGGACCCTGCGCACGTGGTCGGCAAGCTGCCGGGCGGGGCTGGAGGGAGTCACGGCCCCACGATGTCATTCGCCACCGGCCTTCCGGACGGGAAGCGCGGAAATCATCGACCCCGCGCCACAACTACCCGTCCGTTACGTAGTGTTGTGGCCTGTTGCCGGTCTAGCATCGGCGGATGCACAGGGGCACGGGGGCGGACCCGACCGGCGAAATCGATCTGGCGGAACTGCTGGAACTGCCGCTTCACATATGGGAGTGCGAGCGCGAGCGGGACACCTTCCGCCGCAGCGTCAACGAGTGCCTGCGTGATCCCGGGATACGCCGGCTGCTCGGCGCCCGTCCCGGTGTCAGCCGGGGCGCCGTGCGCCGCGCGATGTGGCGGCCCGCGAACGTGCACCGGGCGCTGACGCCGACCGGGCGGTCCCTCGACGCGTTCCGGACGGCGCTGCGGCGGCTCGACGTCGTGCGCGAGCGCCGTGGGAGGGCCGGTTCCGTCGCCGCCGCGACCTGGCGGCTCCTCTCCGTGGTCTGCTCCCTCGCCTTCCTGGCCGCCTCCCTCGGCGCCGGGCGCGCCGGCACGGCGCTGGTGTGCGCCCTGTGGGCCTTCGCTTCGGTGGCGCTCGCGGTACGCACCGCGCGGTCCGGGCAGGACCTCACCGACCGGCTGGTGATCGTTTTCGGCGTCTTCTACGTGCCGCTGCTGATCGTCCGCGCCGACCGGCTGGAGCAGTCCTGGTACGAGGACCTCCGCGCGCACGGCACCGGGCCGCTGCTGGAGCGAGTGGTGGAGGCGCTGCTCGGAGAGGACTCCGACGCGCTGCTCACCGCGGACCACCACGACGGGTTACGCGCTTCCCACGGGCCCGGCTTCCTGGTGCCGGGCGGCGCCGCCGACCAGCTGCGCCGCCGCATGGACCAGATCGACGGCGGCACGATCGCCGTCTGCGGCCCCCGGGGCGTCGGCAAGACGACCCTGCTGAAGGGCTGCACGGAGAACGCCGGGTTCTCGGTGTTCGTGTCGGCGCCCGCCACCTACGCGCCGCACGACTTCCTGCTCTCGCTCTTCATCACCCTGTGCCGTCGCCACATCGAGGACGAGGGCTTCGAGGCACCGGAGTTCGTCCGGCTGTCCGCGGTGCGCCGCACGCTGCGCGTGATCCGGCCGCACGCGGGCCGCGCCCTGCGCCGGCTCGCCTTCGCACTGCCCGCTGCCGCGCTCGTCGTACTCGGCCTGTTCCCGACCGTCAGATCGCTCGTCGAGCGGCCCGGATCACCGCTGCGGCGCTCCTACGAGGCGGCCGCGGAGTTCGTGGGCGACTGGGTGCCGCGGGTGTGGCGGGGCGAGGAGCTCGGCGCGGCGCTCGCGGTGACGGCCGCCGGGATCCTGCTGTGGCGGGCACGGCGCCACGCGGGGGCCCGGCGTCACCTCAAGGACCTCGGCACGGCGCTGGTCGCGATGAGCGCCCTGGCGCTGCTGCTCGGCCCGTTCGTGTCGCTGGCCTTCGACCCCCAGGTGCGCGGGCACACGGCGTCGGCCCTGTCCGACTGGCGGTGGACCCTGGCGGTGGCGCTGCTGCTCGCGGGCTGCGTCCAGGTCTACGACAACGCCGCGATCACCGGCCCGGTGCGGGTGTGGCGGTGGGAGCTGCCGCGCGCGCGGGTGTACGGACCGCTGCGGCTCGCGCTCCCGGCCACCGTCGCCCTGCTGGTCCTGCGGTCCGAGGAGATGCGGGCCGCCCTCACCGACGGCGGGAACCCGGCCCGGCTGGCGGCGCTGGTCACCGGGCTGCTGCTGGCCCGGCTGATCGAGTGGCGGCCGCGGCCGGCGGAGCCGCCCCTGGTGCGGGAGTGCCGGGACCAGCTGTACCGGCTGCGGACGGTGCAGAGCTCCTCGGCCGGTGTGACCTCGAGCGGAACCCAGCTGCTGACCCTGGGGACCTCGCACACCACCTCGCTGTCCACGGTCCCGCCGAAGTTCCCGGAGCTGGTGGCCGACTTCCGGGAACTGCTCGTCCGGATCGCCGCGGAGCGGCACGCGCGCGGCCAGAGCGTGGTCATCGCCATCGACGAGGTGGACCGGCTCGGTTCGGACGCGAAGGCCCTGGAGTTCCTCGGGGAGATCAAGGCCATCCTCGGGATCGCGCACGTCCACTACCTGATCTCGGTGGCCGAGGACGTGGGCGCCGCCTTCGTCCGCCGCGGCCTGCCGTACCGGGACGTCACCGACAGCTCCCTGGACGACATCGTGCACGTCCAGCCGGGCACGCTCGCCGACTCGGCAGCCATCCTGGAGATGCGGGCTCCGGGCATCTCCGGCCCGTACGTGCTGCTCGCGCACGCCCTGTCGGGCGGGCTGCCGCGCGATCTGATCCGCTACGGGCGGCGGATCGTCGAGGTCGAGCGTGCCACCTCCTCCCTCGAACTCCGTGACATCTCCCGGGCGATGATCCTGGAGGAGCTGTCGGAGACCCTGGCCGGTTTCCGCACCCTGCTGGGCAAGCAGCAGTGGAATCCCGACAACGCGGTCGTGCTCGTCTCCTTCCGGACCCTGGCAGGGCGGCTGCGGGCGGCGTGCTCGTGTTCCGCGCAGGCTTCCGAACTCCAGTGGGCGCTGGAGGACTTCGCGCTGCGCACCCCGTACACGCCCACCGGTCCGGGGGCTCCGGAGCTGACCGACGCCGCCCGGCAGCTCATCGCGGAGGCGTCGGTGTACTCGTACTTCTCGCTCACCCTGCTGGACGTGTTCGGCGCGCGGGGCCTGCGCCGTCGCCGCGAGAGCGCGGCGGCGAACGGCCCGTACGGTGACCCGGAGATGCTGGCCGAGGCCCGGCGGGAGCTGGCGGTGTCCCCGTACAGCGCCCGGCCGCTGCTCACGGCGATCCGGGAGGCGTGGGGGCTGCCGCTGGTGGCGGTGCCGGCGCCGCTGAACCCGGCCGGCCCCTGCCCCCTGCACGGGCCGGGGCGGGCGCCGGCCGGACGGCCGTGACGGGTCCGGTTCAGACCTCGGTACGGCGGCGCAGGCGCTCGGCGGCCGCGTTGCGCACCCGGCGGGTGCGGGCTCCTGTGGCGAGCAGGCTCAGGGCCTCGTACGAGGTCAGCAGCCGGGCGGCCGTGCGCTGGCACCAGTCGGAGGCGGCGGTGAGCTCCTCGGCGGCCCAGGGTTCGCCGCGGTTGACCGCCTTGAGCAGGGTCCACTCCCGCAGCCGGCGCTCGGGGAACGCCCGGCCGGCGAGGACGTCGGCCATGGCCCGGGCCCAGGCGGGGAACTCCTCGTCGGCGAGCAGGTGTACGGCGCGCCGGTCGAGGTGGGTGACCACCGCGCTCTCGGCCATCACCCGGTCGGGATCGCCCAGCACGGCGGCCACGACCTCGGCCTCGGCTCCGCCGCCGGGTGCCACGGCCAGGGCGTCCAGGTGGCGGGCGTAGCGCCAGTGCTCGGGGGGCGTGCCGTCGCCGGGCCCGCTCATCGGGTCGCACCTTCGCGGACGGTTCCTTCGTCGACGGCGCCTTCGCAGACGATGCCTGCGCGGACTGTGCCTGCGCGGGCACACCCGGGTGGCTGCTGGTTCTTTCCTCTCCCCATGGGCACCCATTCCACACGACCCCCGTGAGGGGTCGGCGGTCAGGGTGCCGTCAGGGCGTGCTCAGCGGTTCCGGGGCAGCATCAAGGCCTCCGAACCGACCGGCCGGTAGCCGGCGGCCTGGAAGGCGCGGATGCTGCGCGCGTTGCCTGCGGCCTGCTGGGACCAGACGGGCTGCCCGCCGGGCACGAGGTGGCGGGCGGCGCGGGCCAGTTCCCGGCCCAGGCCGCGGTGGCGGACGGCCTCGTCCACCTCGATCGCCGCCTCCCAGCGGCCCGCGACGCCGCGGCCGAGGACGAGGACTCCCCCGTCCGCCGACCAGACCCGTACGTCGTCCCGGCGGCGCTGGGCCCTGCGTACGCGGGGGTGGTCGGGGTCGGTGGTCTCCACGAGCTCGAGCGCGGGCCTGCCGGGCAGCGGGGCGGCGACGGTGAGCAGGTCGATGGTGTCGGTGCCGCGTCCCGTGCGGTCGAGCAGCGCGGCCAGGAACCGCGGGTTCATGGTGGCGGCCAGGGCGTCGCAGTCGAGCGCCGCGAGGGTGGCGTGCACCCAGTCCGGGTCCTCGTCGGTGAAGACCACGGAGTGCGCGGTGAAGGCGAGGACGCCCGCGTCCCGCCGGTGTTCCTGCGGAACCACGGTCGTGCCGCCGTCCGGAGGCGGGAACCGTCCCTCGGCCGCGGCGTCCAGGATCTCCGTCAGTGTCTGCCCCATGTCCGTCAGACCTGCTCGAAGTGGAAGGATTTGATGAAGCAGTCACGGGGCCGGCCGATCGCGAAGAAGACGCAGTCCACCAGCGACTGTGCGGTGAGCGGGTCCTTCGCCGTGCGCGGCGCTCCCTCCCAGGACTCCGACAGCGGGTCGTGGTTGTCGAAGTCCGGCGGGTAGAGGGAGATCACGCGCACGCCCTGGTCGCGCAGCCTGCGGGAGAGGATCTCGGTGAAACCGGCCTGGGCGCTCTTGGCGGCGTAGAAGGCCGCGTGGGCGTCGGACCGGTGGTAGCCGGTCTCTCCGCAGCCGGAGACCATGGTGACGATGTCCGGCTTCTGCGACTTCAGGAGCAGCGGCAGGAAGGCCTTGGTGGCCAGGACCGTGCCGGTGGCGCCGGAGGCGAGGGTGTCCGTCACGTCCTCGTCGGAGGCGGACAACAGGTCCGTGCCGTGCTGGTAGCGGGAGCCGTTGTTGACGAGCACGTCGATGTGCCCGGTGCGGGCGGCGACGGCGGCGGCGAACTCCCGCACGGAGGCGGCGTCGGTGAGGTCGCAGGCGTAGGCGTGGACGCGATCGGCGTCGTGGCCCTGCGCGCGGATCTCCTCGCGGACGCGTTCGGCGGCCTTGAGAGTGCGGGCGGAGAGGTGGACCTCTGCGCCCCTGCTCGCGAAGCTGAGGGCGAGGGTACGACCGAAGTCGCGGCCGGCGGCGGTGATGACGACGCGGTGGTGCTCGAGTGTCATGTCTGCGCTCCTGATTCGTGGTCGCTACACATGATCTCAGGTGCGGTGCGGGGCGGTTGGGCGGGGGGAACCGCGGAGGGCCGGTCCGTCGGGGGCACGGGTGCGGGCCGGCTCTCCGCGGCGCGGGTCAGCCCTCGTCCGTCTCCTGATCCGGCTCGGGCAGCGGAGCCCCGGTCTCCAGCAGGGTCTTGAGGCTCGACGCGAGCATCGGCCAGGCCCGCCCGCACATGCCGATCAGGGTGCCGCCGGGTTCGAAGCCCTCGTGCAGGATGGTCAGCCGTGCGAGGGTGTCGCCGACGGGCTCGATCTCGTACGTCACCGTCGTACGGCGCTCCTCGGCCAGTTCGGCCCGCAGCTCCTCGCCGATGCCGACCGAGGCCGCCCACTGCGGGGTGAAGGTGTGCCAGGTGTAGGAGAGCAGGCGGTCCGGGACGCAGCCGAGCACCACCTGCTCGGGGTCGCTGGTCCGGGCCCCCCGCTCGATCCAGTCCATCGGCGAGCCCACCGCCCAGTCGGTCTCGAAGCTCAGGCCCCAGTACCTGCGGGTGAAGGCGGGCTCGGTGAGGGCCTGCCAGACCCGGGCGGGATCGGCCTGGATGTACAGGGTGTAGGTGATCGCACTGTCGCTCATGGGCCCATGCTGCGGGACCGCGGACCGCGGACGCCGGATTTCCCGATCACGGCGGTGGCCGCGGGGCGGGCCGCGATCCCGGATGCGCCGCCGGGATCGCGGCCGGTACGCGTGGAAGGCCGGCCCGCCCACCGGATACGGGACGCGACTGACAGGTCACCAGCGAGCGCCCTCCTCGGGGAGTTCCGTGGGCGGGGTGCGGGTGGGGGCGGGCAGGCCGAGGCGGGCGCGGGCCGTGTGGACCGCCGCGAGCTCGTCGTCGCCCGCCTGCCCCCAGTCGCTCAGTTCGCGGACCTGTTCGGGCGTGGCCAGCAGGCGGGCGCACTCCGGGTCCGCGGCCGGGGGGAGACCGGCGAGGCGGGCCGCGGCGCGGGCGTGGGCGCCCTGCTCGCCGTCCCGGTAGCCGAGCGGGGCGGCGCCTGCGGTGGTTCCGGCCGTCGGGGGCGGGAGGTGGGCGGCGCCGGTGGCCCGGGAGACCAGGAGCAGGACCCGGCCGTCGGGGGCGAACAGCCAGGCGCTCCGGTCCCGCACGGCACGGCCCTCCGGGACCGGCCCCGGCCGCCAGGGGTCGTGCTGCGGGGTCCGCCGGGTGCGCAGGACGCCGAGCCGGTCGAGGGCGGTCGGGGCGGTGGGGCGGCCGTCCTCCAGCAGGGCGGTGCCGGAGTCGTTGATGCGGGCGCGCAGGGCGGACAGGGCGCGGCGGGCGTCGCCCGGGTCCATCAGGGCGGGCAGATCGGCCGGTTCGGCGAAGTGGATGCCGGTGATCTCCTGGGCCGGGAGGCGGACGGCCGCGATGCGGTCGGGGGTCCAGGTGCCGCCGTCGTAGACGTGCAGGATCTCGCCGGGGAAGCGCATCTCGGGCGGGAAGCCGGGGGTGTCGGCCGGGATCCAGTCCACGGCGAGGCCGCGCGGGTACCGGCCGTCGACGCCGAGCTCCTCGCGCAGCTCGCGGGCGGCCGCCGCGGACGGCGCCTCGCCCGCGTCGACGGCTCCGCCGGGGAGCAGCCGGTCGGCGCGGTAGTCGACGCTCTGGACGAGGATCCGGCCGCGGACGTCGGTGACGAGGACGACGGCAGCGGTCCACACGGCGGCCCGCGAGGCCCCGTACTCCGCCGGGGTCATCCAGGTCCCCGCCTGCTCGTGTTCGTCGATCGCGCCCTGGTCGGTCAGCTGCGGCATCGGACTCCGTTCACCGTGGGTGGACCCGCCGGTCTGTGCAACAGCGGGCACGGCCCGCGGGTTACGGCGCCCCGCCCGCCCGTGCCGACACTCCACGTCTTTGCCACCCCTATACCTCTTTATTACTTGGTTAGGCGCTCCCTGGTACGTTCCGAATGCGGACCGGCGGTATGAAACCCGCCGGTCCGACCACTTTCCACCCGCCGCACACGACCGCACGCGACCGCACGCGACCGCGCCGAGGAGAGACCCACACATGCGACGCGCCTTCCCCACGGGCACCGGCACCCCGGCGGAACCCGGAAGGAGGCGGACCGCGACGGGACTCGGCGGCGCCGGGGGGTCCGGCCGGCTGGCGGGGGTCGACGCCGTGCGCGGCCTGGCCGTCCTCGGGATGTTCGCGGTGCACGTCGGCCCCAGCCCGGAGCCCGAGGGCGCCGGTTACCTCCTCGTCGCGGCCGACGGACGAGCCCCGGCCCTCTTCACGCTGCTCGCCGGTTTCTCCCTGGTCCTCGCCCAGCGCGGAACGGACCCCGCGCAGCTGCCCGAGGGCTGGGCCGGGTGCTGGCGTCCCCTGCTGATCCGCTGCGCGGTGCTGGCCGTACTCGGCCTGTGGCTGGCCTCGTTGTGGCCCGGGATCCTGGTCATCCTGGCCTTCTTCGCCGTGTACTTCCTGGCGGCCGAACCCTTCACCCGCCTCTCCACCCCGGTACTCACCGCCGTGGCGGGCGTCTCGGTGGTCGCGGGTCCCCTGCTGTCGTTCCTGCTGGGCCCGGTGTTCGGCTACGAGGCGTCCGGGCGCGGCCTGGTCCCCGAGGCCGCCGACCTGACCGGCTGGTCCGGGCTGGGCGCGGTGCTGTGCGAACTGCTGCTCACCGGGGCCTATCCGCTGGCCACCTACTTCCCGTACGTCCTGGCGGGGATGGCCCTGGCCCGGCTGTGCGACGTGCGGGAGCGCCCGGTGGCCCGGCGGATGGCGGTGTGGGGCACGGCGGCCGCCTTCGCCGGTTACGGGTCCGCCTGGCTCGCGAGCCATGTGTTCGGCGCCCGGGAACGGCTGCTGGAGGCGATAGCGGTCCACCACCCACAGGCCCTGGCCGCCGCCGATCCCGTACGGGAGGTGCTGCGCGGTCAGTACGGCGCCGTGCCCAGCACCTCCTGGGACTGGCTGCTGGTGGCGGACCCCTACAGCCAGACCCCGCTGGAGACCCTGGGCAACGCGGGCGTGGGCTGCGCCCTCATCGGGCTGTGCGCACTGGCCGCACGGCACGGGGTGGGCGCCCGCCTGCTGCGGCCGCTCACGGTGCTCGGGGCGATGGCGCTGAGCGCGTACGTCGTCCACGCACTGGTGCTGGCCGGTCCGGCGCACGGCGCCGCGTCCTGGTCCGCCTGGCTGGCGTTCAGCGGCGCCGCGCTGGCCCTGACCTGGGTGTGGCAGCGCATCTGGGCGGACAGCCCGCTGCGGCGCGGCCCCCTGGAACACGCGCTCCGGCTGGCCGCGCGGGGGCGGAGCCGGGCCTGAGGGCGAGCCGTCACCCGTCCGTGTGATGGGGTCGGCCCGCGCGCCGCCGGTACGGCAGGGTGGGCGGATGCAGCTGCGCCGGGCCCTGCCCCTGACCCTTGCCGCGCTCGTGATGACCACCGGGTGCGTGACGGTGCATCCCGCCGCTCCGCCGCACGCGCCGCAGCCGGGGCCCGAGGCGGCCCGTACGCAGGCACGGCAACCGGCGCCCCTCGCGCTGCCGTTGGGCCCTCTGCCGGGTTCGGCCGGGCCCGCGTCGCCCGCGGCCGCGGAGCCCGGTCCGCCGCCCGCGGCCGTCTCCGTGCCCGTACCACCGGCCGCGGCAGAGCGGCCGCACCGGCCGCACCGGGCGGAGGCGAAGTCCCCGCGGTCCCGGAGGCCCGCGAAGCAGGCGAAGCCCGCGGCCCCGGCGAAGCCCCGCAAGCGGCCGCCGGCGGCGAAGGGGCCCCGACCGCCCGCGCCACAGCGTTCGTTCGACATGGCGGCCCTGTGCGAGGCGGCCAAGGGCACCGTGTCACCGTCGATCGTCGCCCTCTGCCGCTGAAGGGGTCACCGGGCGGCGAAGTGCAGGGCCGCACCCACCGGTCGAACGGGACGGCCCAGCAAGACGCCCGGTTGCCCGACTCGGTCATGTCCGGGTGATCTCCGGCTATACCCTCGGAGCCGCAGAGCGGACGACACGGGGAGCCGAGAACATGTACGACGCGGGGCCGCAGGCGGCGGGAGCCGTCCGGGCGCTGAGGGAGCTGGCGCGGGAGCGGCCGGACGAACTGGAGCTGTTCGAGGGCTTCACGGACGCCGAGCTGGACGGCTGGGCCGTCGCGGTGCCGAAGGAGGTCCGGGAGGTCCTGCGGGAGATCGGCGGCCTGGAGACCGAGGACCACGAGTACCGGTTCGGACCGCGCGGACGGGAGACGTTCGCGGACGGCTGCTGGACCCTCGGGGAGACCGACTTCGGTGAGGGCTCGCTGATCGTCGGGATCGGGGCCGCCGGGTGGGGGCCGGTCGTGGCCGTCAACCCGTGGGGCGCCGACCCGGACGTCACCGTCGAGGCCCCGGACTTCACCGCCTGGCTCGCCGGCTTCGCCGAGCGGTTCGCCGACGGCGTCGCGGACCGGCCGAGGGGGCGGTTCTCCGTACCGGCGACCCCCACCGTCGAACTGGCCGAGGGGGCCGCGGGAGGCGACCCGGAGCTCGTCGCGCTCGTCGGGCGCGGCGACTCGCTCACCGATGTCGTCGACCTGCGCGGCCTGCCGGGTTATCCGTGCGCCGTGGACTGGGAGCCGTACTTCTCCACCGTCCACAACACGGCCGACACCGGAAGCAGCGAGGTCCAGTTCGAGATCGCCGGCGAAGGCCGGGCCCTGCTGCTGCACAGCGTGGTCAGCGGGGATTTCCTCGGCCGGGCGGTCCGCCGCCACAGGCCGCCCGCCGACGCCGCCCGCCGCGCCGTGGCCGAACTGCGTGAACTCGCCGCCGGACACCCCGACTTCGTCGTACTCGACGCGGGCTGCGCCGACTCCGTCATGGACGGCTGGGCGGTGCCGGTCCCCGAGGAGGCCCGGGTCGTGCTCCGGGAGATCGGCGGGGTGGCGATCGCCGGACTGCCCGCGCTGCGGCTGCTGCCCGGGGCGCCCGAGCATGCGGTGGACCCCGAACTGCACCGCATGCTGGGCGGTGACGGTTCGTACTGGCCGCTGGCCCGCATCGACTACGGCCGCAGCCACGCCCTCGCGCAGATCCGCATCGACCCGGCCACGGGGCGCTGGGGCTACGTCGTCTCCGTGCCCGGTGACGGAGACAAACTGCGGGAGTACCCGGAGTTGGCGCTGCTCGCCGAGTCCCTGCCGGACCTGCTGCTGACCTTCGCACGGCTGGCCCGGCGCGCTGCGGAGGGCCCCGACTTCGCCGCGCGGATGTCCCGGGACACCCGGTGGCTGTTCCCCAACACCGGGGAGCCCTGGCCGCGGCCCGCGCCGGTCGGCGAGTGGGCCGGTTCGGCCGACCCGCTGCTCGCGGTGGCCACGGAACTGCCGGACGGGACGCACGCCGCCGATCTGCGGGCCGTACCGATCCCGAGCGACCTGTGCTTCTACCGGGCGGCCGGCTGGCCGTACGCGGCCCGGCTGGAACGGCTGCACTTCGCGGCGGCCGGTCAACTGGCCGCCGCGGTACCGGCGCGGGGCTGACGATCCGGGACAGGTGGTCCGGGACAGGTGGTCCGGGACAGGTGGTCCGGCCCCGGATCATCCGACTGGCCCCGGCCCGGCTGCCCCGGGCCGGCGGGCCGGTTCGCTTGGATGGGCCGGGCGGGGCCCGACCGGAGCCCCGTACCGCCCTCCACCCCCAGGGAGTCGCCATGACGAAGATCGCCCTCTTCGGTGCGACCGGCACCATCGGAACCCGGGTGCTGCACGAAGCACTCCGGCGCGGCCACGAGGTCACGGCGGTCGTCCGCGATCCGGCGAAGCTCCCCGGCTCCGGGAGCGGGGCGGGAGCCGGGGCTGTGGTGCGCGGCGATGTCCTCGACCCGGCGTCGGTGGGCGAAGCCGTCGCCGGACACGACGTGGTGGTCAGTGCCTTCGGTCCCGGCCCCGGGAACCCCGCCGTCCTCGTGACCGCCGCGCGGTCGCTGATCGGCGGGGTGCGCTCGCTCGGTGCGGACGCTCCCGCGCCGCGGGTGGTCATCGTCGGCGGGGCCGGTTCGCTGCGTACCCCCGGCGGCCCTCGGGTCTGGGACCAGCCCGGCGTTCCGGCGCCCGTCCTGGCCCTGATGCACGCCCACGGTGACGCCCTGGACTACCTGCGGACCGTGCCGGTGGAGGAGGTCCGGTGGACGTGTCTGAGCCCGGCCGCTCAGATCGCGCCCGGCGAGCGCACGGGCACGTACCGGCTGGGCCTCGACGACCTGGTGGTCGACGACGAGGGCCTGAGCCGGATCTCCACGGAGGACTTCGCCGTCGCGCTGGTCGACGAGATCGAGCGCGACGCGCACGCGGGCCGGCGGTTCACCGTCGCCCACTGAGCGGGCGAGAGGCCGTTATTGGGTGGATGCGTCCGGTCGGGCTACCTACAGTGACCAGGCACCCCCGACGTCGAGCAGGAGCGGATCATGCGCATCCACTATCCCCGTACGCCGCATCTGCCCTGGTCCCCCGGGGTCGCAGCGGACGACGTCCGGGCGGTCGGGCCCACCGGGCTGTCGGGCCTGGCCGGGCGCGAGGTCGTGGTGACGGAGAAGCTCGACGGGGAGAACACCACCCTGTACGCGGACGGCCTGCACGCGCGCTCGCTCGACTCCGCCCACCACCCCTCACGGGCGTGGGTCAAGGGCCTACAGGGCCGGATCGGCGCCGGGATCCCGGCCGGTTGGCGGGTGTGCGGGGAGAATCTGTACGCCCGGCACTCGATCCCCTACGAGGATCTGGACAGCTGGTTCTACGGGTTCTCGGTGTGGGACGGGGAGCACTGCCTGGACTGGGACCGGACCGTACGGTTCCTGCGGGGCCTGGGCGTGCCCACCCCGCGCGTGCTGTGGCGGGGCACCTTCGACGAGCGCGCGCTGCGCAGGCTGAAGCTCGACACGGCGCGGCAGGAGGGCTACGTCGTCCGCACGGCGGACGGTTTCGCGCGCGAGGACTTCGGGCGGTGCGTGGCCAAGTGGGTGCGGGGCGGCCATGTGCAGACGAGTACGCACTGGATGTTCGCACAGGTCGTGCCGAACGGGCTCGGGCCGGCGGCCCCGTTGTGGGCGGTGCGCTCGGGGGCCGAGGCCGACGTACCGGGGCTGTGCGCCGCCGTCGGGGTCGGTGACGGCGAGGCGGACGAGGTGGCCGGGGCCGCCGAGGCCGATGGGATCGCCGAGGTCGCCGCCCGGATCGACGGGGCGGGCCGGACCGGGGAGGACCGGCTGGCCGGTGTCCTGGCCGCCGTGCTCCGCCGCGAGCCGCGGGCCCGTGTCGCGGCGCGCCTCGCGGCGGGTCCGGCCGGGATGCGGCTCGGGCGGCGGGTCGCCGACCTGGTGGGGCTGTACCCGTACCTGCAGCGGCCGTTCCCGGACGCGGACCGGCGGGCCGGGCTGGTCCGGATGACCGCGGCGGCCGACCTCGGGGTGCTGCACGCGCTCGCCGGGGGGCTGGCGGACGAGCCGGAGGCGCGGGAGTGCGTGGAGTGGTCCGCGCTGTGCGCCGAGGAGGCGGGGCTGCTGGGCCCCGATCCACTGGAGTCCTTGCGCGCGGGGCTGCGGGAGTCCTTCGCCGGGCTGGGCCCGGACGCTGCCGACCGCTGCTGGGCGCAGACCCGGCGGGCCTTCGCGCAGGGCAGGATCTCCGGATCCGTGGTGGAGGAGGCGGTGGCGGCGACGTGGCAGTGGCGCGAGGGAACGTTTCCCCGGCTGGTGCAGCTCTGCGGGCCCTCGGGCAGCGGGAAGAGCACCTTCGCCCGC
Source organism: Streptomyces sp. NPDC048257 (assembly GCF_043201855.1). Classification (NCBI taxonomy): domain Bacteria; kingdom Bacillati; phylum Actinomycetota; class Actinomycetes; order Kitasatosporales; family Streptomycetaceae; genus Streptomyces; species Streptomyces sp. NPDC048257. Next base: position 143,065 of record NZ_JBICZI010000005.1, read on the forward strand.
GAACTGCCCGGCGTGGACACGTACATCAGTCTTGACGATCTGCGCACGGCCCGGGGTTCCCGTGCGGACCAGCAGGCCAACGGCGAGGTGCTGAGCGAGGGCCTGGACCGCCTCGACGCGGCCCTGGCCGGCGGTGGAACCGTGGTGTGGGACGCCACCTCGCTGACCGACCAGCAGCGCGGGCTGGCCGGTTCGGTCGCGCGCCGCCGCGACGCGCTGGTCACCCACGCCGTGGTGCTGGTGGAGGAGGCGGAGCTGGCGCGGCGCAACGCCGTGCGCCCGCATCCGGTGCCGGAGCGGGTGCTGGCCTCGCAGGTGCACCGGTTCAGCCCGCCGTACGCCGGTCAGGCGCACCGCACGTGGTACATCGGGGCGTCCGGGGACGTCGAGGACACGGCCGGCGGGCTCGATGCCGGCCCCGCGGCCGATGCCGCGGCCGGGGTCACGGCCACGGGTCGGGGGCGGTACTGATGCGTACCAGCGAGGAGCTCTACCACCGGGTCCGCTGGGACTCCCGGTTCGATCCGGCGCGGTTCGTGCTCGGGCTGCTCCAGCGCGGGGCCGCACCGAAGCGGGTCCCGCTGCCCTCCTTCGTGCCCGGCGGCGACATCCCCTGGCACCGGGTGCTGTTCGTCGAGGCGGACGGCGAGCTGGTGTGGGACCGGGCCACCGGCGTGGACCGGATCGATGTCACCGCGGCGGGCCGGGTCCGCGATCCACGGCTGCTGCGGGCGCCGTTCTTCACCGCACGGACCCCGCACGCGTGGGACCCGGCGGAGGGCGGCGCCTGGCGCCCCGCCGAGCCCGTGCCCCCGGGCGCGACGACGGTGTCCGCCGCCACCACGGTGCGGCTGCTGACCTGGAACACGCTCTGGGACCGGTACGACGCTCCGCACATCGCCACGGCCCGGCGCAGGCCGCTGCTGCTGGCCGATCTCGAGGCCGCCGATGCCGATGTCATCGCCCTGCAGGAGGTCGAACCGGCGCTGCTCCGCATGCTGCTGGCGGCGCCGTGGGTGCGGGCCGGGTACACCCTCGGCACGGACCCGGGCGGCCGGGACGTCGACGAGTGCGGGCTGCTGGTGCTCAGCCGGCTGCCGGTGCGGGAGGCGGGAATGCACGTGCTGCGCCCGCACAAGGCGGTCACCGCCGTGACCGTGGACACCGCGGCCGGCCCCCTGGTGGTCGCCGCCACGCACCTGACCAGCGACCACACCGAGAACGGGCACGCCCGGCGCGATGCCGAACTGGCCCGGCTCGCGGAGGGCCTGGGCGGCATCGAGGCCGGGGTGGCGCTGCTGGGCGACTTCAACGACGGCCGTCACGGCGCCGAGGGGCCCGCGGCCGCGCTCGGCATGCGGGACGCCTGGAGCGAGGTGCACGGGGCCGCGGACGCCACGCCGACCTTCGATCCGGTGGCCAATCCGCTGGCCGCGGTGGGCTCGCTGTCGGGGCGGGCGGCCCGGCTGGACCGGATCCTGCTGCGCTCCACGGCGGCGAGGGTGACCCGGGCCGCGCTGCGCGGCGACTCACCCGCCCCGGAGGGGCTGTTCATCTCGGACCACTTCGGCGTGGAGGCGACGGTCGGGTTCGGTGCGCGGGACGGCGGGCCCGCACGGCTCGACGTACCGGCGACGGCCCGGACGGCGGTGGCGTGGCTGCCGCCCGGCCTGCCGGAGGCGGTACGGGAGCTGCGCGGGGAGCACGACCCGCAGGCCGGGCGCTGGCCCGCGCACGTGAACCTGCTCTTCGGCTTCGTGCCGGAGTCCTCCTTCACGGAGGCCCTGCCGCTGCTGGCGGAGGCGGCCGCCGCGACCGGGCCGTTCCCCGCCCGGCTGGAGGGTGTGCACAGCTTCGGGCACCGCGAGGACGCCACCGTCTGGCTGGACCCGGCGGCGGCCGGTGAGGCGCCGTGGCAGGAGCTCCGGCGCGCGCTGGCGGAGCGGTTCCCGGGCTGCCGGGGGCGTACGGGTGAACACCACGGCTACACCCCGCATCTGACGCTGGGGCGCAGCCGGGACCCGCAGCGGGCGATCGCGGCCTTCGCGGCGCGGCTCGGCGGCCCGGTGGCCGCGCGGGTCGGGGAGCTGGCCGTGCTCTCGCGGCGCGGGGACGGGCCGATGCGGGTCCGGGCGACGGTGGCGCTGGGGACGGGCGAGGTGCGCTGGGAGCCGGAACCGGAGCCGGTGGGCCGCGCCGCGCCCGCGCCCGCGGTCCTGGAAGAGGCAGCCGCGTCGGTCATCGCGCGTGTCAGGGCGGCCCTGGGCGGGGCCCAGGTACATCTGGCCGGGTCCCGTCGTATGGGCTGCGCCCTGCCGGAGGCCGACCTGGACCTGGTGGCGGCGCTGCCGGGACCGGCCGATGTCACCGCAGTACGGGACCGGGTGGCAGCGGCGCTGCCCGAGGCGCGGCGGCTGCGCGAGGTGACGGGGGCGCGGGTACCGGGGCTGCGGTTCCGCGTCGGCGGCCTGTCGGTGGATCTGGTGGCGGTGGCCACCGGCGGGCTGGATCCGGCGCACGCGGTGGCGCGGCGGGCGGAGCTCGGCGAGGCGGCCGCGCTCGCGCTGAGCGCGGTCGGCGACGCCGATGCCGTACGGGAGCGGGTGGGAGCGGAGCAGGCCGCGTTCGCCGGGCTGGCGCGGCAGGTGAAGGCGTGGGCGCGGGCCCGGGGGCTGGACGCGGCGCCGTTCGGCGGGCTGCCCGGGCTGGCGTGGGCGGTCCTCGCGGCGCGCACGGTCCAGGAGACCGGGGCGCTGCCGCCCGATGCCCTGCTGCGCGAGTTCTTCGGCAGGTGGGCCGCCTGGGACTGGCGGGAGCCGGTCTCGCTGTCGCCGGTGGCCCCGGGCCCGGCGGCCGGGCCGGATCCGGTCACGGTGCTCACCCCCTCGGAGCCGGTGCGCAGTTGCACGGCCCAGGTGGGACCGGGCCTGCGCGACCTGCTGGTCCAGGAGTTGTACGCGGCCTGGGAGCTGCTGGAGTCCGGTACCCCGCGATGCCGTCCGGCCCCGGGGCCGCCGCCGCTGCACCGTCGGCACGCCGCCTGGGCGGTGGTCACCGTACGGACGGCCTCCGAGGGGGAGTTCGAGGAGACCCTGGGCCGGGTGCGCGGACGGCTGCGGGCCCTGCTCGGCGCGCTGGAGGAGGCCGGGGTCCCGGACGCGCACGCGTGGCCCCGCCCGTTCGAGTCCGGTCCGGCCCTGGCCCGTTACGCGATCGGCCTCGGTGCCACCCCGCCCGGCGCGGCGCGGCTGGCCGCCCTGGCCGGCCCCTGGCGGACCGGCCTGCCGGGGGTCGAGGTCTCCTGGGCGGCCTGCGGCGAGGTGCCGGACCTGACGTGAGGAGACAGTGCCCGGGGATCAGCGGGATCCGGGATCAGACCTCGATGATGATCTTCCCGGCCGTGTGCCCGCCCTGACTCAGCTCGAAGGCGGCCGCCAGCTCCCCCAGCGGGAAGGTCGTGGCGACCGGAACCTTCAGCTGTCCGCTGTCGGCGAGCCGGCCCAGCTCGGCCAGATCGCTGCCGACCGGGCGGACCCACATCCACTCACCGCCCGCGCCCAGCACACTGGGATCGGCGATGGAGGCGTGCCGGCCGTCGTCGTGGAGCACCGCCCGGGTGACGGCGCCGACCCCTCCGACGAAGTCCGCGACGACCGTGGGGCCGTCCGGTACGAGGGCGCGCACGCGCTCGGCGAGCCCGTCCCCGTACTCGATGGGCTCGGCGCCGAGTTCGCGCACCCGGTCGTGGTTGCGCGGGGAGGCGGTACCGATGACACGGGCGCCCAGTGCGCGGGCGATCTGCACGCCGAAGGAGCCGACGCCGCCCGCCGCGCCGTGGATGAGGACGGTGTCGTCCTTGCCGGTTCCGAGCCGCGTGAGCAGCTGGTAGGCGGTGAGCCCGGCGAGCGGGAGTCCGGCGGCCTCGGCCCAGTCGAGCGAGGTGGGCTTGTGCGCGAGGGCGCGTACAGGCACGGTGACGAACTCGGCGAAGGTCCCGCCGTGGACGTAGTCCTTGCGGGCGTAGGCGATGACCTCGTCGCCCTCCGCGTATTCGGGGGTGTCGATGCCGACCCGCTCGACGGTGCCGGCGACGTCCCAGCCGGGGACCACCGGGTAGACGACGTCCATCAAGGGGTCGAGCCCGCCCGACATGATCTTCCAGTCGACGGGGTTGACGGAGGCGCACCTGACCCTGACGAGCACCTCGCCGGGCCCGACCTTGGGCATCGGCAGCCGGGTCTCGGCGAGCACCTCCGTCCCTCCGTACGTCTCGTACGCCATCGCCCGCATGGTTTCCTGGCTGCTCCGGCCCGACTGGGACATGTACCCGACCTCTCCGTGTACTGGTGGAACCCGCCCCCGGGCCATCCCACCATGCACGAAGCGCCCGCCCCACGAGGCGGGGCGGGCGCGGCGCGGCGTTGCACCGCACGGTGTGCCGAGAGGGGCGGTCACTCGTACTCGGTGCCCCCCTTGCGGGTCAGGTACGCCGGGCTGACCGCCTTGGCGATGGCTCGGCCGCCCACGACCGGGCTGTACCGCTCCGCCGACGGCCGGATGACGACGCCCTCGCGCAGGTGCACGGCCTTCCCGGAGACCGTCTCGCGGCCGCTCGCCAGCTCGAGCACCGTGTCGAGGTCGTACGGTCCCTCGTACAGCCTTGGCACCAGCGGAAGCTCACCGTCCGTCAGGACGGCGGTCGGGTCCAGCCAGCGCACCTGTCCGTCGATCTCGGCGGACACGTCGAAGACGGCGTATCCGGGTGGCGTGTCGGCGGTGCGTACGTCGGTGCCGTACGAGAGGTCCTGGACCCCCGCGCCGTACACCTCGCCGAAGATCCCGATCCGGGTCGCGCCGAGACGGCCGGCCAGGGCCGCCGCGACGGCCGGTACGTCGTGGCCGCGGACGGCCCGCCAGTACAGGTTGCGCTCGTCCTCCTTGAGCGCCAGCCCCTTCGAGCCGAACCCCTTGGAGGAGACGAAGGACCGCTCGCCGTCCGCCACGTACGTGAACAGGCAGGCGGTGCCGTGCAGTTTCTCGGTGAGGACGACCGGCTCGCCGGGCTCGAAGATGTGCGGGTAGCGCTGGAGGTTCTCGATGTCGACCCACGGCATCAGGTCGGCGGCGGCCTCGACGTCGCCGTTCATGGTCGTGGGTATGGGCGGGGCCCATTTGGTGATGCCCAGCAGCTCCGCGAAGTCCGCTCCCTCCTTGGCGGCCTGCGCCAGGTCGACGTCGGCGAGCGCGCGCGGCCGGCAGACCAGGCCCTGCGAGAGCTCACCGCGCAGCCGGACCGCCTTGACGCGGTCGGCGGAGCCGCCGGCGAGCCGGCCGGTGAGGCCCAGCTCCTCGATCAGATCCGCGGGCAGGACGGCCTGTTCGGGGATGTAGAGCGCGAACTCGCCGGTGCGGTAGGCGCCCTTGGCGATCACCGCGCGGTACAGGCCCACCTGGGCCAGTTCCAGTGCGTCGGCGTTCGGGTGCTCGTGGACGGTCAGCTCTTCGGCGGTGACGCGCAGGGTCGACATGGTGCGGCTCCGGCATTCCTCGGGGACGGGACGACACGCGGTGGTGCGGCGCGTCGGTGACGACCACTCTGCTTGCGGCCATTTCCGCTGGTCCAGCGATTATCACGGTGTTAGCCTGCCGCCCCGCGCCCGCGCCACCCAGGAGGCCCCATGTCACCTCGTCCCGTCACCGTGGTCACCGGCGGCAGCAGGGGCATCGGGGCGGCGACGTGCCTGCGGCTGGCCGCCGACGGGCATGACCTGGCGCTGGGTTACACCCGCGACGCGGTGGCGGCCGAGGCCGTCGCCACGGGCGTGCGGTCCTTCGGGGTCCGCTGTGTGACCGTGCGCGGTGACATCTCCGAGGAGTGCGCCGTCGAGCGGCTCTTCGACATCGCCGGCGCCGAACTCGGCAGGGTGACCGGGCTGGTCAACAACGCCGGGGTGACCGGCCCGCTGGGCCGGCTCGCCGATGCCCGGACGGAGGATCTGCGGAGGGTCGTGGAGGTGAACCTCCTCGGGTACCTTCTGTGCTGCCGCCGGGCCGCGCGGGACATGGCGGAGGGCGGCGGCGGGGCGATCGTGAACGTCTCCTCCGCGGCCGCCACCCTCGGCAGCCCCGGGGACTACGTGCACTACGCGGCGACCAAGGCGGCCACGGACGCGCTCACGGTGGGGCTGGCCAAGGAGCTCGGCCCGGACGGGATCCGGGTCAACGCCGTGGCGCCGGGCATCATCGAGACCGACATGCACGCGGCGATGGGCGATCCCGGCCGGCCGGCCCGGGCCGCGGCCGGGATCCCGCTCGGGCGGCCGGGCCGGCCGGAGGAGATCGCCGGGGCGATCTCCTGGCTGCTCTCCGCGGACGCCTCGTACACGACGGGCACCGTGCTGCGCGTCTCCGGCGGCCGCTGATCCCACGGGGACGGCTGCGGCGGGCAGCGGCGGCCGGTCAGCGCATCGCCGCCTGGGTGGCCGGGCCGTAGACGCCGTTGGGGTCACCCTTGATGGAGCGGTCGCGCTGCAGCTGGCTGACGCCGCGCTTGGTCGGGTGGTCGAAGACCCCGGTGACGGAGACGTACGTGAACCCCTGGCCGTAGAGCAGCTCCTGCAGGGCGCGTACCTCGGGGCCGCTGTCCCCCATCCGCAGCGTGCCGGAGGAGCCGGACCGGCCCGGGGCCGAGGCGGTCGGCGCCGACGGCGGTTCCGGGCTCCGGTCGGTGGCCGAGGGCGACGGCGACGGTGACGGCGCGACGGGCCGCACCGACGCGGTCGGCCCGGATACCCCGGCATCGTCGGCGGAGTCCGGGCTGCGCGCCGGGAGCACCGGAACGGACAGCTCTGCGGGCGCCCCGGCCCGGGGCACAAGCGGGTCGGGGCCGCTCAGCAGGAGCACCAGGCCGCCCACCGCGGCGAGCGCCAGCAGGGTGATCACGGCGAACGGAAGGCGGCTGCGGCCGACCGCCGGGGCGGGGCCGGAAACGGGAGCGGGAGCGGCAGGCGCAACGCCGGGCGCCGGGCCGTGCGCCGGGCCGGGGAAGGCGAGCGGGCCGGCCTGCGGCCAGGCGGGCGCCGTCGAACGGGGCGGTCGGCCCGAGGGGGCGACGTACGGGCGTACGAGCGGCTGGCCGTCGGGGACGGTCCCGCTCTCATCAGGGTCCTGGGGCATGGTGGTCTCCCGGCTGGGACGGGGGCCGGCGCGGAGCCTGACCGGACCGGGTGCGGTACCGGCCCCCACCCGGTCCGGTCAGGCTCCGCGCCGCCGGGCGGCGGGAGCCGGGGCCGCGCCGGCGGCGCCTGGCGTGGACATGGGCATCTGGCGTGTCTCCGAAGGGCGGCTGGGGCAGTGGTCCTTGATCGGCGCACTCTCGCCCTCCGGCGGGGGCCTGGTCAAGCCGGATGTCCGATCCGCACCCGTCCATCCGATCTGTCGGTCAGGCGAGGGTGCCGTCCGGTGTGCGGCGGATCGCCGTGGCCCAGACGGTGCCCGCGGCCGCGAGCATCAGGGCGGCTCCGCCGAGCGGGGCGGCGGGTGCGGAGATGCCGTCGACCGCGAGGCCGCCGCACAGTGCGCCCGCCGCGATGGCGAAGTTGAACATGGCCACCATCAGCGAGGACGCGGCCTCGGTCGCATCCGGGGCCGCCTTGATCATCCAGCTCTGCAGGCTCACCGAGACCCCTCCGTACGCGAGTCCCCAGCCCAGCAGCAGGGTGGTCCCGGCGACCGGTCCCGGCAGGACGGCGATCAGCGCGAGGAGCACGGTGAGGGCCGAGCTGACCACGAGCAGGGTCCGGTAGGCGTCGCGCGCCCCCGCCAGGAAGTTGCCCGCGACGCCCGCCACGCCGTAGCCGAGCAGCAGGGTGCTGATGTAGTCGGCGTCGATGCCGGAGACGTCCTGCAGGATCGGCCGTACGAAGGTGTAGGCGGCGAACTGCCCGGTCACCACGAGGAAGGTGACGATGACGCCGGCCCGCACGGCGCGGTTCTCGCGGAGCAGGGCGGGGAGCTCGGGAAAGGTGATGTGCCGGGTCGGCGGCAGCGCGGGCAGCAGCAGGAGCAGGGCGGTCAGCGTGAGGAGGCCGAGGGCGCCGACCGCCGCGAAGGCGATGCGCCAGCCGCCGAGTTCGCCGAGCAGGGTTCCGGCGGGGACGCCGAGCACGGAGGCGGTGGGGACACCGCCGAAGACGAGCGCGGTGGCCCGGCCGACGTGCCGCTCGGGCACGAGGCGGACGGCGAGCCCGCCGGCGATGGCCCAGAATCCGCCGACGCTGACGCCGACGAGCAGCCGGGCGGCCAGTACGACGGAGAAGTTCGGGGCGACGGCGGCGGCGAGGTTGGCCGCGATCATCAGGGCGATGAGCACGCACAGCACGAGCCGCCGGTCGAGCCGCCCGGCGCCGACGGTGACCAGCGGCGCGCAGAAGCCGGCGACCAGCCCGGGGGCGGTGACCATCAGGCCGGCGGTCCCGTCGGACACGCCGAGGTCGGCGCCGACGGGGGTGAGCAGCCCGACGGGCAGCAGCTCGGAGGTGATCAGGCAGAAGATGCCGAGCGAGACGGCGCACACGGCCGCCCAGCCCTTCCATGGGGCGGCGCCGCTCCCCGGTGGGGATCCGGTACCCGGCCGGGCTATAGAGGTCGAGGGCGGCGCGGAATCGTTGCCGGGCGCGGCAGCTGAGGTCATGGATCGGTTCTCCGTACGGGCGATCGGCGGGCAGGACACCACGGCACGGAGAGCCGGGGGTCGCGCCTCCCCCTTCATCCGTACTGCCGTTCCAATTTCCCACACGCCCCGGGCATTCCCGCCCGGGGCCTGCTGCAGGGGTCGCGTGAGCGCCGGTGTCACCCGCACGCGTGAGAGCGGAGCCGGGGCGGCCCGGCCGTACGGCAAGGTGGTCGCATGCAGTTACGCCGGGCCGTGCCCCTTTCCCTCGTCGTGCTCCTCGCGAGCACCGGCTGTGTCTCCGTCGGTCCGCAGGATGCGGCTCCGGCTGCCGTACGGGGTTCCGTACCGCCCGCCGGAGCGCCCGGGACTCCGACGCCCCTGGCCTTGCCGCTGGGGGCGCTGCCCCGGGCCGCCTCCCCCGCCCCGGAGTCGGCGCGGGAGCCGGTCCCGGAGCCGGAGCCGTCGCGCGGGCGGGCCCCCGCGAAGGCGGCGCCGCCGCCGCGGCGCAAGCGGCTGCCGGGGCCCGCCACGGCCCACCCGCGCCGGCGGCCGGCCCCGCCTCCCCGCATGGACCGGATCTGCGCGGCAGCAGAAGGCGCGGTACCGCCGTCCATCGTCGACCTGTGCCTGCGGCAGTACGGCCGCTGACCGCGTCCGCACCCGATGCGAGGCTTGACCCTCCCCCTGTGTCAGACCTTGTAGTGGAGAGCGTCATGTTCACCATCGGAGACTTCGCCAAGCACGGCCGGGTATCGGTCCGCATGCTGCGTCACTACGACGCCCTCGGACTGCTGCGCCCGGCGCGTGTCGACCCCTTCACCGGCTACCGCTCCTACGAGGCCGGGCAGCTCGCCCGCCTCAACCGTGTCATCGCGCTCAAGGAACTCGGCTTCAGCCTCGACCAGGTGGGGTCGATCCTCGACGAGCGGGTGGGCGCGGAGGAGCTGCGCGGCATGCTGCGCCTGCGGCAGGCCGAGCTGGAGACCGCCCTGGCCGCCGCGGCGGCCCGGCTGGTCCAGGTCGAGGCGAGGCTGCGCACCATCGAGAACGAGGGAACCATGCCTGCCGACGACATCGTCGTGAAGAGCCTCCCGCCCGTCCGGCTCGCCGAGCTGACCGGGACGGCCGGGAGTTACGAACCCCGGGACATCGGTCCGGTCATCGGCCCGCTCTACGACGAGCTGTGCCGCCGCATCGAGGGGGCCGGGGTCGTCCCGACCGGTCCCGGCACCGCCTACTACGAGGACGCGCCCGGCACGGAGCCCGCGGGGGCCGTCCTCGTCCACGCCGGACTGCCGGTGGCGGCCTCGGTCCGCGCCGAGGACCTCGGGGGCGAGGTACGGATCGTCACGCTGCCCGCGGTGGAGCGGGCCGCGACGGTGGTGCACCGGGGCTCGATGGACGGTGTCCTGCCGACGGCGCAGGCTCTGGCGCGGTGGATCGACGCGCACGGGCACCGCTCGGCCGGGTACGCGCGCGAGCTGACCCTGGCCTGCCCGCAGGACCCGGAGCAGTGGGTCACCGAACTCCAGGAGCCGCTGGCCGGCACCTCCTGACCCGGATCCTCAGGGTCGTCGTCCGCAGGCGCGGGCACAGCGCCGGGCCGTGTCCCGCCGGGCCGTGCGCAGCCTGCGCACGGTGCTGTGACCGCGCCGCTTCCACTCGCCCCGCGGCAGCACCGCCCGCTGGCCGCCGCCCGCGATCAGGGCGTTGACCGGGGTCATCGGGTCGGCGGCCATCGCCTTGGCGAACAGCACGCCGACCACCAGCGGGACCAGGGCCACGGCCAGGGCCGAGCCGGCGGTGGTCATGTGCTGCATGCGCGGGCGGGCGCTCGCGGTGCCCGGGGCGTGTGAGGTCATGCCCCCATTCGACCAGCGCAGCGGCGCCGGGGAATCGGGGTGGATACTCAGGCCGTTGGGCGTGAGGTACTCAGACGTGACGGATGGTGGGTGATGGTGGTACCCGGGCAGGGCTTCGAGCCCGCGACCGGCGACGGCCCGGCCGCTCCGCCCGCCGGGCGCCGGGCGGAGCTGCGCACCGCGTACGAGGGGCTGCTGCAGATCCGCCGCCTGGTCAACGGCCCGGCGGGCGCGGCGGTTCCCGCGCCGTGGGAGGTACGGCAGCTGCCGCGCGCGGTGGCCCTCGTACTGGAGGCGGCGGGGATCGAGCCGTCGGCGCTGGACGCGCGGGGGCTGCGTACGCGGACGGGCTACCGCGTGGCGGCCGCGGCGGAGCCCGGGCGGGTGGAGGTGACCTGGGTCGGCCCGGCGGGCGGCGGCGCGGGCGGTGAGGAGCAGGAGCGGCTGACGGACTGCGCGGCCGTCCTGGAACGGCTGGGCTGGGTGTGCCTGCTCTACCGGGGCCCGCGCCGGCGCCGCTTCCTGGAGGTGGAGCCCCCGGGCGGCCCGGGCGGGCGCCCGCTCAGCTCAGGGTGAGCAGGACGACGTCCACCTCCCGGCCGCGGGCCTGGGCGAAGTCACGGGTGCGTCCGGTGACGGTGAACCCGCACTTCTCCAGCACCCGGATCGAGCCCGCGTTGTCGGCCACCGCCCCGGCGTGCAGGGGGCGGGTGTCCTCCAGCCGGATCAGCTCGGCGAGCGCCCGGGTGGCGATGCCCCGGCCCCAGTGCTCCGGGCCGATCACGTAGGTCACCTCGCGCTCCTCGGGCGGCCCGAAGACGGCGGCGTGACCGACCACGGCCCCGTCGGCCAGCACCGTACGCAGGATCACGGTGGGGTCGTTGCGCACCTTGGCCCAGTGCGTGTCGAAGTGGCCCCGGTCGTAGTGGTACTTCCTGGTGATCGCCGCCATCTGCTGGAGGCCCGGGTGCCTCAGCTGCTCCCAGAACACGGCCAGGTCGTCGTCGCACGTCCCCCGCAGCTCGATCCGCATGTGCGTTCGCCCTCTCCCCTGCTGTCCGATCATGACGGCCCACCTTACGAGGGGCGCCCGGCGGCCCCCGTCAGGCGTAGCGTGCGGCGAGCGCGGTCACCGTCTCGGCGAGGGCGCGGCGCAGTTCGGGCGGGCCGAGCACCTCGGCCTCGGTGCCCAGCCGGAGCAGGTCGCCGACGGCGACGGCCTGGGACTCGACGCCCAGGCGCAGCCGGACCCAGCCGTCCGCGTCGGGCGGGGCGGCGTCGGCGAGCGCCCGGGTGCCTGCCGCCCCGAACTGCATCGGCAGCAGCTGCTGACCGCGCGGGGACAGCCGTAGTTCGGCGGTCTGCTGGTGGAGCACGGCGTCCAGGCGGCGGGTGGACTCCTGCCAGTAGGCGGCGAGTTCGAATCCGGCGGGCCGTTCGAAGCGCTCCGGCGCGGTGTCCACCGCCAGGAACCGGGAGACGCGGTAGGTCCGTACGGCGTCCTCGACATCGGCGACGAGGTACCAGATGCCGCCCTTGAGGACGAGGCCGAGGGGATGCAGCTCGCGCCGGACCTCGCCGCGCCAGCGGCGGTAGTGGGTGCGCAGGACGTGCCGGTCCCAGACGGCCTGGGCGATCTGCGCGAGGTGGGGGACGGGATCGGCCTCCCGGAACCAGGCGGGCGCGTCGAGGTGGAAGCGGTCCTGGATCCTGCGGGCCCGTTCGGCGAGGGCCGCCGGGAGCGCGGCCTGGAGTTTCAGCTGGGCGGCGGCCAGATCGGCGCCGAGGCCGAGCTCCTGCGCGGGGCCGGGGGCACCGGCGAGGAAGAGGGAGCCGGCCTGGGTGTCGGTGAGGCCGGTGAGGCGCGTGCGGTAGCCCTCGGCCAGCCGGTATCCGCCGGCCGGGCCGCGGTCGGCCAGGACGGGGACGCCGGAGGCACCGAGGGCTTCGATGTCGCGGTGGATCGTGCGTACGGACACCTCCAGCTCGGTGGCGAGCTGCGGCGCGGTCATCCGGCCGCGGTTCTGCAGGAGCAGGAGCAGGGAGAGGAGGCGGTCGGCACGCATGACGTCATTGTCGCCGGTACCTGACAGAAGATGTCAGGTACGGCTGCCAGCCTGGAGGCACGCCGGGCGGAGAGCCCGTCCGGCCGGCCGGGAGGACCGTCATGCCCACGCCCGTTGAGACCGTTGGCCGCTTCACCTTCGCCAACTGGGAGGAGAGCCCCGTCGGCGCGGTGGACGCCGTCCCGCGGCTCGCCCACGCCCATGTCAACAATGCCTTCACCGGTGGGATCGAGGCTCCTGCGACCGCCTGCGACTACACGATCGCCTACACCGGGGAGAACCTCGGCTCCTACAGCGGCATGGAACTGGTCGCCGGCAGCGTCGACGGCCGCAAGGGCTGCTTCGTGCTGGAGGAGCGGGGAAGCTTCGACGCCGGCGGCACGGTCTGCCGTTTCGAGGTGGTCCCGGGCTCCGGCACCGGTGACCTCGCGGGGCTGACGGGTTCCGGCGGCTTCACCTACCGCCACGGCGACACCTCCGTCGCGTACACCTTCAGCTACGACCTGGGCCTCTGACCCAGGAGGGGGCGCGGGCCGTTGCGGCCCGCGCCCCCTGTATACGGGGCCCGTCAGGTCACATCGCGCCGAAGGTGAGCGTCAGCTGCGGTGTCCCCTCGTTCGCCTGTGCCTCGGAGGACCACAGCCACAGGGCGTCCGTACCGGTGCTGCTCAGCGCCAGGCCGTAGCTGCCGCCGAGGGCCGCCGCGACGTTCGCGGTGGCCAGCCCGGTGGTGTGCACGGCCGAGCCGTCCGGGATCCCGGCGAAGCCGCCGAGCGCCGGTCCGCCCAGCGCGGGGCGGTTGTTGTACGTCGTCCCGCCCTCGCTCCACGATCCGGTGACCGGGACGACCGAGACGGTGTCCGCGGTACCGGCGCCGCTCATCGTGCTCGTCTTCACGCTGAGCGCGGCCGACTTCAGCACCGTGCCCGCGGGCGCGGCGGGCAGGTCGAAGCGCAGGTAGCTCGCGTAGAAGGAGGTGCCGCGCACCGCGAGCGATCCCGAGGTCCCGTAGTGGGTGGAAGGCGCCCCCGCGTTGGCGTAGGTGTCCTCCGCGGCGGTCACCCGGACCACCGAGTCCGCCGGGGCGGTGGCGAGGGCGTAGTGGTTCTGCACCTGCGAGGCGCTGAGCACCGTCGGGTAGACGGCGGTCTCGTCGAGCTGTCCCGTCCAGTAGTCGCCGGCCGGACGGTTCGGCCAGGAGGTGAGGTTGTCGCCGCCGGTGCGCCAGTAGCCGGTGTAGTTCTCGTGCGTGGTGACGTTCAGGGTGCCCTTCTGGGCGCCGTCCACGTAGAGGGTCATCCCGCCCGGTCCCTGGGTGGCGACGACGTGGTGCCACTGGTTGTCGTTGTACGCGGCCGGGGTCGTGATGGTGCGGGTGGCTCCGGTGTAGACGCCGTAGACGAGCCGGCCGTCATTGGTCATGTAGACGTGCTTGTCGTACTGGTGGCTTGTGCCGGCCTGGCTGTTGCCGAAACCGACGAGCTTGCCGCCCCGGGTGGTGTTCGTCCTGAACCAGGTCTCGACGGTGTAGGTGCTGCCCACCGTCTGCCGCTTGTCCCCGTACACATGGGTGTACGAGCCGTTGAACCCGATGGCCGTGCTCGCACCGGAGACCGCGCCGGGCGTCTGGCGCAGGGCGGGGGCGTTGTTGTGCACGCCGCTCTGGTTGCCGCCGGCCGAGGAGTCGGCGACGAAGGGCAGGGCCGATTCGTCGTAGCGCCAGAACAGCTCGGCCCCGTCGGTGCGGACCCGGTTCGGGTAGGCCTCCGCCGTGGTCGGCACGGTCACGCTCGCCGTCGCGGACAGGGCGCTGGTGTTGCCGGCCGCGTCGGTGGCCGTCACCCGGTAGGTGTACGTCTGGTTCGCCGCGGCGGTGGTGTCGGTCCAGGAGGCCTGCGGTCGCCTGAAGAACAGCGAGTCGGCGGTGACCGTGCCGATCGGCGTGGCCGCGCCGTTGCGGTAGATCCGGTAGGTCAGCGCGCTGTCGTCGAGGTCGAGGCTGGTGCGCCAGCGCACCTGGACCTCGCCGGGTTTGAAGCTGACCGCACTCGTCACGGGCACGGTGGGCGCGCCGGTGTCCCCGGTGGAGGCGAAGCGCGTCAGGCTCTGCTGCGCCGCGCCGTTGACGGTGGTGAACTCGCCGCCGACCCACAGGTACTGGACGCCGCCCTTGGAACCGACGGTCATCACGCGCGGCCCGATGCCCTCACCGATGCCGTCGTTGGTGTCGGGGGCCCAGCCGAGCTTGCCGGTGCCGCTGGTGGGCTGGGCGAGGAGGTGGTGGCGCTGGCCGTCGGGGAACTCGCCGACGCCGGAGCAGTCGTGCGCGTGCGAGGCGCTGTAGAGCACGTCCCGGTACGGCAGCACGGCCTGGGTGGCACCGAGGCAGGTGTCGCGCCAGCGCTGGCCGAAGGTCCCCGGGTCGAGCGCGATCCGGCCGTCGAAGACGCCACCGCCGGTGCCCTCGTTGGCGGTGTAGACGCCGTTCGCGTCGGCCGCGAGGTCCTTGACCACGGAGTTGGTCTCGATGAAGCCGGCGTAGGACTTGGTGAGTGCACCGCTCGTCGCGTCGACGACGGCCAGTGCGTGCGTGTTCGTGCCGTTGACGGTGAAGAAGTCGCCGCCGAGGACCACGTTGCTGCCGTCCGGGGAGACTTCGACGGCGCGGCCGGGCTCGTCGGCGTTGGCGGTGAAGGGCCTCAGCGCCCCGTCGGCCGCGCCGACGGCGGCGAACCGCTGGCGCGGCTGGCCCGCGACGGTCAGGAAGTCGCCGCCCGCGTAGACGGTGTCGCCGGTGACGGCGAGGGCGCGGACGGTGGCCGCGAAGGCCGGGCGGAAGCCCTGCTTCACCGTGCAGGTCGCCACGTCGACGGCGGCGAGGCTGGAGACGGCGGTGCCGTTGACCGCGCCGAAGTAGCCGCCGACGTACAGGGTCGCCTTGTCCGGTGAGACGGCGAGCGCGCGGACGGTGGCGGTGCCGGAGGCGACGGTGAAGGACAGTTTGCAGGAGGTCGGGGCGCCGGTAGCGGCGTCGAGCACCGCGAAGTTCACGGCCGGCTGCTCGCTTCCGGAGCCTCCGGCGGGCGGGCGCACGGCGGAGAAGGTGCCGCCGGCGAAGACCTGACCGCCCGCCTCGGCGAGGGCCCAGACGACGCCGTTGGGCTGCCAGGTGGACAGCGGGTCGGCGGTGAACGCGACGGGCGGGGTGATCGCCGCCGCCTGTGGGACGAGGCCGAGGCCCGCGCCCGCGGCGGTTCCGGCCAGAGACAGGGCGAGAGCGGCCGCCGCCCCTCGGGATCTGCGCATGAATCCCCCAGTTCGGTGTGCGGTCCGGCCGTAGGGTGCGGCCGGACGAGCCATGGCCGAAAGCCGCCGAACAGCAGTCCACAGCCATGCCTACGGGCGCACCCTAGAGCGATGCAGGGCTTGATTCATCCCACTTGGCATATCTGATGCAATTCGCTCCGGACCCGCGCGCGTGCCCCGCCGTCACGTGCTGGGCTTCGCGCGGACGTGCATGCGCTCCCCCTGCCGCCCGAAGAGGCTGAGGATCTCCACGGGCCGCCCGTCCGCGCTGGTGAACCAGTGGGGCAGCCGGGTGTCGAACTCGGCGGCCTCGCCGGGGCCGAGGACCAGGTCGTGCTCGGCGAGGACGAGACGCAGCCGGCCCTCGAGCACGTACAGCCACTCGTAGCCCTCGTGCGTCCGCGGAACCGGCTCGCCGCCCCGGTCGGGGATCAGCATCTTGAACGCCTGGAGGGGACCGGGGCCCCTGGTCAGCGGGACGGCCGTGCCGCCGTTCGGCAGGGTGCGGGGAGTCAGCCGTACCCGGGGATCGCCCACTTCGGGAGCGCCCACGAGGTCGTCAAGGGGCACCTGGTACGCGGCCGCGAGCGGCAGCAGCAGTTCCAGGCTGGGGCGGCGCTGCCCGGACTCCAGCCGGGACAGGGTGCTCTTCGAGATGCCGGTCGTCTCGGAGAGCGCGGCCAGGGTGAGGCCGCGGCGGGCGCGCAGCTGCCGGAGCCGGGGAGCGACCTCGTCGAGGACCGCCTGGTGGGGCGATGGCTTGTCCATGGGGCCATTCCACTCGGCCGTCCCGGAAACGGCAACAAGGTTTGCCGATCGGCCCGCACCGCGTCCACCCTCCCGGCATGACCCCGCACAGTGATTCCGCAACCGCGCCCGCAGCCGCGCACGGGCCCGCCGTCCGGTGGGCCCTCACCGGCCTTTCGCTCTCCGTACTGCTGTCCTCGCTGGGCACCGGCATCGCCCATGTCGGCCTGCCGACCCTGGCGCAGGTGTTCTCCGCCTCCTTCCAGGAGGTCCAGTGGATCGTCCTCGCCTACCTCCTCGCCCTCACGACCCTGGTCGTCGGCGCCGGACGGCTCGGTGACGTGGTCGGCCGCCGGCGGCTGCTCCTGGCGGGGATCTCCCTGTTCACCGCGGCCTCGGTGCTGTGCGCCGCCGCGCCCACGCTCTGGCTGCTGATCGGCGCCCGGGCGGCGCAGGGCCTGGGAGCCGCCGTGATGATGGCGCTCACCATGGCGTTCGTCGGTGAGACGGTCCCGAAGGAGCGGACGGGCAGCGCGATGGGGCTGCTCGGCACGATGTCGGCCGTGGGGACCGCTCTCGGTCCCTCGCTGGGCGGGGCCCTGCTCGCCGGGTTCGGCTGGCGGGCGCTCTTCCTCGTCAACGTTCCGCTGGGCATCCTGGCGTTCCTGCTCGCCCACCGTCATCTGCCGGCCGACCGGCAGGGGTCCGGGGCCGACCGGGCCCGCTTCGACCACGCGGGGACGCTGCTGCTCGCGCTGACGCTCGCGGCCTACGCCCTCGCCATGACCCTCGGCGGCGGCCGTTTCGGTGCCCTCAACACGGCGCTGCTGCTGGCCGCCACCTGCGGGGCCGCCCTCTTCGTGCGCGCCGAGGCGAGAGCGGCGTCGCCGTTGGTCCAGCGGGCGCTCTTCCGCGATTCGGTGATCGGCGGCGGCCTCGCCTCGAGCGCGCTCGTCTCGACGGTGATGATGGCGACGCTGGTGGTCGGGCCGTTCTACCTCTCCCGGGCGCTCGGGCTGGGCGAGGCTGCGGTCGGGCTCGTCCTGTCCGTCGGGCCGCTGGTCGCCGCGGTGACCGGGGTGCCGGCCGGCCGTCTCACCGACCGGTTCGGCGCGCAGCGCACGACCCTCCTCGGGCTCGCCGCGATGGCGGGCGGCGCCGTCACCCTGGCGGTGACGCCGGCGTCGATCGGGGTCCTCGGGTACCTCGCCCCCCTCGCGGTCGTGACGGCCGGCTACGCGGTGTTCCAGACCGGCAACAACACCGCCGTCATGGCGGACGTCGCCCCGGACCGGCGGGGCGCCGTTTCCGGGATGCTGGGCCTCTCGCGCAATCTCGGACTCGTCACCGGTGCGTCCGTCATGGGCGCCGTGTTCGCGCACGCGTCGGCGGCGGCCGACCTCGCCGCGGCGCCCCCGGCGGCCGTGGCCACCGGGATGCGGTTCACCTTCCTGGTCGCGGCGGTCCTGGTCCTGGTCGCGCTCGCCGTCACCGCCGCCTCCGCAGCCGCCGCGGTTCGCCGCGGTTCGCCGGACTAGCGTCCGTCCGGTCCCGGCAGGGGACGGCACAGCAGTGCGGCCGGAGAGGGGCGGGTGGCGGCGCGGGTGGTGAAGGCGATGCCCGCCGCGTACTCGGTGGGCAGGCACTGGCCCTTGTAGTGCCCGTAGGCGAAGTCCCCGCCGGGGCCGCCGGGCGGGCGGTTGTCACCGCGGTCGAACCACAGGGTCCGGCCGCCCCCTGGAAGGGCCGTACGGGCCGGGGCGCACAGGGCCGCCGAGACCCGCTCGCCGCGCAGGCTGTAGCCGATCAGGAACTGGCCGGTCGGGCACTGGAACTTCGTGTATCCGGTGGCCCAGTCGCCGCCCGCCGGGACGTACGTCTCGTCGCGGACCACGGTGTGCCCGCCGGCCGGGGCGCGCAGGTCGGAGGTGGTGCACAGGCCCCGGCCGCCGGTGTGGCCGAGCCCGGTGAGGCGGGCGCCGTCGGGGCAGACCGCCTTGCGGGCCCCGTTGTCCCAGTCACCGGCGGCGCGGGTGCGCAGCGAGGCGTTGTGATCGCGGTGGTCCGTGGTCAGCTGGTACCAGGCGGTGGTCGCGGGGACCGGCCCGGTGCGGCCGGGGGTGGTGGCGAGCGGGGACCAGCGGGCGGTGCGCCAGTCACCCGGGTCGAGGACGCCGGAGCGGCGGCCGGTCGCGTCGTAGCGGAGGAGGGCCCAGGTGTCGCCGCCCGGGGCGCCCTGGGCGTCGGTGCTCCAGCCGACGAGGGGCCAGTACGCGAAGTCGGCGTCGGAGCGCGTCAGGTAGCCGGTGAGGCGGTCGAACCAGGCGCGCGGGGCGGCGACGCTCTCGTCGGCCCCGATGCCGAACTCGCTGATCCACACGGGGGCGGTGAAGTGCGTGCCGGTCTCCGCGGACACGAAGAAGGCCTGGTCGTAGAGGGTCTGTTGCAGTTGGGCCGCGGTCATGTCCTGGTAGCGGAGATCGCTGGTCTCCCCCATGCCGGTCGCGCCACTGTGCCGGGGGCCGGTGTACCCGTAGAAGTGGGCGGAGTAGACCAGCTTGTTCGAGGTGACCAGGGTGTGGGAGAGGGTGCGTACGGGGGTCAGGGTGGGGCGGCCGTGCGGGAAGCCGTCCACGGGCAGCCCGGTCCAGTTGATGCCCTCGACGACGATCAGCAGCCGGGGGTTGGCCTCGGTGAGGATGCGGTCGGCGGCCTCCTGGGCGGCCGCGTGCCAGTCGTGGTTGTCGCCGAGGCCCCAGTTGGGGTCGTCGAGGACGTCGCGGCGGACCTCGTTGTAGAGGTCGGCGCCGACCACGCGCGGATTGTCCCGGTAGCGGCGGGCGAGGAAGACCCAGTCGTCGGCCCACCGGGTGGTGGAGCGGCCGCTGTTCCAGCGTTCGTTGCCGTCGAGGCCGCAGCACCAACGGGTGCTGACGGTGTGGTTGTTGAGGATGACGGCGAAGCCCGCGTCGGTGAGGGCGGCGACCACGGCGTCGTAGACCTGGAGGGGTGTGCGGCCGCGCAGGGCCGGATTGGCGGCGACGGCCGGGTCCGGGACGGGGGTGGTGTCGCGCAGCATCTCGTTGGAGAAGGGCAGCCGGATGCTGTTGAGCCCGAGGGCACGGAAGTCGGCGAGCAGGGTGGGCAGGGGCACCCGGTCCAGGCCGATCGGGATGCCGTGGGCGTTCTGCCCGCTGTGGTGCGTGGCGGGATCTCCCCGGTCGCCCGAGCCGTTCCAGGAACCCTGGGCACCGTCCCAGTTTCCGGAGCGCAGGCGGAAGCGGTTGCCCTGCGCGTCGACGATGTACCGGCCGCGGGTGGACAGGGGCGGGGTCCAGGCCTCACCGCCGGCCGTGGGCGCCGGGACGGCGTGTGCGGCGGGCTGCGCGGACGGCGCCGTCAGGGCACCGGCTCCCAGCAGGAGGGCGCAGAGGACCGCACGTAAGAGGCTCTTCATCTCGCTCCTGCCAGGGGTCCGGCCGTCCGGGCGGGCGGCTGCCGCGGGGCAGGTTACCGGCGGGTCGCCACCGGCGGAAGTCGAACGCACGGACGTTTCCGGGCGCCGGACGGCGCCACCCGGCACGGGCCGGATCCGGCCGGAGGGAGCCGATCACGCGCTGTCACCCTGCGGAAACCGCCCCGCGTGGCGCCGAGCCCCTCTACCGTGCCCTGAGGCGATGGCGGCACGGCACCGGAGGGCGGGGCGGATGGACGAGCAAGAAGACATGCGGCTGGCGGGATTGACGCCGGAGATCTCCCGCCGCACCCTCACCCTGCTGCGCGGCCTCGCGGGCCTCGAACCGCCCGAGCAGGTCCCCGAGGAGGCCATGGTCGTCGCCGACGCGGTCCTGGCCGAGCACGGCACCGACGGGCTCCGGGTACTGGTGATGACGCTGGCGGCCTGGGCGACGGCCCAGATCGAGAACGTCGCCGAGCTGAGCGGACGCAGTCACGAGGCGGTCCTGGACGCGATGGAGCTGGCCTGCCTGGAAGCGAACGCCGAGGACACCCCGTAGGGGGTGTCTCACAGCGGGCGCGGAAGAAACCGTGGCCCGTCCGGCCGCGATATGGCGGGCGTCGGCGACACTGGGGAGAGCAGGAGCGTTGTGGGGGGCCGATCGGAGGCCGTCGTGAGCACACCTTCCACCATCCGGATCGCCGCCGTCCTGTCCACCGAGCACCGTGGACGGCTGATGTCCCAGGCCCGTGAGGTCAATTTCCCGGAGAACGCGCGCATCTTCGACGAGGGCACGCGCGCGGACTCCTTCTGGATCGTGCGTTCCGGCACGGTGACCCTGGAGATCCCCGTGGCGGGCCGTCGGCCCGCGCCCGTGGAGAATCTCGGCCCCGGGGAGCTGGTGGGCTGGTCGTGGCTCTTCCCCCCGTTCGTGTGGCAGCTCAGCGCGGAGGCGATGACGCCGGTACGGGCGTACGAGTTCGACGCCGCGACCGTGCGGATGCTGATGGACGCCGACCCCACCTTCGGCTCGGCGGTCGGGCACTGGGTCGGGCGCGTCCTCGCTCTGCGCCTCCAGCAGACCCGCACCCGCCTGCTGGAGATGTACGCCCCCCGCCTGACCAGTCCCGCCTAGGAGCCGTCCGGACGCCTGCTGGTCCCGTACGCCGAAGGCCGCCCCCGGGGGCCGCCCGGCCGCAGCGGCGGCGCTGACGTGCCCCCGTACCGGCAGATCACAGCCCGGGGCGCGGCGTGTTTCGGGGGGGTCTCCCGGTCGGTGTTCGGCCGATTCGGCCGCCCGCTCCCGCACAGGTCAGCTCGCGCACGCCGCTGCGGTCTGCAGTCATTCGTACACGATCGGTGACGGGAAATGGGGGTACGAACGGGCGTTCACGCTCCGGCTCGGCAAGACTCTGTCCGCTATCCGAAACACCAACCCAAGGGAGTGTTCGCAATGCGGTCCATCGCAAAGGGTCTCGGGCTCGGTTCCGCCGCCATGGCGCTCACCGCGCTCACCGCACTGGCCTGGCCGGGCACGGCCGGCGCCGCACCGACCGGCACGGCGAGCCTGTACGCGCCGTCCGCGCTGGTGCTCAGTGTGACGGCCGGGCCCGATGCCGACGCGGGCACGGTGTTGCGCGCGGTCACGCTCGTCTGCTCGCCGACGCCGGGCGGGACGCACCCGAACCCGGCCGCCGCGTGCCGCGAGTTACGCACGCACGGCTCGCAGCTCGACCCGCTCGCGGCACCGGCCGCCGGCGCCGTCTGTACCAGGGAGTGGAATCCGATGACGGTGACGGCCGTCGGGGTGTGGCAGGGCCGTCGGCTCAGCTACTCGTACACCTTCGCCAACCCGTGCGGCCTGCGGAACACCACCGGCTCGCTGTTCGGCATCTGACCCCGCGTGAAGCGGTGGGCCGGGCGGCGCCGTGCGACCGCCGTCCGGCTCACAGGGGGTTGCCGCCGTCCATGTTGAGCGCGTGTCCGGGCCGGAAGAACCGCTTGGCGAAGAAGTGCCCGCGCTCCGCCGCCATCCGGAACCACGGCTCGGAAGCCGCCAGGCCGTCCCGCTGCTCGACGAGCCGTCCCATCTCCCACATCGCCTCCACGTCCCCCAGTTCGACCGCCGCGCGCAGCAGCCGTTCGGCCTCGGTGAAGTCGTCCAGCAGTTTCTGCCGCATCGCGAGGGCCCGCATCGCGTGGGTGTTCCCGGCGGCCGCCGCGGT
This sequence comes from Streptomyces sp. NPDC048257, assembly GCF_043201855.1. Taxonomy (NCBI): domain Bacteria; kingdom Bacillati; phylum Actinomycetota; class Actinomycetes; order Kitasatosporales; family Streptomycetaceae; genus Streptomyces; species Streptomyces sp. NPDC048257. The sequence continues at coordinate 165,402 of NZ_JBICZI010000005.1, forward strand.
CTCGGCGTGTTCCAGCGAGGCGAACCTGCGGCGGCCGCGCCGCCATCGGAGCAGGAGGAAGAGGATGCCGACGCCCCAGACCACCCAGCCCGCGGTGGTGAGGCCGTCACTGTCGTTGATCAGGCCCAGGATGCTGAGCACGGCGGCGACGAGCAGCAGCAAGTACGACATGGCGTTCCCCCCGGAACAGCGTGGCGACGTTCGGGCCACGCGCAGTCTAGAGCCGACCCACCCCAACCACCCTGTGTTTCAGCCCAGTTCGAGGCTGGTCACCCCGAACAGCTCGTTCAGGGCGAGCTCCGGGGCCGAGCCCGTGTACATCCGGGCGGTCTCGAACGTCGGCGCCAGCCCGAGGTCCTCGAACAGTGCGGCGGCCGACGGGTTGGCGTCCGGTACGTCCACGGACACCAGGCCGTCGGGTGCGTGCCGGGCCAGCCTCCGCAGCAGGGCCTCCGCCACTGCCGGGGTGGCCGCGTAGAGAGGGCCGATGCGGTGGGCGGCACTGGACGGGCGGATCACACCGAGGCCCTCGATGCGGCCGTCCCGGACGGCGGCCAGCGCCGTCCGGCCGGGCAGCCCGGTCCAGGCGGACAGGAAGGCGTCGCGTGATGCGGGAAAGAACCGCCGGTCGTAGGCGGCGAGCAGGCCGAAGGGCAGGGTGCCCGCGTCCACGATCTCGACCCCGGCGCCGTCCTCCCCTTGCGGGGCGCCTTCGTAGCGGAAGTTGTTCCAGGCCCAACGGAAACCGGATTTCCGGTAGTTGCCCTGCTGGTCGACGACTCCGTCCAGACCGACGAGCCGCCCGTCGAGCCGTTCCATCCCCGCGTGCCACAGCCGGATGCCGTACCCCTGGCCGCGGACGGCCGGCCGGGCGATGTAGAAGCCGATGAAGCCGAAACCGGCGCCGTAGCGCACGGCGGAGATGCAGGCCACCGGATCGCCGTCCAGCCGCCCGACGAGGAAGCCCTCCGGGTCGGCAACCGCGAAGGCGAACCGGTCCGAGTCCCCCGGGTTCCAGCCCTCCTCGTCGGCCCAGTCACGGATCAGCTGCATGTCGGCGGCGCTCGCACCGGTGATCTCGAATCCCGTCATGCCGGTGTTGTACCAGATGGGGACGGCGTGCGCAGGGGGGCCTGATCGGCCGTCAAGAGGCCGATGAACGCGGCCTGATCGGCCTCCCGGTGGAGGTCGCTGACCTGTCCGTCGCCGACTTCGACGACCCGCCAGACCCCGTCCGCGCGCAGGGCGAGGTCGGTGGTCACGAAGGGGCAGCCCAGCGCCTCGACGGCCGCCCGGACCGGTTCGAGGTCCGGTGCCGGAACCTCGGCGACCGGGCTGTCGGGGTGAGCGGTGACCAGGCGGGGCGCACCGTCCCGCCACCACACCCGTACCTCCGCGGCCGCCGCCCGCTGCGCGACGAAGTGCTCGAAGGCCCTCAGCACCACCCCGCCCGCCAGGAACCCGCCCTGCAGTGCGACGAAACGGGCGACGACGCGGTGCAGGGCGGCCGCGTCGGCGAGGTCGGGCACGTAGCAAGCCTCGTCCCATTCGTGCTTGCGGGACTTCACGTAGTCCTTGACGATGGCGGCTCCCGGCGGCAGGCCCGCCGCGAGGGCCGCGAGAACCTCCGGGTCCGGGACCACGCCCGGCGCCGTCGGCAGCCAGCCGCTGACCGGGGTCAGGCCCGCGAAGGTCTCGTACCAGCCGGGGAGTTCGTGCGCCCGGCGGTACGCGTCCGGAGTGACGGCGAGGGCGCCGCCACGCCGGCGCAGGGCCGCGTCCAGTTCGGCGTACCGGTCCACGGGGATCATCCACCCCCGGTACCAGACGGCTCCGGCCCCGCCGGGCACCCGCGCCACCGCCCGTTCGGTGTCCCCGGCCAGCAGCGCGTCGTGGTCGAGGAGCACGACCGTGCCCTCGGCGGCGCGCAACTGCCGGGCCTCCGCCGCGAAGTGGGCGTCGGCCCGGCGCTCGTTCAGCGGGTCGGAGCAGTAGAGGACGGTGGTGGTCGCCGCGGTCGTGGACATCCGCCCACCCTACGGATCTCAGCCCGCGCAGATCACGTCGTCGAGCCGGATGGGCTGGGAGTCGAGGCGTACGTACGCCGTGAAGGTGTCCGTGTCCCCGGAGGCCCAGTGGGTGGTCACGGTGGCCCAGCCCACCGAAGCGGTCTTCGCGACGGTGACCGGGCCGATGCTGATGTCCTGCGGCTCGTTCTGGGCGCAGAGCAGGACGTCGACCTCCTCATTGACCTGCTGTCTCTCCTTGAGGATCTGCGATACGTAGTCCTCCCGGTCCTGCACCGAGGGACCGTGGTCCCCGTAGAAGCCGGTGAGGAAGTCCTCGATCTGGGCGGCGGTGTGCCCCTTCACTGCCGCGGCGGGCGCCGCGAGGGCCGGGGCGGACGGCATGACCGGCAGCGCGAGCAGGGTCAGCAGCAGGGCACCGAGACGGTACGGATTGAGCATCATGTCCGGTCTTGTACCCGCCGGGCCGCCGGATCGGGAGGGCGGGGCCCGGATCTCACTCCTGCGGGGGGTCGGGATTCACCGCAGAAACGACCCTTCCACCTCCTGCCCCGCCCGCTGCCGCCTCCCTCCGGCCGGTGCACGGAAATGGGCTCGCGGGCGGCCCGCGCCGGTACGTAGGGTCGATGCATGGGGAAGCCACTTGTCGCAGTGTTCAGCGGGGCCGGGATGTCCACCGATTCCGGGATTCCGGACTACCGGGGGCCCCAGGGCCTGTGGCGGCGGGAGCCCGACGCCGAGAAGCTGGTGACCTACTCGTACTACATGGCCGATCCGGAGATCCGGCGCCGCTCCTGGCGGATGCGCTCCGAGATCGGCGCTCTCGGAGCGCGGCCGAACGCCGCGCACCTGGCCGTCGCGGAGCTGGAGCGCGGTGACACCCCGGTGCGGGTGATCACCCAGAACGTGGACGGGCTGCACCAGCTCGCGGGGATGCCCGACCGCAAGGTGTTCGAGCTGCACGGCAGTGCCCGCTCGGTGGTGTGCACGGCCTGTCACGCCCGGTCGGGCATGGAGGAGGCGCTGGCCCGGGTGGCTGCCGGGGAGCCGGATCCCGCCTGCCTGGTATGCGGCGGGATCCTGAAGTCGGCCACGGTGATGTTCGGGCAGCGGCTCGACCCGGAGGTGCTGGGGCAGGCGGTCGCGGTGGCCAAGGGGTGCCGGATCTTCATCGCCGTCGGGTCGACCCTGCAGGTGCAGCCGGCGGCGTCACTGGCCGGGATGGCCGCGGAGGCCGGGGCCCGGCTGATCATCGTGAACGCGGAGGAGACCCCGTACGACCCGCTCGCCGACGAGATCGTCCGCGAGCCGATCGGCACCGCCCTGCCGGCCCTGCTGGCCAGGATCGCCGCACCTTAGGGGGCGCCGGCCCGCGTCCGGGCCCGGCGCCCGGGCCTGCCTCCCGGCCCGGGCGCCGGGCCCGCGCCGCTACCCGGCGTCGGCCGCCCGGCGCATCTCCGCCACGTCCAGCTTTTTCATCCCCATCATCGCGGCGGTGGCCCGGGAGGCCCGGCCCGGGTCCGGGTCGGCGATCAGGTCGATGGCGCCCGCCGGGATGACCTGCCAGGACACGCCGAACTTGTCCTTGAGCCAGCCGCAGACGCCCTCCTCGCCGCCGTCCCCGCTCAGGGCATTCCAGTAGTAGTCCGCCTCCGCGTCGTCGGCGCAGTGGATCTGGAAGGAGATCGCCTCGCTGAAGGTGAACTGCGGGCCGCCGTTGAGGCCGATGAACTTCTGGCCGTTGATCTCGAACTCCACGACCATCACCGAGTCGGCCGGGCCCGGGCCCGCGTCGTTGTACCGGCCGATCCGGCCGAGCCTGCCGTCCTTGAAGACGGACAGGTAGTAGTCGGCGGCCGCTTCCGCGGTGCCGTCGAACCACAGACACGTGGTGAATCCGTTGCCGCTCATCTCTGCCTCCAGGCCGGTGGGGGACGGCGGACACCGTCCCTCACATACAGACCGGCCCCGGACCCGAAACTCATCGGTGGGTCCGGGGCCGGTCCGTGTTCAGCCGGAGGTTCGCCCGTACGGCTCAACGGGCGCGGCCGCTACTGCGCGGGCGCCGCACCCATTGCGAGCATCCGCTCGACGACGCGCTCGGTGGCGCTGCCGTCGTCCAGGTCGCAGAACTCCGCGCGGAACGCCGCCCGCGCCTCGGCGTACTCCGCCCCGACCGCGTCCGCGTTGCGCACGGCCTCGATCAGGCTCGCCGAGTCCGCCAGCAGCGGTCCCGGCGCCTTCGCCTCCAGGTCGAAGTTGAAGCCGCGCAGCGTGCCGCGGTAGTGCGCCAGGTCGTACGTGAAGAGCAGGATCGGCCGGTCGGTGTGCGCGAAGTCGAAGATCGCGGAGGAGTAGTCCGAGATCAGCACGTCGGCGACCAGCAGCAGGTCGGCCGCGTCGGGCCAGCGGGAGACGTCGACGACGAAACCGTCGCGGACGCCGTCGCGGACCTGCTCCGTCACGTGGTGGTGGCCGCGGATCAGCAGGACGTGGTCCTCGCCGAGCTCGCGACGGGCCTGGTCCAGGTCGATCCGCAGGTCGAGCTTGTAGCCGCCCGACCAGCCCTCGCAGTTCTCCCGCCACGTGGGCATGTAGAGGACGACCTTCTTGCCCTCGGGCAGACCGAGCCGCCGCCGGACCTCCGCGACCCGCTGCGCGTCGGGCCGCACCAGCGCGTCCGTACGCGGGCTGCCGGCCTCGATGACCTCGCCGTCGTAGCCGAGGGCGCGCTTGAGGACGGGCGTGGCGTAGGAGCTCGGGGAGGCCAGCAGGGACCACTGGGCGCTGTCGTGCGCCAGCCCCTCCAGGATCTCCGGGCTCGTGTAGTAGTCGTGCACGAAGTCGTGGCCGATCTGCTTGATCGGCGTGCCGTGCCACGTCTGGACGACGACCTGGCCGGTGCGGCGCTGGAAACGCCGCGGCACGTTGTCGTTGGTCACGAAGTAGCGGGCGCGGGCCAGCACCTCCCACGACTCCACGCTGCCGTACTGCACGGCGCGGGCGGTCGCCGGTACCTCGGCGCGGCCGTCGCGGACCAGCCAGATGTGCTCCAGCTTCTCGCCGCGGCGCACGAGTTCCTCGTGGATGGCGCGCGGCGAGTCGCCGGTGCTCTGCCCCTGGAAGGTGTCGTAGACGACGATGTCCTTGACCGGCAGGGCGCGTTGCGCCGGGTAGGTCTCGAAGCGGGCGACGCGCTGCGCGTAGTGGGAGCGGTCGTGCGGGCTGATCAGCGGGTCGGCGACCAGCACCGTGCGGTCGTGGAAGCGGGTCTCGACCCGCATCCGGCGGCCGTGCACGGTGAAGGCGTGCGGCCCGGAGAAGAGGAGCCCGGGGCCCATCTGTACGGGGGCGCCGCGGTCGACGCCGAGCAGTCCGGCGGTGGTTCCGCCCAGGGCGGCCGGGCGCAGCGTGGGCCACCAGCGGCCCTCGGGGAGCGTGGTGCGGCCGGCGTAGGCCTCGGGCAGCACGGGCTCGAACGTGGCCTCGAAGGCGTCGCCGTCGCGGGCGACGGGGTAGCTGAACTCCACGCCGTACGCGTTGTGCAGGACGAGCTCGTACGGCTCGTCGACCGGGGCGACGAAGCGGCCGCGCAGGGTGAGGGTGCCGTCCTCGGCGGTGACCTCGTCGACCAGCGGCGGGGAGGGCTGCACGGAGAGGGTCAGGTGTCCGGTGTTGCCGCGCTTGGCGAAGAGGGAGCGGTCCGCGTCCCCGCCGGGCAGGGGCAGGACCAGGCCGTCGAATCCGCTGCGCTCGTCGTGGACCAGGCGGTGCTCGGTGCCGTCGGCGCCGATGACGGAGAGGCCCCAGGGCTCGGGGGCCCACTCGCCGGGCTCGCACACGGCGTCCGGTACGGCGGCCAGCTCGGCCAGCGGTACGCGGGCGGTGAACGGGGTCCGTCCGGCGCCGGACGCGGTGCTCTCCAGCGGGAACTGCAGGACGGTGCCGGTGGTGACGTGGACGGCCCGCAGCGTGGTGGCGCCGACGGCCTCGGCGGAGAGTTCACCGGTGATCTCGACGGCGTCGTCACCGGCGGGGTGGACGTCCAGAGCGCGGGCGCGGGCGATCTCCACCTGGATGGTGAGGGCTCCGGAGACGGCCGGGACGATCCGGACGTCGGGGGCCACCCAGTGCGGCGGCGGGTTCTGGCCGGTGTCGTGCTCGCCGCCCCGCAGCCGGGCGCGGTGCAGGCCGCCGGCTCCGGTGACGGCGACGGACGTGGTCCATATCCCCTCGCGCCACTTGCCGCCCGACTGGAAGATCGAGGGGTCCACGACGGAGGTGAAGCCGGCCCAGTCGGCGTGCCGCAGGGCGAGGTGCGGGGACTTCACCGTGGCCATCGGGGAGGCGACGGTACGGGTGCTGACGACGGAGCGGCGGCGCTTGCCCCCCTCGCGGAAGACCAGCATCTTGCGGGAGCCGAGGCGGCTCTCCGCGCCGAGGTGGCCGGGGAGGGCGTAGCCGCGCAGCAGCAGCTTGCCGTCGGCCCAGGCCGCCTGCTCCAGGCGGCTGACGACGCGGCGCTCGCGCGGGCCGAGGGTGAGGATCTTGGCGGGAACCGGCGGGCGGCCCTGCAGGAAGGGGTAGTCGGCCTGCGGGCGGGCGAGGCCCTTGACCGGCACGCTGTAGTTGTAGTCGCGCTGGTGGTGCTGGAGCGCGATGAAGTCCTCGACCCGGCCCTCGCCGGCGAGGTACGCCTTGAGGCGGTCGGCGACGGTCAGGTCGGACCAGGGTCCGGTGCCGATCTCGCGGACGAGGCCGCCGACCTCCTTGACGAACGCGGCCCGGAAGTCGGGGCCGCCCTCACCGACGTACTTGTAGATGAGCGGGAGTTCCTCGCTCAGCACGTTGTAGTCGTAGTCGCGCAGGTAACGGGTGTACTTGGCGCCCTGCTTGGCCTTGAGGGCCTCGCGGACCAGGCGGACGGAGGTCACGCGGTCGATGAGGGAGACCGGGTCGGTGGAGCGCTGGGTGATGGAGCGCTCGCCGGTCTCGCGGACCCGCCAGTGGTAGACGCAGTCGCTGATGATGTCGACGCTGGAGGCGAAGTAGTGCGCGGGGATGCTGACCGGGGCGTCCTCGTAGAGGATGCCCTCCGGATACTGGAAGCCGTGCCGGTCCCAGAAGCTGCGCCGGTAGACCTTGTTCCACGCGGTGCGGTCGGTGACCAGCGCCGGGAACTTGGAGATGTGGGTCTTCAGCTGGGTGCGGGCGAAGGCGGCCCGGTGCCCCCAGGACTGCTGCATGCCGACGGAGCGGAAACGCTTGACATTGCCGCCCGCGAAGTCCGAACCCGTCTCGTCGAGCGCGTCGATGAGCCGCTGGTAGGCGTAGTCCGGCATCGTGTCGTCACTGTCGACGAAGGCCAGGTACTCGCTGTCCTTGTCGGCGTGGCGGGCACCCACGTTGCGGGCGGCACCGAGTCCGGCGTTGTCCTGCATCACGACCCGGAAGCGCTTGTCCCGGGCGGCGAACGCCTTCGCGATGACGGCGCTGGTGTCCGTGGACCCGTCGTCCACGAGGATGACCTCGAAGTCGTCGAAAGTCTGGGATGCAATGGATTCCAGGCACTCGTCGAGGTAGAGCTCGACGTTGTAGACGGGGACGACGATGCTCAGGCGCGGGGGCATGGGTGGCGGTTTCTCCAGCGTTTTATGCTTTATCGATGATCAGCTGCTCACAGCATCTTACTCTGTAACAGAGTCATAAACTCCACCCATATGGGGCATAGCCAGCTGATCGCCAGGGCGGACGGCAAAGAATTCAGCCGTCCGCCACTTCGACGATGCGGTTCGACGCGGTCCGACCGGGCCCGGTGGGCCGGTCAGACCTCCAGCTCGGACTCGATCTTCTTCAGCTGATGACGGGCCATCGCGAGGTTGGCCCGCTTCTTGTCGAGGGCCAGGTAGAGGAAGAAGCCCGTGGAACCGCGGCTCTTCATCAGCCGGATCAGGTGGTACTGGCTGCCGAGGGTGATGAGGATGTCCTCGATCTCGTCCTTGAGGCCGAGCATCTCCATCGTGCGGACCTTGGCGCGCACCACGTCCGTGTTGCCCGCCGCCGCGACCGCGAGGTCGAGGTCCTTGCCGCCCCCGATCGTGCCGAGGGCCATGCCACTGCCGTAGTCGACGAGGGCGGCACCGATCGCGCCTTCGATGGTGGTGGTGGCTTCCTTGAGTGCGGTCTCGACATTGACCATGAGAGGGTCCTCTTTCTCGTTTCACTGACTGGAACGTGACTCGGATGTGACTGGCTGTGGCTGGCTGTGGCAGTGCAGGCGGGCCGGGGCAGGCCGGGGCCTCCCGCCGGCCGGACCGCGGATCAGCCGGGCGGGGCGCCGGGACCCCGTCGCCCGAGGGTGTGGTCGATCAGTTCGGCTATCCGGAGACTGGAGCGCCGGGCCTCCAGGTGGAGTCGCCCGACGTTGACGCGCGGCCCGGCGGTCAGGGTGAGGACGGCCGCCATGCCCGCCGCGTAGGTGGCGACGTAGCCGTCCTCGCCGCGCACGAGCAGTTCGCGGAAGGCGCCCTGGCCTGTGCTGTCGCTGAGCCGCTGGGCCACCCCGAGGGCGGCGGCGGTCAGTGCCGCGACGGACTCGGCCTCGGCGGCGGCGCTGTCCTGGGCCAGGACGAAGCCGTCCGCGCTCGCCGCGAGGGCGCCGGTGAGCTGGGGTACCCGGGCCCGCAGCCTGCGGAGCTCGGCGAGTATCTCGGCCTCCGTCTCGGGGGGCACCGTACTCATGTCGGCCTTTCTCCTTTCGGGCTGCCTACGCTCGGAGCGGTCGGCGCGCAGGGCCGGTCGCAGCGGGAGCCTCACAGGCTTGCCTCCAGTGCGTCGCGTAACCGGCGGAGCAGCGCCACGTCCGGGGATTGGGCCTCGGTCATCCAGTCGGGCAGGGGCGCCACGGCCGGTGGCGGGGCGGGGGTGTGCGGGGTCTCGACCAGTCCGGCCGCCGCGAGGCGCCGTACGTCGAGCAGGGTGTGGAAGGCGGGCCGGCCCAGGACCCACGCGAGGTCGGCCGGGGTGCGCAGGCCGTCGGCCCGGCCCAGCAGGGTCCGCTGCCGGGCAGTGATCGTCTGGCCGGGCGCGGCCGCCCGGGGAACCACCGGGGAGGTGTCCAGCAGGGGGTAGGGCCAGACGGCGTCGAGCAGGTCCCGGCGGCGCCGGGTCTCCCGCTCGACGGCGGCGGCGGGGACGGAGCGGACGGAGCCGATCCAGTGGGTGGCCCCGCGGCGGAACCGGGAGGGGCCGCTGCCCGGGGAGAGTGCGAAGAAGGCGGCGTCGAAGATGGCGGCGAGGTGGCATATCTCCAGCTCCCCGCCGGCGAGCCCGCCGCTGTCCACGAGGAAGCGGGCGACCTGGCGGCGGGCACCGGCCCGGTCCACGGCCTCCCGCCAGCGCTCGGGGGCGAGGCCGCCGCCGGTGGTGAGCAGTACGTCGAGGCCGGGGGTGGCCGGGCTCTCCGCATGCACGATGCGGCCGTCCTCCAGGAACAGGGTGCCGCGGTCGCGGAGCAGGGCGCCGGTGGCGCGCTCCGCGGCGAGCCGGGTGAGGAGGGGGGAGACGGCGGCGAAGGCGTTCGCCGCCGTGGCCGGGGTGGTCATCTGAGCACCAGCCCCTCTGCCAGGGTGCGGAGCCTGTGGCGCGCGAGGGCGAGGTTGCCCTCCGTGCGGTCGAGCCACAGGTGCAGGAATACGCTGCTGTCGAAGCTCGTCTCGACGAAGCGCAGTACGTGGTATCCAGTGCGGGTGGTGACGATCAGGTCCTCGACGGGCGGGCCGGCCGGTAAGCCGGCGGACGAACCGGCGGAGGGGACGGCTCCGCCACCGTGTGCCGGGTCGGCCTCCGCGGGGGCGAAGGACTCGTACTCGGCGGCCGCCCGGGCCAGTTCGGCGGTCTCGGCGGCGGTGGTCTCGTGGTCGCCCACGGGCGACTCCCCCGCGGTGCCGAGGGCCAGTCCGCTGCTCCAGTCGACCAGAGCGGCCCCCCGCGCACCAGGCAGGGCCATGGCTTCGAGCAGGCATTCGTCGATCCCGGGCACGCGGGCTCCCCTCCCGGCCGGACGTGCTGGGTGCACGGTCGTACGGCGCAACAGGAGGGAACTTACTCAACTTCCACAGTACGAAAGGGCGTTCTGGCATTTTCCGCTGGAACGTGCCAGGAAGGACGTGAGAGCTTGGCCGGAACGCGTCGGAATTTGATCACGACGCGAGCGGAAGATCGTCCGCGAGACGGAACGCCCCTCCCTCGCGCTGCACGTAACCCTCGTGGCTGAGGGTGCGCAACAGGTGGTAAACGGTGGGCAACGGGATTCCGGTGAGCCGCGCGAGACGTTTGGCCGTCGCCCCGCCCTCCGCGGACATCGCTTCCAGGAGGCGCAGCGCGCGCTGCACGGAACCGATCAGGGTGGGCGTGCTGTCCTTCTGACTGTGGTCGGTGTCCATGACTGGTCCCCCTGCTTCGGTACGAGGCCTGGCAAACCCATCAAAGTCGCTCACCGGGCGCAAAACCAGCGGACTCGCGTAAACCTGAGCATAAGATCACCGCATCCCGGCCCCGGAACGGCAAGACACCCCCCTAGCGCGTACAGGTCACGTACGCCGGCAGCGGGGTGTCCGCGATCAGATGGCGCGGCAGGAACAGTCCGAAACGGCGCTCCAGGACGGCCAGGGTGTGGCGGTCGCGGTCCTGCTCCGGCTCGTCGGCCGGGCGGGCGCACGCGCCGGCCGGACTGAGGATCCCGGCCGCGATCAGCTCCGGAAGCAGGAAGTCCGGCCGGTGGCCGCCGCGCCAGCATTCCTCACCGAGACCGAAGCAGCACATCAGCTCCCCGTCGCGGGCGTACGCGAACTGCTTGGGCGGGTGGTCGGGCTGCGGGTCGAGGTGGACGGCCTCGACACCCGCCCGGGAGACCTCGGCGAGGCGTTCCGCCCCCGCCGGCAGTCCGTGTTCGACGGCGAAGGACCAGTCGCCCCACCGGCCGACCCGGGCCACACCGTCGCCGTCCACGGTCTCGGTCACCATGCTCCAGGCGGCCGGCGCACCCAGCGGTCCGGGGCGCACGCCCGGCAGCGCGCCGAGCCGTGCGGCGAGTTCGTCGGGGCCTATGCCCCGGGCGAAGGTCAGACCGGCGAACCACTGGTCCCAGTCGGCCAGCCACCGGATCCCGTCCGCCGAGTCCTCTGCGATGTCCGCCATGTCCGCACTCCCCACGGTTTCCCCACCCCGCCGGTGCTTGTTCACCGGCACGATAGTCAGTCCGCGGGCTTCTCCGGGAGGAGGCGCTCGACCATCGTCCGAATGAGCCCCTGCACCGAGTGCGCCTCCAGCATCGCGGGAGCGGTCAGGTCGTCCACGATGAGACCCAGCATCGCCAGGTAGATCAGGGCCACGCCCTGCCGGTCCCCGGGCAGGCCCGCCTCCAGGTGCCAGGCGATGTTGGCCTCCAGCTCCGCGCCCTGGAACCCGGCGAGCTCCGCCTGGAGTTCGGGGCGCCGGGTGCCCTCCAGCCGCAGCTCCAGCATCGCGATGTGCACACTGCGCTCGCGCCGCATCCGGTCCAGCAGCGCGTTGAGCAGCACCTCGGTGTCCAGCGGGCCGGTGAGGTCCGCCGGGTCCGGGACCAGCCGCTCCCGGGTGCGGTGCAGGATCTGCACGAGCAGCTGGGACCGGTTGGCGAAGTAGTTCGAGGCGGTGCCGGTGGGCACGCCCGCCTCGGCGTCCACCGCGCGCAGGGTCAGACCGCGCGAGCCCTCGCGCGCCAGGACTTCGATGGCGGCGTCGAGGAGCGCGGCGCGGCGCTGCGGGTTCTGGCGCATGGGCGGTCCCTGGGTGTGGGTGGGGCACATCGGGTTGATCACTGCAGGTGCAGTGCTTCGCACAAGGTAGCGGACGCGGCCGGTCCGGGCCCTCCCCACCACCCCCTCCCCCGTGTCAGGCTGCGCGTCATGGAGCGGATCATCGAGGAGATACGCGAGGACCTGTCCCGCCGGATCGCCGTGGCGGCGGACCGGCTCGCCGACCGGACGCTGACCGAAGACCCCGTCTACGCCGCCCTGCTGGGCCGGGCCGAGCTGCGCGAGCGGATCCACCACCACCTCCGCCAGGCCGTCGAGGGCCTGGTCCGCAGCTCCCGCGGCCTGCCGGTGGAGCTCGCCGACGCCCGCGCCGTCGGCGAGCTCCGTGCCCGGCAGGGGCTGCCGCTCGCCTCCCTGCTGCGCACCTACCGCCGCGGCGGCCGGCTGCTCTGGCAGAGCCTCACCGAGGCCGTGACCGCGCACGACCGGGCGGCGCTGCCCCGGCTGCTCCCGGGCGCGACCGCACTGTGGGACGTACTGGACCAGATGACGGACGCCGTGAGCGAGGCCTACCGGCGTACGGAGGCCGCGCACGGAGACCGCGACCGGGAGCGCCGGTCGGCCCTGCTGGACGTCCTGTTCGACGGCACTGACGGTACTGACGGTACTGACGGTACTGACGGCCCGTCGGCTGCCGCGGCCGAAGCGGCCGCCGCGCAGCTGGGCCTGCCGGAGCGGGGCCGCTTCGCGGTGGTCGTGCTGGCCTCCGACGGCTCCCCCGCCCCTGCCGGCCCTCCCGCCGGCCCCGGCGGGGCCGCCTCCGCTCCGCGCGTGCTGTGGCGGATCCGTGCCGACGGGGAGATCGCCCTGATCGAGCTGGGCCACCATCCGCTGGAGTCCGTACGGGAGCTCCTCGCGCCGCTCGGGGTGCGCGCGGGGGTCAGCCCGGTCGTCGGGGCGCCGGCCGAGCTGGCCCGGGCGCACCGGCTGGCCGCCCTCGCCCTGCGCACCGCCCCCGACTCCGAGGGACCGCGCACCGCCCTGCTGGACGAGCGGCTGCCGGCGGCGCTGGTCGCCGCCGAGGCCGAACTCGCCGCCCGTCTGCGCCAGGTGGTGCTGGGGCCGGTGCTCGCGCTGCCCGCGGAGGACCGGCGGACACTGCTGACCACGCTGGGCACCTGGCTGGCCTGTCAGGGCTCGACCACGTACGCCGCGCAGCGCCTGTACTGCCACCGCAACACGGTCTCCAACCGGCTGCGCCGCCTGGAGCAGCTGACCGGCCGCTCCCTGTCCGACCCGCGGCACGTGGTGGAGCTGGCGCTGGCGCACTCGGCGGTGCTGCAGCGGGGCACCGAGCAGGCGGCTACCCGTCCTGCCGCGCCGGATCCGCGCGTTTCGCCGACTCCAGCAGGTAGGGCACGTCGATCACCGCGACGCCCGGCGTGAACAGCAGCCGCGCCTTCAGCCGCAGGGCGTTCTGGTTGTGCAGGGGCTGTTCCCACCAGTGGCCCACCACGTACTCGGGGATCACCACGGACAGCATGTCGGTCGAGGTGTCGGCGGCCAGTTCCTCGACGTGGGTCAGGACGGGGCCGATCACCTCCCGGTAGGGCGAGTGCAGGATCTTCAGCGGGAGGCCGGTGTCGTGCTCGGCCCACGCCTCGCGCAGCCGGGCCGCCTCCCCCTCGTCCGCGGCGACGGTGAGCGCCGTCAAGGTGTCGGGGCGCAGCCCCTGCGCGTAGCCGATGGCCTTGAGCGTCGGGGCGTGTACGGCGGCGACCAGGACCACCACGTGGTGGCGGGCGGGCCTGCGCGGCGTGGCGTCGGGGGCGATGGCGACCTGCCGGGCGACCTGGTCGTAGTGGCGGCGCACGCCTTTCATGCCGAGGAAGAGCAGCGGCATGGCGATGACGACCAGCCAGGCGCCGTGGGTGAACTTGGTGAGCAGGACGATGACCAGGACCAGGGCGGTGAGGGTGGCGCCGACCGCGTTGATGCCGAGCCTGCGGTGGATGTGGACCCGCTCCTCGCGCGGGGTGGCGGGTGAGGCGAGTTCCTTCCGCCAGTGCCGGACCATGCCCGACTGGGAGAGGGTGAAGGAGACGAAGACGCCGATGATGTAGAGCTGGATGAGGCGGGTCAGTTCGGCGTCGAAGGCCACGATGAGGGCGATGGCGGCGAGGGCGAGGAGTACGACCCCGTTGGAGTAGACGAGCCGGTCGCCGCGATTGGCGAGCTGGCGGGGCGCGTACCGGTCCCTGGCCAGGATCGAGGCGAGCATCGGGAAGCCGTTGAAGGCCGTGTTCGCGGCGAGGATCAGCACGCCCGCGGTGACGGCCTGGAGCAGGTAGAAGAGGAAGTGCCAGCTGCCGAAGGTGGCGCGGCCGATCTGGGCGAGGGCGGTGGAGGTCGCGGTGCCCGGGGGCAGGCCCAGTTCGGTGGGGTCGGCCGCGACGTGCACCTGGTACGACATGGCGAGGGCGGTGATGCCGGCGAACATGGTCACGGAGAGCACGCCCATCGCGGCGAGCGTGGTCGCCGCGTTCCTGGCCTTGGGCTTGCGGAAGGCGGGGACGCCGTTGCTGATCGCCTCGACGCCGGTGAGGGCGGTGCATCCGGAGGCGAAGGCGCGCATCGCGAGGAACACCAGGGCGAGCCCGGTGTACGTACCGACCGCGGTGATCGGGAGGTCGGCGGACTCGGCGCGGATGGTGTCGCCGGTGCCGAGCCGTACGGCGGCGACGGCGAACATCAGGTAGATGACGAGGACGAAGCCGTAGGTGGGGATGGCGAAGATGCGGCCCGACTCCCGTACGCCGCGCAGGTTCATCAGGGTCAGCAGCACCACGAAGGCAACGGACAGGGCCACTTCGTGGTCGTTCAGCGAGGGGATGGCCGAGGTGATGGCGGAGACGCCCGAGACGACGGAGACGGCGACGGTCATCACGTAGTCGACGAGCAGGGCGCTGGCGGCGGTGAGCGCGGCGGTCTGTCCGAGGTTCTCGGAGCTGACGACGTACGCACCGCCCCCACCCGGGTAGGCGTGGCAGGTCTGCCGGTAGGAGGCGATGACGACGACCATCAGGAAGACGATCGCGGCGGCCGCGTACCAGGTCAGGTGCAGCAGCGCGACGCCGCCGAGGGCGAGGATCAGCAGGATCTCCTCGGTGGCGTAGGCCACGGAGGAGAGCGGGTCACTGCAGAAGATCGGCAGGGCGAGCCTCTTGGGGAGGAGGGTCTCGCCCAGGCGGGCGGTGTCGAGGGGTTCGCCGACCAGCATGCGTTTCGCATTGATACGCCTCATTTGGGCATGATCGTTCATCTATTTCATCTATCAGCCCTTTTGGGGCTTGTGTCACCCGGCGAGCTCCTCCGCCCGGTGCGCCAGCCACAGGTCGTACCGAGCGCTCGGGGACTGCAGCAGGGAGCGCTCCAGCAGCGCCTCGATACGGGTCAGCCGCTTGCGGGCACCGGGGACGGAGACGCCCAGCGCGGCGGCCGCCGGGACGAGTTGGGCGCCGTGCGCGAGCCAGGCGCGGACCGTGTCGCGGGCTCCCGGCGGGGCCTGCGGTCCGCTCAGTGCGCCCAGGTGGGTACGGGCCCAGTCGGTCAGGCGCGGATCGCGCAGCACCTCGTCGAGCTCGGGGGCGGCCGGCGCGATCGCGGTCGCGCCCTCCCCCCGCCGCTCCCCCGGGGTCAGCCGCAGGGCCAGTGAGAGCGCCGCCTGGTCCGCCAGCCGTGCCAGGTCCAGGCCGAGCAGCGTCTCGACCAGGCGGATCCGGGCGGCCAGGGTGTTGCGGTGGATCTTCAGCAGCCGGGTGGCGTGCGAGGTGAAGTTGAGCCAGGCGTGGGCCGTGGCGCGCAGTTCCCGCCCGTCGGGATCCTGGGGCCGCCGGGGCTCGTAGGCGTGCAGGGGCGCGAGCAGGGCCTCGGCCCAGCGGGCGCCCGCCTCGTGCGCGGCGAGCGCCAGCTCGGGGCCGGGCCCGAACCGGGCGTTGCGGTCATCCCGGCCCCGGGCGACGGCCAGTGCGTGGAAGGCCTGGGTGTAGGCGGCGGGGGCCTCGCGCAGCTGCATCTGCCCGCTGACCCCGACCGCGCAGTCCGGGGCCACCTCCACCAGGGCCCCGGCCAGGGGGTCGCCGCCGTCGGACACCACGGCGGGGTCGGCCGGGACGAGCACGATGAGGTGGCGTACGTAGACCGGGCAGCGCACGATCCAGGCGCGGCCGCCCGTCAGCTCCCGGCACAGTCGGGCCACTTCGCCGCGCCGGCCGGTCGGGCATTCGACGACGTACATCCGCATCGGGTCGGGCAGCGAGGGACCCAGCGTCCCGGCGATCTGGTGGGCGGCGGAGAGCCCGCCGTTCATCAGCAGGTGGAGGACCGCCTCGCGGACCCGCGCCTCGGCGCGCCGGACCCGTTCCTCCCGTCGTACGGCCTCCTCGGCGCGCAGGACGAGGGCCAGTGGCACGGCGGCGTCCGCGAGCAGTGCGGGCGCGTCGGGGTGGTGCGGCTGCTCCAGTACGGCGGCCAGTGCGCGCCGGCCGTCCAGCGCGAACAGCAGGGTCGCGGAGCCGGCGCCGTGCAGGACCGCCGACCGTACGCCGCGGGCGCCCAGCTCGGCGGCGCCGCGCACCGCGGCCTCGGGGGCGTGTGCGTGCTCCTGGGCGTGTTCCCCGTCGGCATCCACCACTCCGACCCATCCCCCGAGGTGGGAGACGAGCCACTCCAGCAGCGCGGCCGATCCCCCGGCGTGGGCGAGCCGGTGGACCTTGAGTACGTCGTCGGACCGGGACACGGCGGCATTCAACCACCCGCCGCACACTGTGCGCTGTGATACCCGTCTCGCCCCGTCACTGGGCACGGCGAACCCTGCGAACGTCCCGTCCAGCGCATAGGTTGGGCGACGAGCGGCAGGGTCCCGGCGGCTTCGATGCGATCGGGCACGGGGGAAGGCCCCGGGATCCGGCCGCCGTTCACATCCTGCGCGCCGCGCTGCGGATGGCCTCCCGGATGCGGAAGTAGGTCCCGCAGCGGCAGATGTTGGCGATGGCGTCGATGTCCTCGTCCGTGGGTTCGCTCGTCCGCTTCAGCAGCGCGACGGCGGCCATGATCTGGCCGGGCTGGCAGAAGCCGCACTGGGAGACGTCCTGTTCGAGCCAGGCCTCCTGCACGGGGTGCAGGTCGTCCCCGTTCGCCAGGCCCTCGATGGTGGTCACCGTCCTGCCCGCGCACGCGGACACGGGCACCACGCAGGGGCGGATGTCGGCGCCGTCCAGGTGGCTGGTGCAGGCCTTGCAGACGTCCACCCCGCAGCCGTACTTGGGGCCGCGGACTCCCAGCATGTCGCGGAGCACCCAGAGCAGGGGCAGGTCGTCGGGCGCCTCCACGGTGACGCTCCGCCCGTTGACGGTGAAGGTGTGCGAGGGCACGGGGGACTCCTGGATCCGGGCTATCGGGGGTAGGGGGTGAAGTCGACGTCGAAGTCGAGGGGGAAGCTGCGGGGCTTGGAACCGGTGGCCCGGGCCCAGGCGTTGGCGATCGCGCCGACCGCCGCGGGCACGCCGAGCTCGCCCGCGCCGCCGGGCTCCTCGCCGGTGGCCGGCAGCACGAAGACCCGGACGTCACGCGGGGTGTCGCGCTGCCGTGCCCAGTGGAACTGGCTGTAGCTGCCCTCCAGCGGAAGTCCCTTCTCGAGGTGCAGCCCGGCGCGCAGGGTGGTGGAGATCGCGTCGGTGAGGCCGCCGATCATCTGGGCCTCCAGTCCGCGCGGGTTGACCGGGAGGCCCACGTCCACGGCGATGACCGCCTTGGTGACGCGGACGTGTTCCGGGTCGCGGGTGTCGATCTCCACCAGGCACGCGGTGCGGGACTTGTACTCCTCGTGGAAGGCGATGCCCTGCGCGCGGCCGGCCTCCATCGGCCGCCCCCAGTTCCCCTCCTTCGCCACCTTGTCGAGTACGGCGCGCTGGGCGTCGGTCTTCAGGAAGGTGCGCCGGAAGGCGTACGGGTCCCGGCCCGTCCGGGCGGCGAGTTCGTCGACCACGATCTCCTCTGCTCCGCGCGTGTTGGCGGAGTACACCGAACGCCAGGAACCGGTGGGGATGCCGGTGGGCACCTCGGTGAGCGCCTGGGTGGTGAGTCCGAAGTGGTACGGGGACTTCACCGTGGTCAGGAAGAGGGTCTGGGCGAGGGTCGCGTTGCCGATGCCGAGCGGCAGCGTGGCCGCGGTGGCGGTGATGATCTCACCGAGCCCGTGCCGGAAGTCGGTCTCGGCAGCGGCCACGCGGTGCTCGAAGCTGAGCACCTCGCCCAGGAGGTGGGTGGCGCGGATCCTGTGGTGGGTCGCGGGGCGCATCCGGCCGTGGCGGGTGTCGTCCACCCGGGTCCACATCAGCCGGACCGGGCGGCGGCAGGCCTTGGAGATCCGGGCGGCCTCCAGGGCCGCGTCGAAGAAGAGCCGCCGGCCGAAGGAGCCGCCGGCCTGGACCACGTGCACTTCGACCTGGGACAGGGGCAGGCCGAGGTCGGCGGCGATGGTCTCGCGGGCCACGATCGGGGACTTGAGGCCGGACCAGATCTCGGCCCGGTCCTCGCGCACGTCGGCGATGGCGGAGTTGGTCTCCATCGGGGCGTGGCTGACGAAGGCGAAGTCGAACTCGGCGTCCACGTACGGGGTCAGCAGCGGCGGGACCAACAACGGCGGGATGGCGGCGCGCAGTTTCGCGCGGACCTGCGCGTCGGACAGCCCGTCGGCGGGGCCGGGGCCCCAGGTGACCTGGAGGGCGGACTTGGCGTCGATGGCCTGTCCGAAGGTCTCGGCGACGACGGCGACCCCGGTCGGGACGGTCACCACGTGCAGGACGCCGGGCATGGCCCGGACGGCGGCGAGGTTGGTGACGGTGCGGACCGAGCCGCCGAGGGTGGGCGGGCGGCGCACCACGCAGGGCTTGGCACCGGGCACGTCGAGGTCGAGGGTGTACTGCAGGGCGCCGGTGACCATGGCGCGGGCGTCGACGCGGCCGGTCGGCCGGCCCACGAGGGTGTGCCGGGCCGTCTTCTTGGGCGTGGCGCCGAGGACGACGAGGCCGGGGTCCGCGGCGGCCACGGCGAGGTCCCCGTAGTCGGCGGTGCGGCCGTCCGGGGCGCGGACGGCGCCGTTCGCGGTGGTCAGTGACGCCGGGGACAGGCTCCAGCGGTGGGCGGCGGCCGCGACGAGGCGGGCCCGGGCGGTGGCGGCGCACTGGCGGACCGGCCCGTAGAGGGAGCGGATGGAGTTGGAGGATCCGGTGAGCTGGTTGAAGAGCAGTTCGGGCCGGGCGTCGTCCAACTCCACGCGTACGTCGGCCAGTGGCGCGTCGAGCTCCTCCGCGACCAGCATGGCCACCGCGGTGGTGAGGCCCTGGCCGACCTCCTCGCGCGGCAGCCGGAAGCGGATGGCTCCGTCCGCCCCGACGGCGAGCGCCAGCAGGGCGGAGGTGGGAGCGCCGGCCAGGATGAACAGGTCACCGAGGTCGATCACGTCGGCGATGGCGGGCAGGGACGGCACCACGGCGTGGGCGGGCTGCGGGGCCAGCGCGTCGATTCCGGCCCGGGTGACCAGGGCCAGGGTCGGCGCGGCCACCAGGTGGGTGAGGAAGGAACGGCGGCTCCGGCCCGTGGCCCGGTCGTGCCCCGTGACCTGGTCGTGCCCCGTGGCCCGGTCGTCCCCCGCGGCGTCGTTCGGCCCGGTCATGTTCGTCAAGTGTCCCCACGCTGCGCGGGCCCGCCCGTGCAGACCACCCCCGATTGTTACCGGCACGTAGGGTAGCGACCGCGTGACGTGGTGGGAAGCCCCGATCCCGCCGGGACCTATCGGCGTCATCACTCGTTCGGGGGTAGCGCGAGGGGCCGCCTTGATCCGTTCCTCACGCGATTCCCGCCGCGGGCGGGGCTCGTACACCTCGACCGTACGATCGATACCCGGGCGCCGGATGGCCGAATTCCGACCGCAGTTCGCAGCGCGCCGCCACCTCCACCGGCGGGTGCCGGTCCGCTGCCCGGAGTGGGCCTGACCGGATTCGTTCGCACGTGCCGGGCCGCCCGGAAGGCCTGCGGCATATACCAGAAGCAAGGACGTAGCGGATGTTGCCAAACGCCTTACACGCCGTCGCGCCCTGTGCAACAGTCGTTACCGGTCCTTCCTTCAGACTTGGCCGTGCCGCGCCTGTATCGGAGTTCTCATGCCGTCCCACCTGTTCGCGGACCGTCCCGCGCAACCGCCCGAGCCAGGGTCGGTGGACGCGCTGATCTCGCAGACCCGGCGACTGCGGGGAGAAGTGGACGCGGTCCGCCGCGACACCGTCGTGGACGACGACGACGCCCAGGGCCGCTGGCAGCGCGCACTGTGCGATCTCGCCGTCCACCACCTCGACGACCTCCGCGAGCACCTCGGCCAGCTCAAGGAGGGCCTGCCGCCGGCGCCCGAGACCGTCGAGTACCCGCAGGCGGCGCCCGAGGCCGGGCCCGAGGCCCAGACCCGCGTCGGCAGCGCCGAGTGGAACCTGCTGACCGACGAGGTCAATTGGTCCGACGAGCTGTTCCAGATCTTCGGCCGCTCGCCCGAGTCCGGCGCGCTCCCCCTCGACGAACTGGGCTCGACCCTGTTCTCCGAGGACCAGCCGCTCCTCACCTCGTGGGTCACCGCCTGCCTGGTGGACGGCAAGGCGATCGACGGCGAGTTCCGCATCGTCCGGGCCGACGGCCGGGTCCGGACCTTGCACATGAGGGGCGAGCCGGTCATCGACTCCGACGGCTGCACGGCCTCGATGTGGGCTGTCATGCGGGACGTGAGCGAACTGCGCCGGAGCCAGCGTGCGGTGCGCGAGTCCCGTGACTCGCTGCAGCGCCAGCGGGAGATCGCGCAGACCGAGCACCGGCTGGCGGTCGAGCTGCAGGAAGCCGTGCTCCCCCCGTGGCGCGGCTCCCTGCGGTTCCCGTACGGCAGCGCGGGCACGCTGGACGTGGCCGCGCACTACCTGCCCTCCGCGACCAGCGCACTGATCGGGGGCGACTGGTACGACGCACTCGAACTGCCCGACGGGCGCTCGATGCTGACGGTCGGCGACCTGACCGGACACGGGGTCAGCGCCACCTCCGGAATGGCGATGATGCTGGGCGCCCTGCGCGGCATGGCCATGGCCGGGATCGAGCCGGGTCCGCTGATGGGCTGGCTCAACCAGCTCCTGGAGACCTCCGTACAGCCCGCGCTCGGGTCGGCCGTCTGCTGCCGCTACGATCCCGCGCGCCAGGTCCTCTCCTGGGCGCAGGCGGGCCACCCGGCTCCGTTGCTGTTCCGCCGCGGGTCGGGACGCTCCCTGCTCCCGCCGGAGGGCGTCCTGCTGGGCGCGACCTCCGGAGCCTCGTACGGACAGGCCGAGGAACGCCTCGAGGTGGGCGATCTGCTGATCCTGCACACGGACGGACTCACCCCGCGCAGCATCGAGTTCAGCCGGGCGGACGGGACCGAGCGGTTGCTGGCGCTCGCGCCCCGGTTCGCGGCGGCGCGGTCGGCGCAGGACTGCGTACGGATCGTGATCGAGGAGTTCGGGGAGAGCGAGCGGGAGGACGACGCCTGCGTGCTCGTCGCCCGGGTCGGCGGGTAACGGGCGCCGGTTGTACGGGCTTCGGGGCCGCGCCGGAAGGCGCGGCCTTTCTCGTCTCCGGACAAGGCTCCGGGCCCCGTATGACAAGGCTCCGTACCGGGCGTGCGCGGGCCGGCGTGGGACTACACCCCCGTACCGCGCGGGCCGCGCGCCGCCGGGGTGTCGGGCAGGGCCAGCTTGATCTCCTGGCGGAGGTCCTCGATGCGCGCGTACCCGGAGTACTGGGCGGTGAGCCGGTACATCTCGCGCAGCCGGTCCCAGGTCCGGTGCGAGGAGGTCTCGTTCATCGACACCAGGGCGAGGCGCGCGTACCGGTCGGCCTGCTCCGGCTCGTCGGCGATGAAGCAGGCCGAGGCCATGGAGATGTAGTCGAAGATCTGCGAGCGCTGGTAGCCCTCGCCGCGCAGCCGCAGGGCCTCCTTGGCGTGGCGCGCGGCGACCGGCGCCGCCGCGGCGTCGTGGTCCGCCAGGGTCCGGTAGGCGAGGGCCTGCATGCCGTGCAGGTCCGCCTCGTCGAAGTGCTGCATCCAACTCGGCGGCGGCACGTCACCCTTGTCGGAGACGAACAGCTCCTCGGCCTCGCCCAGGGTGCGGCGCATGGCCTGGCCCTTGCCCATGGCGGCCTGGGCCCAGGCCTCGATGGTGTGCAGCATGGCGCGCGTCCGCGGCAGGGTCTGCTCGCCCGAACCGGACTGGGCGAGCTTCATCAGGTCCAGCGCCTCGTTCGGCTTGCCGAGGTGGACCATCTGGCGGGCGGCGCGGGACAGTGCCTCGCCCGCGCGCGGGCGGTCTCCGCCCTCGCGGGCCGCGTGCGCGGCGATGACGAAGTACTTCTGCGCCGTGGGCTCGAGTCCCACGTCGTGGGACATCCAGCCGGCGAGGACCGCCAGGTTGGCCGCCACCCCCCAGAGCCGCCGCTGGAGGTGGTCGGGGTGGTGGTAGGCGAGCATCCCGCCCACCTCGTTGAGCTGGCCGACGACGGCCTTGCGCTGGAGTCCGCCACCCCTGGAGGCGTCCCAGGCGCGGAACACGTCGACGGAGCGCTCCAGGGCCTCGATCTCCTGGGACCCGATCGGGGCGGCCTCGTAGCGGTCGTAGCCCGCTGGATCGGCCTGGAAGGACTCCCCGAAGTTCCGGGCCCCCTTGGCCAGGGCGGGGTCGGTGTGCAGCCAGTCGTACATGGCATTGCTGAGGGCGGAGCCGGCGGTGAGCACCGCTCCCGCGCCCATCAGACCGCGACGGTTGAGCATGAGGTCCATTCCCGTGAATTCGGTGAGGACCGCGGCTGTGCGTTCGGGCGCCCACGGCATTCCGTCGGGGTTCTCACGAGCCCCGTCCGGCTGCCGTCTGGAGGTGCGCCGCTGCCGTACGAACCCGAGGTCCTCGATGGTCACGACACGACCGAGCCGCTCGGTGAACAGTGCTGCCAGTACCGTGGGCACCGGTTCGCGGGGGGCCTCCCCCATGTCGATCCAGCGCCGCACCCGCGAGGTGTCGGTGGCCAGCTGGGGGTGGCCCATGGCCGCCGCCTGCCGGTTCACCATCCTCGCCAGTTCGCCCTTCGACCAGCCGGCCAGGCCGAACAGGTCGTTCAAGCGGGTGTTTGGACCTTTGCTCACGTCAAGCCCCCAGGTTCTCGGCTGAATTGACAGTAGCCCGCCGTCAGATGCCCAGCGACTATTCGCCAGGCTTCGCCAGGGCACGCCCGATGGTTCGCCACCTTGCGCCGGGTGTCAGGTAGGAATGCGCCTCCCCGACCCGGTTCACCGGCGGAACTCCCCAGGGTGAAGTACGGGATCCGGCGGGGCGGCGTACGAAAATCGTCGGCGCACGAAGGGATCCGTATCACCATGTACGCAGCAACGTCCTCCGTGTCCGCACCGGTCCGGCCGCACCGCACGCTTCCGGCGGGCGGCGGCCCCTACCTCGAACCCGGCCGCCCCTCGGCTCCCGCGCAGGGCGTCGTCCGGGCGCGGCGGATGCCGGGTACCGGATCACAGCCCGTCAGCGGAAGAATCGACCTCTCGGGGCCGCAGGGGGCGCAACTGCGCACCGCGCTCGCCTCGGTGCAGCGGATCTGTCCGGAGTTCGCGCCGGTGCAGGTACTGCGGCGCAGCGGCCGCTCGGTCCTCCTGGTCGGCACCACCGGACGGATGACCGCCGTCGCGAAAGTCTTACTGGATCACTCGCCGGAATGGCGTGAGCGCTACCGGCACGAAATAGCGGCATACCGGGCCTTCGTCCGGCACCGCCCACCGGTCCGGGTACCGCGGCTGATCGCCGCCGACCCCGAGAACTGCACGCTGGTGGTGGAGCGGATGGCGGGCCGGGTCGCGGCCCTGCAGCGGCACCCGGTGGAGCCGCCTCCGCGGGTGGACCTCCGGGCGGCCCTGGGCGCGGTGTGCCGGGTCAACCAGTGGCGGCCGCCGGCGGAGCTGTTCGGCACCCCGATGAACTATGCGCGGCGGATCGCCCGCGACTACGAGTTGGGCCTGCTGACCGACCGGGACCTCGGCGACCTGCAGAAGCTGTTGCACGGCGTGAAGCTGTCGGGCACGGCGCTGCAGTTCAACCACGGTGACGCCCTGCTGTCGAACCTGCTGCTGTCCCCGGCCGGTCCCGTACTGCTCGACTGGGAGCACGCGGGCTGGTACCTGCCGGGATACGACCTGGCCACGCTGTGGACGGTGCTGGGCGACGCCCCGGCCGCCCGCGCCCAGATCAGCCGGCTCGCGCAGTCGGCCGGTCCGGCCGCGCGGGACGCGTTCCTGGTCAACCTGATGCTGGTGCTGACGAGGGAGATCCGGATGTCCGAGACGGCGGTGCAGCGTTCGATGCTGGCGACCGTCCCGGCCCAGCCGCCGGCGGTGGGCGCCCTGTCCTGCGGTGAGGAGCAGCGGCTGCTGCTCCGCCGTCTGCACGACGATGCAGGGATGGCGCGCCGAGCGGTCCGCGCGGCGGTCGGTACGCGCTGACCGTCGTCCCCCCGTACGCGAAGTCCCGTGGCCCCCACCGCCGCGGGGCTTCGCCCGTTCGCGGGCGCTCCCGCTAGCGTGGGGAGACGACCGACGGGAGGCGCTGATGAAGTCCGGAGTGCGCAAGTGGGAGGCGGTGCGGGAGTTCGCCCTCGGCCTTCCGGAGGCGGTGGAGGATCATCCGTGGGGTCCCGAGGACTGCGTGGTGAAGGTGAACAAGAAGATCTTCGTCTTCCTGGGCAACACCGACGGGCCGGGGCAGCCCGGTCTGTCCGTCAAGCTCAAGGACGAGGCGTTGCACGGGCACGCGATGGCCGCGCCGGGAGCCGAGCCGACCGGATACGGTCTGGGCCGGTCCGGCTGGGTGTCGGTCCCCCTGGCGGAGAAGGGGGCGCCGTCCGTGCAGGTGCTGTGCGAGTGGGTGGAGGAGAGCTACCGCACCGTGGCCCTGAAGCGGCACGTGAAGGAACTGGACGCTCGGACGCAGGCGCAGGGCTGAGTGCCCGGTCTCCGAGTGCCCGGTCTCAGGTGCGGGCGCCGGATGCCTTGACATCACATGATCCCCCGAACACCTTTTCTGACTCAGCATCAGAAATGCTGGAGGCACTTCCCCTCCTCCCCACATCGCTGGAGCCTGCCCATGTCCGCAAGCGCTTCACGCACCTCCCCCGCCGCCCTCCCCTCCAGACGCGGGGTCCTCGCCGGTACGGGGGCCGGTGTGCTCGCCGCCACCGTGCTGCCGTCCGCCGCGGCCCGGGCCACCAGCACCCAGGACGGGCCCCCGCTCGGCGAGTACGACGTCGTCGTGGTCGGGTCCGGGGCCGCCGGGATGACCGCCGCGCTCACCGCCGCCGGGCGGGGGCTCAGTGTGCTGGTGGTCGAGAAGGCCCCGACCTTCGGCGGATCGGCCGCCCGGTCCGGCGCCGGTATCTGGCTGCCGAACAACTCGGTGATCCTGGGCGCGGGGGTGCCGGACACCCCGCAGAAGGCGGCGACGTACCTCGCGGCCGTCGTCGGGCCCGAGGTGCCGGCCGACCGGCAGGCCGCGTTCCTCGCCAACGGGCCCCGGATGCTGGACTTCGTGATGGCCAACAGCCCGCTGAGGTTCCGCTTCATGGAGGGGTACAGCGACTACTATCCCCAACTGCCGGGCGGGCTGCCGAACGGCCGCTCCGTCGAGCCGGACCAGATCGACGGGAACGTCCTGGGCGCCGAACTGGCCCGCCTGAACCCGGCATACATGCCGGTCCCGGCCGGGATGGTGGTCTTCAGCCAGGACTACAAGTGGCTGAACCTGGCGGCGGTCAGCGCCAAGGGGCTCGCCGTGTCCACGGAGTGCCTGGCACGCGGTGCGAAGGCGGCGCTGCGCGGCGAGAAGCCGCTGACCATGGGCCAGGCCCTGGCAGCCGGGCTGCGCGCCGGGCTCCAGCGGGCCGGAGTGCCGGTGTGGCTGAACAGCCCGCTGGTGGACCTGGTCCAGGAGGGTGGCGCGGTCACGGGCGTCGTGGTGGAGAAGGAGGGCGTACGGGGCACCGTACGGGCCCGGCGCGGGGTGGTCATCGGCTCGGGCGGTTTCGAGCACGACGCGGCGATGCGGGCGCAGTACCAGCAGCAGCCGGTCGGCACCCAGTGGTCGGTGGGCGCGAAGGAGAACACCGGCGACGGGATCCGGGCGGGGCAGCGGGCCGGGGCCTCGCTGGCCCTGATGGAGGACGCGTGGTGGGGGCCGTCGATCCCGCTGCCCGGGGAGCCGTACTTCTGCCTCGCCGAACGGACCCTGCCGGGCGGGCTGATGGTGAACGCGAACGGCGCGCGGTTCGTCAACGAGGCGGCGCCGTACAGCGATGTGGTGCACGTGATGTACGAGAAGGACCGGGGTGCGGTCGGCTCGCACATCCCGGCGTGGCTGATCGTGGATCAGAACTACCGCAACAGGTACCTGTTCAAGGACGTCCTGCCGACGTTGCCCTTCCCGGACTCGTGGTACCAGGCGGGCGCGGCGAAGAAGGCGTGGACCTGGGACGCGCTGGCGGGCCAGATCGGGGTCCCGGCGGGCGCGCTGCGGGCGACGCTGGGCCGGTTCAACGCGCAGGCGTGGAGCGGCAACGACGCCGACTTCCACCGGGGAGACACGGCGTACGACCACTACTACACGGACCCGAGCGTGCACCCGAACTCGTGTCTGGCGCCCGTCTGGGTCCCGCCGTTCTACGCGTTCAAGATCGTGCCGGGGGATCTGGGCACGAAGGGCGGCATCGTGACGGACGCCCGGGCGCGGGCCCTGCGGCCGGACGGCTCGGTGATCCCGGGTCTGTACGCGGCCGGCAACGCGAGCGCGGCGGTGATGGGCCACAGCTACGCGGGGGCCGGTTCGACGATCGGCCCCGCGATGACGTTCGGCTACGTGGCGGCCAACGCCATCGCGGACGCGTGACGCCCGAGGTCGCTCGCGGGGACGGTCAGCCCTGCTGGAAGAGCTCGGCGGGGAGCGGCTTCAGGAGGGCGTAGAGGTCATCGGTGATCGGGCGGTCCCAGCTGGCGATGGTGACCAGCACGTTGTCACTGCGGTCGAACTGGACGCAGGAGATGCGGGACTCCGACAGCTTGATCTTCCGGACGATGAGGAGGTTGTCGCCCTGCATGACGGGGCAGTCCTCGACGCCGGTGACCTCGACGTCCTCGTCGTTCTCCAGTGCGTCGAGGAGCTGGGCCACCTCGAAGGGGATCTGGCTCTCGGTGAGGTCCCGGGCCGGGGAGCCCTCGGGCAGGTTTCCGATGATCATCGCGGGTCCGCGTCCGCCGAACAGGTCGTAGCGGAGGAAGACGCCCTGGCAGCTGCCGTCGGGCGCGGGCAGCAGCCCGGCCCCGAGATTGCCCGGCCAGTCCCCCGGGTCCATGGCCAGGACGTCGAAGTCCGGGCCGGCGGGTGTGGCGGCGCGGTGGCGGCGGAGGAAGGACATGCCGCCATGGTACGTGGCCGCGCGAGTTTTCCGGTCCGGGGGCCCGCATCCGGGGACCTGCCCGGCCCGGGCCCGTCGGCCCGGGCCGTCAGACCGGCGGGACGAGCGTGAACCAGTGCGGGAGCAGGCCGGCGTCGCCCTCGACCCGCAGGGCGGTGGGCGGAAGGCGGCCCCAGAGGAACAGGGCGAGGTCGCCGGCGGTGCCCGCCGCCTCGACGTCCGCCGGGGCGGTGAGACCGGGCTCCAGCAGGACCTGGTCCCCCGGGAAGACGACCGTCCAGGATTCCGGACCGTCGGTACGCCGGAAGCGGTACGTCTCCCCCGTGCCCGGTGGTGCCTGCTGCCAGCTGCGGCGGGCCGGGGCCATCACCTCGATCGTCTGGGTCACGGCGTCCGCCGCGACGGCCGGGTCGAGGCGGCCCGGGGTGCCGGTCGCGGATTCGGCGTCCCAGCGGTGGACGGCCAGCTCGATCAGCTGCATCCGCAGCCAGAATCCCGTGGTCTGCTCCGCCGACCAGGTCCAGACGGTCGTGTCCGGCCCCAGCTCGCGGAAGAGCTCCGTCAGCTCCCGGGCGCCCTGGGCGAACCAGTCGGTCAGCGCGTCCGGGCCGTCCGGTGCCTCGGGGAGGGTGAGTCCGGCGGGGTCGGGCGGGGCCGTGAGCCGTTCGCGCAGGACGTACGCGAGGAAGCGGTGCACTCCGCCCAGGTGCCGGACGAGGTCGGTGACCGTCCAGCCGGGGCACGAGGGGACCGTCGGCACCGGCTCTCCGAGGTCGAACGCCCGGCGCACCGCCTTCTCGAATGCCGCCGCCTCGGTCCGGAAGGGGGCGAGTCTGTCGACGTGATCCATACGGTCCACCCTGCCCACCGGGCGGCCGGTCCGATCACGTTGAGCTACGGGCGAACGCCTCCAGTGCCGCCCTGAGGCCGGGCCGGTCGGTGCCCAGCTTGCGGCAGGCGGCCGACAGTGCCCAGTCCGGCGCGGGCAGCACCACGGCCTCCGGGACCGGCTCCTTCTCGGACCGCACCGCTTGGTCCGCGGCCCGGAGCTCCGCCTCGGTGAGCGCGTCCTCCCTGGCCGGTGCGTTCGGCGGCGCGGCGCCCAGGCGCAGCAGGGTGGCGGTGGTGTCCGCGGCCAGGCCGTCGGCGCCGCACTCCCGCGCCGTCACCACGGCCTGCATCAGCAGGTCCGCGTCCCCCAGCTCGGCGCCGAGCGCGGCCAGGGCGCAGGCCAGTTCGTAGCCCGCGGGGGAGGCCGAGAGCAGGGTGACCGCCTCCTGGAGGAGCCCGGCCCGCTCCTCGGGGGCGGCGACCTGCGCCGTCACCCGCAGGGCCTGGCCGATGCCCGAGGCGGCGCCGAAGGCGCGGGCCCGCCGGACGGCGTCGTCGGCGAGGGCTCGGGCCCGCTGCGGATCGTCCGCGGCCAGCGCCCGGGCGAGGTGCAGCTGCCAGGGGCACCAGGCCGGGTTCTGGATGCCGCGCGGGGTCAACCGGCGGTCGACCGCTTCCAGTTCGGCGACGGCAGCCCGCAGCTCGCCGCGGGACAGGAGCAGTTCGGCGTAGACGGTCTGGGAGTCGGGGAAGACGACGGCCGCCGGGAAGGGGCTGCCGTACTCGTGCTCCTGCGCCAGCTCCCAGGCCTCGTCGGCCCGGCCCCGGGCGAGCAGGGTGGTGAGGAGGATCGCTATGGCGTACCAGTGCACGGGGGTACGCCGGCCCACGCGTTCGGCGAGGCGCAGCCCGGCCCGGGCCAGTTCCTCGGCCTCCGCGAGCCGCCCTCGCCGGTAGCGGATGTAGGCGCGCAGGCTGTAGGCGAAGGAGAGGTGCGCCCCGCGCCAGCCGTGCCGTTCGAACTCGGCGGTGCCCACCTCGAACAGTTCCTCCGCCCGTCCGGGCCGGTCGGCGTACATGTGGACCATCGCGGCCAGTACCGGGACCTCGAAGCCGCGGTCCTCGTGGGCCCAGCTGAAGTGCTGCTCCAGGACCCGTCCGGCGTGGTGCAGCACCACGTCCACGGGCTCTCCCCGCAGGCAGGCGTCCCAGGCGCGGAGCCCGATGATGTACCGCTCGGTGAGGTCGCGCCCGGTCAGCCGGTCGGCGAGGCGGGCGAGCCGCCGGGAGCGGACCGGCGAGTCGGTCTCGGCGGCGTTGAAGGCGTCCCACATGAACTGCTCGGACTGCAGGCGCAGCCGGCCGCGTACGTCCTGGGTGTTCGGGATCTCCCGCGCGAGCGATTCCGAGGCCTCGGCGAGCCGGTCGCTGTGCGCGAGGACCTGGGCGAGCCTGATGACGATGCCCTGGCGCAGGGCCGGGTCGTCGGAGGGCTCGGCGAGGGCGGCCCGCAGGTGGTTGACGGTGTTGGCGGGCTCGGTGAGCAGGGAGGCGCAGCCCAGTTCGTAGAGGACGGCGGCGCGTTCGTCGAAGTCCGGGGGTTCCAGCAGCGCCCGGGCGAGCTGGCGGCGGGCGGCCTCGGGGGCGCCGGCCCGGAGGTTCTCGCCGGCGGCCTCGCGCAGGGTGCGGACCACCCAGGGGTCGTTCTCGGGGTGGGTCTCCAGCAGGTGGCGGGCGGCGGCGGAGGAGCCGAGTCCGGCGTCGACGACGGCCGCCGCGGCCTTGCCGTGCAGGGCGACGCGGAGCGCGTCGGGGATGGCGCGGTAGATGGCGGTGGCGATGAGCGGGTGGACGAACTCCAGCCCGGCGTCGGACTCCTCGGCAGCGGCGGCCGACAGGATACGGGCGTCCCGCAGCCGCCGGGTGGCGTCCGCGGCCTCCTCGGCTCCGAGGGCGGCGACCCGGGCGGCGAGGTCCTGCGGGATGGCGGTGCCGAGGACGGCGCAGGCCCAGGCGAAGCGGACGGTGGAGGGGCCGAGGCGTTCGAGCCGGGTGACGAGGCCGCTGCCGCGCTGGGCGGCGGCGAGGTCGCGCAGCTGCGGGGCGTTGGCCTCGACCGGGGGCAGGCCCTTGCCGCGGACCTTGGCGGTGAGTTCGACGGCCTCGAAGGGGTTCCCGGTGGTGACCGCCCAGGCCTCCTGGCAGAAGGCGTCGTCGGCGTGATCACCGACGGCCTCGCGGACGAGGGTGGCGACGGCGGCCGGGGTGAGCGGGGCCAGGGGCAGCGGGCGCTGCCCCGCCCGGCCGGGCAGCGTACGGAAGGCGTCTGCGTGCGCGGGCAGTTCGTCGGGGCGGTAGGCGACGACGAGGAGCAGCGGGAGGTGTTCGGCGCGCGGGGCGAAGGCGGCGAGCCAGCCGAGGGACTCGGGGTCGGCCCAGTGGGCGTCGTCGAGGACGAGGACGACGGGGGCGCGCTTGACGACGAGGTGGGTGAGGACCCAGTCGAGTCCGTCGCGCAGGCCCTGGGGGTCGGGCGGGACGCCCTGTTCGGGGGCGCAGAGTCCGAGGGCCGGGCCGACGATGGAGTACCAGCTGCCGAGGGCGGCGCGCAGCTCCTGCTCGGAGGTGCCGGCCAGCTGCGGCTGGATGAGCTGGCGGGCGACGTGGAAGGGCTGGCTCTGCTCCTGTTCGCCGCCGCGGGCGGCGAGGACGGCGCAGTTGCGGGCATGGGCGCGGCGGCGCAGTTCGGCGAGCAGGGTGGTCTTGCCGAGGCCGGCGGGGCCGGAGAAGGCGAGCAGCGCGCCGCCTGCGTCCGGTCCGGGACCGGTGAGCTGGTCCAGGGCTTCGTCGACGATCGCGAGTTCGGCATCGCGTTCGACCATGGTGCGCCGTGTGCGGGTCCGGCGGTCCGTCATGGCTGGTACCCCCCAGGCCTGTTCGGGGGTTCAGCGTACGCCCGGCGCACAGCGCGGGGGATGCCACTGCGGAAAAGAATCCGATCTTCTTTTCCGAGGAGGATCAGGGGTGTACGGAACGGGCCGCGAGCCCTTCCAGGACGGCCATGGCCTCCTCCGCCCGGTCGACGGCGACGAAGAGGTGATCGTGGTGGTATCCGGCGATGACGTTGCAGCTCAGACCGTGTGCGCCGAGCTCGGCGGCGAAGGCGGCGGTGAGCCCGACGGCGTCGAGGGCGGAGTGGATCCGCAGGGTGATCCAGCCGGCGGTGTAGTCGTAGGCGAGCCCGGCGGCGTCGGCCTCTTCCCGGCGCAGCACGAGGGTGAGGCCCTCGGGTTCGCGGACGGTGGCGACGGGGGTGGTCCCGGCGGGCACGGTGTCGCCCTCGACGGTGCAGAAGACGTACCGCCCCTCGTTCAGCTCGGGCCGCATACCGCTCAGCAGTGTCCGCAGATCGCTCTCTCCACTCATCCCACCACCCTACCCATTGCTCCGGCTATGCCCGTTTCGCCGGGCCCCGGCCGCAACGATGAGCCTCACGTCCCCGGCCTGCCGGGGCACAGCGCAGCGGCGTGAAGAGGGATTCGGCGGCCACCGGGGCGGCGGCTCCGTGCCCCGGTGGTGCGCCGTGCCGACCCCTCAGGTCAGGTCGAACTCACCGCCCCGCGCGTTCAGTACGAACTTGTGCCACTCGTCCGGCGAGAAGATGAGCGAAGGGCTCTCGGGACGCTCGCTGTTGCGCATCGCGATGAAGCCCTCGACGAAGGCGATCTGGACGTCGCCCACTCCCCGGCTGCTCGACTGCCAGTCCGCCTCGGTGAGATCGAGGTCCGGCTTCCCCCAGCCAGCCAGGGGCTGTGAAGTCATGCTCTCGGCCACGTGCGTGCTCCTCCCGGTACGTCGTCCGGGGGCAAGGTTAACCACCGCGGCGGGTGCCGGACAGGCCACGGTGAGTCACCCGTGGCCGGTCCGGCTCCCCGGCCGGCCCCTCCGTCGTCGGCCGGGCCTGTGTTCAGGAGGTCGGCTCCTGTGCCCCCACCAGCCACATCGCGAAGAACTGTGCGCCGCCGCCGTACGCGTGCCCGAGCGCCCGCCGCGCTCCCGGAATCTGGTGGTCGCCGGCCTGGCCGCGGACCTGGAGGGCCGCCTCCGCGAAGCGGATCATGCCGGAGGCCCCGATCGGGTTGGTGGACAGCACGCCGCCCGACGGGTTGACCGGGAGGTCCCCGTCGAGTTCGGTGACCCCGGCCTCGGTGAGCTTCCAGCCCTCGCCCTCCGCCGCGAAGCCGAGGTTCTCCAGCCACATCGGCTCGTACCAGGAGAACGGCACGTACATCTCCACCGCGTCGATCTCCCGGCGCGGGTCGGTGATCCCGGCCTGGCGGTATACGTCGGCCGCGCAGTCCTTGCCGGCCTGCGGCGAGACGAAGTCCTTGCCCGCGAAGAGGGTGGGCTCGCTGCGCATCGCCCCGCCGTGCACCCAGGCGGGCGGCTTCGGTGAACGGGCCGCGCCCGCCCGGTCGGTGAGGACCATGGCGCACGCACCGTCCGAGGAGGGGCAGGTCTCCGAGTAGCGGATCGGGTCCCACAGCATCGGCGAGGCCTGGACCTTCTCCAGCGTGATGTCGTGCTCGTGCAGGTGCGCGTACGGGTTCTTCAGCGCGTTGCGCCGGTCCTTGTACGCCACCAGCGAGCCCACCGTGTCCGGCGCGCCGGTGCGCCGCATGTACGCGCGCACGTGCGGGGCGAAGAACCCGCCGGCGCCGGCGAGCAGCGGCTGCTGGAACGGGACGGGCAGCGACAGGCCCCACATGGCGTTGGATTCGGACTGCTTCTCGAAGGCGAGGGTGAGGACGGTGCGGTGGACGCGGGCCGCCACCAGGTTCGAGGCGACCAGGGCGGTGGACCCGCCCACCGAACCGGCCGTGTGCACGCGCAGCATCGGCTTGCCGACGGCGCCGAGCGCGTCCGCCAGGTACAGCTCGGGCATCATCACCCCCTCGAAGAAGTCGGGGGCCTTGCCGATGACGACCGCGTCGATGTCCGCCCAGGTCAGCTCGGCGTCCGCGAGGGCGCGCGCCGCCGCCTCGCGGACCAGTCCGGCGATGGACACGTCGTGGCGGGCCGCCACGTGCTTGGTCTGGCCGATGCCGACGACGGCCACGGGCTCCTTGCTCATGCTCGGTCCCCTTCCAGGACGGCGACCAGGTTCTGCTGGAGGCAGGGGCCGGAGGTGGCGTGGGCGACGGCCCGGTCGGACGCGCCCCGGTGGATGCGGGCGGCGGCCTCGCCGATGCGGATCAGGCCGGCGGCCATCATCGGGTTGGCGGCGAGTGCGCCCCCGGAGGGGTTGACGGTCACGTCGTCGGTGAGCCCGAGTGCCTTGCGGAGCACGACCTCCTGGGAGGAGAACGGCGCGTGCAGTTCCGCCGTGTCCACCGGGGCTTCGAAGACTCCCGCGCGCTCGGCGGCGATGCGGGTGGACGGGGAGTCGGTGAGGTCGCGCAGGCCAAGGCTGTGGGCCTCGATGCGGTGGTCGATGCCGGTGATCCAGGCGGGGCGTTCGCACAGCCGCCGGGCCAGGTCGCCGGCGGCCAGGACGACGGCGGCCACCCCGTCGCCCACGGGCGGGCAGTCCCCGGTGCGCAGCGGCCGGACCTGGTAGTCGCCCTGCGGGACGGGGCCACTGAGCTGGGCGTGCGGATTGGCCTCGGCGGCGGCCCGGCTGCGCGCCCCGATGGCGGCCAGGGCGGGCTCGTCGGTCTCGCCCGCGTCGATCAGGGCCCGGGCCTGGAGGGCGGCCAGGGCCACCGAGTCGGGCCAGAGCGGAGCGACGTAGTACGGGTCGAGCTGGCGGGTCAGCACGTCGCGCACCGATCCCGGCGAGGACTTCCCGTACGCGTACACGAGCGCGGTGTCGGCCTCGCCGGTCTGGATCTTGACCCAGGCCTCGTAGAGGGCCCAGGCGCCGTCCATCTCGACGTGCGACTCGGAGATCGGCGGCCACGCCCCGACCCCGTCGAGGGTCATGGTGAAGGAGAAGGCCCGGCCGGCCAGGTAGTCGCTGGAGCCGGAGCAGGTGAATCCGATCTCGCCGGCCTTCAGACCGGTGGCGGCCAGCACCCGGTGGAGGACCGGCATGACCATCTCGACTTCGCTGAGCTCGTCGGTGCGGCGCAGGTGGTCGCTCTGCGCGAAGGCGACCACCGCGACCTCGCGGGCGTATCGGGCCATCAGATGAGCTCCTTGTACGCGTCGTAGTCCGCGTCCGGCTCGCCGGTGGGGCGGTAGTGGTCGGGGTAGCGGCCGCCCTCGGTCCATACGGGCTCGACGCGCAGGCCCATGCGGACCTGGTCGTAGGGGATGCCGCCGATCCGGCCGTGGAGGGCGAGGCCGGCGCCGTCGAGGGCGATGTGGGCGTAGACGTAGGGGACCTCGATGTCGAGGTTCCTGGCTTTGATGTTGACGATGCAGTAGGTGGTGACGGTGCCCGCCGGGCCGACCTCGACCTGGTCGGTGGTGGCGACCCCGCAGGTGGGGCAGGCGCCGCGCGGAGGGACGTACACCTTGTGGCAGGAGGGGCAGCGCTCGCCGACGGTCCGCCGCTCGGAGAGGGCGTTGATGTACGCGGTCTGGGCGCGGCCGGGGCTGTAGACGTAGTCGAGGCGGGCCTCGGCGACGATGCCGGTGACGGCGTCGGCGAAGCCCCCGTCGTGCGGGACGGCCCCTGCGCCCCCGGGGCCCTCGTACGGTTCGAAGCAGGCGATGTCGGTGATGGCACCGGTGCGTTCGGCGGCCCACCGGACGCGCACGCGCATGCCGGTGCGGACGGCGTCGGGGCCGGGCGCGTCGAGGGCGTGCAGGAGGGCGGTGTCGGCGCCGTCGAGCTTGACCAGCACCCAGGCGAAGGGGGTGTCCAGGGGCTGCTGGGGGCGGGGCCGGTCGTTCCACGCCCAGGTGGTGACGGTCCCGGTGGCGCCGACCTCGACGAGCTCGCGGATCTCCTCGGCGGTGACGGGGTCGTACTCGACGGGCGGGACCATCACCTTGCCGTCGGAGGTCCTCACCCCGAGGACGGTGCGCTCGCGCAGGCCGGTGAGGAAGGCGCTCTGCACGGGCCCGAGGGACCGGGTGAAGGGGAACTCGACGACGAGGGGCGCGCGGAGCACCTCCGGTGGGGAGGCAGCTGTCATGGCGATTCTCCGATGCGATCGATTCCGGTGGTTTCAGCCCCGCCGGCCAGTCAGGCCCCGCCGGCGTTCGAGGCGCCCTTTCAGCCCCGCCGGCGTTCGAGGCGCCCTTTCAGCCCCGCCGGCGTTCGAGGCGCCCTTTCAGCCCCGCCGGCGTTTGAGGCGCGGGGGTCCGGGGGCAGCGCCCCCGGCATCGGCGCCGCACCCGGGCGCAAGCGCAGCCACGGGCAGAGGCGCGGCCCGAACTACTCGCGCCGATACACCGCGGGCCGCTTCTCGGCAAAGGCCCGCGCCCCCTCCTTCGCATCGGCGGTGTCGAAGATCGGCCACCCCCGCAGGAGTTCCGAGGCCAGCCCCTCCCGCTCCGTCAGCTCCGCGGTCTCGTAGACGGACGCCTTGACCGCCTCCACGGCCAGCGGCCCGCACTCGTTGATCCGCTCCGCGATCTCCAGCGCCGCCGAAAGCGCCGTACCGTCCGGCACCACCCGCCCGACCAGCCCGATCCGCTCGGCCTCCGCCGCGGAGTACGGACGCCCCGTCAGCAGCATCTCCAGGGCGTGCGTACGCGGGATCTGGCGCGGCAGCCGCACCGTGGAACCGCCGATCGGGAAGAGCCCGCGCTTGACTTCGAACAGCCCGAACGTGGCGCCCTCGGCCGCCACCCGGATGTCCGTGCCCTGCAGGATCTCGGTCCCGCCGGCCACGCAGTAGCCTTCCACCGCCGCGATCACCGGCTTGCGCGGCCGGTGGTGGCGCAGCATCGCCTTCCAGTGCAGGTCGGGGTCGGCTTTGAGCCGGTCCCGGTACTGGTCGCCGGCCATTCCCTTGCCCGCCAGGGCCTTGAGGTCCATTCCGGCGCAGAAGTCCCCGCCCGCGCCGGTGAGGACGATCGAGCGGATCCCGTCGTCGGCGTCCGCCTCCAGCCAGCCGTCGTACAGCCCCACCAGCAGCGGCAGCGAGAGCGCGTTCTTCGCCTCGGGCCTGTTCATGGTGAGCACCAGCGTGGCGCCGTGCCGATCCACGGTCAGGTGTTCTGTCCCACCCATTGCCGTCCTCCCGTCTCAAGACCTAGAACAGGTTGCAGTAGGGGCGGGTGCAGTTCAATAGTTTTCTGACACTCAGTCAGATTTCTTGGGTGGCGCCCTTCCCAGTTGCCCTCTGCGGCGCTCTAATGACCGCCGGAGCAGGCCGGCCACAGGGCCAGTCGTCGGGCACATCGGGAACATTCGGGGTCAGGAGGAACGGTGGAGTACAACCTTGCCGACCTGTTCGAGTCGGTCGTGGACGTGGTCCCGGACCGCGAGGCCCTTGTGTACGTGGACCACCCCGGGACCGGCGCCGAGCGCCGCCTGACGTACGCGGAGCTCGACACGGCGGCGAACCGGATCGCGCACCACCTGCTGGACAGCGGCTTGACGGCCGGCGAGCACCTGGGCCTGCACCTCTACAACGGGATCGAGTACCTGCAGACCGTACTGGCCTGCCTGAAGGCCCGGCTGGTCCCGGTGAACGTCAACTACCGTTACGTGGAGGAGGAGCTGGTCTACCTCTACAACGACGCCGATCTCGCCGCCCTCGTCTTCGAGGGCGAGTTCACCGAGCGGGTCGCGGCCGCGCTGCCGCAGACCCCGGGGCTTCGGCACCTGATCCGGGTCGGGCAGGCCCCCGAGGGTGCCCCGGAGCCCGCGATCGCGCCCGTCCCGTACGCGGACGCCGAGGCGGCCGGATCACCCGGACGCGGGTTCCCGCCGCGCAGTCCCGACGACCTGTTCATCATCTACACCGGCGGCACGACGGGCATGCCCAAGGGCGTGATGTGGCGGGCCGAGGACCTCTTCTTCGCCGGGCTCTTCGGCGGCGAGCCCTCGGGCGAGCCGGTGAAGCGGCCCGAGGAACTGGCCGAGCGGGTCGCGGCACGCGGCGCCGGGCTCACCTTCTTTCCGGCGCCCCCGCTGATGCACGGCACGTCGACGCTGACCTCGTTCATCGCCTTCAACTACGGCCAGCGGGTGGTCATCCACCGCAAGTACGCGCCCGAGGAAGTGCTCCGTACGATCGAGAAGGAGAAGGTCTCCAGTGTGTCGCTGGTCGGCGACGCGATGCTGAGGCCCTTGATCGACGCCCTGAACGGCCCGCTCAAGGGCACGGACCTGTCGTCGCTGTTCAGCGTCTCCTCGTCGGGGGCGATCATGTCGGAGACGGTGCGCGCCGAGTTCCAGCGGCTGGTGCCGAACGTGCTGCTCCTGAACAACTTCGGGTCCTCCGAGTCGGGGTCCAACGGCCGGGCCACGGACGATTCCGGCCCGGAGAAGGGCTTCCGGCTGGCGGTCAACGACCGTACGCAGGTGGTGGACCCGGTGACGCACGAGCCGGTGGCGGTCGGGGAGCCGGGGCGCCTCGCGCAGCGCGGGCACGTGCCGCTCGGCTACTACAACGACCCGGGGAAGACCGCGGAGACCTTCTTCCAGAAGGGCACCGAGCGCTGGGTGCTGCTCGGCGACATGGCGACCGTCGACGACCAGGGCATCGTGACGGTGCTCGGCCGCGGCTCGCAGTGCATCAACACGGGCGGCGAGAAGGTGTATCCGGAGGAGGTCGAGCAGGCGCTGAAGTCCCACCCCGACGTGTACGACGCCCTGGTCGCCGGGGTGCCGGACCCGACCTGGGGCAGCCATGTGGCCGCGGTGGTCCAGGTCCGGGAGGGCGCCCCGGCGCCGTCCCTGGACCAGATCCAGAGCCATTGCCGCACCAGGCTGGCGGGCTACAAGATCCCGCGGCAGCTGGTCATCGCGCCCGCCATCCAGCGTTCCCCGAGCGGCAAGGCGGACTACCGCTGGGCGAAGGCGGTGGCGACGGAGGCGGACACGGCCTAGCCGGGGGCCCTGTCCGGGCGGTGTTCACGGGCCCGCGTCGGATGCCGTCCGCAGGCGGCTGCGACGGGCCCCGCCGACATGCCGCCGGGGCCCGTCGAAAGGGCCCCGGCCGGCGAGCCGTACGGGATGCCCCCGGGCGCTCGCTCAGGACGACGCGGGTGCGGGGGCGAGGGCCGGGGCAGAAGGCGTTGTGGGGGCCGTGGGGGTGTCGACAGGGTCCACGCACGTCAGGGACACGATGACCGGTGCCTGCAGACCCTGTGCCGGCTCACCCGGGAAGCCGGTCGTGACCGTCCAGTTGCCCTTCATCAGGGTCAGCCTCTCCCAGCCGCCCGTGTCGGGGCCGGCCTGCCAGCCGTGTTCGGAACGGGCCCGCGCGAAGGCCGCTTTCAGGGCGGCCTCCACCGTCTCCGGCGCATGACGTCCCGAGAGCCGTTCCCAGCATCTGCCCAGAGCCCCGGAGGGTTCCCTCTCCACCGTGATGCCCTCCGCCGCCAGTACTGACGTCACCTCCGACACCACCGTGTCGGCAGGCAGCGGCGGACCCGAGAATCGCGGGGGCAGGGGGCCGGAGTCCCGCAACGGAAACGCGCAGGCAGTCGCCGTCGCCGCCGTCAGTACCGTCAAGGCCAGGGATGCCAGGGCTGTGCGCGCCTGTCTCCGTCGCACGATGATGTGGTCCTCTCGGTTCGCGGTACGGCCGGCCAGTCTGCCATCCCGCTGATCTTGATGAACCACCGGCCACCGGCCACCGGGATCGTTCGAGGAGCGGGATCCGGGGGGCGGAACCCCGGCCCCCCGGCATCACGTCGTCAGGCACCCGCCGCCAGGAAGCGCTCCACGCGGGCGGCGAACCAGGCCGCGTCGTCCAGCCACGGGAAGTGGCCGGCCCGGGGCTGGACGTCGACCGAGCCCCGCGGGAACAGCGTGGCGAGCCGGGCCGCCAGAGCAGGGCGGGGGTTGCCGTCCAGTTCCGCGGCCAGCACCAGGACCTCGCCCGTGACCCGGCGGAGCGCCTCACGGGTGGCCGGCGGGTCGAAGGCGCCGGGGCCCGCGTAGGCCTCGGCGGCCTTCTCGTTCTGCTGCCACGCGTTCGCCGCCCAGTGCGCCCGGGCCGTCTCGTCCCAGTTCCCGTAGAACACCGGCGCGGCCCGCTCCCAGTCCTCCTCGCCGTGGGCGGTGTCCGTGAGGATCCGCTCGTAGGCCGCGATGGCCGTGTCGTACGGCTCGCCGCCCGCCCGCAGCCGGGCCCCCTCCAGCCGGTCCTCCGCGGTGACCGGGAGATCCACCGCCCACGCGGTCGGGGTGACCCGGACGGTCCGGCGCAGCCGCTCGGGTGCGCGGCCGCGTAGAGCTGGGCGAGGTTGCCGCCGGCGGAGTGGGCGAGGAGGTCCACGCGCTCCAGCGCCCAGGTGCACCCGCAGTGCATCGACGTCGCCGGCCTGGTGGTCGACGCGGTAGGTCGACTCGTCCGCCGGTACCGCGGAGTCGCCCGTCCCGCGCAGGTCGAGGAGGATCAGAAGACGCCGGTCCGCCGGGCCGCCGAGGTCTCCCAGGTATGCGGAGGCCCGCATGGCGCCGCCCGGGATGCAGATCAGCGGCTCGCCGGCCCCCTGGAGGTGATAGGCGAGTTCGGTTCCGTCGAAGGTGGTGAAGGTAGGCGTGCCGGCCAACACAAAAGACGATCACTCGTTCGAGTCATTGATTTCACCTGCGAATTCCTGGCAATCTACCGAATGATCGGTCGGTTCTCATGATGAGGTGACGGCATGGCGGTGTACGCGGATCTCCACGACAAGGGCGAGCGGCTGGGCCGCGACGAGCTGGCCGCCCTCCAGCTCACGCGGCTGCG
The DNA here is from genome assembly GCF_043201855.1 of Streptomyces sp. NPDC048257. Classification (NCBI taxonomy): domain Bacteria; kingdom Bacillati; phylum Actinomycetota; class Actinomycetes; order Kitasatosporales; family Streptomycetaceae; genus Streptomyces; species Streptomyces sp. NPDC048257. The sequence goes on from NZ_JBICZI010000005.1 coordinate 205,506, forward strand.
CGAGACCCTGCACCGCGCCTACGAGAAGGTGCCGTTCTACCGGCAGGCCTTCGACAAGGCCGGTGTCCATCCCGACGACTGCCACTCCCTCGCCGATCTCTCCTTGTTCCCCCTGACCACCAAGGCCGATCTGCGCGACCAGTACCCCTTCGGGATGTTCGCCGTTCCGCGTTCTCAGGTGCGCCGCATCCACGCCTCCAGCGGCACCACCGGGCGGCCGACCGTGGTCGGGTACACCGACGGGGACCTCGCCACCTGGGCGGATGTCGTCGCCCGGTCCATACGGGCGGCGGGCGGACGGCCCGGCCAGATCATCCACATCGCCTACGGGTACGGGTTGTTCACGGGCGGCCTCGGCGCGCACTACGGCGCCGAGCGCCTCGGCTGTACGGTCGTGCCCGCCTCCGGCGGGATGACGGACCGGCAGGTCCGGCTCATCGAGGACTTCCGGCCGGAGGTCATCATGGTGACCCCTTCCTACATGCTCACCCTGCTGGACGAGATGGAGCGTCAGGGCGTGGACCCGCGCTCGACCTCACTGCGGACGGGGATCTTCGGAGCGGAGCCGTGGACCGAGGAGATGCGCCGGGAGATCGAGGAACGGCTCGGCATCGACGCGGTGGACATCTACGGCCTGTCCGAGGTCATCGGACCGGGAGTGGCGCAGGAGTGTGTGGAGACCAAGGACGGCCTCCACATCTGGGAGGACCACTTCTATCCCGAGGTGGTCGATCCGCTGACGGGCGCGGTGCTGCCGGACGGCGAGCCCGGAGAGCTGGTGTTCACCTCCCTCACCAAGGAGGCCATGCCCGTCATCCGTTACCGCACCCGGGACCTGACACGGCTGCTGCCCGGCACCGCCCGGCCGGCCTTCCGCCGGATGCAGAAGATCACGGGCCGCAGCGACGACATGATCATCCTGCGCGGGGTGAACATGTACCCGACCCAGATCGAGGAGATCCTGCTCCGGACGCCCGGCCTGGCGCCCCACTTCCAGCTGCGGCTGACCCGCGAAGGCCGGATGGACGCCCTGACGGTACGGGTGGAGGCGCGCCGGGAGACGGACGCCGACCGGCGGCTGGATGCGGCCGCCGCCGTGGTCCGGGCCGTCAAGGAGGGGATCGGGGTATCCGTCCGGGTCGAGGTCGTCGACCCGGAGACGCTGGAGCGTTCGGTAGGGAAGATCAAGAGGCTGGTCGACCTCCGCGGGGCCGCAGAGACCGCCTAAGGGGTATCTGGTCCGGGCACCTGAAACCACCCCTTCGGGCCCATTTCGGGGTGGGCCCCGGGAGCGGGCAGACGCTCGCGGGTAGTGCATGAGGTGTGATCTCCACCATCCGGCTGCTCTACGACCGGCTCCAGGGCTCCCAGGTGGGGCTGGCCTGGAGCCGTGGCCGGGAGATGGAGCTGATGCACCGGGCGATGGGCTTCGCGGCCCTCGGCTTCCTCACCCTGGTGCCGCTGCTGGTGGTCGTGGCGGCCGCCGCACCCGGCAGCGGCTCGGGCTTCGGCCGCTGGCTCGGACAGGCCCTCGGGGTGACGACCGCCTCGCGGGTCCGGGTCGAGATGCTGTTCGGCGCGGCGGATCTGGCGCTGGAGCGCACCACTGCGTTCGGTCTGGCCGCCCTCGCGGTGTTCGGCCTGACCTTCGGCTCGGCGGTGCAGACCGGCTACGAGAAGGTCTGGGACCTGCCGACCATGCGCTGGCACACCATGTGGCGGCACGTCGTCTGGCTGGCCCTGCTGGTCTGCTACCTCGGCCTGCTCGTAGGGATCCCCGCGCCGTCGCACGACGCCATCGGCACGATCCTCGGCGCTGCGGGTGACCTCCTCAGCACCTGTCTGTTCTTCGTCGGCTCGCAGCGCCTGCTGCTCGGCGGGCGGGTCCGCTGGCGCGCCCTGGTACCGGGGGCGGTGGCGACCAGCATCGGGCTGCTGGGGCTGCGGATCTTCTCGCAGCTGGTGTTCTCCCCGCTCATCGCGTCCAACGCCGTGATCTACGGCCCCTTCGGCACCCTGCTCGTCGTCCAGTCCTGGCTGGTCGGGGTCGGCTTCGTGGTCTACGGCGGCGCGCTGGTCGGCCGGCTCGTGCACGAGCACCTCACCCTGCGGCGGCTGCGGCGCAGCGGGCTCTCCCCTCCCGAGGACCCCGCCGCACACCCTCCACGCTCAGCCTGACCGGGCCATCCGCGCTGAGCATGACCGGGCTGACCGGGCTGACCGGGCTGACCGGGCTGACCGGGCTGCCCGGGCTGCCCGATGACGGCAGCCCGGGCCGCCGGCGTCAGTGGCCGGGCTCCGCGAAGCGGTCGCGGAGTTCCCGCTTGAGGATCTTGCCGCTGGCGTTGCGCGGGAGGGCGTCCACGAACAGCACCCGCTTCGGGGCCTTGAAGTGGGCGAGCTTCCCCCGCGCGTACGCCATCAGCTCCGCCTCCGTCACCTCCCCGCGCGGTACGACCACGGCCGTGACCGCCTCGATCCAGCGTTCGTCGGGCAGCCCGACCACCGCCGCCTCGGCCACCCCCGGATGGGTGTAGAGCACGTCCTCCACCTGCCGTGAGGCGACGAGCACCCCGCCCGAGTTGATGACGTCCTTCACACGGTCCACGACCGTGAAGTACCCCTGCGCATCGCGCACCGCGAGGTCTCCCGAGCGGAACCAGCCGTCCCGGAACGCCTTCTCCGTGGCCACCGGATCGCTCCAGTACCCCAGGCAGAGCTGCGGCGAGCGGTAGACCACCTCGCCCGCCGTTCCGTCCGGCACGTCCTTGCCGTCCTCGTCGACGACCTTCGCCTCGACGTGGCGCACCGGCCGCCCGCAGGAGTCCATCCGCCCCTCGTGCTCCAGCGGCCCCAGCACCGTGGCGAGCGGTCCGATCTCGCTCTGCCCGAAGCAGTTGTAGAAGCCGAGCCCCGGCAGCCGCTCGCGCAGCCGTTCCAGGACCGGAACCGGCATGATCGAAGCCCCGTAGTACGCCTTCCGCAGCGCGCCCAGCTCCCGCGCCTCGAACTCCGGGTGATTGGCCAGGCCGATCCACACCGTCGGCGGGGCGAAGAGGCTGTCCGCCTCCCCGGCCTCGACGAGGTCGAAGATCCGCTCCGCGACCGGCGCGTCCACGATGGTGTTCCGTGCTCCCACCGCCAGGTACGGCAGCAGGAAGACGTGCATCTGCGCCGAGTGGTACAGCGGCAGCGAGTGCACGGGCCGGTCGTCCTCGGCCAGGTCAAGAGCCTCGATCGCGCTCTCGTACTCGTGGGCGAGGGCCCGGTGGGTCATCATCGCGCCCTTGGGCAGGGCGGTGGTCCCCGAGGTGTAGAGGAGCTGTGCCAGCGCGCCCGGGTCCCGGCCGGCCTCAAAGGGCAGCGGCTCGGCCAGGTCCGCCAGGAAGGAGCCGGGGGCGTCGCGCAGCGCCCGTACCCGGTGTCCGTCGGGGATCCGTCCGGCCAGGTCCGGATCGGCGAGGACCAGGGCGGACGCGGAGTTGTCCAGGATGTACGCGAGGTCCTCGCCGGTGAGGTTCTGGTTGACCGGGACGTGGGTGAGCCCGGCCCGGGCGCAGGGGAGGAAGGCGAGGAGGTAGGCGTCGCAGTTGTGGGCGAAGGTGGCGACCCGGTCCCCGACGGCCAGACCGTACCGCTCCCGCAGGACGGCGGCGCCGGTGCTGACGGCCGCGTCGAGCTCCGCGTACGTCCAGCTCCGCTCGCGGTAGCGGACGGCAGGGCGGTCGGGGACCCGCCGCGCGCTGTCGTGCACCAGTCCGTCGACCGTGTTGTCCCGCACTGCCCGCGCTGCCGTCATGGCGCGATCCTCGTCCTCCGGTACGCCCAAGGTCAATAACCGGATACCAAACGGGATGTTGACAGATCATCGGACCGCCTGCATGAGTGTGGGGGCACGGACGCACCGCCTGTCCAACGGGTAACCACGCCCATCCACAGGCTACTTGGGAGGACTGTTGCACCTCAGCACTCGTCCGATACTCCGCCGCGTCGCCCTCGCCGGCGCCGCCCTGCTCGCCGCCACGGCCTCGATGCCGCAGGCCGCGGCGGCGGCCGACGACCGGATACCGGTCGGCGGCGGCGGGCTGTCCGCCGTCATCCGGTACACGGAGAACGGCATCCCGCACATCTTCGCCCGCGACTACGCGCAGCTCGGATTCGGCACCGGCTGGGCCCAGGCCGCCGACCAGGTCTGTGTCCTCGCGGACGGGTTCGTGACCGTCGCCGGTGAGCGTTCGCGCTGGTTCGGCGCCGACGCGGCTCCCGACTTCTCGCTCTCCTCGGCCACGAAGAACCTCTCCAGCGACCTCTACTTCAAGGGGGTGCGGGAGTCCGGCACGGTGGAGAAGCTGCTGGCGACCCCCGCCCCTGCCGGGCCCACCAAGGACCTCAAGGAACTGATGCGCGGCTGGGCCGCCGGGTACAACGCCTGGCTGGCCCAGAACAAGGTCACCGATCCGGCGTGCAAGGGCGCCGGCTGGGTCCGCCCGGTCACCACGGCCGATGTGGCCGCCCGCGGCTTCGCGGTCTCCGTCCTCGGCGGCCAGGGCCGCGGCGTCGACGGCATCACGGCCGCCCAGCCCCCGGGCACGGCGAGCACCCCGGGCGCCCCGGGCGCGGCAGGCGCGGCGAGCGCTGCGGCCGCCCCCGAGGGGACCGATCCGGCGGCCGCCGCCGAGGCCGCGCGCGAGTTCTTCGACACCGGCCGCTACGACATGGGCTCCAACGCGGTGGCCTTCGCCGGCTCCACCACGGCGAGCGGCCGTGGCCTGCTGCTCAGCAACCCGCACTACCCGTGGCAGGGCGGACGCCGCTTCTGGCAGTTCCAGCAGACCATCCCGGGCGAGCTGAACGTCTCGGGCGCCTCCCTCCTCGGCACCGCCGTGGTCAACATCGGCTTCAACGAGAAGGTGGCCTGGAGCCACACGGTGGCCACCGGCACCCCGGTCAACCTGCACCAGCTCGTCCTGGACCCGGCCGATCCGACCGCCTACCTGGTCGACGGCAAGCCGGAGAGGATGACCCGGCGGACCGTCACCGTCCCGGTGGCGGGCGGCGATCCGGTCACCCGCACCCAGTGGTGGACCCGCTTCGGGCCGGTGGTCTCCGACCTCGGCGCGGGCCTGCCCCTGCCCTGGACCGCGCAGACGGCGTACGCGCTGAACGACCCGAACGCGGCGAACCTGCGCGGCTCGGACACCGCCCTCGCGATGGGCAGGGCCCGTTCGGTGGCCGGGATCCAGGACGCGCTGAAGCGCACCCAGGGCCTGCCCTGGGTGAACACCGTGGCCGCCGACTCCGCCGGCGGCACCCTCTTCACCCAGACCCAGGTGCTCCCCCGCATCACCGACGAGCTGGCGGCCCGCTGCTCCACAGCGCTGGGCCGGGCCACCTACCCGGCGTCGGGGCTGGCGGTGCTGGACGGTTCCCGCGGTGACTGCGCGATCGGCTCGGATCCGGACGCGGTGCAGCCGGGCGTCTTCGGCCCGGGGAAGGCACCGACGCTGCAGGGCGCCCCGTACGCCGAGAACTCCAACGACAGCGCCTGGCTGGCCAATGCCGACCGGCCGCTGACCGGCTACGAGCGGATCTGGGGCAGTGTCGCCACCCCGCGCTCGCTGCGGACGCGCGGCGCGGTCGAGGACGTGTCCGCCATGGCCGCGAAGGGCCGGCTGACCGTGGCGGACCTGCAGAAGCAGCAGTTCGCCGACCGGGCTCCGGCCGGTGATCTGGCGGCCGCGGACGCGGCGAAGGCCTGCGCCGCCCTGCCCGGCGGCACGGCGACGGCGACCGACGGCACTGCGGTGGACGTCTCGGCGGCCTGCGGGGTGCTGGCGGGCTGGGACCGTACGACCGACAGCGCCAGCCGCGGCGCGCTGCTCTTCGACCGGTTCTGGCGCAGGCTGACGGCGTCGACCCCGGCCAGGGACCTGTGGCTGGTGCCGTTCTCGGCGGCCGATCCCGTACGCACCCCCCGTACGCTCAACCAGGCGGCGCCCGGCATCGGGCGGGCGCTCGCGGACGCGGTGGCGGAGCTGAAGGCGGCCGGGATCGCGCTGGACGCCCCGCTGGGTGAGCACCAGTTCGTGGTCCGGGGCGGCCGCAAGCTGCCGGTGGGCGGCGGTACGGAGGCGCTCGGCGTGTGGAACAAGATCGAGGCCCCCTGGAACGCGGCGGCCGGCGGTTACCCGGAGGTCGTGCACGGCTCCAGCCACATCCAGGCGGTCGGCTGGGACGGCGGCCACTGCCCGGTGGCCCGCACCCTGCTGACGTACAGCCAGTCCTCGAACCCGGGCTCGCCGTACTACGCCGACCAGACCCGGCTGTACTCCGAGCAGCGCTGGGTCACGGCACGCTTCTGCGAGCGGGACATCCTCACCTCGCCGAAGCTGAAGGTGGTGCTGGTGCGCGAACGGCGGTGATCACTCTCCCGCGTGCCCCTTCCCGGCCCCGGCCCCTCACGGGCTGACGGCCAGGAAGAGGTACGCGGCCAGCAGCACGATGTGCACGCCGCCCTGGAGCAGCGTGGCCCGCCCCGGGACGATGGTGAGGGCGCTGACGACGACGGTGAGGGCGAGCAGCACCATGTGGATCGGGCCGAGGCCGAGCAGGAGCGGGCCGGAGAGCCAGATCGAGGCGAGGGCGATCGCCGGGATGGTCAGGCCGATGCTGGCGATGGCGGATCCGTAGGCGAGGTTGAGACTGGTCTGCACGCGGTCGCGGCGGGCGGCGCGGACGGCGGCGAGGGTTTCGGGCGCCAGGACGAGCAGGGCGATGATCACACCGACGACCGCCTGGGGCAGGCCCGCGGCCGCGACGGCCCGCTCGATGGTCGGGGAGACGGCCTTGGCGTCGCCGACCACGGCCACGAGCGCGATCAGCAGCAGGCCGAGGCTGATGAGGGCGGCGCGGGCGGTGGGCGGCTCCGCGTGGTCCTCCTGCTCGCCGGCGGGCCGCCCGGTGGCCACGGGCAGGAAGTAGTCGCGGTGACGGACCGTCTGGACGGCGACGAAGAGCCCGTACAGGGCGAGCGAAGCGACGGCGGCGAACGTGAGCTGGGCGGTGGAGAACTCCGGGCCCGGCTTGCTGGTGGTGAAGGTCGGCAGGACCAGGCTGAGGGTGGCCAGGGTCGCGACGGTGGCGAGGGCCGCACCGGATCCTTCGGGGTTGAACACGGCGATCCGGTTGCGCAGGGCGCCGACGAGCAGGGACAGGCCGACGATCCCGTTGCACGTGATCATGACGGCGGCGAAGACCGTGTCCCGGGCCAGGGAGGCGGTCTTGTCGCCGCCGTCGGCCATCAGGGTGACGATGAGCGCCACCTCGATCACCGTGACCGCCACGGCGAGGACGAGGGAGCCGAAGGGTTCGCCGACCCGGTGGGCGACGACCTCGGCGTGGTGGACGGCGGCGAGGACCGCGCCGCCCAGGCAGAGGGCGACGACCGCCACCGCGAAGCCGGGTAGGTCCCGCCCCCAGCTGAGGGCGAGCGCGACCAGCGCCACCACGGGGACCACCACGGTCCAATCGGTCAGGGGGGATCCGCTCGCAGTCGTCCTCATATCAGCCAAGTTGCCAGAAGTATCCCGCCAGTGCGGCGCAAGGCACGCCTCCGGGGCCTTGACGTCACTGCGCGGTGAGGGCCGGGGGCAGCGCTGCCGGGGTCACAGCGGCCGCTCGTGGCCCTCCCAGTACGGGTCGCGCAGCCGCCGCTTGTAGAGCTTGCCGTTCGGGTCGCGCGGCATCGTCTCGATGAAGTCGACCGTCTTGGGGCGCTTGTACCCGGCGAGCTGCCGCTCGCAGTGGTGCAGGATCTCCGCGGCCAGGGCGTCGCCCGCGACGAAGCCCTCGGCCGGTTCGATGACCGCCTTGACCTCCTCGCCCCAGTCGGTGTGCGGGATTCCGAAGGCGGCGGCGTCCGCGACGGCCGGATGACCGAGCAGGGCCGACTCGATCTCGGCCGGGTAGATGTTGACCCCGCCGGAGATGATCATGTCGATCTTGCGGTCACGGAGGAAGAGGTAGCCCTCCTCGTCCATCAGTCCCAGATCGCCGACGGTGAAGAAGTCGCCGATCCTGTTCTTGCGGGTCTTGCCCTCGTCCTTGTGGTAGCTGAAGCCGCCGGTGTTCATCTTCAGGTAGACGGTGCCCAGTTCCCCGGCGGGCAGCCGGTTGCCGTCGTCGTCGAAGATGGCGAGTTCGCTGATCGGCCAGGCCTTGCCGACGGTGCCCGGCTTCTTCAGCCAGTCCTCGGCGGTGGCGAACGCGCCGCCGCCCTCACTGGCCGCGTAGTACTCCTCCACGCAGCGGCCCCACCAGTCGATCATGGCCCGTTTGACGTGGTCGGGGCAGGGCGCGGCGCCGTGGATGGCGTGCCGCATGGAGGAGACGTCGTACGCGTCCTTCGTCTCCTGCGGGAGCGCGAGGAGCCGGTGGAACTGCGTCGGCACCATGTGGGTGTGCGTGCACGCGTGGCCGTCGATGAGCCGGAGCATCTCCTGCGGGGTCCACTTGTCCATCAGGACCAGCGGGTGCCCGATGTGCAGGGCGGCGCCCGCGAACTGCAGGACGGCGGTGTGGTAGAGCGGCGAGCAGACCAGGTGGACGTTGCCGTCGAAGGGCCGGATGCCGAAGATGCCGAGGAAGCCGCCCAGGTACGTCTCCTCCGGGAGCTTGCCGGGCAGCGGGCGGCGGATGCCGCGCGGGCGGCCGGTGGTGCCGGAGGTGTAGTTCATGACCCAGCCGAGGGTCCGGCCCTCGGGGGCGGTTCCGGGCTGCCCCTCTAGCAGTTCCGCGTACGGCCGAAAGCCGGCGACCGCTCCGACGGCGTAGCGGTGGCCGGCGGGCAGGGCGGCCTCGTCGGCCGCGGCGGTGGCGGCGTCGGCGAAGCGCTCGTGGGCGACGAGGACCTTGGCACCGGAGTCGGAGACGATCCAGGCGATCTCGGGGCCGACGAGGTGGTGGTTGACGGGGACGAGGTAGAAACCGGCCTGGGAGGCGGCCAGGTAGGCGGTGAGGAACTCGACGCCGTTGGGCAGGACGACGGCGAAGACGTCGCCCTTCTCCAGGCCGGCGGCACGCAGACCGTGGACGAGGCGGTTGACGTCGGCGTGCAGGCGGCCGGCGCTCCATTCCTCGCCTTCGGGGGTCACCAGGACGGTGCGCCCGGGGTCGGCGGCGGCCTGGGCCCAGAAGCCGTTGGGCGGCTGCCGGTCGGCGGCGGGGGTGGTGGACGTGGTGGCGGTCATGTCGGTCACGCCTCTCGGACTCGGCCGGCGATGCGGTTGATGCGGTCGATCGCCTTCTCGAACCCGCTGGTGAGGTCGTCGAAGACGGCCTGGACGCTGCGTTCTTCGTTCATCCGGCCGACGATCTGGCCGACGGGGGTGCCGAGGAGCGGCTGGACCTCGTACTTCTGGATCCGGGAGACGGCCTCGGCGACGAGCAGGCCCTGGAGCGGCATGGGGAGCGCGCCGGGACCCGCCGGGTCGTCCCAGGCGTCGGTCCACTCGGTGCGCAGCTGGCGGGCGGGCTTGCCGGTGAGGGCCCGGGAGCGGACGGTGTCGCCTGAGCCGGCGGCGAGCAGTTTCGCGGTGAGGGCGCGCGAGTGGAGATCGGCCTCGGTGGTGGTGAGCCAGAGGGAGCCGAGCCAGGCGCCCTGGGCGCCGAGGGCGAGTCCGGCGGCGATCTGCTCGCCGCTGCCGATGCCGCCGGCGGCGAGGACCGGGAGCGGGGCAACGGCCTCGACGATCTCGGGGACGAGGACCATGGTGGCGATGTCGCCGGTGTGGCCGCCGGCCTCGTAGCCCTGGGCCACCACGATGTCGATGCCGGCCTCGGCGTGGCGGCGGGCGTGCTTGGCGCTGCCGGCGAGGGCGGCGACGAGGACGCCGTGGTCGTGGGCGCGCGCGATGACGTCGGCGGGCGGGGAACCGAGGGCGTTCGCCAGGAGTTTGATGGGGTAGTCGAAGGCGACGTCGAGCTGGCCCCGGGCGACCTGCTCCATCCAGCCGGTGATCCGCCAGCCGGAGGCCTCGCCCTCGGCGAGCTCGGGCACGTGGTGTTGGGCGAGGGTGTCGCGGACGAAGGCGCGGTGCGCGGCCGGGATCATCGCCTCGATGTCGGCTTCGCTGATGCCGTCGACGGCCTTCTTGGCGGGCATGACGACGTCGAGGCCGTAGGGCTTGCCGTCGGTGTGCGCCTGCATCCAGTCGAGGTCGCGCGCCAGGTCGTCGGGGGCCGTGTAGCGGACCGCGCCGAGTACGCCGAATCCGCCGGCGCGGGTGATCGCGGCGGCGACCGCCGGGAAGGGCGTGAAGCCGAAGATGGCGTGCTCGACTCCCAGTTTCTTGCTCAGCTCCGTCTCCATGGGCGGCAGGATGCCGCAGCCCGGCGGCCGAGGGAAGAGGTTTTCTGATGCAGTGTCAGATTCTTTACGGGCCGGTCGGTGCGGAGGGTGCCCGGTGGGCGGGCAGATACCCACTAGCGTGCGGTGGCGCCTGCGGCGCGCTCGGCGGATCCGGGAGGCCGGGACCTGTTCGCCCGCGGGGCGCGTTCGGCGGTTCCGGGGCCCGGACCCCCGGGCGGGCGCCCTGGGCGGTGACGCCGCAAGTGGTCGGCGGGGCAGTCCGCCCCGGCGGCGCGCGAGGCGCGGAAGCCGGGGCGCAGCGCCGGGAGACGACGGTGCAGGCCGGGCTATCCCGGCCCCGCAGGCGTTTGGGGCGCGGGGTCCGGGGCGGAGCCCTGGGAGACGACGCCGCAGGTGGACAGCGGACAGGAGGGCGGACATGACAGTACGCACGGGGGCTTTCGGCGTGGCGAGCGGAGAAGCCCGGCCCGCCCGGGCCGCAACGGGCGGGCCCGGGAAGACAAGCGGCGGACCCGGGGCGGCAGGTGGCGGGCTGAGCCGGCGGCGGCTCGGAGCGCGGTTGCTGGCGCTCGGTGGGGTGCTCGTCCTGCACGCGGCGCTCCCGGGGGCCGCGGGCGCGGCGGGCAGCCCGGCCGAGCGGCGCGCGCTCCAGGGCCTGCGGCTGCGGTACGGATCCGCGCGCCAGGCCGGGCTGCTGGAGAAGCACCTGGAGGGGGTGGCGGACGAGGCCCGGCGGTTCCTGGGCCCCTCCCCCGAACACCCCTACTACGCCGGGGCGGTGGTCCTCGCCGGCCGGGGCCGCACCATCGCCCTGCACCGCGCCATGGGCGACGCCGTGCGGTACGCGGACTACGACGGGCGGACCGACCGGGTCCGCGCGTTCCCGGCGGCCGAGCAGATCGCGATGGCCGAGGACACCGTCTTCGACCTGGCCTCGCTGACCAAGCTGTTCACCTCCATCCTGGCCGTGCAGCAGATGGAGCGCGGGCGCCTGGAGCTGGAGGCCCCGGTGCGCCGGTACCTGCCGGAGTTCACCGGGAGCGGCAAGGAGGTCATCACGGTCCGTCAGCTGCTGACGCACACCTCGGGGTTGCGCTCCTGGGCGCCCTTCTACCAGGAGTCCACGCGCGAGGGGCGCCTGAGGCTGCTGTGGTCGGTGAGGCCCCAGGAGACCCCCGGAACGGTCTACCGGTACTCCGACCTGAACCTGATCACCCTCCAGCTGCTCCTGGAACAGATCACCGGTCGCACTCTGGACGTCCTGCTCCGCGACGAGATCACCGCTCCGCTCGGGATGCACCGCACGCGGTACAACCCGCCGCTCTCCTGGCGCCGCTCCATCGCCGCAACCGAGGTGCAGCGCCCACCCTGGTCCGGCCTGGACCGCGGGCTGGTGTGGGGCGAGGTCCACGACGAGAACGCGTACGCGCTGGGCGGCGTCGCGGGCCATGCCGGAATCTTCGGCACCGCCTGGGACCTGGCCGTGCTCGCCCGCGCCCTCCTCGACGGCGGGGTCTACGCGGGCAAGCGCATCCTGCGCCCCGCCTCCGTCGAGCTGCTCTTCACCGACTACAACACCGCCTTCCCCGGCGACGACCACGGCCTCGGCTTCGAGCTCTACCAGCACTGGTACATGGGCGCCATGGCCACCCCGCACTCCGCCGGGCACACCGGCTTCACCGGCACCTCCCTCGTCCTCGACCCCTCCACCGACTCGTTCCTGATCCTGCTCGGCAACTCCGTCCACCCCGTACGCACCTGGCGGGCCGGCAGCGCGCCACGGGTCGCGGTCGGCAACCGCTTCGCCCGGGCCGTCCCGGTCCGCACCCGGCACGGCGGCGCGGCCTGGTTCTCCGGGATCCGGCCGGGCGCCTCGGGCACCCTCACCCTGCCGCCGCTCGCCCCCGCCACGGCCGGGGCCCGGTTGCGCTGCGCCGTGTGGTGGGACACCGTGCCCGGCGAGGGCGCCCTGCACCTGGAGGCCTCCGCCGACGGGGAGCGGTGGGAGCCACTGCCCTTCAGCACGGTGCGGTCCACGGGCGGCGCCCCCGAGCAGTGGCCGCGGGGCGAGGTGAGCGGCTGGTCGGGCCGCGTCTGGCACCGGCTCGAAGCTCCCCTCACGGCCGACCGGGCGGGCCGTGCGGTCCGGCTGCGCTTCCGCCACACCGCGACCGGCCGCTACGTGGGGCGCGGGGTGTACGTGGACGTCGTACGCGTGGCGGAACCGGGTCGCCTGCTCTTCGCGGAGGACCGCCCCGCCGACGCCGACCGCATCGAGGCCATCGGCTGGACCCGGTCGGCGGACTGACCCCTACAGCCGCTGCGACCGCTCCGGCCGCGGCAACCCCGCCTGCGGGTCAGTGCCGGACCAGGCAGAAGGGATGCCCCGCCGGGTCCGCATAGACCCGCCAGCCGCGCCCGTCCGCGCCGTCGAGCAGCGTCCCGCCGGCCGCCAGCACCTCCTCCTGCGCCCGGTCCAGGTCCGGGACGCCGAGGTCCAGGTGGAACTGCTGCGGCCGGCTGGGATCAGGCCAGCGCGGGGGCACGTGGCCCGGGGCCCGCTGGAAGGCGAGGACCGGGCCCGACGGCGTGTGGAGCGTCGCCCAGCTCTCGTCGACGGACCAGCGCCGGTCCGGCCGGTTGACGGTCCCGCCCAGCAAGGACCGGTAGAACTCGGCGAGCGGCTGCGGCTCGGGACAGTCCAGGACCACGCACTGCAGTTCAGCGATCATGACCGGATCCTATTGCGGCTGCGCCAGGGCCGCGTCGATCATCCGCCGGGTGAGGGAGGTCAGTTCGGCGAGGTCCGGCGCCGGGCGGGAGCGGGCGAGAGCGCCCGCCAGCCGGTCGTAGAGGAGCCCGTCGGCCCAGGCGACCAGCAGCTCGGCGGCCTCCTCGGGCCGCTCGGCGCCGAGTGCGGCGAGGATGCCCGCGGCCCGGGCCCGGGCCCCCAGGCCCGCCCGGTGGAAGTCCGCCTCCAGTTCGGGATTGCGGGCCGCCTCGAGGCTGAGCTCGAAGCGGGCCAGCTGGCGCTCGCGCCCCACGGTCAGCCAGCGGTGCAGCAGCCCGGCCAGCGCGGCCGCGGCCGTCCCCCGGTCCGCCATCGCGGGCACGGACGGGCCCTCACCACCGGAATCACCGCCGGGATCACCGCCGGGATCACCGCCGGGATCACCGCCGGGATCGCCGCCGGGATCGCCTCCGAAGTCGCCGATGTCGCCGAGGTCCAGCTCGGCCAACCGCTGGTAGCAGGCACCGATCAGGGCCGTCCTCGTCCGGAAGTAGTACGAGGTGCTCCCGGCCGGCAGGCGCGCCGCGCCGTCGACCGCCCGGTGGGTCAGACCCCGGAGCCCGACGGCGGCGACGAGGTCGATCGCCGTGTCGGCGATCAGCGTTCTGCGATCCGCGGTGGTGGACATCAGCCCACTCTACAGCTGTAGAGTGGGGGCATTGGACTCTACAGATGTAGAGGATCCGGCGGAGGAACCGGAGCGTAGAGGAAGAGGGGGACTCGTCATGCCGGCAGTTCAGCGTCACGCGGTCGTGGCAGGTGCGGGGATCGGCGGGCTCACCGTGGCCGTGGCCCTGCACCGCCGGGGCTGGCGGGTCACCGTGTGCGAGCGGGCGGCCGGACCGGCCGCCGTCGGCGCCGGGATCGTGCTCGCTCCCAACGCCCTGCGCGCCTTCGACACCATCGGCTTCGACGTTCCCCGCGCGGCGGGCCGCACCCTCCCCGCCGCCATGGGCCTGCGCCGCCCGGACGGCCGCTGGCTCAGCCGCGCCGACACCGCCGCGCCGGCCGCCCGTTACGGCGGGCCGCCGCTCGCCCTGCACCGCTCGGCCCTCGCCGGCGCCCTGGCCGCCGCCCTCCCCGCGGGAACGATCCGCTACGGCGTTGCCGTCACCTCGGTGGACCACGCCGAGGGCTCGCCGGTGGTCCGCACCGGCTCGGGCGACCTCGACGGCGCCGACCTCGTCGTGGCCGCCGACGGCATCCACAGCCCGCTGCGCCGCCAGTACTTCCCGGCCCACCCCGGCCTCCGCCACAGTGGGGAGACCGCCTGGCGCACGGTCCTGCCCGCCGCCGCGAGCCGCGCCGAAACGGTGACCGCCGAGACCTGGGGCCGCGGCGAGCGCTTCGGCGTGGTCCCGCTCGCCGACGGCCGGATCTACGTCTACGCCACCGCCGTCGCCCCCGAGGGCTACCGTCCCGCCGACGTCCGCGCCGAACTCCTGCGCCGCTACGGCAGCTGGCACGATCCGATCCCGGCCCTGCTGGAGCGGATCGACCCGGCGGCCGTGCTCCAGCACGACCTGTACGACCTGGCTGCCGCCCTGCCCCGCTTCCACCACGGGCGCCTGGCCTGGCTCGGGGACGCCGCCCACGCCATGACCCCCAACCTGGGCCAGGGCGGCTGCCAGGCCGTCGAGGACGCGGCGGTCCTCGCCCATCTCCTGGCCGGCGCCGGCACCGAGGACCTCCCGGCCGCCCTCGCCGCCTACAGCGCGGCCCGCTGCGCGCGCACCGACGCCATCCGCGTCCGCGCCCGCCGGGCGGGCCGGATCGCCGCCGTCACCCACCCCCTCGCCGTGGCCGTACGCGACCTCGCCGTCCGCGCCACCCCGGCCCGGGCCACGCAGCGGGCGATGGATGCGCTGTTCGGCGGATTCACGCTCCCGGCCGGAACGGACACCGTGCCCACGGCCGTTGGCACTCGTTGGTGAGGTTCGTTGACCGTCCGATGCGAAGGCAGGCAGATCCCCATGACGACCGACATCGACTGGGACCACCCGACCGACCCCAGGGAGGGCACCTGGCAACTGGACCACGTCAAGGCGTACGTGGGCTCGGGCGGCTCCGAGGGCCAGTACTGGAACGGCACCCAGACCCTCCTGCTCACCACCCTGGGCCGGGTGTCGGGCAGGCCCGTCCGGACCCCGCTCATCTACGGCGAGGCCGACGGCAACTACCTGATCGTCGCGTCCAACGGCGGCGACCCGGCGCACCCGCTCTGGTACCGGAACCTGTCCGAGCACCCCACGGTCCGCATCCAGGTCGGCCCGAAGATCATGCAGGGCTCGGCCCGTACCGCCACCCCCGGGGAACGCGCCGCGTACTGGCCGGTGATGGCCGGGCACTGGCCCGCGTACGACGAGTACCAGGCCAAGACGGACCGCGAGATCCCGATCGTCGTCATCGAACCGGTCACCTAGGGCCTGTCCGGGGAAGTGCCTGCCGTCTCCCGCGGCCCGCTGGGGTCAGAACCTGTCGACTTCCTTGCCCTCCGGGACCTCATAGCAGCCGGAGACAACGGTCAGGCTCAGCTTCGGCGGGTCGTTCTTCTTCATCTGGACGACGCTGACGCTGTACTTCTTCTCGGTGTTGTCGGCGGTGAGGTTGAGGTTCTTGGACTGGCTCGTGTCGTTCTCGTAGCGGACGATCTTCCAGCCGTGCTTGGGGAGTTCGGTCTTGAGCCGCTCCATCGCCTCGTCGAGCTGGTCGGCCGACGCGGGGTAGAAGCTCCACGGGTGGAAGACCTGGAAGTACTTCTCCGGGTCCCTGCCCTCGCACTCCGTGACGCCGGAACGGGTTTCGGACGCCTTCCCCTTGACTCCGATCAGGTCGTACAGCCCGCTCGACACCTTCTCCACCGCGTCGGCGGCATCGCGCGAGGTGCTGGTGCCCACGACGGGGATCTCGTCCGGGCCTGGGGAGTCATTCATGCTGCATCCAGTGAGGGTGATGAGGGCGAGGGACAGGAAGAGCGCCGGAGCGCCCGGTTTGATCTTCACGTCGGGTGGTCGCAATCGTCGTTCGGTCCGGAAGGGCTGCCTGCGGGCGCCGTCACGGCTACCTCATGTGCTCCCAGTGCTTCGGCGGCGGCTTCAAGGTCACGCCTTCGCTGTGACCCGCCACGACGAGACCCTGGTTCCGAAGGCTCTCCGACCCCTCCTTCCAGTATTCGCTGTGGCCGGAGACGTTGCTGCCGGTGGTCATCTGGTTGGCCCCGAACACCTCGTCGCTGGGGATCCGCCAGGGGCCGTCCCAGTCGGTGCCGCCGTGACCGAAGCGGCCGATGTCCGGGACCGGGTCCCCGTCGGCCTCCTGGTTCCAGACGTGCCCCTTGGGCACGTCCATCTGTTCCGCCTTGGGAACCTGGACACCGGGGCTGCCCGCGGTGATGACGTCGTCCGCGTTCAGGTCGCCCTGCCGGGCCGCCGATCCGATGAGGGTCGTACCATACGAGTGGCCGATCGCGGTGCGGTGCGGGTCCGAGTCTCCGGTGTGCGACGCGTCGAGGCCGTCCATGAACCGGTTGAAGGCCGGCGCCCCGTCATTGGCGTAGTGGCTGAACGGCGAGTCCTTGACGATGTCCTGCGGGGCGTCGTAGCCGAGCCAGGTGATGGTGGAGACCGGCTTGCCGTCCGCCGCGTCGGAGGCCGAACGCCAGACGTTCTCCATGCGCCCGATGTCCCCGCCGATGCTTCCGAGGTTCGAGGTCGTACCGGGCACGTAGACGGCCTGGTGCGCGGCCGTGTCCGGGTTTCCGTTGGCAACGATCGCGCGGCCGTTGCCCTCCGGGCTGAAGCCGAGCAGGTACGCCTCGGGCAGGTCGTTCTGTCCCGTCGAGTCGAAGCGCTTCTGGATGCTCTCCATCCCCTTGAGGGAGGTCTGGAGGTGCCGGTACTGGTCGCCGTACTTCTTGTCCCACTGCATCCACTCGTCGGTGTGCACCTTGGAGGGGTACATGCCGGCGGTGATCCACGTCCACTCGTTGGCGGGCGGCTTGGGGATGCCGTTCAGCGTCATCTGGTACTGGCCGCGCTTCTCGTCGAAGACGGCGCGGTTGGCCTCGTCCCGGACCGTGGCGGGCAGGCCGTCGATCCCGCCGACGGCGTCCGGCCGCAGCGCGATCCACGCTGCCTGCTGGTCGGCGTCGAGCCCCTTCCACCAGTCCGCGTTGGCCTGCGGCGAGCCGTCCTTCGGAGGCTGCGGCAGGGAGTCCAGGTAGTGCCGGCCCGCCCCGCGGACGCCCTCCGTGTCCGTCCCGACGTCCGCCCAGTCCCCGTCGGACACGACCAGGTCGTCGTCCGCCTTGAGCTTGCGCACCTGCGGCGCCCACTTGTGGTCGGCCTCGGTGGCCTCGTTCACGGCCTCCGCTATGCGGTTGGCGATCTCCTGGGCGATCTTGTAGTTCGGGTTCGGGTCGATGTTGCCCGCCTGCCGCAGGATCCCGCGGGCCGGCTCGGACAGGGTGCCCTTCGCCGAGCCGGGCTGCGGCGGCGAACCGCCGGGGTTCTCACCGGCCGCCGGATAGGCCACCGAACCGTCCGCGCCCACCGTGAACTTGTGCCCGGACGCCTCCGACAGCGCCTGCTCCAGCTTCTTCTGAGCGGGGCGCACGTCCGCCGCGAAGGCCTTCAGGGCCGTGCCCATCAGGCCGCACTCGACCTGGACGTAGTGGAAGTCCTTGGCGACCTCGCGCAGTTGGAGCACCGCGGCCTCGACCGCTACCCCCTTCAGCGCCTTCTGCATCTGGGCGGCGATCCGCTGCTCCAGCGCGTCCTTCGCCTGGCTCGCCATGTCACTGGCCGAGCGGTAACCGTTCGCCGCTTCCTCGAACTCGTGCGGCTTGAGGGTCTTCAGTGCCTCCAGATCCATGGCTCAAGTCACCTCTCCTGGCCGCCGGTGGCCGGGGTGTCCTGGTACTGCTTCCCCAGCTCCGTGAAGAGGCCCTTGATGTTCTCGTCGGTGAGGAACAGGTCGATGCCCGCCCGCTCCAGCTTGCCCTGCAGCGCGGTGCACCGCCCGGACAACGCCTCCAGGTACGTCTTCCAGGTCTGGTACGCCTCGGACTGCGCCCCCGCGGTCTCCACCGAGCCTCCGGTGGCGAGGCCCGTCTGGCCGGTCTCGAGGCCGGTCAGTGCCTTCTTCACGTCACCGCCCAGGCCCCCGACCGCAGTGCCCGCCACCGTCCACGCGGCTCTGCTGGACTTCACGTCCCCCTCGCCGCCGCCACCGCCGCCGTCCGCGGCCGCGGCGCTCGCGAGCCTCATGTCCGGCCCACCCGGGGCGCCACTCTTGTGGAGCAGCACCCACTCCTCCTCGAACGAACCCACCCGTCTCCCCTTGCATGTACCCGTCACAAGATTCCCGGTAGCAACCCTAGCGAAGAGCTGCCCCGGGAGTCTCTCGGGTCGGCCACCCTGGTGTCCTGGTGTCCTGGTGCCCTGGTGTCCTAGTGCCCCAGTACCGCCATCGCCGCGTTGTGCCCGGGGACACCGCTGACGCCGCCGCCGCGGACCGCGCCGGCCCCGCACAGCAGTACGTTGCGGTGGGCGGTCTCCACGCCCCACCGGCCGCCCGGGTCCGCGTAGGGCCAGGACAGGTCCCGGTGGAAGATGTGGCCGCCGGGCAGGCGCAGTTCGCGCTCCAGGTCCAGCGGGGTCTTCGCCTCGATGCACGGGCGGCCGTCCGCGTCGAAGGCGAGGCAGTCGGTGAGCGGTTCGGCCAGGTGCGCGTCGAGCTGCGCGAGGGTGGCCGTCAGCAGGGCCTCGCGGGCCTGCTGGTTGTCCTTCTCGAACAGCCGGGCCGGGGTGTGCAGTCCGAAGAGGGTGAGCGTCTGGTAGCCCTGCTCCACCAGGTCCGGGCCGAGGATCGTCGGGTCGGTCAGCGAGTGGCAGTAGATCTCCGAGGGCGGTACGGAGGGCAGTTCCCCGGACGCGGCCTCCCCGTAGGCCCGGGCCAGTTCGGCGTAACCCTCGGCGATGTGGAAGGTGCCGCCGAAGGCCTCGCGCGGGTCCACGGTGGTGTCCCGGAGCCGGGGCAGCCGGCGCAGCAGCATGTTGACCTTGAGCTGGGCTCCTTCGGGGGCCGCGGCCGCGCTCTCGGGCGGGGTCTCGCCGAGGAGTTCGGCCAGGGCCTGCGGCGAGGCGTTCACCAGCACGGTACGGCCGACGACCCGGCCCTCCCCCGTCGCGGTGCGGAAGACGACTTCGGCCGGAGCGACCCCGTCCGTGTCGATCCGCAGCACCTCGTGGCCGGTGGCGATGTCCGCCCCGGCGGCCCGGGCGGCCGCGGCGAGGGCGTCCGTCAGGGCGCCCATGCCGCCGACCGGCACGTCCCAGTCCCCGGTCCCGCCGCCGATGACGTGGTAGAGGAAGCAGCGGTTCTGCGCGAGGGAGGGGGCGTGCGCGTCCGCGAACGTGCCGATCAGCCCGTCCGTGAGGACCACCCCGCGGACCAGGTCGTCGGCGAAGTGCCGTTCCACGGCCTGGCCCAGCGGCTCCTCGAAGAGCATCCGCCACGCGGCCTCGTCGTCGATCCGGGCCCGCAGCTCCGCCCGCGTGGGCAGGGGCTCGGTCAAGGTGGGGAACACCTTCTCGGCGACCCTCCCGGTGGTCCCGTAGAAGGCGCGCCAGCTCTCGTACTCCCGGTCCGAGCCGGTGAGCCGGGCGAAGGACTCCCGGGTGCGCTGTTCGCCGCCGCCCACGAGCAGTCCGCCGGGCCGCCCGCCGCGCTCGGTGGGCGTGTACGAGGAGACCGTGCGCCGGCGTACCGAGAACCGCAGGTCCAGGTCGCGCACGATCTTCGCCGGGAGCAGGGAGACGAGGTACGAGTAGCGCGACAGTCTCGCGTCGACGCCGACGAAGGGGCGACTGGAGATCGCCGCCCCGCCCGTGTTCCCGAGCCGCTCCAGGACCAGCACCGAGCGGCCCGCCCGGGCCAGGTAGGCGGCGGCCACCAGGCCGTTGTGCCCACCGCCCACGATCACGTCGTCGTACACGTCCCGCCCGAAGGTCGTCATGGCTCTTGGTAGCACACCTGGCCGAGCCGCTCCAGACAGTGGGCCTCGTCGGCGTGGGCCAGGGCCGTGTCGGGATGTTCGTCGCCGAGGGCCCGCTCGCGGATGCCGGAGAGGTCCCGGTAGATGGGCAGTGCCTCGTCCCAGCGGCCCAGCCGGCCCAGCCCTCCGGCCAGTTCCCGGCGGCTGACCAGGGTGTCCGGGTGCTCGGGGCCGAGCACCTCGGCCCGCAGGGCGGCCACCTGGCGGGCCTCGGCCGCCGCTTCCTCCCAGCGCTCCAGGCGGCCCAGGTTGACCCCGAGGACGTGCCGGGCGCGGAGCGTCTCGGGGTCGGTGACCCCGTAGGCGCGGGTGCGGTCGCGGACCAGGGCCCGGAACAGGTCGAGGGCCTCGGCGCTGTTCCCGGTGCGGCCGAGCGCGATGCCGACCTCGTAGCGGGCGGCGAGGGTGTCGGGGTGGTCGCGGCCGAGCACCCGGTCCCGTACGGCGGCGACCTCGCGGAACCCGGCCAGGGCCTCCTGCCAGCGCTCCAGCCGGCCGAGCGCGTACGCCGCCTCGTAGCGGGTCAGCAGGGTGTCCGTGTGCTCGGCGCCCAGGACGGCCGCCCGGTCGGCGGCGACCTCGGCGGCGGTGGCGTGGGCGTCCGCGAACCGGCCCAGCGCACCCAGCGCGCAGGCGAGGTTGTGCCGGCAGCGCAGGGTGTCGGGGTGGAGCGCCCCCATGGTCCGCTCGCGGGCGAGGAGCACCGCGCGGTAGACGTCGTGCGCCTGCTGGTGGCGTCCGAGCCGGCCCAGCTCGTACGCCGTCTCCTGGCGCGCCGCGAGGGTGTCGGCGTGGTCCGCGCCGAGTACCCGCGTGCGCCCCTCGGCGACGGCCGTGTACCCGGCGAGGGCCTCCTCGGGGCGGCCCGCGCGGCTGAGGGCGTAGGCGCGGGCGTGGCCGGCGGCGAGCGCGTCGGGGCCGTCGCCCCGCGGGCCGGCGGGGCGCGGGAATCCGTACGCCGCGGTGAGCCTCGGGTCCTCGGCGGGCTCGGGGCGGACGATGGTGGCGCCGGGGCGGGGGGCGGGGTGCTCGCCGTCCGGGTGCGGCACCGGCCGGCCGCCGGTGGGGCGCGCGGCCGTCCAGGAGCCGGTGAGCACGGCCCATGCGCCGCTCGCGGGCCGGGCGTCGATCCCGGCCTTGCGCCCGGCGGTCATGCCGGAGGCCCAGGCCGGCAGCGGGGCCTGGGCACCGGGCAGCCCGCCCGGTCCCAGCCGTGCCTCGACGAGCACGCGGTGCACGTGGCGGGCGTCGCCGGGCCGGTCCTCGGGGCGCTTGGCGAGCAGGTCCAGGACCACCTGCTCGAAGTAGCCGGGCAGCTCGGGGCGGTGCTCGCGCAGCGGGACGGGCGCGTTGTCGCGGTGGCCGACCAGCACCGACCAGGAGTCGCCGAGGTCGAAGGGCGGGGCGCCGGTGGCGATCTCGTACAGCACGCAGCCGAAGGAGTAGAGGTCGCTGCGGTGGTCGACCTCGCCGCCCGCGATCTGTTCGGGCGACATGTAGTGCGGGGTGCCCATGGCCATGCCGCCGCCGGTGAGCTTGGCGGTGAAGCCGATGTCGTGGGCGAGGCGGGCGATGCCGAAGTCGCAGATCTTCACGGTGCCGTCGGTGAGCCGCATGATGTTGGCGGGCTTCAGGTCGCGGTGGACGACGCCCTGGTCATGGGTGTAGCCGAGGGCGGCGGCCATTTGCTCGGCGATGTCGACGACCACGTCCACGGGGAGCGGGCGGGTGTCGTTGTCCTCCAGGAGCTGGCTGAGGTTGCGGCCCTCGAGGAGCTCCATGACGAGGTAGAGGGGGCCGCCCGCGGCGCTGTCGTCGCCGAAGTCGTGGACGACGGTGACACCGCGGTGCTGGAGGGACGCGGCCACGCGCGCCTCGCGCCGGAACCGCTCGCGGAGCACCTGGGTGAAGTGGGCGTCCTGCTCGGCGCCGATCGGCTTGAGGCACTTCACGGCGACCTGCCGGCCCAGCGATTCGTCCCGGGCGCGCCATACCTCGCCCATGCCGCCGCGCCCGATCAGATCGAGCGACCGGTACCGGCCCTGGATCAGTCTGGACTCCGCCATGTCTTAAAGCCGCCCCCGTTGTCGTGCTACGCCCTCCCCGGCCGGTCCAGTATGGCCGCTGATGTACGCAGTGTGTACGGTGCGGGGCGGCTCCCGGGGCCCATGCGGCGCATCGCTTTCAAGATGTGACCTGGAGGCAGCTGCAGCGTAGACCTGCGGGAATGCTGCGCAGTACGCGTCCGGTGAGACGCAGGCGCCGGGTGACGCTGCGTGGGGCCGGTGCGGGCCGCCCGTACAGCTGGTGTGCCCAGCCGGGGAGGGAACCGTACGCCAGACCCGCGAGGGGTGACCACAGCAGGTTTCGGCCACCCACGAGGAGGGGGTGGACGGGTGGGCCGCGCAGGAACTCGTCCACGGCGAGGGCGTCGGGGCCGGCGGCGAGTTCGGGGCGGACCCGGTCGAAGTACGCGGCGAGCCCGGCGGTGTCGGCGGGGACCCCGGTCGGGTCGAGTCCGACGAGCCGGGCGTTGACGCGGTTCTCGTCGACGTAGCGGTCGGCCTGGGCGGGGGTGAGGGGGACGCCGGAGCGGCGCAGGACGTGCAGGAAGCTGTCGATCTGCGCGCAGTGGATCCACAGCAGCAGCGCGGGGTCGTCGACGGGGAAGCGGTCGCCGGTGTCCGGATCGGTTGCGGACAGTTTGCGGTGGATCGTGCGGACGCGGTGGCCGGCGCGCTCGGCGGCCTCCGTGGTGCCGTAGGTGAGGGTGCCGACGAAGTCGGCGGTGCGCAGCAGCCGTCCCCAGGCGTCGCCCCCGCCGTTGCCGTGCCGGTCGAATGCGGCCGAATTCTCCATGACCCCGCGGACGGCGCGCGGGTGGAGGGCCTGGAGGTAGAGCGCGCGGATCCCGGCGATCCACATCATCGGGTCGCCGTGGCACTGCCAGGTGACGGAGGCGGGGCCGTACAGCCCCGGATCGGCGGCAGGTCCGGGTCCGCTCGCGGTGTTCCCCATCCCGTACCTCCCCCTCGCAGGCGCCCGGCGCATCCCAGCCTACCGATCCGGGACGGTCGCCGGAGGCATAGGGTTGCGGGGTGCAGCTCTACACGATCGGCGAGGCCGCCCAACTCCTTCGCGTCAGCACCGACACCGCCCGCCGGTGGGCGGACGCCGGCCGTTTCCCGACGGTCCGGGAAGGCACCAAGCGCATGATCGAGGGCGCACATCTGGCCGCCTTCTGCGTGGCGCTGGCCCAGGAGGCCTCCGAGGGCGACGGCGAGTCGGTCACCTCGGTCCGCAACGCGCTGCCCGGGATCGTGACGGCGGTGACGCTCGGCGAGGTCGCGGCCCAGGTCGAGATCCAGGCCGGCCCGCACCGCGTGGTCTCCCTGCTGACCCGCGAGGCGGTCGAGGAGCTGGGGCTCGCGGTCGGCGTACGGGCCGTCGCCCGCGTGAAGTCCACCAGCGTCCACATCGACCTCGACTGACCGACCCCGGCTGATCGCCCGGCTCAGCGCCGGTGGGGTTGCTTGTCGAGTTCCGTGTCGAGGGCGAGGGCCGCGGCGATGAGGGCGAGGTGGGTGAAGGCCTGCGGGAAGTTGCCCAGCTGCTCACCGGTGGGCCCGATCTCCTCGGCGAACAGCCCCACGTGGTTCGCGTAGGTGAGCATCTTGTCGAAGGCGTAGCGGGCCTGTTCGACTTTGCCGGACCGCGCGAGGGCGTAGACGTAGAGGAAGCTGCAGAGGGAGAAGGTGCCCTCCCCGCCCAGCAGGCCGTCCGGCGAGGCGGCGGGGTCGTAGCGGTAGACCAGGCTGTCGGAGACGAGTTCGGCGTCCATGGCCTCCAGGGTGGACAGCCAGCGCGGATCCTTCGGGGTGATGAAGCCGACCATCGGCATCATCAGCAAGGAGGCGTCCAGGACGGTGGTGCCGTAGTGCTGGACGAACGCCTGGCGCTCCTCGCTCCAGCCGCGGGTCATGATCTGTTCCAGGATGGCGTCGCGGGCGGCGGTCCACCGGGGCAGGTCCGCCGGGCGGGCGAGGGCGGTGGCCTGCCGGATGCCACGGTCCAGGGCGACCCAGCACATGACGCGGCTGTAGGTGAAGTCCTTCTGGCCGCCCCGGGTCTCCCAGATGCCCTCGTCCGGGCGGTCCCAGTTGTCGCACAGCCAGTCCAGGACGGCGGCGGAGTACCGCCAGCCGTCGTAGCCGGCCGCCTCGCCGGACCCGGCCGCCTGCGAGACGGCGTAGACGGCCTCTCCGTAGATGTCCAACTGCAGCTGTCCGACGGCGCCGTTGCCCGCGCGCACCGGAACCGAGCCCCGCCACCCGGCCAGATGGCCGAGGGCCTCTTCGGACAGGTACGGATCCCCGTCGACGCGGTACATGATCTGCAGCGGCTCGCCGTTGGGGGCTCCCCCGTCCTGCAGCCGGTCCAGGAGCCAGCCCCTGAAGGCGTCGGCCTCCTCGGTGAAGCCGATGTCGCGCATGGCGCGCACCGCCAGGGAGGCATCGCGGACCCAGGTGTAGCGGTAGTCCCAGTTGCGCTCACCGCCCTCCTCCTCGGGCAGTCCCATGGTCGCGGCGGCGATCGGCGCGCCGGTGGGCGCGTACGTCATGAGCTTGAGGGTGATGGCGGAGCGGTTGACGATCTGCTGCCAGCGGCCCCGGTAGCTGCAGCGTCCGATCCAGTCGTGCCAGAAGCGGCGCACGGCCGAGAACTCCTCGGTCAGTTCGTCCGGGCTCGGCGCCCGCGGGACCTCGCTGCCCGCGTCGCACACCGTCAGGACGACGGCTGCGCGCTCACCGGCCGACAGCGTCGCCGTGGCCCGTACGTCGCTGCCGTCGGCCTCCAGCGTGAGACTGCCGACGGTCTGCAGGTGGGCGGTGATGCCCGGCCCGTCGAAGCGCGCGCCGGCGGCGTCGAGGACGAGGTCGTGGCGGGCGCGCCCGTAGTCGAAGCGGGGCCGGCACTCCAGCGCGAAGCGCACGGAACCCCGTACCACGCGCAGCACCCGCACCACCTGGTGGCGGTCGGTGACGGTGTGCGGTGCGTGGACGGGCATGAAGTCGACCACCTCCCCCACGCCCTCACGCGTCAGGAACCGGGTGATCAGGACGGCCGTGTCGGCGAGATAGAGCTGGCGGGTGACGACCTCGCCCCCCTCGGCCTCTGCGGCGTCCGCGGTGATCGCGGTGATCGCGGTGATCGCGAAGTATCCGCCGTGTTCGTGGTCGAGCAGAGCGGCGAAGACACTGGGCGAGTCGAATCGGGGCGAGCAGAACCAGTTCAGTACGCCCTCGGAGGAGACCATCGCACACGTCTGGAGATCCCCGATCAGACCGTGCTCGGCAATGGGGGGATAGGCGCGCATCGGCCCTCCACGGATCGCGGGGCGGCCCTCGGGCCGCGAGGACCATGGCTTCGGCACGGCGAGGCCCGGGCCTCGACCGCCCGGGCACTTCCCGCACGCAGTCTCATTCTCGGGGCCCGCCCCGGTGATCGCCATGCGGGCCGCAGGCGGGGTCCGGGCCGTGACAGGGTGGGGGCATGCCGACGTACCGGGAGCCCGCCTCCCTTCCCCGCACGACCGGGCCGTGGCCGGACACCGCCGCAGTCCACGCCGACCTCGTCGCGGCCAAGGCTCTCGTCTACGACCCCTGCGGATTCACCTGCTCGCAGCCGGTCCCCGAGGCGGAGGGAGCCGAGTACGCCGCCCACACCTTCACCCTGGACGGCCTCGCCGTCCGGTTCCGCTCGGCCAGGACGACCCCCACGAAGGCCGGCCAGTTCGTCACCGTCTGGAAGCGGTCCCCGGCCGGACCCATCGCGCCCTTCGACGCCGCGGACCCCGTGGACCTCTTCGTCATCGGCACCCGCGACGGCCAGCGCTTCGGCCAGTTCGTCCTCCCCCTGGAGGCGCTGCGCCGGCATGGCGTCGTATCGACGGACGGCTCCGGCGGGAAGCGCGCCTTCCGGATCTACCCGCCCTGGGTGACCACCACCAACCGCCAGGCCGGGGCGGCGCAGGCGTGGCAGCTGGAGCACTTCCTGCGCCTGGACGGGGGCGGGGACGGGAACGGGGACGGGCCCGTCGACCTGGCCCGCGCCCGCGAGCTCTACACGTGAGCCGGCCGGCCGGCGGCACGCTGCATCACGTCGAACTGTGGGTGCCGGATCTCGACCGCGCGATCGCCTCGCTCGGCTGGCTCCTGGAGGCGCTGGGCCATACCCCCTTCCAGCACTGGGCCGACGGCCGCAGCTGGCGCCTCGGGCCGACGTACCTGGTCGTCGAACAGTCCCCGGCCCTCACCGCCGACCACCACGACCGCCGCCGCCCGGGCCTGAACCACCTGGCCTTCCACGTCGAGGACGCGGCCGAGGTCGAGCGACTGGCCGCGGAGTCGGCCCACCACGGCTGGCAGCTGCTGTTCCCCGACCGCCATCCCCACGCGGGTGGCCCCGGGCACTACGCGGCCTACCTGGAGAACGCCGACGGCTTCGAGGTCGAACTCGTGGCGCTCCCGCCGACCGGCTGACCTTCGGGCGGCCGTGTGACCAGGATTCATGGTTGGCACCCAGCCACATCGCCGACCTGCCGCGACGCTACACCGCATACCGGCCGGTGTCCGCGGCCGAAGTCCGTGTTGATCAGGTCGCGGCGCGGCATGCCAAGGAGGGACAGGAGACCCCGGACGGTTTGGGTTCGGCTGATGTCCACGCAGTGCGCCTCAACCGGGATGACGGGGTCTCTCATCCGTTGAAGTCATGCAGTTCATGGGCGGGCGCACAGCACGAAGCAAGCCCAGCACATCACCCTGACGACGCCAGAATCACGAACAGAGATCGTCTTCTCATTTTGTGAGGTGTCGCAGGTCAAAGGATTGGAAGTCAGGAGACCGCTTCAATCTCATGGAGAGGAAATGCCCTGATGCTGCGGTTGTCGAACGGGTCGAACCAGGCGGCCTCCCGAAGGTCGCCCACACAGCGAACGGTCCCCCGTACGGGCGGCTCAACGGGCAGCCGCCTCCGGACGGCCGGAGGATCAGTGCGGGGACACGCGACGGGAGCCGATCAAGGATGCCGAACACCGCCGGTCGCTCGAAGAGGGCGCGCATCGTCCTGTCAGGTGTGCTGCTCCTCGCCGGGGTCGTCTCGACCGGGTGCAGCGGCGAGGCCCGCGACGCCGGGCAGGGGCCTGGAGCAGGGCCCCGCCCCCAGGCGGCGCGCTCCGGCCGGGTCACCGTCGTCTACGAGGCCCAAACGGTCAAACCGGAGGACCGGGAGGCCGTGGCACTGATCCGGAACTCCCGCGTGCTGGAGCGTACGGCCGACTGGGTGAACAGATCACTCACCCTCCCGCACGACATGGTCGTGAAGGTCACCGCCGCCGTGCCGCCCGGCGTCACCGATGCCGTCACCCAGCCCGACGGCAGGACGATCTTCGTCCCGCCACCGTTCCTGACCGAGATCGAGAAGGCCCTCGCCGACGTCGTGAAGACCGTCGAACGGCCCGCCCCGTTCCCCGCGTCCGAGTACAACACCGACGACCTGACCGTGCTGTCGACCGAATTCGTCTTCGGCCACGAGATGGGCCATGCCCTGCAGCGCCAGCTCCTCCTGGCCAACCTCGGTCTCGAAGAGGACGCGGCGGACGGCTTCGCGTCCTTCTATACCGTCAACGAGGTCGGGCCGGGCCCGTCGCTGGCCGCCGCGATCCTCTTCGACGAGATCGCACGCAAGGAAGGCACGCCGACCCTGGAGGGCATGTCGAGCGACCACCCCGTTACCCAGCAGCGGGCCTTCAACTTCCTGTGCTACCTGGAGGGCAGCGACCCGAAGAAGTACCAGCAGTCCCTGGTCGGCAGCGGCTATCTCCCCAAGACCCGCGCCCCCCTCTGCCCGCAGGCGTGGGCAATGCTGGACTACGGCTGGTGGACCCAGCTCCGACCCCACTTCAGCGGGGCGTTCAGGGACCGGGGTGCCGAGGAGCAGAAGAAGGCGCACGGGCGGCTGGTCGCGGAGACACAGGCTCTGGCGAAGCGCATCGACGAGATCCGCAGCGGTCCATGAGGTAAATGACGCGTACCCCGTCGATCTCGTCCGCGTAATCGTGCAGCAGGGTTCCGGGGACTGTCGCGGGCGTTGGGGGCCGCGCACGAGGGGGCGGTGGGGGTGCTGCTGGACGACGGCGCCGAGCCGGGCCCGGTCTACTTCGACGTCGGCAGCGGTTCGAACATGCCGTCGTCGCGCGAGTGGCACGCCTACGACGGCCGGCACGGCCGGCCGCGGGCCGCGGTCCTGCGGGGCAGCTGCTCGTGCGGCTGGCGGGGCGCGGCTGAGTACCCGCTCGACCGGACCACCCTCCCCCACGACGAGCCCTCTACGAGGCGGAGATCGAACGGTCGGGGCCGATCGCGGACTACGAAGCGCACCTGTCGGTCATCCGGGACACGGCCGCCCAACTACCCGAAGAGCTCACCGGACTCCTCACCGAACTCGTCCGCCGGCTCGACGACCTGGCCGCCAAGGAGCCGCTGGTCATGTTGAAGGCCCTCGCCGACCTGCGGTACGTCATCGCCCAGACCGCCAGGACGCGGCCTACGAACTCGCCGCCCGGGATGTGCCGATCGCGCAGGTGGCGACCGCGCTCGGCACGAGCGAAGCCGCGGCCCGTACCTACCTCGACGACTACCTCCCCCTCTGACCCCAGCCACCCGGCATCGTGCACCGCCCGTCCGGCTCCACCGACAAGGGACGGTGCCATCCCTTACGGCTGCGGTGGCCGCCTTTTCCCGACGGCCACCGCGGGAGAGGTTACGCGGTGGCCGTGTCCTGGCCGCGGGTGTGCGCGACGAGGGCGTGGGCGGCGGTGGGGTGGGCGGGCAGCAGGGAACTCAGGCCGGTGAGGTCCAGCAGCCGCTCAAGGCGGTCGGGGACGGCGGCAAGGACCAGGGTGCCGTCAGCGGTCTTGGCGCAGCGGAAGATGCCGACGAGGGCGTTGAAGCCGGAGGAGTCGCAGAAGGTGACGGCCCCGAGGTCCAGGATCAGGTGGCGGTGGCCTTGTTCGATCAGGGCCAGTGCCTGGGTGCGCAGGCGGGGGGCGGTGGCTATGTCGAGCTCCCCGGCGACGTGGGCCAGGGCCAGGTCGCCGTCGGTGTGCTGTGCGGTGAGGCTGAAATCGGTCACGGTCGGCTCTCCGACGTCTCGCCAGCGGGGGCGATGGTGTGGGCGGTGGCGGTCGCGGTGAGGCCGTCTGTGTCTTCGGCGAGGGGGACGGACAGGGCCAGCAGGGCGACGTCGTCACCGGCACCATGGGGCATGGCGTCGATGAGGTCGACGGTGTCCTCTATGACCTCCGCCGCCCTGACGGGCCCGGTGCGCGCGGCGAGGAAACGGGTCAGGCCCTCTTCTCCGATCATGTCTCCGCCCAGGGTGCGGGCCTCGGTCAGCCCGTCCGTGTAGAGGAGCAGTCCTTCACCCGGGGCGAGGTGAACGGTGAGGGAGGCGAAGTGCGCGCCGGCGAGCGCGCCGATGAGCATGCCTCCCTTGGGCTGCACCGCTTCTGCCGCTCCGGAGTCGCGCAGGTGGTAGGCCGGGGGGTGCCCGCCGGTGGCCACCGTGATGGTGAACCCTTCCCTCTCGTGCGGTTCGAGGACGCCGAAGACGGCGGTGCAGAACCGGGTGCCGACGGCGGGGTCGAGGAGCAGCGCCGTGTTCAGCGAGGTGAGGACGACGTCGGGGTCGGGGTCGATCAGGGCTGCAGCGCGCAGGGTGTAGCGGGTCAGGGAGGTCAGGGCGGCGGCTTCTGGGCCCTTGCCGCACACGTCTCCGAGGAAGAACGCCCACCTCTTCCCGCCGAGGGGGAAGACGTCGTAGAAGTCGCCGCCCACGTTCTGCGGGGAGGCGGTGGCGTAGTGGCAGGCCAGCTCCAGGCCCGGTACCACCGGCAGTGCCGGCGGCAGCAGGGTGCGCTGGAGGGTGGAGGCGAACGCCTGGATGGCGTTCTTGTCCCGGTCCGCGCGCTGCCGGGCCTCCTCCTGCTCGATGCGCCGCTCCTGCTCGGTGCGCAGGGCGTTCAGCGCCGCCAGGCGCATCTCCAGCTCATCGAGCACGATCGCGGCCAGGTCCGCGAGGGTGGCGGTGTCGTCCTCGGTGATCAGGCGGGGCTTGGTGTCGAGGATGTTGACGGTGCCCAGCCGGTGCCCGTCGCCGGTGATGATCGGCGCGGCGGCGTAGAAGCGGACGCCCATCGGCCCGGTGACGAGGCCGTTGTTGAAGGCGACGGGGTCGGTGAGTGTGTCCGGGATCACCAGTGTTTCGTCGGTGAGGATCGCCGAGCCGCACAGGCCCGGCTCCCGGCCGATCTCGCTGACGCCTTCCAGGCCGTGGGCGGCCTTGAACCAGATCCGGTCCTCGTCCACGATCGTCACGCTCGCCACCGGCACCTTGAACAGCCGGGCCGCCATCGCCGCGACGCGGTCGAACGCGCCGTCCGGAGGGGTGTCGAGGATGTCGTAGCGGCGCACCGCGTCCATCCGGGCTGCTTCTTCCACAGCACTGAGCGTCTGCCGCCCCGGCTTGCCCGCCGGGCTGGTCGCGGGTCCCGCTTGCGGCATCGTCTGCCTCTCCTTGCCGCGCCGGCCTGGGTGCCGACGACGGCGGCAGCCTAGACCAGCCTCCCAACGTCAAGAAAACCGATCCGCGGTAACCGTGCCCTGCACATCCGTCGGGTAGACGATCCGTTTGGCAGACGTGGCCCAGCCTTCGCTCCGTCTCCGCACGTGGCACCCGTCGGCATCCGGAACGGATGATGGCCGGGGGCGGCCCTCGTACGGCCGCGGCCCTTCCCCCGAGGCTGCTATATCGAGTCAAGCCGTTCGCGGGGTGGGAGGGCGTCAGGGCCTGCCGACGAGGCCGGTGAGGGTGGTGTTCATCGGGAGGTCGCTCCTTCGAGATCAGCGGGTGCAGCTGTGGACGGGGTGGGCTTGAGGATGTGTGCGGCCACGCCCGCGGCGATCACGCAGAGCGCCGTGGGGAGGAGCAGTGTGAGATTGAGCGGGATGAGATGGGTCAGCGGGCCGATGACGGCCGGGCCCGCGAGCATGCCGAGGTAGCCGAGGCCCGCGACTCGGGAGACGTTGGCGCCCGTCGTAGCCGGGTCGAAGTGCCCGGCTGCGCTGAACAGTTGGGGGATGCAGCCGGACAGACCCGCGCCCGCGAGGGTCCAGCCGATCAGTGCCAGCGGGACGGTGGGTGCGAAGGCTGCCAGGGCCAGTCCGGCCGCACCGAGCGCGGAGCCGTAGCGCAGGATCGCGGTGGCGCCGAAGCGGTTGGCCAGACGGTCGGTGAGTAGTCGGCCGACCGTCATGGCGGTGGCGAATGTGCCATAGGCGAAGGCGGCGGCCGCGGCCGGAGCGCCGAGCACGCTTTTGAGGTGGAGCACGCTCCAGTCGTTGGCGACGCCCTCGCAGAGCATGAGCATGAAGGCCAGTACGGCGAGGAACCAGATCCGGCGCGGGGTTCTCCGGCGCCCAGGTGCCCGGACTGCCTCGGGGGCCTCGTTCGCTTGGGATACGGACTGATGGGGCAGCAGGCCCGGTAGTGCCAGGGCCGCGACCGCAAGGCCCGCCACGGCGGTCAACGCGAGGGTCGTGACCACGCTCCAGTCGGCGCTGAGCGTGAGCGCGCCTACCAGCGCGGCAAGCACACCGCCCACGGAGAACACCGCGTGGAAGGCCGACATCACCGGCCGTCGGTAGCCGCGCTCGACCTGTACGGCATGGGTGTTCATGCTTACGTCCAGGATCCCGTTGCCCAGGCCGAGGACCAGCAGGGCCCCGCCCAGTGTCCAGGCGTCCGTGGCGAGTGCTGGCAGGACCAGGGCGCCGCTGCACAGGGCGGCGCCCCATGGGACAGCTCTGCGAGGGCCGATCCGGTCGGTGAGCGGACCGGCGAGCCGCATCCCCATGAAGGCGCCGCCGCCCAGGAGCAGTAGCAGCCAGCCGAGCAGGGCGTGGCCGATGCCGGTGCGCTGCTCGACGACGGGGATGTGGACGATCCACATGCCCATGAGGAAGCCGTTGAGGGCGAAATAGGCGAAGGTCGCGCCCCGTCCGAGCCGTAGGAAACGTTGCATGCCTTCGAACATAATGACCATTTACGATGTTCGCAAATTGCGTTTCGAACATTCACCATGTTCACTTAAGCCATGAGCACAGAGCGACTGAGGCAGATCACCGACGCCGTACGCGAGCACGGCCGCAGCAGCGTGACCGAGCTTGCGCAGCTCACCGGCGCCTCCGAGATGACCATCCGGCGCGACCTTGAGGCCCTTGCGGCGCATGGCGTTCTGGAGCGCTATCGCGGCGGCGCGAGGAGCCTGCTGCTACGAGGCGAAGAGCCGCCCTTCGCGCTGCGCGCTCAGGAGGGACTCGAGACCAAGCAGCGGATCGCCGCCGAGGCGGCCGCGCTGATCGCCGACGGCGAGTCGGTGGTACTCGACAGCGGCACGACCTGCCTCGAGGTGGCGCGACTACTCGTGAACCGTCGGCTGACCGTGATGCCGCTGTCTCTGCAGGCGGCCAACGCCCTCGCCGACGCACCCCAGTTGACACTGCTGCTTCCCGGCGGACAGCCGCGCCGGGGGGAATTGTCGCTGACCGGCCCGCTGACCGAGGCGTCGCTCGCCGCCTTGCGTTTCGACACGGCGATCGTCGGCTGCTGCGGCCTGACCGCCGAGGACGGCCTGACCGCGTACGACCTGGCCGACGCCGCCGTCAAGCGCGCCGCCATCACCTCGTCCCGCCGCATCATCGCGGTTGCCGAGGGCGCCAAACTCAGCCGCACCGCCCTCGCCCACGTCACCCCCGCCTCCGGCCTGGACGCCGTCGTCACCGACGACAACGCCCCCACCGAGGCGACTGAGGCCCTGAGGGCCGCGGGCGTCACCGTACGAAAGGCATGACCGCGCCATGACACACGACAGCACCCGCGAACACGTCCTGCTCTTCGACATGTTCGGAGTGATCGCCCACCACCAGTCCGAGGAGGGAAAGGCCCGCCTCGCAGCAACCGCCGGGGGCCCGGCCGAGGCCCTCTGGTCCGCGTACTGGTCCCAACGCCAGCCGTACGACCGTGGCGACATCGACGGCAGCACGTACTGGAAACGCGTGGCCGAGATCCTGGGCACGTCCTTCGGCCCGAAGCGGACCGCCGAGCTGATCGACGCCGACCTGGCGAGCTGGAGCGCGGTGGACGGTGAAATGGTGGCGCTCATCGAGGAGCTGGCCGCGGCCGGTCGCCGCATCGCCCTGCTCTCCAACATCCCCGAGGAACTGGCCACCCACTACGAACGACGCCACGCCTGGCTCAAGCACTTCGAGGTGTGTGCCTTCTCCTGCCGCATCGGCCACGCCAAGCCGGAGCCAGGCGCCTACCGCTGGGCCTACGACGCACTCGGCACCGCACCCGAGCGGATCCTGTTCATCGACGACCGCGAAGAGAACATCGAGGCGGCACGTACGGCCGGCCTTGAGGGCCGGCTCTTTACCACGGCAGCCGACCTCAAGAGGGCCCTGAGAGTGAGCTGAGCACCTGTTGGCCTGGCCGTTGTGGCGTGGGTGATCGGCGGCGGACCGCCCGATCGGAGGCCAAGGACGCGGCGGCATCGATGGTCTGGGCCAGGCGCTCCCGCTTGCCGTAGGAGCGATTGAGGACTCTGCAGGTTTTGACGGCGCCGACGTTCGGGTTCAGGTCGGGCCAGACGGTCAGCAAGGCGCGCGGGCGAAGACCGGCGCGCACCGTGTTGAGGTTCTTCGGCGTGATTCGGTGCCAGCGTGCGGCACCGCGGACGTAGCTTTCCTCCAGGAGCAGCGCATGCTGTGAGGCCAGCGCGGCGTGCACGCGTATCCAGAAGTGCTCGTCGATCAGCTCCGTCACTTCCGCTCGTCGAACTCGGCTGCGCAGGGTGAGGCCGTCAGCTGCTCAGGGAAGAGGCCGAGTTCCCGGGTACGCGCCACGGCGTCCGCGCAGGGCCGGTCGCTGCGCACACACGTGTATTGATCCCACCCGACGTGCACGGTGAACACGTCGCCGACCTCCAGCCGGCACCAGGCTCCCTGGTCGCGGAGCATCGCACGGACCAGCTCCAGAGCGACCGGAAGTGAGGTTCCCCCGAGATGCGGAAGGTCGCCGTCCATGGCCTGATGGGCCGCCGTGAGAAGGGAGCCTTGTGTGATGGCTGCACCGATGAAGTACCCGCCCGAGTTGTGCCGACGTGCGGTCCAGATGTACCGCGAAGCGGACCCGAAGCCCGTGATCCGCCGTATGGCCGGAGAGCTCGGGGTCCACCCGGAGGCCTTGCGCAACTGGATCCGCCAGGACGAAGCCGACCACGGCGAACGTGACGACCGGCTTACAACCACATGGAGACATCGGTGTGGCCCGCCATGCCGTCTGCTGGTCGCGGCCGCTTCAGGCTTGGCTTCCGGGCTGGAGCTTCAGCTGTTGGCCAGGGTGCGATCCAGGAGGGGGAGCAGGCGATCCCAGTGGCGCTTCAGCCCGGAGGCGCTAAAAGCGTCGGTGTCGGACATGGTGAAGCCGTGGACGGTGCCGGGGTAGATCTCGGAGGTGTAGCCGACACCTGCCGCATCCAGGGCCTGGTTGAGCTCGCCGAGGGCCTCGGGTGTCATGTCGCCTTCGGCGTGGCCGAGGTGGACCTGGGCGGCGAGCTTGGAGAAGAGGTTGGCCCCATCGACACCCACGGGGCCGTGGAAGGCGGCGACGGCCGCCACATGGTCGGGGTGGGCCGCGGCGGTGCGCATCGCGTAGAGGCCGCCTATGCAGTAGCCGGTCACCGCGACCGGTCCGGCGCCGACCTCGGGCTGGGTGGTGAGGAACCTGAGGTAGGCGTCGGCATCGCTCAGAACGCGTTCGGCGGTGTGCGCCTCGATCAAGGGCATCAGCTGGGCGAAGACCGCGGGCCGAACCTCTTCTCCGATGTACTCGGGAAGCTCGACCAGTGGTGCCGGGCCGTGCCGGTAGAAGGAGTTGGGGACGAGCACGTAGTAGCCGTGCCCGGCCAGTTCGCGGGCCATCTCCCGCAGCACGGGCCGGATGCCGAAGCCGTCCGCGTACATCAGCACCCCGGGGTGCCGCTCGCTGTGGTCGGGGAAGGCGACGAAGGCGTCGGCCTGGCCGTCTGCCGTGGGAATCCGCAGCGTCTTGGTGGGCATGAATGCTCCTGTCGTGGTTGATGTGCAGAGCCTGTGATCAACACGACGGAGGCGGAGCCCGCGCAGCAGCGCAAGAGCCTCGATCAAACAGCGGGCCCAAACCGGCCCGTACGGCGCTCAGAAGAGCCCCGGGTCACCGATCCGTGTGTGGCGCAAGGCCGTCCCGGTATTCATAGCCGCACAGCGTAGCCCACCGGCTATGAGCCGACGCCAGCACTCCAGCCCGAGCGGATGCCTCGATTGGATGAGAACCGACACGCGCCGCATGCGACACAGTGAGAATCCGACAGCCGGTGCGACAGGACAAGAGTCGCAGCATGCCGAGCGTTCGCATGCATGTCCAGTGACAGCGACCGTTGTCAAGTGCCAGCCATCTTGGTGAGTCACAGGCCGTCAGCGGCGTACGCGGGGCATGCCGAGGCCGATCCAGGAGATGATCTCGCGCTGGATCTCGTTGTTGCCGCCGCCGAAGGTGAAGATCACGGCGCTGCGGTAGCCGCGTTCGAGTTCGCCGTGGAGGACCGCGCCCGCGGAGCCGTCCTTGAGGGAGCCCGCCGCGCCGACGATCTCCATCAGCCAGGCGTACGCGTCCCGGCGGGCCTCCGAGCCGTACACCTTGACCGCGGAGGCGTCCTGCGGGGTGAGGGTGCCGGTCTGGACCGCGCCCACCATCTGCCAGTTGAGCAGCTTCATCGCGTCGAGCCGGGCGTGGGTGCGGGCGAGGCGGCCGCGGACCCAGGGGAGGTCGATGACCCGGCGGCCGTCGGCGAGTTTCGTCGCGGCGGCCCAGCGCTGGACGTCGTGGAGGGCCCGGATCGCCATGGTGCCGTGTGCCGCGAGGGTGACGCGTTCGTGGTTGAGCTGGTTGGTGATCAGGCGCCAGCCCTTGTTCTCCTGGCCCACGCGGCGGTCGGCCGGGACGCGGATGTCTTCGTAGTAGCTGGCGGTGGTGTCGTGCGAGGCGAGGGTGTTGATGAGGGTGCAGGAGTAGCCGGGGTCCGAGGTCGGGACGAGGAGCATGGTGATGCCCTTGTGGGCGGGGGCCTCCGGGTCGGTGCGCACCGCGAGCCAGACCCAGTCGGCGGTGTCCCCGTTGGTGGTCCAGATCTTCTGGCCGTTGACGACGTAGGTGCCGGTCTCCTCGTCGCCCTCGCGGACGGCCTTGCACTTGAGGGCGGCGAGGTCGGTGCCCGCGTCGGGCTCGCTGTAGCCGATGGCGAAGTCGATCTCCCCGGCGAGGATCTTCGGAAGGAAGTACGCCTTCTGCTCGTCGGTGCCGAACTGCATGATGGTCGGCCCGACCGTGTTGAGTGCCATCAGGGGCAGCGGTACGACGGCCTGTGCGGCCTCGTCGAAGAAGATGAACTGGTCCATCGGCGTCATCCCGCGGCCGCCGTACTCCTTGGGCCAGCCGACCCCGAGCCAGCCGTCGGCGCCGAGCCGGCGGATGGTGTCCCGGTAGAAGCGCTTCTGGGCCGCCGGGTCCTCGTAGCGGGCGTAGACGTCCTGCGGCACGAGCTCGGCGAAGTAGGCGCGCAGTTCGGTGCGCAACTGCTGCTGCTCAGGCGTGTATTCGAGGTGCACGGCCCCTCCGGGAGTCTCGCGGTCCATCGGTCGCTGGGTGGCGGCGGTCAGAGTAGAACCTGTTACAAGAATTCGGAAGGACCCGCGTGCCGGCCGTTCAGGACCGGCATTCATACTTTCGACCATGACGAGCCCACGCAGCAGAGCGGATTTCTTCGTCGAACCCGAGCGGGACGGCCGCTTCAGCGGCCCTGCGACCGGAGACGAACGGCGGATGCTGGCCGCATTCCTGGCGGACCACCGCGCCACCCTGGAACTGAAGTGCGCAGGACTGGAGGAGGAGCTGGCGCGGCGGTCGGTGGAACCGTCCACCCTCTCCCTGCTCGGGCTGGTCCGGCACCTGGCCGATGTGGAGCGCCGTTGGTTCCGCAAGGTCCTGGCGGGTCAGGACGCGCCGCCGCTGTTCTCCTCGGCGGACGACCCCGACGGGGGCTTCGACGGAGCCGTGGCCGATTCCGCCGCGATCGAGGCGGCCTGGCAGGCGTGGCGCGCCGAAGTGGCCTTCGCCGAACGCTTCGTGGCCGAGGCCCCCGACCTGGAGGTCGAGGCCGTGGACGCGTGGCGCGGGAAGGTGTCGCTGCGCTGGGTGCTCATCCACATGGTCGAGGAGTACGCGCGGCACAACGGGCACGCGGACCTGCTGCGCGAGCGGATAGACGGGGCCATAGGCATCTGAGCTCACGATCGGGCTTGGGATCCGTAGGGTGATCGGGCTCGGGATCGGCCCCAACTCACCTGAAATACCTGTGCGGTTGGGCCCGGCTGCCGCACAATGGGCCGATATGGACATCGACGCATGGCGCCGCGAAGACCCCGAGTTCACGCGGGCGGTGACCCAGGTCCACGAGCCGGGCGCCCTCCCCGTCGATTCCGGGATCCCCGCCAGGCACGCGTACTGGGAGCTGCTTCCGGGGGACGTACGGGGCCGGCTGCTGGAGAAGGCGGGCCGGTCCCTCACCTGGTGGGCCGGGCCGGATTCCGACGGGCGCCCCTCGGCGGTGGTGGTCGGGGACCGCGGACTGTGCCGCGTCGGCCAGGTGCTGCGGGACGGGGTGGCGGAGTACCGCGGACAGCGGGCCCGGGTGGAGCCGGGCTCGCTGCAGAGCCGCTCCTTCGACGGGAAGCCCTCGCCGGACGGGCGGAGTGCCGCCCCGGGCCTGCCGGGTGCTCCCGTGCTGCGGCTGGACCTGGCCCCCGAGGCCCAGGGCGTGCTCGGGCATTTCCCGCTCCCCGTACAGGACTTCCTGCAGCGGCCCTTCCTCGCCGGGGACGCCCCCGTCACCGCCGACTGGTACTACGACGAGACCGTCGAGCCCGAGCGGACCACCTGGTTCGTCGCCCTCGCACTGTCCAGCGGGCGCGCCCTGACGCTCGCCGAGGGCACCCGGACCCTGGACCGGGGTGCCCGCCCGGACCGGGCCCAGTGGCGCGCGATCCAGGCCCACCAGGCCCGCCTCACAGCGCACTGATCCCCGCCGGCGAGCCGCGCCGGGGTGGCCCGTTGTCAGGCGAAGCCGTTGTCAGGCGAAGAGGTACAGGACGTCGAAGTGGACGAGGTCGCGGGTCGTGTCGAAGTGGTACCGGCCCGTGGGGGACCCGTCCGCGGCCTGGGTCTTGGCGCCCTCGCCGTCCGCGTACGCGTCGAACGCCGGGCTGTGCTGCCAGGATGCGCCGGCGGGCAGGTACGGCTTCAGCGGGGCGGGCGGATCGGCCGGCACCCCCGGGGCGAAGGCGTGGTCGGGCCCGCCGGTGATCGCGGCCGCGCCGCCGGCCGGCAGGTGGGCGACCCCGACGACCCGGATCCGGGAGTCGGGGCCGGGGATGCTCCGGTCGTCGCCCGCACCGTCGATGTCGTAGCCCAGCCAGTGCGCGTCGGTCAGCTCGCCCAGGAAGGGCCCGAGCCGCCGGTTCAGCGGCTCCGGGTCGGTGCGGACCTCGGGCCGGTGCGGCGGCTCCGGCCACATCAGGTACGTCAGGCCCGCGCCGACGGTCAGCAGCGGAAGGCCGGCGATCAGCAGGAACCGGCGGCGGTTCGTACGTCCCCGCTGGTCTCCCCGCTGGTCTCCCCGCGGCTGTCCCCGCTGCACGTCCACGATCGCCGCCCCCCGTCGTTCCTCAGTTCAGGGCGCCGATCATAGCCGTGGCCGTCGCCGTCATCGCCGTACGGGCGGCCGTCAGGTACGGCCGGGGGTCCGCCGGGGTCAGGTGGGCACGGATGGCCTCGGTCATGGCCACGTTGAGCGCGGTGCCGATGTTGACCTTGCGGATGCCGCCCGCGACGGCCGCCGCGAGCTCGGCGTCCGGCAGGCCCGAGGAGCCGTGCAGGACGAGCGGCACCTCCACGGTCTTGGCCAGCCGGGCCAGCAGCACGTGGTCCAGCGCCGCGGTCCGGCTGGTCATCGCGTGGCTGCTGCCGATGGCGACGGCGAGGGCGTCGACGCCGGAGTCGGTGACGAACCGCCGGGCCTCGTCGGGGTCGGTACGGGCTCCGGGCGCGTGCGGATCCAGCGGCGCGGCGCCGTTCTTCCCGCCGACCTCGCCCAGCTCGGCCTCGATCCACAGCCCGTTGGCGTGCGCCCAGTCGGCGGCGGACCGGGTGGCCTCCAGGTTCTCGGCGTACGGGAGCTGTGCGGCGTCGTACATCACCGAGCTGTATCCCGCGTCGCAGGCCTGCCGGAGCAGCTCGGGGCTCTTGACGTG
Source organism: Streptomyces sp. NPDC048257 (assembly GCF_043201855.1). NCBI lineage: Bacteria > Bacillati > Actinomycetota > Actinomycetes > Kitasatosporales > Streptomycetaceae > Streptomyces > Streptomyces sp. NPDC048257. Next base: position 245,246 of record NZ_JBICZI010000005.1, read on the forward strand.
GTCGAGGTGCAGGCCGACCGGGACCGCAGCGGCCTCCGCGCAGGCGGCGGCGGCCCGGGAGATGGGCAGCAGCCGCCCGCCGCGGAACTTCACCGCGTTCTCGCTCAGTTGGAGGATGACCGGCAGGCCGGCCGCCTCGGCCCCGGCGACCACGGCCTCGGCGTGCTCGAGGGTGATGATGTTGAAGGCGGCGACGGCGCGGCCACCCGCGGCCGCCTCCAGGACGAGGTTGCCCGCGCGGACGAGGCTCATCGGACCGCCTCCTCGCCGGTGGTGAGGATCACCGAGCGCGTGAGGTTGCGCGGCGCGTCCGGATCCAGCTGCTGGTGGGCGGCGACGGCGAGGGCGAGGCGGTGTACGCGGACCAGTTCGGCGAGCGGGTCGAGCCGTCCGGGCACCCACTGGGAGCCGGTGGCGCGCACCTGTTCGGCGAGCCCGTCGGGGGCCTCGTCGAGCGACCAGGTGACGGTGCCGGGCCCGGAGACGCTGATCGGCCCGTGCCGGTACTCCATCGCCGGGTAGGACTCGGCCCAGGACAGCGATGCCTCGCGCATCTTCAGGGCGGCCTCGTGGGCGAGCCCGACGCTCCAGCCGCGGCCGAGGAAGGTGAACTGCCCCCGGCCGGCGATCCCGGCGGGCAGCGGTTCGATGAGGGCGGTGCGGGCGTCGGCGACCACCGAGGGGGTGTGCAGCCCGGCGTGGGCGCGCAGCAGGGTGAGGGCGGTGGTCGCGAAACGGGTCTGCACGACGGACTGTTCGTCGGCGAAGTCGAGGACGACGAGCTCGTCCGCGGCGGTCATCACGGGGGTGGCCGGATCGCCGATGATCGCGGTCGTGGGCACGCCCGCGCCCCGCAGGCCGGCCAGCAGGTCCAGTACCTCGGTGGTCGTGCCGGACCGGGTCAGGGCGACAACCCGGTCGTAGCGGCGGTGGCGCGGGAACTCCGAAGCCGGGAAGGCGTCGGTCTCGCCCTGGCCGGCCTCCTCGCGCAGCACGGCGGCCGCCTGGGCCATGTAGTACGAGGTCCCGCACCCGACGATCGCGGTACGCTCCCCCGCCTGCGGCAGCACCGCCCGCTGCGCCGGGGCCAGTTCGGCGGCCCGCTCCCAGCATGCGGGCTGCGTGCCCAACTCGTACGCAACGTGACTCATACAGGCTCCCTCGTGCGACAGACGGGTCTGAATGCGTTTTCCTGCAAGGTAGCGGCCGATTTCACGCAACTTCAAGCATCTGCGGGTTGATCGGCTGAGTTAGTGTCGCCCGGTAGGCCGATGGGGGGCCGTCGGAATCGCCGTGGAACGAATGTCGCACAGCACGAAGGGGGGCGGCCCGTGACCCGCACGGAGCGGTGGCAGACACTGCTGGACCTGCTGGTGGAACAGGGCGAGCTGGAGGTGGAGCCCGCCGCGGAGACCCTCGGCGTGTCCGCCGCGACCATCCGCCGCGACCTCGACCGGCTCGCCGACCAGCAGCTGCTGGTCCGCACGCGCGGCGGAGCCGTGCTGCACGGGGTCTCCTACGAACTCCCGCTGCGCTACCGCACGTCGCGCCGCGCGGCCGAGAAGCGCCGGATCAGCGAGGCGGTGGCGGCCCTGATCACCCCGGGAGAGGTGATCGGCCTGACGGGCGGCACCACGACCACCGAGGTGGCCCGGGCCCTGGCCGGACGCCCGGACCTGGCCCGGGGCTCCCCGGCGCTCACGGTGGTGACGAACGCCCTCAACATCGCGGGCGAGCTGGTGATCCGGCCGCAGTTCAAGATCGTGATGACCGGTGGCGTGGCCCGCCCCCGGTCCTATGAGCTGACGGGCCCGCTCGCCGAGCAGGTCCTCGGACAGCTCACGGTGGACACGGCGGTGCTCGGCGTGGACGGCTTCGACCCGACGGACGGCGCGGCGACCCGCCACGAGGACGAGGCCTCGATCAACCGCCTGCTGTGCGAACGCGCCCGCCGGGTGGTCATCGCGGCCGACTCCGGCAAACTGGGCGCCCGCGCCTTCGCCCGCATCTGCGCCACCTCCTCGGTCCACATCCTGGTGACGGACACGGGCCTGCCCGACGCGGTGGCGGAGGCCTTCGGCGGGGCGGGGGTGGAGGTGGTCCGGGTGTGAGGCCCGCGGCGGGCCCGGTCGAACACGCGGCGGCTCCTCTGCCCGCAATCCGCAGCCCGCAGCCCGCAGCCGCCTCAGTGCGTCGGCAGGCGCTCCGACTCGCGGACCAGGGCCGCCAGGATCGGGGCGATCAGGGGGTGGGTCTCGGCGCCGCGGCGGGTGGCCGCGAAGACGCGGCGGGTGGCCGCCGGGCCCGTGACCGGGCGGACCTGGACCTCCTTGAGGTCCATGCCCCGCAGGGCCGAGCGCGGGACGAGGGCCACTCCGGCCCCCGCGCCCACCAGCGCCGTCACCGCACGGAAGTCGTCCGAGGAGTGCACGAACCGGGGCTGGAAGCCCGCCAGTTCGCAGGCGAGCAGCGTCACGTCGTGGCACGGGTTGCCCGGGTACTGGCCCACCCAGTCCGAGTCGGAGAGGTCCGCCAGCGAAACGGCGGGCGGATCGGCCAGCGGATGCCCCGACGGCAGGACCGCGTCGAAGGGTTCCGCGTACAGCGGGAGGATGGAGAGCCGCCCGTCGTCGGCGCCCGGGCCGCCCCGGTACTCGACCGCCAGCGCGAGGTCCGCCTCGCCGTCCAGCAGCAGCGGCAGGCTCTGGTCGCCCTCCGCGTCCCGGACCCGCAGCCGGATCCCCGGCTGTTCCCGCGCCAGCCGGGCGATGGCCGGGGCCAGGACTTCCGCGATGCCCGTCGCGAAGGCGGCCACGGTGACCTCGCCCGCCGAACCGCCCGCGTACGCCGCGAGTTCGGCCTCCGCCCGCTCCAGCTGCGCGAGCACCTGGTGGGCGTGGCCGAGCAGGATCTCACCGGCCGCGGTGAGCCGTACCCCGCGCCCGCTGCGGGTGAGGAGCACGTGGCCCGTCTCCTGTTCCAGCGCGGCGAGCTGCTGGGAGACGGCGGACGGGGTGAGGTACAGGGCTGCGGCCGCGGCGGTCACCGTACGGTGGTCCGCCACGGCCCGCAGGATGCGCAGCCGGCGGGGGTCGATCACCCCTCCATGATGTCAGCCCTGAGCAGCGGAAAGCGCCGCACGGGCGTCGATGAAGGCGGCCACCGCGCGCTCCACGTCGGCCGTCGAGTGGGCCGCGGAGAGCTGGACGCGGATGCGCGCCGCACCCATCGGCACCACCGGGTAGGAGAAGCCGATCACGTACACGCCGCGCTCCAGGAGCAGCTCCGCCATCCGGGCCGCCTCCGCCGCGTCGCCGATCATGACCGGGGCGATGGCGTGGTCGCCGGGCAGGACCTCGAAGCCGGCCTCCGTCATCTTCGTACGGAAGAGCGCGGTGTTGGCGGCAAGGTGTTCGCGCAGGTCACCGGCGGACTCCAGCAGGTCGAGGACCTTGAGGGAGGCGGCCGCGATGACCGGGGCGAGGGAGTTGGAGAAGAGGTACGGGCGCGAGCGCTGGCGCAGCAGTTCCACGATCTCGGCGCGGGCCGCGACGTAGCCGCCGGAGGCACCGCCGAGGGCCTTGCCGAGGGTGCCGGTGATGATGTCGACGCGGTCCATGACGCCGTGCAGCTCGGGGGTGCCGCGGCCGCCGGGGCCGACGAAGCCGACGGCGTGGGAGTCGTCGACCATGACCATGGCGTCGTAGCGCTCGGCCAGGTCGCAGATCTCCGCGAGCGGGGCGACGTAGCCGTCCATGGAGAAGACGCCGTCGGTGACGACCAGCTTGCGGCGGGCGCCGCCCTCGGTGGCTTCCTTGAGGCGGGCTTCGAGCTCGGCCAGGTCGCGGTTGGCGTAGCGGAAGCGGCGGGCCTTGGAGAGGCGGATGCCGTCGATGATGGAGGCGTGGTTGAGGGCGTCGGAGATGACCGCGTCCTCGGCGCCGAGCAGGGTCTCGAAGACGCCGCCGTTGGCGTCGAAGCAGGAGGAGTAGAGGATCGTGTCCTCCTGGCCGAGGAAGGCCGAGAGCCGCGCCTCCAGCTCCTTGTGCACCTCCTGGGTGCCGCAGATGAAGCGGACGGAGGCCATTCCGTAGCCCCAGCGGTCGAGTGCGTCCTTCGCGGCGGCGACGACCTCGGGGTGGTCGGCCAGCCCCAGGTAGTTGTTGGCGCAGAAGTTGAGCACCTCACCGGCAGCGCTGCCGGCGCCGCCCGAGGTGACGGCGACGGCCGCGTTCTGCGGGGTGCCGATGACGCGCTCGGGCTTGTGCAGCCCGGCGGCGCGGATCTCGTCGAGGGTGGAGCGCAGGTCCTCGCGGACGGTCTCGAACATGGGGCGGTTCTCCTTGTGCGGCGGAGGGCGACGAGGGAGGGGGCCGGGCCCCGCGGAGGGGGGAGGGTGTGCGGGGCCCGGCCGGAGGGAGATGGTTCGGTGGGGTGGAGGGGGCGGTGCGGTTACGCCGTCCAGTCCAGGATGATCTTGCCGCTGCGGGCGGTCGACGCCTCGTCGAAGGCGGCCTCGAAGTCGCGGTGCGAGTAGCGGCCGGTGATGACGGGGCTGAGGTCGAGCCCGCCCTCCAGCAGCACGGTCATCGCGTACCAGGTCTCGAACATCTCACGCCCGTAGATGCCCTTGATCGTGATCATCGAGGTGACGACCTTCGCCCAGTCCACCGGGAACTCCTGCGCGGGCAGGCCCAGCATGGCGATCCGGCCGCCGTGCGTCATGTTGTCGATCATGTCGCGCATCGCCTCGGCGCGGCCGGACATCTCCAGGCCGATGTCGAAGCCCTCGCGCAGGCCGAGCTTGGTCTGCGCCTCGGCGATCGAGGACTCGGCGACGTTGACGGCGAGGGTGGCGCCCGCCTTGCGGGCGATCTCCAGCCGCTCGGGGCTGACGTCGGTGATGACCACGCTGCGCGCACCGGCGTGCTTGGCCACGGCCGCGGCCATGATCCCGATCGGGCCGGCGCCGGTGATCAGTACGTCCTCGCCGACGAGCGGGAAGGACAGCGCCGTGTGCACGGCGTTGCCGAAGGGGTCGAAGATCGCGGCGACGTCCAGGTCCACGGCGGTGCGGTGCACCCACACGTTCTGGGCGGGCAGGACCACGTACTCGGCGAAGGCGCCGTCGCGGCCGACCCCGAGCCCGATCGTGCTGCGGCACAGGTGGCGACGGCCGGCCAGGCAGTTGCGGCACTTGCCGCACACCAGGTGGCCCTCGCCGCTGACCAGCGCGCCGAGCTCGATGTCCTGGACGTCCGCGCCGACCGCGGCGACCTCGCCGACGAACTCGTGGCCGAGGACCAGGGGGGTCTTGACGGCGCCCTGCGCCCAGCCGTCCCAGGCGCGGATGTGCAGGTCCGTTCCGCAGATGCCGGTGCGCAGCACCTTGATCAGCACCTCGCCGGGGCCGTACTCGGGCTCGGGTACGTCCATGAGCCACAGGCCGGGTTCTGCCTTGTGCTTGACGAGTGCCTTCATGGGGTGGCTCCAGGCATGCGGAAGGGGGCGCCGCGGGCGGGCGGACCCGGGCGGCGTCGGTGACGTGCACCAATCTGCCGATCAGCGCGGTGATCAGTCCATCGAGACTTTCTTAAGCGGGTCGACAGCGCAGCTTCACGCCTATGCTCCTCCCGTGACGGGGCAGGGGCCCGCGCTGGCGACGGCGCGGGGAAAAGGGGAGGTGAGGGGCGTGCCGAGTCTGCGCAGCAGGGCGCTGTCGGCAGCGCTGGCCGCGGCGGGACGCCGAAGACGGTTCGCGAGCGCGGAGGCGGTCCGGACCCGGGTGGCGGAGTCCGCCCGCAGGCCCGCCTCGCATCTGCCGCCGCGCCGGCTGGGGCGGCTCGCGGACGTCTCACGGACCTTCGTCGGGGCCTGGCCGGTGTACGACGTCTCCCCGCTCGGGGCGGAGCCCGCGGCCCACGTGCTGTACGTACACGGCGGCGGCTACATCAACGAGCTGGTGCGCCCGCACTGGGCGCTGATCCGGACCCTGGTCACGCAGGCGCGGGCGCGGGTCGTCGTACCGGCGTACGTGCTCGCCCCGCGCGGAACCGCCGACCGGACCGTGCCGGTCGCCGCCGACCTGCTGAGCGGTCTGATCGCGAGCGGCGGCTCCGGCGGGACGGTGCTCATCGGGGACTCGGCCGGGGCCGGGCTGGCGCTCGCGGCCGCCCAGCGGCTGCGCGACCGCACCGGGGACCAGCCGTCCCGGATCGTGCTGATCTCCCCCTGGCTGGACGTGACCATGAGCCATCCGGACCAGGCGGCCATCGAGGCGGCCGATCCGCTGCTGGCCCGGCCGGGGCTGCGGGAGGCCGGGCGGTTGTACGCCGGGACCCTGGCCGCCGACGATCCCCGGGTCAGCCCGCTGCACGGGGGCTTCGCCGGACTGGCGCCGATGACGGTGTTCACCGGCACCCGGGACGTGCTGACCACGGACAGCCGCGAGCTGCTGCGCCGGGCCCGTGCGGAGGGGGCCGAGGTGGAGTTCCACGAGGAGGCGGGGCTGCCGCACGGCTACCCGCTGCTGCCCGTGCCGGAGGGACGGGCGGCGCGCGAGCGGATCGTCGAGCTGATCAGGTCGACGGCGGAGCTGTGACGGCACGCGGTTCCCTCCCGGCGACGGGGCGGCTGGGTGTGCCTTGCCGGCCGGGCCGGAGCCCGGCCTGATCGGCAAGGACCCGCTAGGCGGTGCAGGTCATCAGGGAGCTGATCGGCCAGGCACGGTACGCCGTCCAGTACGCCTCGTCCCGTACGGCGTCGGCGGGCGGAGTGCGGTTCGGCTGCCAGCCGACGGTGACGAAGCCCGCGTCGACGGCGGCCTCGGCGAGGTCGGCGTGGGCCCACTCGCGGATCTCGAAGGGCACCGGCGGTTCGGTCAGGAAGTGCGCCTTGAGCAGCGGAGCGTCGCCGTCCGCGACCCGGTCGAGGATGCGCACCCCGTACGGCGACCAGTCCACGCGCGGGAACGCCCCGGCGTTGGCCACGATGGCGAGCAGGCGCCCGCCGGAGCGCAGGTTGGCGCGGACGGACCGGAACATCGCGTGCAGGGACCTGCGGTCGGGCGCGTAGCTGAAGACGTACGCGGCGGTCGCGAGGTCGAAGGGGCCGAGGTGGGGCAGGCCGGTGGCGTCGGCGACGTGGTACTCCACGTCGGGCCGACCCTTCGTCGCCTCGTGCTCCCGGGCCAGCCGGATCATCTCCTCCGAGACGTCGACGCCGACGGTCCGCCGGGCCCCGCCGCGGGCCAGCAGCCGGGTGTTGTATCCGTATCCGCAGGCCAGGTCGAGGGCGTCGAGCCCGCGCACCCCGCCGAGGGCGTCGAGGGCTCCGTGCAGGGTGTAGGTGTCGGCCGCGGAGAAGGCCGCCGTGCTCGTGGACTCCGCGTAGCGCTCGCCGATGGTGTCGTACTGGAACCGCATGCTCTGCCTTCCGGGGGCCTGCCGGGGGTGGGACGCCTGCGTATCGTGCCCCGCGGCGCGTCCGGGGGGTGGTCCGCACACCCGTGCGTCCCCCGGACGAGGGAACCGCTCGGCCTATCGGCCGGGCGCGGTCCGGGGGTGTCCTGCCGATCGGGCCGGGACCGGGCCGTACGCAGCCGGGATGCAGGGGCCGCCGCCGAGGGCGCATCCTGGCTGTGTGATGGCGAGAGCGGACAGCGTCGGCGCCGCGCCCGACACCACGGATGCCCCTGATGCGACGGCCCAGGTGCTCGCACGGGCCGCCGTGAAGGCGATGGAGGCCGTCGGTGGGTACGCGGCCGGGGTCTATCTGCGCTCGCCCACCGCCGGGCTGCTCCTGATGGCCGTGTTCACCGGGCTGCCGCTGCAGCTGTTCCGGCCCTGGTGGCGGATGCAGGTGAACCGCCCGTACCCGGTCGCCGAGGCCTACCGCTCCGGGCAGGCCGTTCTCCTGCCCGACGCGGAGTCGGCCATGAGCCGCTTCCCGCAGCTGGTGGCGGGGCTGCCGTTCCCCTTCGCCTCGCTGTACGAGCCGGTGACCGCCGGGACGCAGAGGTTCGGCGTGCTGGTGGTGCTGCGCGAGGCGACCCCGGGCGTCCCGGTCGGGACCGCGGACCGCGAACGGCTGCGGCTGGCCTCGGAGCAGCTGGCCGCCGACCTCGCCGCGCTCACGGCGGCCGGGGCGCCGGTGCTGTGGGAGGGCGACCCGGTGGGCGTGCCCATGCCGCCCCCCGAGGCCGGGGCCGAGGGCGCACGCAGGGCCGCGGACCGGCTCGCGCAGGCGGTGCTCTCGCTGGACCGGGAGGGCCGGATCGGCTTCGTGAACACCGCTGCGGAGCACCTGCTCGGCCTCGGCGCCCCGCAGCTGCGCGGGAGGCTGCTCTGGGAGGCGCTGCCGTGGCTCGGGCATCCCGCCTACGAGGACCACTTCCGGGCCGGTTTCATGTCCGGTGAGCCGGTGCACTTCCCCGCCCGGCGCGGCCCGCAGGCACGCGGGGAGTGGCTGTCGGTGGACCTGTACCCCGCGGCCGACGGCGTGACCCTGACGCTGGGCACGTCCGCGAAACCCGCCTACGCGCCGACGTCGCGGGCCGGGCCGGGGACGGATGCGGAGGCGGAGGCGGCGCATGAGGCGGCGACGCAGACGGCGCTCGGCATGTCCGCCGACGAGGCCTCGTCGCTGTACCGGCCGGTGGCCCTCGCGATCGCGCTGACGGAGGCCGTCACGGCCCGCCAGGTGTCGGCGGTGGTCACCGAAGAGCTGCTGCCCGCCTTCGGCGGCCGCCAGCTGGCGATCTACCTGCTCGACGAGCGGCACCTGTACCTGGCCTGGGAGACCGGTTTCCCGCGGGGCTTCCTCAACCGGTTCGACGGGGTCTCGCTCGACGTCCGGCTGCCGGGCGTGGAGACGCTGACCACGGGCCGCCCGATGTTCTTCGAGTCGATGCAGCACCTGGCCGCCGCCTATCCGGGCATTCCGCTGGACGCCGACGTCGGCGCCCGCGCCTTCCTGCCGCTGATCGCCTCCGGCCGGCCGGTCGGCTCGTGCATCCTCGGCTTCGACTCTCCCCGTGGCTTCAGCGCGGAGGAGCGTACGGTGCTGACCGCGCTCGCCGGTCTGATCGCGCAGGCCCTGGCGCGGGCCCGGCGCTACGACAGCGAGGCGGCGCTCGCCCGCGGTCTGCAGTCGGCCCTGCTGCCGCACCGGCTGCCGGTGCGCGAGCACGTGGCCACGGTGGGCCGCTACCTCCCCGGCACCCTGGGCATGGACGTCGGCGGTGACTGGTACGACGTCATCGAGACGGGCGCCGGCCTGCTGGCCCTGGTCATCGGGGACGTCCAGGGCCATGGTGTGGCCGCCGCGGCGACCATGGGCCAGCTGCGCAGCGCGGTACGGGCCTTCGCGCTCAGCGGCAGTACCCCGGAGCAGGTGGTGAGCGGCACCAACCAATTGCTGATCGATCTGGATCCGGGCCAGTTCGCGAGCTGCTGCTACATGCTGCTCGACCCGGCGTCGGGGTCCGTCACGGCCGCCCGGGCCGGGCACCCGCAGCCGCTGCTGCGCCACCCGGACGGCCGGACGGAGGTCCTGGACCTGGCGGGCGGGGTGGTGCTCGGCATCGACCCGGAGGCCTCGTACCCGGTCACGGAGCTGCGCCTGACGACGGGTTCGGTGCTCGCCCTCTACACGGACGGGCTGGTGGAGAGGCCGGGCGTGGACATCGACGTCGGGGTGGAGCGGCTGCGCGGGGCCCTGGCCGCCGCCCGGCCGTCCCCGCTGACCGAGACCGCCGACCGGCTGGTCAGCGAGGCGGGCGGCAGCGCCGACCGGCCGGACGACATCGCCCTGCTGCTGGCCTCCCGTACGGGCGGCGACACGTAGGAGTCCCGGTCAGCGCTACCACCACGGGTTGCGCCACGTCCAGGACCAGCCCACCACCTGGCCCCACCGCCCGGTGTGCCAGCGCCTCCACCTGGACAGTGGTCGTAGCCGGCCCGGCTCACGCCTCGGATACCGTGTTCCTCCACGGGGTGCCATAACGGCGCCCCCCCGCCGGAGGTAGTCAGCGTATGAGTTCAAAGCGCAGCAAGAATCCAGCCCTGCCCGTACTTGACGACGCATACCGACTCGCGTCGGTCAAGGACGCCGAAGAGTCCACCCGTGACTTGGCCGCGCGGCTGGCCACCACCGAGCTGCGCCGCGTTTCCCACCCGGGCCGGGTCACCTGGGAGCCCACCGATCAGGCCGAGCCCGTACCGGTCCCGCCGACTGTGGTCGACGGTGACGGGGACCTGTGGCTGCGGGACCGGGGCACTGGCACCTGGACCATGCCCGAGTTCAACCCGAAGGAGTTCCCGGCCCGCTGTGGCGAGGTTCTGACGTGGAACCAGCTTGCCCGCGAGTTCGGCCCGCTTACCGCACTGGCCGACGACCGCCGCATCGGCGGCGGCCGGCGCTGACCGCGCAGCCTTCTGGGATGACCGCGCCCCCGAAGCGCCCGTTACGGGTGGCTGGGAGCTCCAGCTCACCGCCGAGCTCGACGATGGCGGCGAGCAGGTGAGCGTCGTATCGCCACCGGCTGCCGCTCGGCACACATGATCCTTCCCGGCGCTGTACGGCCTCCTGCGGCGCTCTGCGAAGCGGCGATCAAGGGCCTGAGAGGCGCTCACAGCGGCGCACAGCGGTTCGAATGGGTAGAGAGGGGCACTCCGACTCCCGGAAACGGCCTCGCGACCTCACTGGCCTTCCCGTGGGAGCTGCGTCCTCGGCGCTCCCGACCCGAGCTCTGCTCTCAGGGGGCTGGACCGGCCGACCGCGTGCTGCTCGCCCGGGTCGAAGAAGCCGGCGCCGAAGGCGAGGACGGTCCGCTGCAGAGCCGCATGTTCGTTGGTTGGTGAGGGATCGGGTCCGTCGTTTGGTGAGGGATCGCTCGCGTAAGAGGAATAGCTGGGACTGACTGACCAGATGACGAGCGCGCCCTTCCTCACCCGCCGTAGGCGAAGTACCGGCAGTAGAAGCTGTGGACGCCGCGGAGAATGCGGTTCGGGTCGCGTCGATGTCGTCGAGAAGGCCTCGCCGGCCGGAGGAGGCCGCCGCTGGGCAGCGGGAGCGCTTGCGATGGGCAGTTCGCGCGTTGGCCCTACCCGGCAAGGTGGTTCCTGGCAACATCACTGAGATTCGAACACAGGGGGGTTCCATGCGTTTCGGCGTCCGCTTGCTCACTGTCGCCACCGCTACCGTCGCCACCGGAGTGCTGTTCGTCGGCTGCTCCTCGACCCCGGCCGATGAGTTGGAGGACTGGTGGTCTTCGGGGGGTGACGACAGGGTCAAGGCGCTGTCCGACAGCTCGAGCCACGTCAACACGGCGAGCATGCAAGTGATGGACGACAAGCGCACCGCTTGTCAGGAGCTGCTGGCAGCGGTGGCCAAGGCGAAGAAGTACGGCACCCCTCCGAGCGAGAAGGCCAAGGGTTTCTGGGCGGAAGCCCTTACCGACTTCGAGCACGGAAGCAACGCGTGTGTCGCCGGGGTCGACCAGAAGGACGAGCCCCAGACCAACGAGGGCATCCGCGAGGTGCAGAGGGCCATCGGCATCCTGGCTTCCGCGATGTCCATGATCAGGAGCGACATGGAGGCCAAGTGATCCGGTGATCCGCCGGGATCGCCGGAACCGCTGATCGCCAGAACCCCGGGGGCGCCCGGCCGGGCGCCCCCGGGTGACGTGTCGCCGGCTCCGCTGTCCCCATCGGACCCCCATCCGCGTTGTGCCAGGCGGCCCGGATGGCCGTCGACCGCTGGGTCCTGCCCCGGTCCGTACGCACCGATGGCAGCCGGAAGGGTCCCGTACACGAAGAGGCGAATGACCAGCACTGGAGGCATGGATCCCGCAGCCATGCCCAAATGGACATCAGGTGGACATCGCCACGCGGACGAGGACACAAGATTCGGGACCCCACACGGTCCGCGGTCATCCCTTGTACGAGCGCGCCAGGGTGAGAGCGGTGTTCACCAGGCCGACGTGGCTGAACGCCTGCGGGAAGTTGCCGAGTTGGCGTCCGGCGAGGGGGTCGTACTCCTCCGCGAGGAGGCCGACGTCGTTGCGTACGGCCAGCAACCGCTCGAACAGGGCGCGGGCCTCCTCCTCCCGGCCGGTCATGTGCAGGGCGTCGGCCAGCCAGAACGAGCAGGCCAGGAAGGCTCCTTCGTCGCCCGGCAGGCCGTCGACGGTGGCGTCCGCGGTGCTGTAGCGGCGGACCAGTCCGCTGCTGCCGAGCTCGGCGCGCACCGCGTCCACGGTGCCGATGACCCGCGGGTCCTCGGGCGGGAGGAATCCGACCCTGGGGATGAGCAGGGTCGCCGCGTCGAGTTCGGCCGAGCCGTAGTACTGGGTGAAGGTGCCCCGCTCGGGGTCGTAGCCGTTGTCGCACACGTCGCGGTGCACCTCGTCGCGCATGGCGCGCCAGCGTTCCACGTCGCCGGGCAGCGAGGGGTCGCTCTCCAGGGTGCGCACGGCCCGGTCGGCCGCGACCCACGCCATCACCTTGGAGTGCACGAAGTGGCGGCGGGGGCCGCGGACCTCCCACAGGCCTTCGTCGGGCCGGTGCCAGTTGCGTTCGAGGAAGTCGAGGAGGGCGATCTGGATGCTCCAGGAGTGGCGCTCGGAGGGCAGACCGGCGGACCTGGCCAGGAAGAGGGAGTCGATGACCTCGCCGTACACGTCCAGCTGGAGCTGGTCGACGGCCGCGTTGCCGACGCGGACCGGGGCGGAGGAGGCGTAACCGTGCAGCCAGGGCAGTTCGTTCTCGGGGATCCGCCGCTCGCCGGCGATCCCGTACATGATCTGGAGGTCGGCGGGGTCGCCCGCGACCGCGCGCAGCAGCCATTCGCGCCAGGCCCGGGCCTCGTCGAGGAAGCCGGTCGACAGGAGCGAGCCGAGGGTGAGGGTGGAGTCCCGCAGCCAGCAGAAGCGGTAGTCCCAGTTGCGGACACCGCCGAGCTCCTCGGGGAGGGAGGTGGTCGCCGCGGCGACGATGCCGCCGGTCGGGGCGTAGGTGAGGGCCTTGAGGGTGATCAGGGAGCGGGTCACCGCCTCTTGATAGGGGCCCTCGTAGCGGCATTGCGCGGTCCACTCCCGCCAGTCGGCGAGGCTCTGGTCCAGTGCGTCGAAGGGGTCGGTGGGCTCGGGGCGCGGGCGGTGCGAGGGGTGCCAGGTCAGCACGAAGGCGATGCGCCGGCCGGCGCTGACCGGGAACTGGGAACAGGTGCTGTTCTCCTCGCCCCATGTGCGGACCGGGGGTTCGCTGCGGAACCAGGCGGAGTCGGGTCCGGCGACGGCGACCCGGTCGCCGTCGCTGCGACGCACCCAGGGCACGACGTGCCCGTAGTCGAAGCGCAGGCGCAGGGTGCTGCGCATCCTGACCGTGCCGCTGATGCCCTCGACGATGCGCACGACGTCGGGGGCCACGTCGCGCTGGGGCATGAAGTCGGTGACCTTGACCGTGCCGGTCTCGGTCTCCCAGTACGACTCCAGGATCAGCGAGCCGTCGACGTAGGCGCGACGGGTGCAGGGCTCGCCGTCGGCGGCGTCGAGGGGGGCGATGCGCCAGTGGCCGTTCTCCTCGTCGCCGAGGAGCTTGGCGAAGCAGGCCGCCGAGTCGAAGCGCGGAAGGCACAGCCAGTCGATGGACCCGTCGCGGCCGACCAGAGCGCTGGTCATCAGGTCGCCGATGAGTGCGTAGTCTTCGATGGGTTGTGTCATTCGTGCGCTATTCCCCTGATTGTCCGGGGCCAATCAGCTCTGGCCCCGGACACCGCTCATGGAGTCAGGAGAGGTCGGTCACACGAGAGAGCGGGTCAGGAGAGGTGGGTCAGGAGATCGTGACGAACTGGCCGGTGCTCGGTACCCCCTGGGCGTCGAGGGCGAAGAGCATGTAGGTCCCCGGCAGGACCACTCCGGTGTCGGCGGGGATGGCCACCGTGTACGTACCGCCCCCCGCGGCCGTGGAGACCAGCGGTACCCGGCGCTGGTCGTTGTCGGTGGAGTGGGTCGCGGCCGCGGCCCGCATCAGGACGAAGGACGCGACCGGGCTCTGCGTGCGCACCGTGAGCGAGGCGCCGGGGGCCGCCCTCGGGGGTACGCCCGCGGTGATGGCGGGCCGCGGCTTCGGTGATCCGTCCGCGTTGAGCAGGTACGGCGGGGTGAAGACGGCCCCGTCGGCGTGGTTGGTCGCGCAGTCGCCGCACAGGCCCCCGCCGCCGGAGAAGATCCGTCCGTCGGGCAGCAGGTTGGCCACGCTGTGGTAGTTGCGCGGGACGGCCATGCTGGCGAGGGGGGTGAAGCTGCCGGTGGCCGGGTCCCACAGCTCGGGGGTCAGGACGGAGGTGGCGTCGCTGAACGGCACCGGATAGGCCTGGCCGCCGAAGACGGCCACCTTGCCGTCGGGCAGGACCACGCTGTTGCTGAAGGCGCGGGCGTGTTCCATGTCGCCCGTACGGGCTGCCCGGACCTGGTCGCCCGCGATGCCCACGGTGTAGGCGCGCCGGGTGGCGGGGGTCTTCTCGTAGGCGGGCGAGCCGCCGAGGGTGAGCAGCTTGCCGATGTCGTAGGCGACGGCGTTGCCGGTCATGGCGTCCTGGCTGTCGGCCCGGGTGCCGGCGGAGGTGATGCCGCCCCGGCCGCTGGTGGAGATCCAGTTCATCTGCTTGCTCGGGCCCAGGTGCAGGACCTTGCCGCCCGAAGTGGCGTGCAGCCACATGTGGTTGTCGGCGCGGTAGGGCCCGGCCGGGTCGGCCGTCAGGGCCGGGGCGGCGGAGACGCCGGGGAGGCTGCGCCAGGTGCGGGTGTCCGGCGACCAGACCTCACCGGCCTTCTCGGTGGTGGCGGTTCCGCTCCAGGAGCCGCCCAGGACGAAGGCCTCGCCGGTGGAGAGCAGGGTCATGGCCTGGTAGCCGCGGGCGATGTTCATGCTCGTGGTGGCGGACCAGGTGTCGGTGGCCGGGTCGTAGATGCTCGCCTTCTCGGCGTTGCTGCCGCCGGTGACCAGCACACGGCCGTCGGCGAGCATGGCGATGCCGGGGCAGAACATGTCGTGTCCGGTGTTGTCGATGCGGCGCTGGGTGACCTTGCCCGTCTTCAGGTCGAGGATCGCGGTCTGGGTGTAGCCGTTGCTGCCGCCGAAGCGGTCGACGGCGTACGCGGACCAGGCCAGCAGCTTGTCGCCGGGCAGGGCGGCGGTGGCCACGGGTACCAGGGGGAAGCCGGTGATCCGGCTCCAGGAGCCGTGTACGGCCGGGCTGGCCGGTCCGCTCAGGCGTATCTCACCGGCCGAGGTCCACGGCCCGCGGCCGCCGGCCTCGCTGGTCACGGTGAGCCGTACGAAGCGGGCCTGTTCGGCGCGGGTGAAGGTGGCGGTCTTGACGAAGTCGTCGTCCCGCCAGGTGCCCGCGGCCACCGGTGTGCCGAAGGTGGAGCCGTCGGTGCTGGTGGCGATGGTGTAGGCGCCCGCCCGCCCGTTGGGCCCGTCGGGGCGGGGGTGGTAGACGAGGGCCGAGACGGCCAGCGTGCGGTGCATGTCGATGGTGATGCTGTGCGGCAGCGGGGCGGGCGCGGGAGCCCACCTGCTGTGCCAGATGGTGTTGTCATTGCCGTCGAGGACGTTGGCGGCGCGGCCGTTCTCGCTGCCGGTCTCCTCGTCGCTCGCCGTGGCCGTCCATCCGGTACGGGACAGGTCGATGGTGGCCGCCGGGGTGCCGGGGTCGCCCAGCAGGTCCATCTCCGCGGCGGAGGACCAGGATCCGCGGCCGCCGGCCTCGGTGAGGGCGGTCAGCCGGACGAACCGGGCCCCCTGCGGGGCGAAGCCGAGGGTCTTGGCGCTCGCGTCGTCCGCGAGCGTGCCGGTGGCGACCGGGCTCGCCCAGCTCAGGCCGTCGGGGCTGACGCTGATGCTGTACTCGCCCACGCGCCCGTTGGGCCCGTCGGCGCGGGGGCGGTAGACGAGCGCGGAGACGACCGCCGTGCGGTGCATGTCGATGGTGATGCTGTGCGGCAGGGGGGCAGGGGTGCCCGACCACTTGCTGTGCCAGATGGTGGTCGAATTGCCGTCGAGGACATGGGCGGCGCGGCCGTTCTCGCTGCCGGTCTCCTCGTCGCTCGCCGTGGCCGTCCATCCGGTACGGTCGAGCGTCGGAGCCGCCGGCTCCATCGCGTTCGCCGGGGCTATGCCGTGATGCGGCGACTGTTTCGCCGTCTGCTGATCGGCGGGCACGGGTGCGGGCCGGGGCGCCGGCGCCCGGCCGGCCGCTGCCGTGCTCGTGACCCCGAGCCACGGGATCAGGCCGATCAGCAGCGCGCCGAGGCCGAAGGCGATGAGCAGGTGGGAGCGGCGTATCACGCGGTGCAGGGCCAAGAAGCGCCTGGACTGCAATCTGACCTCCTGGGGCGAGCTGATGTGCCGCACAGAACATAGGTGAGCACAACAGCAACTCGCCTAAAGTCAAGGAGAGTTGGCGCAAATCCGCATGGCCGGTGGGCATATGTCGACGCCGGGCGGACCACGTCGGCCCACCCGGCGTCACGGTCCCCCTAGCGGGTGTCCGGGCGATCTCGTACGACGCGTACGACTCGTGCGATCAGATCGTGGATCGAGGACTCTCCGGGCGGATGGTTTTCCTTGAGGTGGTCGAGGTCGTCGGGGCCGAACCAGCCGAAGGCGGTGTGCTTGGACCATTCCAGCGTGGGGTGGTCCACGTCGCCGTCGACCTCGACGAGGTAGTCGGCCTCATGCCGGAGCCCGTCGCCGTCGTCCCCGGTCCAGGTGGTGGTGCCGAGGAAAAGCCGTACGTGGCGCAGGCGCCAGCCGGTCTCTTCCTCCACCTCGCGCGCGAGAGCGTCCAGAAGCGTCTCCCCGGCCTCGACATGGCCGCCGACGATGTCCCAGGTGTCGGGGAAGAGGCGGCGGGTCGGGCTCCGCTTCTGGGCGAACGCTTCGCCGTTGCCGTTGAGGATGACGGCACCGACGGTCCAGACCTCACCGGGTGCGGGGACGGGCTGCTCAACGTCTGGGCCCACGCTGAACGACGGGCGGGGTATCGGCATGGCCGACAGCGTAGTCCGGGCGTTCCCACGGCTTCGCAGGCTTCGGCGGCGCCGGGCTTGGCCCTCGTGGCGCCGCCGAACCGGGCATCACTAGGCGGCGGGTGTCGCCGTAGGACGCTGGACCTCCAGGATGACCGCCGTGCCGCCCACGGTCCGGTCCTCGTGCATGGTGATCACTTCGCCGGGCCGAAGGTGTTGCCACTGCGAGGGATCGAGGGGGGCGAGCCGGACCGTGGAGCGTTCGCCGGGCGCCAGGGGGGGGGCGTGAACTCCGCCCAGGGGCGGGCGATGTTCAGGGCCGGCTCTCCGGTCGGGGGTGCTCGGTTGCCGATGTTCCACATCGGTCGAAGGACGCCGGCTCCGGAGAAGGGAGTCCGCCGAGGGCTCTCGCCGACGGGGCGGAGGGTGAGGTCGGCCCGGATGATTCCGTGGCGTGTCTCGTAGCAGCGCCAATGACACCAGGCCGCGCTGTTGCTCAGCCGCAGCCGCTCGGCGGCAGCGGCCAGAGTCTCCCAGAAACCCAGCGGAAGCCGGTGGACGCCGGCGAGTTCCTCCAGCAGGCCGAGAGCCCTTCCCACTCGTCGTGGGCGAGGTGGTCCCCCACGTCGTTGATCGTGATGTCGTTCTCGGTGGCGCTCGCTTCGGGGACCAGCAGGGAGGCGGCTTCCAGCAGCCTGGGGACGTCCATGCCCTGATTCTGGACCCCGGCTTCCCGGCGGCGTCTCGTCTCGAGCCGTCCTGGACAGCTGCGTTCACCGGGCTGGGCCCGCGGACGTCGGTCGTCAGTGATTGTCAGTGACCCTTCTTATATTGACGCCATGGAGATCACCAAGCGGACACTTGCGGAGGCCTGGCAGCGGCGGGCCGCCGGACACCCCCTGCTCGACGAGGTCGGGCTGCCGCGCGTGGCGCTCTCGGCAGACGAGCTGGAAGAGTGGGCCGAGCGCGCCGGGGATGCGGAGGACGGCGGCCTGTGCCTGCTGCTGGGCGAGGACGGCACGGTCCGCGGGCATCGCGGTGCCTACCGGGAGGTCTTCGCCACCCGCGACCTCGAACAGGTGCTTTACCTGATCGCCGAGGCCGCGATACGTCGGCGCTGCGGCAGCCTCGAGGAGGTGGCCGACGCGCTGGACCGGATCGATCCGGCGTGGGGCAGACGGTTCCGCAGTGGCGGCCTGGACGACACGGGGACGGTCGAGGCGTGCGGGCGCGACCCGTTGGAGGGGCTCGCCTGGATAGCCGGGTCCTGGCGTGAGCAGGACCCGTACACGACGCTCTCCTTCTTCCGCGCGGCGCCCGGGCGGACCGTCGACGCCGAGCGGCTGGCCGGTCTGTACGGGGCCGATCCCGTGCAGGTCGCGGCCGGTACACGCCTGAAGGACCTGCGGGCCGGGGACGGCGGCCGCGCCCACCGGGACCGCCAGTGGGAAAGCTGCTGCTTCGGGCGGGCAGGCGAATGGACGTTCCTGCTGTACCACGACACGCCGCCGGGGTCCTTCGCCGACAAGGAGGCGTACGCGGCGCTCGGGATCGAGGAGAGCGTGTGGCTGACCGCCACCTCCGCGAAGGCCATCTACACCTTCGACTACATGCGGGACGGTCGCCGCGTCGACGACGACTGGGGCGCGCTGGAGCTGATCTGGTACGAGCGCGGCCGCGCCCCCTATCTGCGGGGCGGCGAGCTGGACTTCCTCAACCGCGCCGTGCGCCGTGCCGAACTGGACCACCCCGAACTGACCAGCACGTTCGAGCTGTACTTCCACGCCTTGGAGGAGTCGCTCGGCCTGCGTCTGCCGCGCCGGGAGTTCGCGGAGGAGGAGGTACGGGCGGCGTACTGGGCCGCGGAGTAGCGGCCCGGAGGACGCTCAGTCGAGACAGAACTCGTTGCCCTCGATGTCCTGCATCCCGGTGCACGACTCGTTGTCCTCATCGGCAAGCAGGAGTCGCACGCGTACCGCGCCGAGCGCGACCAGTCGTGCGCATTCGGCCTCGAGCGCGGCTACCTGCAACTGCTTGATCGTTGACATCGGCGCACCATGGCAAGGGAGTTCTGTTGCTCATCCGATGCAGACGTATAGGGCGACTGCGCATGGATCGCCGGCCTTGAGCGGTTCAGTGATCGAATAGGGTGGCGCGATGTTCGAAGGAAATTTGGTAAGGCTGCGTGCGCTGCGCTCCGAGGACGCGGAGCATCATCTTCGGTGGCGCAACGACCCGGAAGTGGTGCGCTGGGCCGCGGCCGGCGATCCGTGTTTCGGCCCGGTCTCTGCAGAGGCGATCGGTATCGGCTTCGACACCATGCTGCGCCTGATCCCGAGGGAGTCGGCCGTGTTCACGGTCGAGGATCTGGCAGGCGGAAGGGTGATAGGCATGGCCGACTATCGGGACCTGGACCCGCACGCCGGGGTGGCCACGCTGGGAATCACCATCGGCGAGCGAGAGTTCTGGGGTCGCGGCCATGGCAGTGACGCGTTGCGGCTGCTCGTGGGCCACCTGTTCGGCGCGTACTTCCTGAACCGGCTGGAGCTGGACACCTGGAGCGGCAACGAGCGCGCCATGCGCTCCTTCACCAGGCTGGGCTTCCGTGAGGAAGGCCGCCGCCGGTCGGCGGTGCTGTTGGGGGGAGAGCGCTACGACCGCGTGCTCTTCGGGATGCTTCGCGAGGAGTGGGCGAACGCCGCGTGACGCCGTAGCTGATCCTCCGGCCCAGGGGGATCGACACGCCGGGGCAGGGTGTCGCCCTCCGCCCAGGGATGGGTGTCCACCTCTTCCGGGTGGCGAGTCGTGCCTCGGCGCGCAGAATGGGAACCTTCGCCAGCCATTGCCGTACGGAAAGCGACTGCCATGGATCGTCTGCCCGCGGACCCGACCGTGCTTCACCCGTTTCCGGACCAGCCGCGCGTGGTGTTGCTGAAGCCTCTGCTGACCTCACCGCTGATCGAGGCCGGGGAGTACTCCTACTACGACGACCCGCAGGACCCGACCGCCTTCGAGACCAAGAACGTCCTCTACCACTACGGGCCGGAGAAGCTGGTCATCGGGAAGTTCTGCGCGCTGGGCACCGGGGTGCGGTTCATCATGAACGGGGCCAACCACCGCATGGACGGCCCCTCCACGTTCCCCTTCCCCATCATGGGCGGCTCCTGGGCCGAGCACTTCGACCTGCTCACCGGCCTGCCCGCGAAGGGGGACACCGTCGTCGGCAACGACGTCTGGTTCGGCTACGACACCATGGTCATGCCCGGAGTGCGCATCGGGCACGGCGCGGTCATCGCCTCTGGTGCCGTAGTCGTCGAGGACGTCCCCGACTACGGCATCGTCGGCGGCAACCCGGCCCGGCTCATCCGCACCCGCTACAGCGAGGACGACATCGCCCGCCTGCTCGCGATCGCCTGGTGGGACTGGCCCGCAGCACACCTCACCGAGCACATCCGGACCGTCATGTCCGGCACCGTCGACGACCTCGAGGAGGCCGCACCACGCCCGTGAGCCGACCGTTCGCGCCCCAGTTCACGCACTGCGCAGACGGTCCAGCTCGTCCCCGATCGCCTTGCGCAGCGGGTCGTGCCGCGGACCGAGTGCGAACCGCCTGTCGGACCACCTGTCGCGGGCATAGAGCCACACCGGCATACCCACCAACTCGGCCGGTTCCCAGTCGAACCGTGGCCATACGTGCGCGTGCAAGAACCCGTCGGTGTTGCCCAGGATCTCCAGATTGACCCGCCGGAAAGCCGCATCCATGCGACGGGATGCTTGCTCGACCGCTTCTCCGAGTCGGTCCATGTCCGACAGGAAGGCCAGCCGCCTGTCCTTGGCCAAGTCCGACAGTCTCTCCACCTTGGGATCATCCACCAGGAGCACCGAGTAGCCCGGCAGGAACTGCACATCGCCGATCACTGCGAACCCGGCGTTCAAGCGCCGCAGCACCGTGGGGTTCTCGCCTCGCAGAGCACTTCCGATCCGGTCCGTCCGCCAGTCGTCAACCATGGTCAGAACCTACCCGGCCCTTGATCACCACCCCGGTTCGACGATGCGGCCGACGGTCACCGTCCACCGTCTTGAGGTCAGAGTTCGGTCGTCCAGATCCCGAAAGGATGCTCACTCGGGGGGAGCCACAACTGAGGCTGGGACTCCCGATGCTTCTCCTCAGCCTGCTCGTCCCAGTGAAAGCGGTCGGCCCCGTCGGGCCACGCAACTTGCAGCACAGGAAGAGGAGGCCGCCGGTAGAACCCGATGGCCCGCCCGAAGAAGGTCCGGTACCAGCGGAGATCGACCCGCCTGAGCGCGATCTGGTGACCGTCGACAACGTCAGCATGCCTCTGGCCGTCAGCCAGAACAGAGCCCGCGGCGGCCTTCTCTCCCAGCTTGTTGAGCATGCGGTGCATGGTGTGGATATCGAGCCCGAACATGGCGAGCTCAGGTGCGCCGTGAGTGTGTGACAGGCCGATCGTGTAGGCGAATCCAGGACCGATCTCGTCCTCGGGAACCATCACGACGTGCCACCCGTGCTGCTGCACGTTCTCGATGATCGTCAGATCAGCCTGGTCCGCTTCGTCCCCGTCACCGTAGTCATGGCAGAGGATGCAGCGGCACTGGAACGGATCGTCAGTCATGTGCGGAGGCTACGAGGCGAGCGTTCGCGTCGGACAGCCGGGATTGGTGATCACAGTTGCCATCGAAGGACTTCGCTGCCTTCCAGCTCAGGGGCGAACCGCGCGCACGTTGCGGGCCGAGAGATGGAGTTCGTACGGCAGGCAGCAGTCGGAGCAGAGTGTCGCGACGAGGGTTCCGCAGGCGCACAGCTGGTTCATTCCGCCGTCTGGAGTCGCTCCGCAGCAGGCGGGGGACGCGTGCTGCAGCTCCAGGCCGCGGGCGTCGTCGGGGTTGATGACGATGTTGCCTCGCGGGCCCTGCGACACCAAGGGTTTTCCCTCCACGTTCCGGTGCTCCCCGTGGCGCGGCATCACCGGACCGGGCTCCTGGGCAACGACCAAGGGCGCACCGTAGGGCTGCGTCTCGATCGCGTAGCGGCATGACGGCACGGTGGCCGGTGACGGACCCCGCTCATCGGCGTCCCACCAGGCGTAGTGGGGAGCCTCGGGAACCTCGGGCAGCCGGGTGAGTGGGCCCGTCAGCGCAATGCCGCATGTCGCGCACACGAACACCACCGCTTCACCCTCCGCAGCCCCGTCGGTGACGTCAGCGTGCAGGGCGGACTGCCTGCGCTCCGGCGTGCCGCCGTCCTCATCCCGGTCTCGCTGATCGTGCATGCGCCGACCGTACGCGGCGCCCCGCCAGGCTCGGCGGCCACCCCCGCCGGCCCCCAGCCCTGCACCTCGGCACGGGGGCACGTAACTGCGCGCGAGGAAACGGCAGAAGTGCCTGTTACAGAGCCCTGAACCCATTCGGCGCACAGCACGCGGCCTGGCGCGAATGAACTGCTTATGTGGCTGAAACCTCTGGCTTCGACGTCTCGCAGGCTGTCCTCCCGCCCGAGCTCCCTTCCGTCAACCGGAGCCTGACGGTTGCCTCTTACAAGGGAGGGTTACGGACATGTCCGCATTGAGAAACACACATCACGTGTTGTGGCGGTTGGCCGTGGTGAGGGCCAGAGTGTCGCTTCCCGGCAGGACGCCGGGAACCGCACGAAGCCCGCCCGGCCTGCACAAGCCCGGACGGGACCGACTGTTCAAGGAGCCGCCTGCATGTCCGCTTCTCCCACCACCCGCCCCCGCCGCCTTCTCGCCGCAGCCCTGGCCGCCGGCGCCCTGGTCGGCGCTGCCGCCGTGCCGGCCGCCGCCCACGACGACGACCGGCACGGCCACCACGGCCGGCACTCCTCGATCGTCATCGGCGACGTCCAGCACGACAGCCGGGGCCGCGACAACCGCGCCCTGAACCGGGAATGGGTCGAGGTGAAGAACACCGGCCGCAACGCCGTCAACCTGCGCGGCTACACCCTCACCGACCAGCAGGGCAACCGCTACCGCTTCGACCACCTCCGCCTGGACGGCCGCTCCAGCGTCAAGGTCCACACCGGCAACGGACACGACACCCGCCGCGACGTCTACCAGGACCGCCGCCACCAGATCTGGGACGAGCGCGACACCGCCACCCTCCGCGACAACCGAGGCAACGTCATCGACACCGAGTCCTGGGGACGCCGCGGACACCACGACAACCACCGGCGCTGACCCGGACCGGCAGCCACACCATCGGGGAGAGTGAACTGCCGGCCACCGCGTGCCGCGGCCACCAGCCGCGGCACGCCCCCCCCTCCACCGCAGGAGGCGGGCTCGATCACTCCCGAAACAGCAGCGGCACATCCAACCCAGGAGGTTCTTGTGGAGCCCTGGCACTTTTCCCCCTCAGCGGCCACGCTCCCCCAGCTGACCCTCGACCCCTACCGCTTCCCCGGCGCCGACATCGTGGAGCCCACAGCCTGCGATGTCCCGCCGCAGAAGCCGGGTGAAGGGAAGAGGCCGCATCTCCTCAGCGACGAGAACCCGCGCACAGACCCGCAGCCGTCCGATCCACGCCACACCTGGTCCCTGAAGGCCTCGGACCGCCGCCGCCTCGACCTCCACACAGCGCTGACCACCGTCGGCATCCCACCACTCCCAGGCGACCTGGCGGCCATCCACACCCTCTCCGCACTCGACGACACGACCAACGCAGCCCTCGTCCGATGGATCACCGCCGGCCGCTGACCCCGAAACCCCGCGTCAGCCGTGCAGTTCGACTCCGGTGAGGGGACAGCCCTCAGTCGCGGACGAGGAGCAGGGCGGCGGCGAGGAGCACGCCGAGGGCGAGGGCGAGGGCTCCGTGCGCGAGGCGGTGGCTGCGCAGGACGGGCAGGAAGCGGTCGACGGCGTAGTGTCCGGGGCCGGTGAGGGCGAGGGCGGCGGCGCCCGCCGTCAGCAGCAGCTCGTACTCGATGCCCTTCGGGGCGAAGAAGGCACCGGCGCCGTGGACGGCGATCGCGTTGATGAGGGTGCCGACGACGGCGGCGCCGGCGAGCGGGGTGAGCAGCCCGAGGACGAGGCCGAGCCCTCCGAGGGTCTCGGTCAGGCCGGCGAGGACGGCCATGGCCTCACCGGCGGGGTAGCCGCTGGCGGTGAAGAACTGGCCGGTGCCGCTGATGCCCCCGCCTCCGAACCAGCCGAAGAGCTTCTGCGCGCCGTGCGCCGCCATGGTCAGGCCGAGGACGAGGCGCAGGAGCAGCAGGCCGGTGTCGTGGCCCGGGGTGGAGAGGACGGAGGGGTGGGGGTGCGTGGCCGGTGCGGTGGCCTGCGGCTTCGTCGTGGTGACGGAGGGGCTGGTCATGGGGGGTCCTTCCGGTCGGGCGGTCCGGGGGAGGCAGGAGAAGATTGTTCAAATTCGAACCGCTGAGCCCCGACCCTAACCACTGATTCAAATTGGAACAACCCGTGTAGTCTGGCGCCATGGCTGAACCGAGATGGCTGGACGACCGCGAGATGCGCGCCTGGAGCGGATTCCTCGCCGCGTCGGCCCTGGTGAACCGCCGCCTCGACCAGCAGCTCAAGGACGACGCCGGGCTCTCGCATCCCCAGTACGAGATCCTCGTACGGCTCGCAGCGGCGCCCGGGCGCGAGCTGCGGATGACCGAGCTCGCCAACGGGCTGATCAACTCCAAGAGCGGACTGACCTACCAGGTCACGCAGATGGAGAAGGCCGGCCTGGTCCGCCGCCGCAGCTGCCCCTCCGACGTGCGCGGCGTCTTCGCCGTCCTCACCGACGCGGGCAGCGCCAAGCTGGAGGAGGCGGCGCCCGGGCACGTGGCCACGGTCCGGGAGATCCTCGTCGACGTCCTGACCCCCGGACAGCTCGACGCGCTCGCCGACGGACTGGGAGAGGTCGGCCGCCGGCTGCGCGGACAGGGCGCCTGAGTGGATCCGGACGCCGTCCGGGTATCCGGGGTATCCCGGGTATCCCCCACCGATATCGGGGTATAGGGCCGCCATGGACGGAAAGGTCTGGCTGACCCTGGTCGTGGTCGTCGCGTTGGGGCTGGCGATCGCCGCGGCCGTGCTGCTCGTACGGGTCTTCGCGGCCCGGCGGCTGTTGCTCGACGCGGGGATCCCGCTGCGCGACAAGGCCCTGTTCTGGGTCGCCGTCGTCTACACGATCTCGCCGGTGGACCTGATTCCGGACCCCGTGTACCTGGACGACATCGGGGTCCTGCTGCTGGCGCTGCGCTCGTTGCACGCGGCGGCCGGAGCGGTCCGGCCCACGAAGGAGCCCGGCGCCGCCGCCTGAGCCGGACGCGTCAGACGTGCTGGTCGAAGAGGACCGGATTGCCGTCCGGGTCGACGACGAGGAAGCTGCCCGGGCCGGAACCCGACTCGTCGACCTCCGTCAGGAACTCCACGCCCCGCGCCTTGAGCTGCCGCTGCACGTCGCGGATGTCGGTGAAGGATCCGAGCGCGCTCGCGTTGGCGTCCCAGCCGGGGTTGAAGGTCAGCATGTTCTTCTCGAACATGCCCACGAACAGCCCGATCACGACGTCGCCGTTCTTGAGGATGAGCCACTTCTGCTCGGGGTTCCCGCCGAAGACGGCGAATCCGAGGTTCTCGTAGAACGCCTTCGAGGCATCGAGGTCGCGCACGGTGAGGCTCACGGAGAAGGCTCCCAGATCCATGCGCTCCAGCCTGGACGCCGCCGGATCGGGTCGCAACTCCGGCCGTGAGGGTCCGGCCGGGGCTCAGCGGACGTCGTGGGGCCGGAACTGGATGCTGATGCGGGGGCCGACGGCCCGCGCCGACTTGGGTACGGCGTGCTCCATCGTCCGCTGGCAGGAGCCGCCCATGACGACGAGGTCGCCGTGCCCCAGCGGCAGCCGCAGCAGGGTGGCCCCGCCGTCGCGGGGGCGGAAGGCGAGATCGCGCGGGTCGCCGACGGAGACGATGGCCACCATGGTGTCCTCGGTCGAAGAGCGTCCGGTCCGGTCCCCGTGCCAGGCGACGCTGTCGCGGCCGTCGCGGTACAGGCACAGGCCGGCGGTGGTGAACGGCTCGCCGAGCTCGGCGGCGTAGTGCCGGGTCAGCACCTCGCGGGCCCCGGTGAGCGAGGCGTGTGGCAGGGGCTCGCCCGCTCCGTAGAAGGCGAGCAGCCGGGGCACCTCCACCTCACGCTCGTACATCTGCCGCCGCTCGGCCCGCCAGGGCACGTCGGCGGCCAGCCGCTCGAAGAGCGCGTCGGCCCCGCTCAGCCAGCCGGGCAGGTGATCGACCCAGGCCCCGGCCCCTAGCTCGGTCCGCCGCATGCCGCCGAGGGGCCCGAGCCGGATCTCGTCGCCCTGGTCGAAGAGGGAACCCTGAAGGCCCTGGACTGCGTGCATGCCTCCAGCCTAGCCCCATTAACCGAACACATGCACGATTTACGGGGCGGGCACGCGAGTACGTGCGCGCGCCGCCGCCCGTCAGCCGTCCCGGCGTACGGCACCCGCCGCATCGGGATCCGGATCGCGCGAGGGCCTGCACAGGACGGTGAGGGCTACGGAGACCCCTGCGGCGACGGCGATCGCCGTGCCCGGAGCGAGGTACTGGGCCAGGCCGCCGGTGATCGCGGCGCCGAGACCCTGCCAGGTCATCCGGCCGGCCGACTCGGCTCCCTGCACCTGGCCGCGGATCGCGTCGGGGGTCTGCGCGAGGAGCTGCTCCTGCAGGGGCAGGGTGGCCGCGAACCCCGCGCTGGCGAGGAACACCGCGAGCGCCACCACCGCGACGGGCGGGTGGACGGCGAACAGCAGGAAGGGCGCGGCGAGCAGCAGCCGCAGGGCGAAGGCGTAGCGCCGTCGCCGGTCGGCGGTGAGCAGTCGGCCGACGGTCAGGTCCCCGAGGAGCATGCCCGCCGATCCGGCGGCGAGGAAGGTGCCCGCGTGGGCGGGATCGTAGGAGATGAACAGGGCCTCGCAGCCGACG
Organism: Streptomyces sp. NPDC048257; assembly: GCF_043201855.1. Classification (NCBI taxonomy): domain Bacteria; kingdom Bacillati; phylum Actinomycetota; class Actinomycetes; order Kitasatosporales; family Streptomycetaceae; genus Streptomyces; species Streptomyces sp. NPDC048257. Next base: position 272,249 of record NZ_JBICZI010000005.1, read on the forward strand.
ATCAGGCCGTTGGGGACCCACAGGTTCAGCAGCAGCATCCGGCGGCCGGGGTGGGAGAACAGCTCGGCGTTCGCCACCCAGGTCCGGCGCAGCCCGGGGCGGCGGGTGAGCCGGATCGAGCGCTCCCGGACGGTGGACGCCACCACGGCCGGCCCGAGTGCCGCCAGGGCCGCCGCGACGAGGAAGACCCCCTGGGGACCCAGGTGCCGCAGCAGGACGGCGCCGATGGCGTAGCCGGCGATCGCCGTGCCGCCCGAGGTGATGTTCATCAGCGAACGGGCGGGCGCGTAGGCGGAGGTGGGGACGACCTCGGCGAGCAGCCCCAGCCGCGTACCGGTACCGAGGGACTGGAAGAAGCCCAGCGTGAGCAGCAGAGCGAACCGGGCCGCGAGCGGCAGCCCCGGGACGGCCTGGGCGGCGACCCCCACCAGCGAGGCGAGTTGGAGCAGGACGAGGGTGCGGCGGGGCCGTTTCCCGTCGGCGACCGACATCAGCGTCAGCGCGCCCAGTACCGTCGCGAACGTGGCCCCGTACATGCTCACGGCCGTCAGGAACGGGGAACGGGTCTGCTGGTTGACCAGGGTGCCGAGCGCGAAGCCGGACACAGTGCCTGCGGCGACGGTGAGGGTGAAGCTGACGTACAGGCCGCTGAACTCCTTGTTGCGGAGCAGGGCGCGGTAGCCGGTGGAGCGATCGGTGGCGGGGGGCGTGTCATCGCGGGTGTCACGGCGGGTGTCACGGCGGGTGTCATCGCGGGTGTCACGGCGCGTCGAGTCGTGTGAAGGCATGAAAAAAGCCTCCGGACACATGCACGGGGGCACGCACACCGAAGGCCAACGGGGTCATTCTAGCAGTCCCGCCGGTCCAGTTGGTGGACACTTCGGGTCGCCCGCAGCGGGCCGGAACGGCATTACCGCAGCGTAGGCGTGTGATCAGGGACTCACGGTCTTGGCCGAAAGCCCGCCACACGGTAGCGTCACGGCGACATTTCCACATAGCGACGACGGCGAGACGGAAGCCCGGTGTGAATCCGGCATGGTCGCGCCACTGTGTGCTGCGGCGACACCCCCCGGGGTGGCGTCGTGGCGAGTCAGACCCGAGGACCGTCGTCCTGCACCACCGTATGGGACGCGTTGTTCCCCGAGGAGGTTCCATCATGGCCGAGGCTGTCGCTTCCGCTGCCGTATCCAACCCCGCCGGCTCCCTGTCGGCTCCGCTGCCTGTGCGCGCGGTGCTGCCCTGGGCGCTCTTCGTCGGTCTCCTGATGCTCGTCGCCCTGTACTTCGTCGGCGCCGAGCAGGGCGCCACCGCCCTGTTCGCCGGTGAGGGCGTGCACGAGTGGGTGCACGACGGTCGTCACCTGCTCGGCTTCCCCTGCCACTGAGAGGCCGCGCACATGTACGCCTCCACCGTCAGAGGTCTGCTGGTCCGCGGCATGCTCGCGGGTCTGATAGCCGGACTGTTCGCCTTTGCCGTCGCCTACGTGGTGGGTGAGCCGCCGGTACGGGGTTCCATCGCCGTGGAGGAGGCCCAGGCCGCCCAGGACGCCGCGAGCGCCCCGAGCGGTCACGCCGGCCACGGCGGTGACGCCGCGTCGGGCGAAGCCGCCGAGGAAGAGGAAGAGCTGGTCAGCCGGCCGGTTCAGTCGACCCTCGGCCTGGCCACGGGTGTCCTGGTCTACGGGGTCGCGCTGGGCGGCATCGCCTCGCTCGCGTTCTCGTTCGCCCTCGGTCGCGTCGGCGGGTTCAGCCCGCGGGCCACGGCGGCACTCACCGCGGCGGGTGCCTTCGCCACGGTCTACCTGGTGCCGTTCCTGAAGTACCCGGCCACCCCGCCGGCGGTGGGCAACCCGGACACGATCGGGCAGCGGACCACGCTGTTCTTCCTGATGATCCTGCTCAGCGTGCTGCTCGGCGTCGGGGCGATCATCCTCGGGCGGCGGCTGGCACCGCGCCTGGGCAACTGGAACGCGACGCTGGCCGCGAGTGGCGGCTTCGTCGTCGCCGCCGCCGTGGCGTTCGTGTTCCTGCCGGACAACAGCGATGCCGTCCAGCCCGGTTTCCCCGCCGCTCTGCTGTGGGAGTTCCGGGTCGCCTCGCTGGCCGTCCAGCTCGTGCTGTGGGCGGTGTTCGCCGTCGTCTTCGGTGTGCTCGCCCAGCGGCTCCTGGCTGCGCGCGCCGGCGGTGCGGAAGCAACGGCCCCGGCCGAGCAGAAGGCACCCGCGCTCGGCTGACGCCACCCGCCGCCTTTGCACGGGCCCCGCGGCCCCCCTTGTGGGGGTGGCGGGGCCCGTGCACAGGCGCGCACGGGCGCCCGCTTCGCTCCCGGGCCGCCCTACGATGGGCGCATGAGTGCAGGCACGCATCTCGCAGGTGCACACATCGCGCAGGACACGCAGGACACGGCGGACGCGCAGGAACGGGGGGACCGGCTCGAGGCCGCCGCGTCCGTTCTGGCCCTGCTCGCCGACCGCACCCGCCTGGCGCTCATGGAACGCCTCGGCCGGGGCGAGGCCGATGTCACCACCCTCACCGAGGCGTGCGGAGCGGCCCGGCCCTCCGTCAGCCAGCACCTCGCCAAGCTCCGGCTGGCCGGGCTGGTCACCACCCGCAAGGACGGGCGCCGGGTCGTCTACGCCCTGGGTCACGGGCATTTGCGGCGGCTGGTGGACGAAGCCCTGAACGTCGCCGACCACCAGCTCGGTTCGCTCCCGCCCCACGACTGACCACCACGGCCCCCGGGGCCACCACCGCCGCCGGGGCCGGTCGAGCGGCCGGCCGCGGGAAGCTGTCCCGCGACGATCGCGGCGAGCGCGAGCCCGAAGCCCACGAGTTGGACGGGGCCGAGCGTCTGGCCGAGCAGGACCGCCCCGAGCAGTGCGGCGACCAGCGGCGAGAGCAGACCGAGCACCGCGGCGGAGGTGACGGGCAGGGTGGTGATCCCCTGGAACCACAGGACGAAGGTGACCAGGCCGCAGACCAGGCCGAGCCAGAGGTAGCCGAGGGCTTCGGCCGGGCCGACCGCGGGCGGCGCCCCCTCGGCGAGGAAGGTGACGGGGACCAGGAACAGGCCGCCGGCCGTGAGCTGCCAGCCGGCGAACGCAGTGGGGCCGACACCGGCGGGACGTCCCCAGCGCTTGGTGAGGGTCACCCCGAGCGCGAGGGTCGCCGCGGCGGCCAGGCCGGCCAGGATGCCGACGCCGTCGAACGCCGCGTCCGGGCCGATGACCACCAGGCCGATGCCCCCGACTCCGAGCCCACCCCAGGTGAGGCGCCGGGCGGAGGGCCTCTCGTGGAGGACGGGCATGGCCAGGACGGCGACCATGAGGGGCATGGCCGCCGTCAAAGTGGCGGCCACGCCTCCCGGCAGGCGTTCGGCGGCGATGAACAGCAGTGGGAACAGCACTCCGATGTTCAGCGTGCCGAGCACCGCGGCCTTCCCCCACCACGCTCCGCGCGGCAGGGTCCGGGTGAGCGCCAGTGCGATCAGGCCGGCGGGTAAGGCCCGGAGCAGCCCCGCGAACAGGGGGTGCCCCGGCGGGAGGAGCTCGGTGGTGACGATGTAGACCGTGCCCCAGGTCAGGGGGGCGAGCGCGGTCAGGAGGGTGCGGGGCAGGTTCCCACGGGCGCTGTGCGCGGCTGGACTTGTCATGTTGCGGAGTCTCGTGCGGCCCGATCGATGAGTCCAATACATGTTTGTCAGCTCATCGATCGCGATCCACGATGGATCCATGGAGCTCCAGCAGATGCGCTACGTCCTCGCCGTCGCCGAGACGAACAGCTTCACCCGGGCCGCCGAGCGGTGTCTGGTCGTGCAGTCCGCCCTCAGTCACCAGATCGCGCGCCTGGAACGGGAACTGGGCGCGCGGCTCTTCGAGCGCACCAGCCGCCGGGTGCGGCTGACCCCGGCCGGTGAGGCGTTCCTCCCGGCCGCCCGGCAGTGCCTGGACGCCGCCGAGCGGGCGGCCGCCGAGGTCGCGGCGGCCGTCGGGGAGGTGCGCGGACGGCTCGCCGTGGGGCTGATCCCGACGGTCGCCGCGGTCGACATCCCGGGTGCGCTGGGCGACTTCCGCCTGCGGTACCCGCACGTGCGCATCAGCCTGCGGGTGGGCGCGAGCGAGGACCTGGTCGAGCAGGTCCGGCAAGGGGCGCTCGACGTGGCCTTCCTGGGGCTGCCGACCACGAGCCGGCCCCAGGGGGTCGCCGCCCGTGAACTCGCCCGGGACCGGCTCGTCGCTGTGGTCGCGCCGGACCATCCGCTCGCCGGCGAAGCCGCGGTCGACCTCCGCAGGCTCGCGGGCGAGGTGTTCGTGGACCTGCCGGCCGGGACGGCCGGCCGCGTCCAGTCGGACCTGGCCTTCTCGGCCGCCGGTCTGGTCCGAGACGTCGCCTTCGAGGTGACCTCTGCGGACTATGTCGCCCGGCTCGTGGGGCCGGGCCTCGCCGTGGCCATGCTCCCCTCCGCCTACGCGCCCCGGCTCGCCGGCGTGGTCACCGTCGAGGTGACCGATGCCCCGGCGCGCGTCGAGTACGTGGTCTGGAGCCGCGCCGGCCGCACGCCCGCGGCGTCCGCCTTCCTCACCGCGCTCGAGGCGGACGCACGGGACCGACACGATTCCTGAAGCCGCCCGCGATGGGTGCACAGGTGCGCACATGTTGTCTACGCTGAAGGCGACATGCTGTCATCGATCCGCCCACCGGGACGGGGACCGTGCTGTCCGTACTGCGCAACGGCACCTATCGCCGCCTGTTCACCGCCCAGGTCATCGCCCTCGTCGGGACCGGCCTCGCCACCGTCGCACTGAGCCTGCTCGCCTACGAACTCGCGGGCGGCAGTGCCTCGGCGGTCCTCGGCACCGCCCTCGCGATCAAGATGGTCGCCTACGTCACCATCGCCCCGGTGGTCGGCGCGCTGGCCGACCGGGTCCCCCGCCGCGCGCTCATGACCGCGATGGACCTGACCCGCGCCGGCGCGGCGGCGGCCCTGCCTTTCGTCACCGAGATCTGGCAGATCCACGTCCTGATCTTCTTGCTCCAGGCGGCGTCGGCGGCCTTCACCCCGACCTTCCAGGCCACCGTCCCCGAGATCCTGCCCGCCGAACGCGACTACACCCGGGCCCTGTCGATGACCCGGCTCGCCTACGACCTGGAGAGCCTGTTCAGCCCGGTGCTGGCCGCGGCCCTGCTGAGCCTGGTCTCGTACGACTGGCTGTTCGCCGGTACGACCGTCGGCTTCCTCGCCTCCGCCGCGCTCATCGTCGCGACCGCGCTGCCCACGCCCATGCCCGGGCGGGCGCCCGCGCCTGCGCCCGCACCCGTCGAGCGGACCGGCGGCTTCCGCGCCCGGGCCGTCTTCGGCACCCGCCTGCTGTGGGCCACTCCCCCGCTGCGCGCCCTGCTCGCACTCGACCTCGCCGTCGCCGCCGCCGGAGCCGTCGTCTTCGTCAACACCGTCTCTCTGGTGCGCGGTTACCTCGACCGCCCGGCCGGCGCCGTCTCGCTCGCCCTCGGAGCGTACGGCGCCGGATCCATGCTGACCGCGCTGCTCCTGCCCCGCCTCCTGCAACGCTCCACGGACCGTGCGGTGATGCTCCGCGCCGGCTTCGCCCTCCCGGTGGTCCTGGCGGCAGGGGCGGCGCTCACCGCGACCGGGCCGCGCACATGGTCCTGGCCCGCACTCCTGGCCGTCTGGGCCGCGATCGGCGCGGGCTGCTCCGCGGTGCTGACCCCGGGGGGCCGGGTGGTCCGCCGCTCCACCGCCGACGCGGACCTGCCCGCCGCGTTCGCCGCCCGGTTCTCCCTCTCGCACGGCTGCTGGCTGCTCACCTATCCGCTGGCCGGGTGGCTCGCGGCGGGGGCGGGGCTGCCGCTGACCGTGCTGGTGCTGGGGGCCGTCGCCCTGAGCGCCGCCACGGCCGCGGCGGTGATCTGGCCGGCTCGTGACCCGTACCGGCCGGAACACGTACACCCGGAGTTGCCGCCCGGGAAAACAGCTGGCCGGTCGCGGTGAGGAGCGGTACGGTCGTCGGGATGACCACTGACTCTCTTCACAGATCGGGGGTCCCGTCCACGCAAGGTGAGCGCTGATGCTCACTCAGAACGTGCACGGGGATTCCCGCCTTTCCTTCTGGCTGCGCGTGCGCGAGTACGCCGTGCCACCGTCCATGATCGAGACTGCGACCGCCCGCCGATCCGTCGGCGACTGGGCCGGTGCGTGCGCCGCCGCAGGCATCGACGTCGATCTCGATCTGCGCTTCCTGGCCCGCTCGCGCGGCCATGACCTCGCGGCCCGGATCCGGGCCGATCTGCGCCATCTGGCACCCGATCTGTTGCGCTGGCACATGCCGCGCATCGCTCCCGACGGACTGCTGCGCCCCGGGCTGACCGTCCCCCTGGCCCGGTACGACACGGCTGCGCGGGACGGCACGGTCGCCCGGGACGGCACGGCCGCGCGGGACGAGCCACGAACCGTGTACCTCGTGGCCCGGACTCCGCCCGCGTGGGCGGACGGCGGTCAGCGGATCAGCCTCGCCCTGTGGGACGGATCCCGCTCCGCGGACGGCTCCTGGGGTGATCCGCGCCGCCGTGCCCGTCCCGACCGGCGGTTCCGCCTCGACCTGCACCGCCACCTGTGGGACGCCCGCAGGACCGACGAACTGCGGGTCCGGGCCGGGGCCGGTCTGCCGCCCGCCGACCGCCTTCCCGCGCCGGCCCCCGAGCTGCTGGGGGCCCTCCCGCCGGGGCACCGGTACTCCGTCGGCCGCTGGGCCGCCGAGGCCGGGATCCTGCTCCACGCCGAGGGGCGGGCCACCGGCGTCGTCGCCGTACGGCTGGGGGCCCGGCAGCGGCTGCTGCTGGACCGGAGCGCCGACGGCCCGGGACCGCCCGTGCTGCGGATCGGGGCGGCGCCCGCCCCCGGCAGCACCTCCGCACTGCCGGTCCTGCCCGACGCGGCGGCCCGTACCCTGCCCGACCTCGAACTGATCCGCACCGGATCGATCGAGGTCGACCGGCTGCACCCCCTGGTCGCCTCGGCGCTCGCGCCCGGCCGTACGCCGGCCGGTCCGCCCGCGGCCGCGGACCGCGCGGGACGGCCACGCGTCGTCGAGTGCCGGGGAGCCCGGCACCGTATCGGCCTGGTCGACGGGGTACTGGCCCCGCTGGACCACGATCCGGCCGAGGTCCGCCGGGAGGAGCTGCTGACCGCCCTGACCGGCACTCCGCTGCCCTGCCTGCAGGCCATCGACGCGGCCCACCGCCGGCCGGACTGCCTCACCGGGGTCCGCGAACGCCTGGACCACGGCGACATCTCCGGTGCGCTGGCCGTGGTGGAGGGGCTGCTCGGCCCCGACGCCCTGCTGCGCGCCGGGGCGCTGCGGGACGAACTGGAGGCGGCGGCGCAACGGCGGATCACCTACGGGCTGTTCCGGTCGGGCCTGGCCGGACCCGGACCCGGCCGGATCCGCCCGGGCGAACACCGCCCCCGGAGCCACCGGCCCCACCCGCGCCAGGCACACGCCCGCTGACCCGCGGGACCCGGCTCCCCGATCCCGCCGGACCACCCGCTCCTCTCGAACCCATAGGTGACACGCATGCCTTCGTCCACCCCGTCCACCCCGTCCACCCCGTCCACCCCGTCCACCCCGTCCACCCCGTCCACCCCGTCCACCGCATCGAACCTCTCCCGGCTCGACGTCGCCGACGCCTTGCTGGCCCTGCTGCGCGACACCACCACCGAACCGCGCCCCGACGACCAGTTGGAGGCCCTGACCCTGGCCGTGGCCGCCGACCTGCCCGTGCTCCTGTGGGGTGAGCCCGGCATCGGCAAGACCGCGGCCCTGACACAGCTCGCCGAGGCCCTGGACCTGCCGCTCACCACGGTGATCGCCAGCGTGCACGAGCCGTCCGACTTCTCCGGCCTGCCCATCGTCGGCGACGACCCCGCCGAGCAGGGCGTCCCGATGGCCCCGCCGGACTGGGCCGTGCGACTCGTACGCGCCGGGCGCGGGCTGCTGTTCCTCGACGAGCTGTCCACGGCGCCGCCGGCCGTCCAGGCCGCCCTGCTCCGGCTCGTCCTCGAACGGCGGATCGGCTCCCTGCAACTGCCGCCCGGGGTCCGGATCGTGGCCGCCGCCAACCCGCGGGGCTCGGCGGCCGACGGCTGGGAGCTGAGCCCGCCGCTGGCCAACCGGTTCGTCCACCTCCAGTGGACCCACGACCACGACGTCGTGCTCCGCGGACTCGGCGGGGTCTGGCCCCGGGCGACACTGCCGCGCCTGGACGCCGCGAAGCTGCCGACGGCCGTGGAGCACGCCCGGCGCGCGGTGTGCGGGCTGCTCACCACCCGTCCCCCGCTCGTGCACCGCCTGCCGAGCAGCGAGGCCCGCCGGGGAGGTGCGTGGCCCTCGCCCCGCAGCTGGGACATGACGATCCGTCTGCTCGCCTTCGCGAACGCGGCCGCCTCCTCCAGGGAAGTACTGTCCATGCTGGTCAGGGGCACCGTTGGGGACGGCCCGGGGCTGGAACTGCTGGCCGTCATGGACCGGATGGACCTGCCGGACCCCGAGGAGCTGCTCGCCGACCCGGAGGGCGCCGACCTGCCCGAGCGGGGAGACCGGCGCCAGGCCACCCTCGACGGCGTGGTGGCGGCGGTCCGCAAGCGCCCGGACAAGTCCCGCTGGGACGCGGCCTGGGCCCTGCTCGTCCGGGCGCTGGAGACCGGAGCCCCCGACCTGGTCGTCGTCCCCGCGACCGCACTGGCCGCGCTGCGCCAGGAGGACTGGGACGTTCCGGAGTCGATCGAACGGCTCGCCGGAGTGGTGACCCTGTCCCGGCGGGCGGACCGGTCGGTCGAGCGGGCGGCGGCCCGGACCGGGGCCCCCGTGGGGGCCGGCCGATGAGCGCACACGCGGTGGGCGCGCAGGCGGCCGGGGCGCTGGACGTCGACAAGCTCTTCGCGGCGCGACTGCACGCCGCCCGGGTCCGGCCCTACCTGGCGACCGCGCTGTTCGCCCTGCACACCGTGGAGTCACGGCAGGTGCCGACGATGGCCGTCGACCGGCACTGGCGGTGCTACGTCTCACCCGGGTTCGTGGACCGGACGCCGGTGGAGGAGCTGGCCGGGGTCTGGGTCCACGAGGTGTCCCACCTGCTGCGCGACCACCACGGACGCGGTGACCGGGTGGCACGGGAGCGCGGGCTGACCGGCCCGGGGGAACGGCTGCGGATGAACATCGCGGCGGACTGCGAGATCAACGACGACGTGTACGGCGAGGGGCTGGTGCGGCCCGAAGGGGCACTGACACCGGAGCACCTGGGGCTGCGCCCGGGCGAACTCATGGAGGACTACCTGCGGCAGTTCGGGCTCGGGGCGCGGACGCAGGACCTGGTCTGGCTGGACTGCGGCAGCGGCGCCGACGGGCTGGAACGCGAGTGGGACCTGGGGCCGGACGGCGCGCACGGCCTGAGCGCGCAGGAGCAGGACGCGGTCCGGTTCCGGGTGGCGCAGGGGATCACCGGCCGTCCCGGGAGCACCCCCGCGGGGTGGCGGCGCTGGGCCGAGGAGGCCTTCCACCCGCCGCAGCCCTGGCGGGAGTTGCTGGGCGCGGCCGTCCGGTCGGCGGCCTCCGGCGCGGGCGCGGGTGAGGACTACAGCTACGCCCGGCCCTCCCGGCGCTCGGCCGCGGTGCCCGGGGCCGTACTGCCGAGCCTGCGGCGCCGGCCGCCGCGCGTCTGCGTGGTCATCGACACCTCCGGTTCGGTCAGCGACGCCGAACTGGGCAGTGCGCTGCTGGAGGTCGCCGCGATCGCCCGTGCGGTGGGCGGCCGGAGCGACATGGTCAGTGTGGTGCCGTGCGACGCGGCGGCCCGGATCGTGCATCCCCTGTGCAGCGGTGAGGGCATTCCGCTGGTGGGCGGCGGGGGTACGGACCTGCGCACGGGCTTCGCCGCGGCGCTGCGGGCGGCGCCCCGGCCGGACGTGATCGTGGTCCTGACCGACGGACAGACGTCCTGGCCGGCCGCGCGACCGCCGTGCCGGACGGTGGTGGGTCTCTTCCCCCGGGAGCGTGCGGGCCGGTGGAACGAGGACAACCCCGACTACGTGCCGAAGTCGCCTCCGGCGTGGGCCCGCGTGGTGACGATCGGCTCGGGCCCGGCCACGGGGTGACCCGCGTCGCGCCCGGCCGTCGGCGGCGGGGATGTGACGGGAGGTGTCCCGGCAGGATACGAAGACCCTCGTGAACGAAAAGACCCAGGCAGCGACCGTCCGCGTGTTCATAGCGCTGGCCCCGCCCGACGGCGCGAAGGAAGAGCTGGAGCAGCGGCTGCTGCCCGCCTACACCGCGTACCCGCGCATGCGCTGGAACCGCATCGAGGACTGGCACATCACCCTGGCCTTCCTCGGCGAGCTCCCGGTCACCGCCGTCGGACTGCTGAGGGAGCCGCTCGCGGACCTCGCCGCCACCCGGTCGCCCCTGCGGCTGTCCCTGCGCGGCGGCGGCCACTTCGACGAGCGGGTCCTGTGGACCGGGATCGGCGGCGACCTCGAAGGCCTGCACCTGCTCGCCGCCGACGTGCGCGCCGCGGTCACCGACTGCGGCATCCCCTTCCACGGCCGGCCCCTGCGTCCCCATCTGACGCTGGCGCGCGCCCGCCGCCACGACACCACCGGCGCGGTGGAGGCGGCCGCCGGACTCGCCGGGTTCACCGGCCGCGCGTGGGAGACCCGGCGCCTCCACCTGGTCGGGAGCAACACGGGCCGCGGTCCCGGCCCCATCCACTACCGCGACATCGAGGCCTGGCCCCTGGGCGGCGGTCACTGATCCCGGCGTCGCCGCTGCGCCGTCGGCCGCCGGGCCTCGTATCGTGGCGACGGACGGACCGCCGCGGGGCGCCCGCCGGTGCTCCGGCCCGGTCGAACGCCCGCCGAAAGACCGGATGGAGTGACATGAGGATGCTGATCAACAGTCCGCAGACCGTGGTCACCGACGCCCTGCGGGGGATGGCGGCCGCCCATCCCGACCTGGACGTCGACGTGGAGCGGCGGGTGGTCGTACGGCGGGACGCGCGGGCCGGCGGGCGGGTCGGGGTGGTGTCCGGGGGCGGCTCCGGGCACGAGCCGCTGCACGCCGGGTTCGTGGGGTACGGGATGCTCTCGGCCGCGTGCCCCGGTGAGGTGTTCACCTCTCCGGTGCCCGACCAGATGGTACGGGCGGCGGCCGCCGTGGACTCCGGCCAGGGGGTGCTGTTCGTCGTCAAGAACTACACCGGGGACGTGCTCAACTTCGAGATGGCCGCGGAGCTCGCCGAGGAGGACGGCCTGCGGATCGAGCGCGTCCTGGTCGACGACGATGTCGCGGTGACCGACAGCCTGTACACGGCCGGGCGGCGCGGCACCGGGGCCACCCTGTTCGTCGAGAAGATCGCCGGGGCGGCCGCCGAGGAGGGGGCGCCGCTGGAGCGGGTCGCCGCGCTCGCCCGGCGGGTCGACGCGTCCTCGCGGAGCTTCGGGGTGGCGCTGAGCGCCTGCACCACTCCCGCGAAGGGCAGCCCGACCTTCGACCTGCCGGACGGGGAGCTGGAGTTGGGCATCGGCATCCACGGGGAACCGGGCCGGGAGCGGCGCCCGATGATGTCGGCGCGGGAGATCGCGGAGGTCGCGGTGGGCGCCGTACTGGAGGATCTGGCGCAGGTCGGTCCGGCCGACGGGCCGGTGCTGGCACTGGTCAACGGGATGGGTGCGACACCGCTGCTGGAGCTGTACGGGTTCCACGCGGAGGTGGTGCGGGTGCTGGCCGACCGGGGTGTGCCGGTGGCTCGGGCGCTCGTCGGAAACTACGTCACGTCGCTGGACATGGCGGGGTGTTCGGTGACGCTGTGCCGGGCCGACGAGGAACTGCTGCGGCTGTGGGACGCGCCCGTCCAGACGGCGGCGCTGCGCTGGGGCCGCTGAACGTAAGGTGTCGGTGGGACGGGCCGGACGGGTGCGAGGCGAGGAGAGACGGTGCGTGACGCAGACTTCTTCCGACGCTGGATGGCGGCCGCCGCGGCCGCGGTGGAGCGCGAGGCGGACCGCCTGACCGAGCTCGACTCCCCCATCGGGGACGCCGACCACGGGAGCAATCTGCTGCGCGGTTTCACGGCCGTGCTCGCCGCCCTGGAGGCGGAGCCCGTGACGGCGCCGGGCGAGGTGCTCCAGCTGGCCGGGAGGACGCTGATCTCCACGGTCGGCGGGGCGTCGGGACCGCTGTACGGGACGCTGCTGCGGCGCACGGGCAAGGCGCTCCGGGAGGCGGCCGAGGTCTCCGACAAGGAGCTGGGCGAGGCCCTGGCCGCGGGGGTCGCCGCGGTGGCGCAGCTGGGCGGGGCGGCGCCGGGTGACAAGACGATGCTGGACGCGCTCGTGCCGGGAGTGGCCGCGCTGGCCACGTCGTACCGGGCGGCCGCCATCGCGGCGGAGAACGGCGCGCTGGCGACGGTGCCGATGCAGGCGCGCAAGGGACGGGCCAGCTACCTGGGCGAGCGGAGCATCGGCCACCAGGATCCGGGGGCGACCTCGTCGGCGTTGTTGCTGGGGGCGCTGGCGGACGTGGCGGATCCGGAGGGTGCGCGGTGAACGCCGGGCACCCCGATCCCGGCGCGGACGCCGGATCCGGCCCGGCCCTGGTCGGCATCGTGCTGGTGTCGCACAGTGCGCCGGTCGCGGAGGCGGTGGCCGAGCTGGCGCGCGAACTGGCCGCGGGCGGGCCCGTGGCCCCGGTGGCCGCGGCGGGCGGTACGGCCCTCGGCGGGCTCGGCACGAGCGCGGAGCGGATCCTCGCGGCCGCCCGGGAGGTGGACCGGGGCGCCGGGGTGGCCCTGCTGGCCGACCTGGGGAGCTCGGTGCTGACGGTGAAGGTCCTGCTGATGGAGGACGAACTCCCGCCGGGTTCCCGGCTGCTGGACGCTCCGTTCCTCGAGGGCGCGGTGGCGGCGGTGGTCACCGCGTCCACCGGAGCGCCCCTGGCGGCGGTCGCCGACGCCGCCGCCGAGGCGTACTCGTACCGCAAGGCCTGACCCCCGTCGCCCGACCCCGCGGCCGCGGGGAGCCTCCCCGCGGCCGGGGAGCCTTTACGGGCGGCCGCGCAGGGATTCGATCTCGCGGCGTTCGCGCTTCGTCGGGCGGCCCGCGCCCCGGTCGCGGATCCCGACCACGGCGGCCTCCACGGGGGTCGGCGGCGGCGGACTGTTGTCGATCAGGCATTCGGCGGCGACCGGGGCGCCCACCCGCTTGGACACGGGCCGCTTGACGACGACGATCCGCTCGCGCCCCGCGTGGAAGAGCCGTACCTCGTCCCCCGCGCGCACCGGCTGCGCCGGCTTCGCGCGCTCCCCGTTGACCTTCACGTGGCCCGCCCGGCAGGCGGTCGCCGCGGTCGAGCGGGTCTTGGTCAGGCGCACGGACCAGATCCACGCGTCGACCCGCACCGTGCCCGTTCCCGTTACCTCATCAGCCATGCCCCGACTCTAGCGAGCCGGGCCCGGAGGCACGGAACGAGTTTTGGCAGATACGCCAAGAGATATGGCATCTGCCATGGAGATCAGGCCAAGAGAATTGCAAATGCGCCACTAGGGGCCCTACGTTGTCGCCCATGCAGTCCTACACCATCGGACAGGCAGCGCGTCTGCTGGGCGTCAGCCCCGACACGGCGCGCCGCTGGGCCGACGCCGGCCGGGTCGTGACCCATCGCGACGAAGGCGGCCGACGTCTGATCAACGACCGCGATCTGCCCGCCTTCTCCGTCGAGGTGAGCCAGGGCGCCCACGTCGAGGACGGGGAACCGTACACCTCGGCGCGCCATGCCTTTCCCGGCATCGTCACGGCCGTCAAGCTCGGCGACGTGGCCGCCCAGGTCGAGATCCAGCCGGTCCCCACCGCCTGGTTTCCCTGCTCACCCGTGAGGCCGTCGAGGAGCTCGGGCTGGAGGTCGGCATGCAGGCCACTGCCCGCGTGAAGTCCACCGGCGTGCACATCGACCGCACCTGATCCGGACGGCGCCGCCCGCCGTCCACCCGCGGTCCCCCGCACCACCCGCTCGGCATCACCGACCGTCCCCACCCGCTCCGCCCGTCACCGGCGCGGGTCACCGCGGCGCGGTTCCGGCACCAGGCCGGCCGCCGACCCGACCGAGGAGCACCTGCTCATGTCCCCGATCACGATCCGCCGCCGTACCGCCGCCGGCGCCGCCCTGACCGCCGCCCTGCTCGTGCCGCTGGCCGCCTGTGGCAAGAGCGATGACAAGGCCGCCGCCGGTACCACCCCCACGCCGAAGGCCGTGAATCTCACGGTCCTCGCCGCCTCCTCCCTCACCGACGTCTTCAAGGCCGCGGGTGGGGAGTACGAGAAGACCCACCCCGGCACGAAGGTCACCTTCTCCTTCGCCGGTTCGCAGGAGCTCGCGGCCCAGGTCAAGCAGGGCGCTCCGGCCGACGCGCTGGTCACCGCGGACACCAAGACCATGGACGGGCTGAAGGCCGAGACCGGCGAGGCCACGATCATCGCCAAGAACCGCCTGGTCATCGCGGCCGCCAAGGCCAACCCGTTCAAGATCGACGAGCTCAAGGACCTCGCCGACACCAAGATCAAGGTCGTGCTCGCCGCGCCCGAGGTCCCGGTCGGCCGCTACAGCAAGCAGATCCTCGACGCCCAGAAGATCGAGGTGAAGCCGGTCTCCCAGGAGCCCAACGTCCGTGCCGTGCTGAGCAAGGTCGAGCTGGGTGAGGCCGACGCCGGCCTCGTCTACAAGACCGACTCCGCCAAGTCCGGCGACAAGGTCGCCACCGTGGACATCCCGGACGAGCAGAACGCCGTGGCCTCGTACCCGGCCGCCACGCTGAAGCAATCCAGGAACGCCGAGGACGCTGCCGCGTTCGTGACCTGGCTGAGCACCCCCGAGGCGCAGAAGATCCTCCAGGACGCGGGCTTCCAGAAGGCCTGAGCACCGGCCACGGCCGGACGCCGAGGGGCTGCCTGAACCGGGGGGAACAGGCAGCCCCTTTCGGCGTCCTCGCGCACCACGCCGCCCACGAGGTCGCGTACGGGTCCACGCGCCCACGCCCGGACCCGTCCGCAGCCGCATACGCTTCCCCCGCAGCCGACACCCGCAGCCAGGAACCCACATGAGCCGACTCCGCACCCCGTCCGGCAAGCGTGCCGGCCCGCGTACGCGCACCCGTACCGGGCCGCCCCTCACCCTGGCGCTCCCCGCGTTGCTCGCCGTCGCGTTCCTGCTGCTGCCCCTCGTCGGCATCCTCGTCCGCACGCAGTGGGGCGAGCTCGGCGCCCACCTCACCAGCCCCGGTGTGGTCGAGGCCCTGAAGCTCTCGCTCCTGGTGTCCTTGTGGGCCCTGGCCCTCTCGCTGCTCCTCGGCGTCCCGCTCGCCTGGCTGCTGGCCCGCGTCGAGTTCAAGGGCAAGGTGCTGGTCCGCTCCCTCGTCCTGCTCCCGATGGTGCTGCCGCCGACCGTCGGCGGCGTCGCCCTGCTCCTCGGTTTCGGGCGGCGCGGGCTGCTCGGGCCCTGGCTGGAGGGCACCTTCGGGATCACCCTGCCGTTCCACACCTCGGGCGCGGTCGTGGCGGCCACGTTCGTCGCCATGCCGTTCCTGGTGATCAGCCTCGAAGGCGCCCTCGGCGGTCTCAAGCAGAGCTACGAGGAGACCGCCGCCTCGCTCGGCGCCTCGCCGGTGCGGGTGTTCTTCACCGTGACGCTGCCCATGGTGGCCCCCGGCCTGGTCGCCGGTGCGGCGCTGACCTGGGCCCGTGCGCTGGGCGAGTTCGGGGCGACGATCACCTTCGCGGGGAACCTGCCCGGCACCACCCAGACCCTGCCGCTCCAGGTGTACCTGCTGCTGCAGGACAAGCCCGAGGCCGCCACCTCCGTCTCACTGTTGCTCCTCGCGATCGCCATGGGCGTACTGATCGCCCTGCGCGGACGCTGGACGGGCATCCCGGTGGCCCGCGGGGCCGCGCGTACGGCGCCGGTCCCGGACGAGCCGGCCCTCCACGACGCAGGCGCCACCACGAGCGGCGACGACACCGTGCTGCCGCAGCCGCAGGGCAGCGGCCGCTGGCCCCTGCACGCCGAGGTCACCGGTTTCAACCGGCTCACCCTCGACGCGGAGCCCGGCACCACCATCGCCGTCGTGGGTGAGAACGGCGCCGGCAAGACCACCCTGCTGCGCGCCCTGCTCGGCCTGACCCCGCGGGCCCACGCGGAGCTGCGGCTCGGGGACACCGACGTCACGGCCCTGCCCCCGCACAAGCGCCAGGTGGCCTGGGTCCCGCAGGACGGGGCGCTGTTCCCGCACCTGAGCGCTGTGGCCAACACTGCGTACGGGCTGCGCGCCCGCGGTGTGCCGCGCGCCGAGGCCCTCCGCGAGGCCCGGGCCTGGCTGGACCGGCTCGGCGTCCTGCACCTCGCCGACCGCAGGCCCGCCCAGCTGTCAGGCGGTCAGGCGCAGCGGGTGGCGCTGGCCCGGGCGCTGGCGGCCCGCCCCCGGCTCCTCCTGCTGGACGAGCCGCTCGCCGCCCTCGACCAGACCACCCGGGCCCGCGTGCGGCACACCCTGCGCACCCACCTGGCCGGCTTCGGCGGGGTCTGCCTCATCGTGACGCACGATCCCGTCGAGGCGGTGTCGCTGGCCGACCGGGTCCTCGTACTGGCCGACGGCCAGGCCCTGCAGGAGGCGCCGCCCTCGGAGGTGGCCCGGCACCCGCGCTCCCCGTGGGTGGCCCGCATGCTGGGGCGCAACGCCTGGCCCGGAACGGCCACGGTGGACGGGCTCGAGCTCGCCGCGCGCGGCCGGCTGGTGGTCGCCGAGGCGCTGCCCGAGGGGGCGAAAGCACTGGCGATCATCGCCCCCGAGGCGGTGTCGGTGCACCGCGACCGCCCGGGCGGCAGCCCCCGCAACGTCTGGCCGGGCACCGTACGGGAGATCACCGCGGTCGGCAGCCGGCTGCGCGTGCTGATCGCCTCGGACGCCGTGCCCGACCTGGTCGCCGAGATCACCCCCGAGGCGGCGGCCGAGCTGGGCATCGTGGACGGTGTCCCGGTGTGGACGAGCGTGAAGGCCACCGAGGTCACGCTGGTACGCCTCTGAGGTGCGGGGCGGAGCTGCTGCGGCCGACCGGTCAGCCGGCGTCCTCCGGGGCGGCCAGGGCGAACTCGCACCACACGCACTTGCCGCCGCCGCGGGGCTCCACGCCCCACTCGTCCGCGAGCCGCTCCACGAGCATCAGCCCGCGCCCCGACACCGCCCAGTCCCCCGCCTCGCGCCGTCTCGGCAGGGCGCTGCTGCTGTCCTCGACCTCGATCCGGATCCGCCCCTGCGCCGTGAGCCGCATGCTGACGTGGCCGCCGCCTTCCGTGTGGACCAGGGCGTTGGTCATCAGTTCGTCCGCCGCCAGCTCGATCTCGTCGGCCCGGTGCCGCGCGCCCCAGGCGGCCACGGCCGCCCGGATCAGGTGCCGGACCAGCGCCGGGGCCTTCGCGTCGCCCGGATCCAGCCGGTGGTGCAGCGGACCGCCACCGCGCGCGGTGGGGGTGCCGCGGCGGCGCAGGACGAGCAGGGCCATGTCGTCCCCGCCGCCCGAGTCCCCGATCAGGTCGCACAGCACGTCGGCGAGCTCCTCCACGTCGACCGGGCCGCTGTGGACCGCCGCCATGAGTTCCCGCATGCCGCTGTCCGGGTCCGCGCCGGGGCGTTCGATCAGGCCGTCGGTGCACAGCAGCAGGGTGTCGCCGGGGTGCAGTTCGAGGCTGGTGACGGGGTAGCCGGAGCCGGTGCCGGTCTGCTCGCGGGGCGGCAGGCCGAGCGGCAGCCCGCCCGCCACCTGGACCCGGTGGACGGTGCCGTCGCCGCGCCGCACGACCGGGTCGAGGTGCCCGGCGCGGACCATCCGGAGCATTCCGGTGGTGAGGTCCACCTCGGCGTAGGTGCAGGTGGCGAACCGTTCCGTCTCCAGTTCGCGCAGGAAGGCCGAGGCCCGTGCCATCGCCGTGCCGGGCGTGTGCCCCTCGACGATGTACGCCCGCATCACGATGCGGAGCTGCCCCATGACGGCGGCCGCGTCCGTGTCGTGCCCCTCCACGTCGCCGATCATCACCCCGACCCGGCCCTCGCCGAGCGGGACCACGTCGTACCAGTCCCCGCCGATGTCCCGTCCCATCCGGGCGGAGCGGTACCGTACGGCGATCAGCGCGCCCGGCACCTCCGGGATCCGGCGGGGCAGCATGGCCCGCTGGAGGCCCTCGGCCAGGTCGTGCTCCTGTTCGAAGAGGATGGCGCGCTGGAGGCTCTGCGCGACCCCGCTGCCGAGCGCCATCAGCAGGTTGCGCTCCTCGGCGGTGAAATCGCCGTCGCGCGTGTAGAGCAGCCCGAGGGCCCCGATGGGCCGCCCCTGGGCGATCAGCGGCAGGTAGACGCCGCTGCGGACGGACAGCGGCTCGATGTACGGCCACAGCTCCGGGTAGCGGCTCTGGAACTCTTCGCGCGAGACGAGGAAGACCGACTGCATGGTGCGGACGGCCTCGCTCATCGGGAACCGCGCGTCGATCCGCGTGTACTCGATCTCGGGCACGTACGAGCCGAGCTGCCCCTCCGCGACGAGGTGGATGCGGCCGCCGTCGACGACGCCCAGCATCACGCTGACCGCACCGAGGTGCCCGAGGGCCTGCGGGTCCTTGAGGATGTCGGTCACGTCGTTGACGGTGCGGGCGTGGGCGAGGATGGCGGTGGTCCGCTCGACGACGTTGGTCATCCGGCGGCGTCCCTCGACCTGCTCCCCGGCGGCGCCGGGCTCGCCCGGGTCGTGGGCGGCATCGCGGAGGATCCCGATGACGCGGTACGGCCGGCCGGCCGGGTTGCGCAGGATGTGGCCCTGGATGTGGGTCCAGGTCGGGGAACCGTCGCGCCGGCGGCTGCGGACGTAGGCCCCGTAGTGGCTCCGGCCGTCCTTGATCGCCTGCGCGACCCGGGTGTCGAGCCGGGCCTCCTCACCGGGCGCCAGGCACCGCCTGAGCCCGGCGGGGGTCCCGTCGAACTCGTCCGGGCGCAGGTCGAGTACCTCGAGCGCGGTGGGATCGAGATACATCCGCCCGCTGTCGAGGTCCCAGTCGAATGTGCCCATGCGGTTGAGCGCGAGGCTCGTGTTGGGCCGCGCGGGCCACTCGACGGCGGGGTTCTCTGCCCTACGGGCCATGCTGCCAGGGTCTCACTCTCCCCCGCCCGTGTCCCTGCGGGACGGCCGGACACCCCAGGCCCCCGGCCCCCGGCCGCCCCCACACGGCGCAGGGGGCGGCCGCGGGAGGTCCGACCGGCGGGCCGCACCGATTCCACCGGTCCCGGACGCGGTACGGGAGTCCCGTCCGCACCGGTGGGCACCGGCCCTCACGGCACTTCTCAACCTTGCGGTCCACCGCTGCCCGGCAGGCTCGCGTCATGGACCAAGAGGGCGATCTGGACGCGGTTGTTGAGGTCGAGCCGGGTCAGGATCCGGGACACGTGGGTCTTCACCGTGGGCAGTGCCAGGTGCAGCTCCCGCCCGATCTCCGCGTTGGACAGGCCCCGGCCGACCGCCAGGGCCACCTCCCGCTCGCGCCCCGCCAGCAGCGCCAGCCGGGCGCGCGCGGCGCTCACCCGGGCGTCCTGGCCGAAGTCGCCCGCCACCTGGTCGATGAGCCGCCGGGTGACGGCCGGGGACAGCACCGGGTCCCCGGCGGCCACCGTCCGGATGGCCGTCACGATCTCCTGGGGCGGGGTGTCCTTGAGCAGGAACCCGGCCGCGCCGGCCCGCAGCGCGCGCAGGACGTGGGCGTCGGTGTGGAAGGTGGTCAGGACCA
The DNA here is from genome assembly GCF_043201855.1 of Streptomyces sp. NPDC048257. NCBI lineage: Bacteria > Bacillati > Actinomycetota > Actinomycetes > Kitasatosporales > Streptomycetaceae > Streptomyces > Streptomyces sp. NPDC048257. The sequence goes on from NZ_JBICZI010000005.1 coordinate 292,128, forward strand.
GCACCTCCGGCGCTCCCGGCCGCTCCCGGAGCCGCTCGGTGGCGGCCAGTCCGTCGACGCCGGGCATCCGGATGTCCATCAGCACCAGGTCCGGGCCGTGCTCGGCGACCAGACCGGGCACGTGCGCCCCGTCCGCGGCCTCCGCGACCAGCTCGATGTCCGGGGCGCCACCGAGCATCAGGCGCAGCCCGGCCCGGACGATCGCGTCGTCGTCGACCAGCAGTACCCGGATCACCTGCGCCTCTTCCCTCGCCCCTCGATCAGCCCTGCCAGGGTAGCCAGGCCTGCACCCGGAAGCCGCCGCCGGAAGGGAGGGCCGTCAGCTCCCCGCCGGCCAGCCGGGCGCGTTCGGCCAGCCCGATCAGCCCCTGGCCGCCGCCCTGGGCCGTCCCGGCGAGCGCGCCCCGCGCCGGATCCGGTCCCGGTGGCCGGGCGTTGCGGACCTCCACCGTGAGCCCGTCCCCCGGGCCCCCGGTCACCCGCACGTCGACGGGCGCGCCGGGCGCGTGCTTGCGTACGTTGGTCAGCGCCTCCTGCACGATCCGGTACGCGGTACGCCCCACCAGGGGCGGCGGCGCGGCCCCTTCGGGCGGTCCGGCCAGCTCGATCCGCCCGCCCGCGGCCCTCGCCTCCGCCACCAGCCGGGTCAGGTCCGCCAGTTCGGGCTGCGGCCGCTCGCCCTCCGCGGGCCCGTCACCCGACCCCGCCCGGAGTACGCCGATCACCTCGCGCAGGTCGTGCAGGGCCAGGTGGGCGCTCTCCCGCATGACCCCGGCGGCCCGCTCGATCTCCGCCCGCGGGGCGCCGGGATTGAACTCCAGGGCGCCCGCGTGCACGCTGAGCAGCGACAGCCGGTGGCCGAGTACGTCGTGCATCTCGCGGGCGATCTCCTCCCTCGCTTCCATCCGGGCCCGCTCGGCCCGCGACTCCGCGTCCGCCTCGGCCAGTTCGGCGCGCTCGCGCAGTGAGGCGATCAGCTGCTGCCGGGAGCGCCGGAACAGCCCCCAGCCGATGGATCCGACGATCAGGGCGAAGTAGGTCACCGCCGCGCCCGCCCGCTCCTCGGACATCTCCGGCAGCTGCCACAGGAAGAACGGCAGGGGGCCGAAGGCCAGCGCCGCCACCCACGCCGTGGCCTTCCACGGCCGGGTCGCGGCCACCGTGAACACCGCCACCATCGCCGGTCCGGTCAGGTAGTGCGCCACGCCACCGGTCACGAGCAGCACCACGGCCAGCTGGACCGGCCGGCGCCGCCGCAGCAGGACCGCCGCGCACGCCAGCCCGCCGGCCGCCTGGTCGGCGGCCCGCCACGCCGGGCCGAGGCTCTCCGGCACCGGGATGGACTGTGAGCTGACGGCGGCGAAGCACGCGGCGAAGAGGAACAGGCCCAGGTCGGCGGCCCAGTCCCGGCGGGTGCGGTGGATACGGCGCATGTCCCGGGAATCTACGCGGGCCCGGCCGGGCCGCGGACGTCCGCGGCCCGCACCGGATACTTAAGTACGACCGCGGGCAGCCCTAAGACCGATCCCCGGCACGGCGCGTGCCGCCTAACGTCGGAGCATGACCTCCACCACCCCGAAGTCCCCGCCGGCCGCCGTCTCGGGTGCGCTCTGCTTCGTCCTCGTCGTCGGCGGCGCGAGCGGCCTGCTGCACGAGTGGCTCGGCTGGATCCACTTCATGGGCTTCGTCCGCTTCCTCGCCCCCGACGGCTACGAGATCTACAGCTACGTCGTCATGATCGCCCTGGGCTTCGCCGTGGGCGCGGCGGGTGACGCGCTCGCCCGCCGCGGCCGCGCCTGATCCTCGATCCGCTGCCGCGACGCACCGCCGCTGCGCCCCCTCCCCGGCACGGGAAGGGGGCGCGGTCATGTGACGGGGTGGTCAGCTCTCCTGAGCGGGTCCCTCAGGCTCGGGGGCGGGGGCCGTCTGGGCCGGTTCCCGCTCCGGTTCCGTCGCTACCGGCGGCGGAGGCGGAGGCTCCGGTGCGGCCGAGGTCGGCGGACGGGGCGGCGCAGCAGTCGTCGCGGGCGGCACGGCAGTCGTCGCGGGCGGCACGGCAGTCGTCGCGGGCGGCGCAGCAGTGGTCGCGGGCGGCGCGGTCGTCGCGGGCGGGGCGGTGGTCGCAGGCGGGGCGGTGGTCGCAGGAGTCGCAGGCTCCGTCTTCGGCGTCGGTGACTGCTTGGGTGACTCTGAGGGCGTCTTCGCGTCGGACGGTGACTCCGCCGGGGTCGGCGTCGTCGGGGCCGGCGTCGTAGGGCTCGGCTTCGTCGGACTCGGCTCCGTAGGGGTCGGCTTCGACGGCGTCGGGGTCGGCGTCGTGGGAGCCGGGCTCGTCGGCGTGGGCGACGTCACGGACGGGGTCGGCGTGGGCGACGTTCCCGACGGGGTCGGCGTGGGCGACGTTCCCGACGGGGTCGGCGTGGGCGACGTTCCCGACGGGGTCGGCGTGGGCGACGTACCCGACGGGGTCGGCTTCGTCCCCGACGGGCTGGGGGTGGTCACCGTCGGCCGGGGGCTCGTCGCCGAGGGGGTCGACGTGAACGGCGGCGTCGGGAGCGGCGGCGGCGGTACGGGCTTGTCGGGCAGCGGCTTGCCCTGGTGGTCGCCGCCCTTCGGGCGCTCGTACCAGCGCTGGTTATGGGGGTCGTAGATCACGATCTTGTTGATGACGGTCACCGACGGGGCGACGGCCACCACCTTCGCGGGCTGGTAGGAGGGCCACGTCTGGCCGAAGCGCTTCGGATTGGCCTTCAGGGCCACGGGCGGACCGAGCGGGTTCCCGCACGCGCAGCGCACGCGCGGCACTCCCCGGTCGTCCACCAGCACGGCCGTCCCGGCCTGGAGTACGGCCTGGTAGGAGTCGAGCTTGCCGTCGCGGTAGCCGTGGTTCGTCACCCGGGTGTCCATCCGCAGCTGCACCGAAGTCAGCGAGCGCAGATACCCGGGAACGGCGGCCGGCTGGAGCCCGAGCGCCGAGCCGAAGGCCGCGTTCTTGCTGGGGTCCGCGTTCAGCGATCCGATCAGCTTCTCGACGTCACAGCTGGCGGCGTCCCTGGTGCCGGTGTAGACGCCCGGCGAGGAGCCGCTGACGCTCCTGGTGCCCACCGGAGCGCTGGCGCTGGCGCTCGGGCTGACCTGGGCGCTTCCGGTGCCCTGGGGAGAGGGCGGCCGGCTCTGCGCCGTCGGGCTCTCCGGCGGCGGTGTGGCCTCCTTGACCGCCGTGGACTCCGTGAAGGGGTCGGGGCCGGAGGCGGCGGCCGGCTGGAGGAACACCTCGCCACCGGCGTTGGAGGTCCCGCTGGGGCGGGTGAGGACCACGGCCAGGGCCACGACCGCCACCACCGCGACGAGCGCGGTGACCAGCCGTGGCACCGATCGCCACCAGGGGCCCTTGGCCGGGCCCTGGCCCGGGCCTCCGGACCCGCCCGGAGGCGCCGGGGGCGGTGGTGGCGGGGGCCCCTGCTGCCCGCCCGAAAGCGGGCCCGAAGGGGGCCCGGTGGGGCGTTCCGAAGACGGCGGTCGGCCGGATGGTTGTGTGGTCACGGGCTCTTCTTCCCAGGAGGAGTGAGTTCCCTGGGGACCATTGTGTGCGCCGTCCGGGTGGTGGCCGCAAGCCGAGAGTGTCACGGTGGCAGGGTGAGTCAGACGCCGAGAACGTCATCGCCGGGGGGCTCCGCGAGGGCATGGCGTGACGCCCTCGTCGCCGTCATCGCAGGATTCGTGGTGATGACCGTGGTCGCCGCCGCCGGGCTGATGTGCGCGGGCGCGGGCGGCCTGCCGGACGGCGCGTTCCCACACGTGGTCGCCGCGGTCGTGATGATGGCGGCCGGAGGTTCGCTCGAGGTGTCGGGCGGTGCCGGTTCGCTGGCGGGGGCGGACGCGACGCTGTCGGTGGTCCCGCTCTCGGTGAGCCTGGCCGGCGCCCTCACCACCGGCTACTTCTTCCTGCGCCCCCTGCACAACCGGGCCGTGGCCCGGCCCCGCGAACTCATCGGCCGGGCCGTCCCGTTGGTCCTGCTGTGGCTGGCCGCCCTGACCGGCGCCGCCTTCCTCGCCCGCGCGACCTTCGGCATCTCGGTCGACGACTCCCCCATCGGGACGATCACCGAACTCCTGGACTCCGCCCCGACGGTGGGATTCCGGGCCGACCTGCCCGCCACCCTCCTCTACGGACTCCTGTGGATCCTGGGCCTGTTGCTGATCGCCCTGCTGGTCTCGCGGCGCGCCCCGCTCCCGGCCCGGCTGGTCCGCTTCCACTCGGCGCTGCGCCCGGCCGCCTTCGCCACGATGCTGCTGCTCCTCGCCTACGTCGTCCTCGGCATCGGGGTCGGCGTGGTCGTGGCCGCCACCCAGGGCCATGCCGACCGGACCGCGGCCGTGATCCTGCTCGGGCTGCCGAACCTCGCCTGGCTCGCGCTCACCCTGGGCTTCGGCGGCGCCTGGCAGGGCCGGGTCGAGGGCCCCTTCGGGCTGCCGATGCCCCAGCTGCTGGACGAGGTCCTGCGCGGCTCCGACCCGTCCACGGTCGACGTGGCCTCGCTCGCGGAGCAGGACTCCCGGGCGTGGTGGCTGGTGGTGGTGGCTGCCGTCCTGCTGCTCGGTACGGGCGTGCTGGCGGCCGTACGCTCCCCCGCGCACGTCCGCGCCTGGCAGCACGCCCTGCACCTGGGCGTGGCCCTGGCCCTCGCGACCTTGGCGGTCTGTCTGCTGGGCCGGATCCAGGCGCAGTTCGGCCTCTCCCTCGTGGGCATCGGCGACGTGGACGGCCTCGGGGCCCAGGTCGAACTGGATCCGGTGCTGTGGCGCACGGTCGGGCTCGGGCTCCTGTGGGGCGCCGTGGCGGGCTTCCTGGGCGCCCTGCTGGCCCGTCCCCTGCGCCGCCGCGGCCGGGTCGACGAACCGTCCGCAGCGACCCGCGCGGCACCCCGGTAGCTGGGGACGCGCCTCGGTGGGGACGCCGCCAGCCTGCCTCCCGGCCGTCTCTTCCGGATCTTGCCGGGCCCGGCCCGCCCGGCACGGCACCTCGCCGCGATGTCGGGGCACCCGAGTACGTCCAGTACCCGGGCGCCCCTCCGCCTTGCGATGCACCGCACCGGACGACCCGGGCTCATCCGGCAAGATCCGAAAGAGACGGCCTAGTCGGTCCCCGGCCCCTCGGAGTCCGGCAGGGTGAACACCGGAAGCGCCCATCGCGGCACCGGCGGCGGGGCGGGCAGCGCGCCCGGCTCGGGCCGGGCCGCACCGGCTGCCGGCCCCTTCGGGGGAGGTGCGGCGCCCGTGCCCGCCCGCCGCAGGGCCCCGGTGAATTCCAGGCAGCTGTTCCACCGGTCCTCCGGCGACTTGGCCAGCGCCTTCGCCAGTACCTCGTCCACCGCCTCGGGCAGCCCGGGGCGCCGGGAGCTCGGCGGCGGCGGAGCGTCGTACTGGTGGGCCCACAGCAGGGCGATGTCGTCGTCCCGCTGGAACGGCGGTTCCCCGACGAGGGCCTCGTAGACGACGCACCCCAGGCTGTAGACGTCGCACCGGCCGTCCACCGGCTTCCCGGAGATCTGTTCCGGCGCCACGTAGGTCACCGTCCCGACGAACTGCCCGTCGGTCGTGAACCCGGTCAGCGACAGTGACTTCTTCGTCAGCCCGAAGTCCGTGAGGTAGGCGTGTTCCGGGTGGTCCCGGTCCGTGCCCGGGGCGATCAAGATGTTGCCCGGCTTCACGTCCCGGTGGACCAGGTCGTGGGCGTGGGCCGCGTCCAGGGCCGACGCCACCTGGCCCGCGATCCGCGCGACCGTCTCCACCGGCAGCGGGCCCGTTCGGTCCAGCAGCACCCGCAGGTCCGGCCCCTCGACGAGGCGCATGGCGATGTAGAGCAGCCCGTCCGCCTCCCCCGCCTCGAACACGGGCACGATGTGCGGGTGCTCGATGGTCGCGGCCACCTTCGACTCATGGGCGAACCGCTTCCTGAAGGTGTCGTTCCGGGCCAGCTCGGGGGCGAGCAGTTTCAGTGCCACCTTCCGGTCCAGCCGCAGGTCCCGCGCCCGGTAGACGACGGCCATCCCGCCGCGCCCGAGCTCGCTCTCCACCAGGTACCCGGCGATCTGCTTCCCGCTCAGGTCGGTGGGGGATCCTTCGCCGGGTTCCGCCCGTGCCGCCTCCCCCATCAGCCGCCTCCGGGGTCGTGGGTGTCCACGATCCGCGTGGGGTCATGGGCCACCGCCCGGTCGGGCCGGTCCCCGGCCCCTTCGCGCGGGACCCCGACCGCGTCGGTCGGTGCCGGAGGCCTCCGTACGGCGCCCCGGCCGCCGCCCGGATCCGTGTCCTCGGGCGGCTGCTGCGGCCCCCGGCCGGGTCCGGGCCCGGGTCCGGGCGCGCCGCCCCCGGGCCCGGCCACGACCGCGTAGGTCGTCAGGCGGTCCCCGTCGTCGTACAGCCACCGTCCCGACTTCTCGTCGTAGAGCCACACCGACTCCCCCTCGATCACCACTCCGGCCCGCAGCCCGCGTACGGAGCGCCGGAAGGCGTCGGTGTCGATCCGTCCCGAGGCGAGCTCGTCGACGGCACGCCGGTAGCGTTCCAGGGTCTCGGCGCCGCGCGTGAGCAGCGGCCTGGGGTCCTCGGAGCGCACCGGGGGCCGTCCCCCGGCCGTCGGTGGCGGGTGCGGCACGGCGACCAGCAGCCGCCCGTCCACCCAGGCGGACCACCCGTTGGCGCACAGGACCTCCCCCCACTCCCCGCGCCGGGACAGCAGCTGCACGGGCAGGAACGCGTCCAGGGGCACGGTCGGCCGGGTGACGTCGGGGCCCTCCCAGGCGGGCATGCCCTCCTGCGGCACCACATGGGTGGGTCGGAAGTCCTCCACCTCACCTCCCGGGCGTCCCATCGAGCTGCTCATGAAGCCTACTTCCGCATGATGGTCGGCTCGTGGCGGCGCAGCAGCCGGGCGACCAGCAAGCCGAACAGCACGGACAGAGCGACGAGCAGGCCCATCTCGATGAGCCACAGGTTGGGCTTGTGGTCGAACAGCGGGTCCTCGGTGATGGTGCCGGGCATGATCGCGCCGAGGTCGATGGTGGCCGCCATGGCGGCCATGGCCCACCGGGCGGGTACGAACCAGGCGAACTGCTCGATGACCGGGACTCCGGTGAGTTTCAGCAGCGAGCCGCAGAAGACCACCTGGACGATCGTGAGGAGGACCAGCAGGGGCATGGTGACCTCCTCCTTGGTCACCAGGGCGGAGATCAGCAGGCCGAGCAGCATCGCGGTGACGGACAGCAGGGCGACGGCGAGGGTGATCTCGACGAGCGGTGGCATGAAGAGGCCCCGGCCATTGGGCGCATTGGTCTTGACTCCGGCGAGGCCGACCACGGTGAGGACCACGGCCTGGGCGACGGTGATCGCGCCGAGGACCACCACCTTGGACATCAGGTAGGCCGAGCGGGACAGGCCCACGGAGCGCTCGCGCTGGTAGATGACGCGTTCCTTGACGAGTTCGCGCACCGCGTTGGCGGCGCCCATCAGGACTCCGCCCACGCACAGGATGAACAGGGCGTTCAGCGCGGTGTCGAGCGTGAGGGCGCTGCCGGACAGGGCGCGGGTCATGGCGCCCATGACGAAGGGCAGCCCGACCATGATGACCAGGAAGGTGCGGTCGGACTTGAGCACCGCGATGTACCGGCGGATCAGCGTGGAGAGCTGGGAGCCCCAGCTCTGGGCCTTGGGCGGCGGTTTCGGCGGGCTGCCGGCGGCCCGTTCGGCCTGCCCGGTGAGCGGGAGCCGGCCGGCGGTCACGTCGACGTTGCGGCGGTGCAGGGGCGAGTCCCGGAACTCTCCGGCCCAGTCGCGCTCGCGCTCGTTCTCGAAGGCTTCGAAGGCCTCGGGCCACTGGTCGAAGCCGAAGAAGGCGAGGGCCTCCCCGGGGGCGCCGTAGTACGCGATGCGCCCGCCGGGCGCGAGGACGAGGAGGCGGTCGCAGCCTTCGAGGTTGAGCACGCTGTGGGTGACGACGATGACCGTACGGCCGTCGTCGGCGAGGGCGCGCAGCATGTTCATCACCGAGCGGTCCATGCCGGGGTCGAGGCCGGAGGTGGGCTCGTCCAGGAAGAGCAGGGAGGGCTTGGTGAGCAGTTCCAGGGCGACGGAGACGCGTTTGCGCTGGCCGCCGGAGAGGCTGTGGATGGGCTGGTCGGCGCGCTGTTCGAGGCCGAGTTCGCCGATCACCTCGTCGACGCGGGCCTGGCGTTCGGCCTCGGCGGTGTCCTGCGGGAAGCGCAGTTCGGCGGCGTAGGTGAGGGCACGCCGGACGGTGAGCTGGGTGTGCAGGATGTCGTCCTGGGGGACGAGTCCGATGCGGCTGCGCAGTTCGGCGTAGTCGCGGTAGAGGTCGCGTCCGTCGTAGAGGACGGTGCCCTCGTCGGCGGGGCGCAGGCCGGTCAGTGCGCCGAGCAGGGTCGATTTGCCGGCTCCGCTGGGGCCCACGACGGCGAGCAGGCATTTGGCGCCGACCGGGAAGGAGATCCGTTCGAGGAGGACCTTGCGCCCCTTGTCGACGGCGACGGTGAGGTCCTGGACGTCGAGGGAGACCTCTCCGGTGTCCACGAACTCCTGGAGCTGGTCGCCGACGAGGCAGAAGACCGAGTGGCCGATGCCGACGATGTCGCCCTCGGTGACGGGGGTGGGCCGGTTCACGGCGGTGCCGTTGAGGTAGGTGCCGTTGTGGCTGCCGAGGTCGACGATCTGGTAGCTGCCGTCGGCGAGGGCGTGCAGCTCGGCGTGCCGGCGGGAGACGGTCAGGTCGTCGACGACGAGGTCGCTGTCGGGGGCGCGGCCGATCCGGACGGCGGTGCGCACGGGCAGCGGGCGTACGGTCGTCGGCTGGCGGAAGGCGCCGGTCATCGCCGGGGTCGTGACCCGGGACGGGCTGCCGGTCCCGGGGGCGGCGGGTGCGGGGGGTGGCGGCGCGGGCGGCTCGGCACCGACGACCGCGGCGCGCGGCCCGTCGTCGGCGCTGCCGAAGCGCAGTTCGGTGCCGACGCCGACGCTCCACTCGTGGATGCGGTGGCCGTCGGCCCAGGTTCCGTTGGTGCTGCCCTCGTCCTCCAGCGTCCAGTGGTCGCCGTCCGGGCGCAGGATCGCGTGGTGCCAGGAGACGCGGGCATCGTCGAGGCAGATCTCACAGAGGGGGTCCCGACCGACGTGGTAGATCCGGTCGGGATCCATCTCGGTGGCGCCCCAGTCGGTCACCAGAACGAGCTGGGGCGCGGTCGGCACTCCGGGGCGCTGGACCATGAACAGATTTTCCCACGATCCCGAGGGTCCGGCACCGGCCGGGCATCACCGCAGGTCAGAGGCCTCTTATGGGTAATGACAACGGTCCCCGTTGCAGCCTTTGCCGATCGCGCCGGGGTGCGCTTCACTTCACGCGACGGGACCGAACACACGGGTGCCGCGAGGAGACGGGGGACGCCATGAGTGGGCACGACCACGCGCACCACGCGCACGACGACCACGGACACGGGCAGTCGCACGGGCACGGACCCGGAGGGCACAGCCACGGCGTGGCCGCCGACGCCGACCGCCGCTGGCTGGCGATCGCGCTCGCCCTGATCGGCGGGTTCATGGCCGTCGAGGTGGTCATCGGCGTCCTGGCGAACTCGCTGGCCCTGATCTCCGACGCGGCCCACATGCTGACCGACGCCGTCTCGATCGTCCTGGCGCTGATCGCCATGCGGCTGGCCGCCCGGCCCGCCCGCGGCGGCTTCACGTACGGCCTCAAGCGGGCGGAGATACTCTCCGCCCAGGCCAACGGGCTGACGCTGATCCTGCTGGGGGTCTGGCTGGCCTACGAGGCGGTGCAGCGGCTGATGGACCCGCCGCCGGTGGAGGGCGGGCTGGTCGTGGTGACCGCGCTCGCGGGCATCGCCGTCAATGTGGCCGCGGCCTGGTGCATCTCCCGGGCGAACCGTTCCACGCTCGTCGTCGAGGGCGCCTACCAGCACATCCTGAACGACCTCTTCGCCTTCATCGGGACCGCGATCGCCGGTCTGATCGTGCTGACCACCGGCTTCCGGCAGGCGGACGCGATCGCCACGCTGGTCGTGGTGCTGCTGATGCTCAAGGCGGGCTACGGGCTGATCCGCGAGTCCGGCCGGATACTCCTCGAGGCCGCCCCCGCCCATGTGGACCCGGACGCGGTCGGCGACCGGCTGGTCGGGCAGCCGCCCGTCACCGAGGTGCACGACCTGCACATCTGGACGATCACCTCGGGTCAGGCGGCGCTCTCCGCGCACGTGCTGGTGGAACCGGAGGGCGACTGCCACGCCGTACGCCGGGAACTGGAGCAGCTGCTCGACAAGGAGTACGGGATCACGCACACCACCCTCCAGGTGGACCACGCCCAGGACTCCCTCCTGACGGTCGGCCGCGCGGGCGGGGGCCCGCCCGGTGCGCACTGCGCGGACGCGCACGGACCCGTCCACCGGCAGGGCCCGCACGAGCACTGACCGCGGAACGCGACCGCGCACCCGGTCGCGTTCCGCGGTCCCGCGGGCCCGGTCCCGCGGATCACCGGCCCGGGAGCACTGGCCGGGGCCCGTACGGGGCATGCATGGAGCCATGACGCACAAGCGCAGTGCCGGACTGCTCCTGTTCCGGCGGACCGGCACGGAGCCTGAGACCGGTGTCGAGGTCCTGCTCGGCCATATGGGCGGCCCGCTCTGGGCCGGGCGGGAAGCCGGGGGCTGGGCCATCCCCAAGGGTGAATACGGGCCGGAGGAGACCCCGCGGGCCGCGGCCCGCCGGGAGTTCACCGAGGAGATCGGGCTACCGCCGCCGGAGGGCGCGTACCTGCCGCTGGGCGAGGTACGGCTGACCAGCGGAAAGGTGGTGACCATCTGGGCGGTGGAAGCGGATCTCGACCCCGATGTGATGGTGCCCGGGACCTTCACCATGGAGTGGCCGCCGCACTCCGGAAACGTACAGGAGTTCCCCGAGCTGGACCGGGTGGCCTGGTTTGCTCCACCGCTGGCGCAAAGCCTGCTGATTCCCTCGCAACTCCCCTTCATCGAAAGGCTGTTGGAGCTACTCAAGGTTTGACCCACACTTGCACTTGCCAACACCCTTACCTGCATGGACATTGCACACATGACGAACGTCGTGCTGGTGGGAACCTTGGACACCAAGGGTGTGGAGTACGGCTGGCTGCGCGAGAGGCTGCTGCGCGCCGGCGTCGAAGTGGTACTGGTCGACACAGGAATCATGGGCGAACCCCGGGTGCCCGCCGATGTGCCGCGTGACGCGGTGGCCCGGGCAGCGGGAACGGAACTGTCGGAACTGCGCACGGCCGCCGACCGGGGGGCGGCCGTGACCACGATGGCGCGGGGCGCGGAGGCCACGCTGTTACGCCTGCACGCCGAGGGCAGGCTGCACGGGGTGCTCGCCATCGGCGGAAGCGGCGGCACCTCCATCGCCACCCGGGCGATGCGCGCCCTGCCGCTGGGCGTACCGAAACTGATGGTCTCGTCCATGGCGTCCGGGGACGTCCGCCCCTACGTGGGCTCCTCGGACATCACGATGATGTACAGCGTGGTGGACATCGCGGGAATCAACAGCGTCTCCGCGCCGGTCCTGGCGAACGCCGTGGAGGCGATCGCCGGGATGTCCAGGGCCTACGCCCGCACCTCCGCGGAGGGCCGCCCGCCCCGGCTGGGGGCGGGCGGCCGCCCGCTGGTCGCGGCGAGCATGGCGGGCGTGACCACGGCCGGTGTGGACGCGGCGCGCGAGCGGCTGACGGAACTCGGCTACGAGGTGCTGGTCTTCCACGTCAGCGGCACCGGGGGCCGCACCCTGGAGACGCTGGCCGGCGAGGGGGTCTTCGCGGGCGTCCTCGACCTCACCCTCAGCGAGCTCGCCGACGACCTGTGCGGAGGCATCCTCACGGCGGGCCCCGACCGGCTCAGCGCGGCCGGGCGGGCCGGCATCCCGCAGGTGGTGAGCCTGGGGGCGCTGGACATGGTGAAGTTCGGCCCGCTGGAGAGCCTGCCCCGGCGGGTGCGCGACCGCGGGGTCCACGTCCACAATCCGTCCATCACGGTGACCCGTACGACCGCGGCCGAGTGCGCGGAGCTCGGCCGGCGGGTCTCCGCCAAACTGCGCGCGGCGAGCGGCCCGACGGCCGTGTGCATCCCGCTCCGTGGACTGTCCACGCTCGGCGCGCCGGGCGGCCCGTACCATGACCCCGGCGCGGACCGGGCCCTGTTCTCGGCGCTGCGCGACGGCTTGCGGGGCAGCGCCGCCCGGCTCTACGACTACGACACGCACATCAACGACCCGGCCTTCGGGCGGGCGGCCGCCGACCGGCTGCACGCCCTGATCGGGGCGCTGGCGGCCGCGGCGTGAGACGTGCGCCGTGGCCGGGAACCGGCCACGGCGCGAACCACGTCCCAGGTGGCGTCCGGTCCGGGGAGGGCCGGTGGACGGCCGGTCCCGGACCGGTGGTCCGATCGGCACGGCGGCGCCACACGGCAGGCAGGGGGCAAGAACGATGAACGACACGCGGGCGGCATGGTCGGTCCCCGGGTACACCGAGGTCCGCGAGCTCGGCTCGGGCGGCAGCGGCCGGGTGGTCCTCGCCGTCCACGACGGCACGGGCACACCGGTCGCGGTGAAGTACCTCAGTGACCGGCTCCGCCAGGACCCGGCGTTCGTCGGGGAGTTCCGGGCCGAGGCCCGCCTCCTGGGCGGGCTGGAGACCCCGTACGTGGTCCGGCTGTACGAGTACGTGGAGGCGTCCGGCGGCGCGGCCATCGTCATGGAGCTGGTCGACGGCATCTCCCTGCGCGCGCTGCTGAAGCAGTCCGGGCGGGCCGACGCCGAGGCCGCCCTGGTGGTCCTCAAGGGATCGCTGCTGGGGCTGGCGGCAGCGCACCGGGCGGGCGTCGTCCACCGGGACTACAAGCCGGAGAACGTGCTGGTCGCGGCGGACGGCTCGTCGAAGCTGGTGGACTTCGGGATCGCGGCGAACCGGGGCAGCACGCCCGGCGTGGCCGGAACCCCCGCCTACATGGCTCCCGAGCAGTGGCAGGGCCGGCCGGCCTCGCCCGCGGCGGACGTGTACGCGGCGACGGCGACGTTCTTCGAGTGCCTGACCGGCCGCAAGCCCTACGACGGGGAGAACTTCGCGGAGCTCGCGGTCCAGCACATCGAGGCGCCGGTGCCGGAGACCGAGGCGCCGGAGCCCGTACGTCCGCTGATCCGGCGCGGCCTCGCGAAGGCGCCCGAGCAGCGGCCGGAGAACGCCGAGGCGTTCGTGGCGGAGCTGGAGGGCGTGGCGCTGGCGGCGTACGGGCCCGAGTGGGAGGAACGCGGACAGCGCAAGCTGGCGGCGCTGGCCGCCCTGCTGCCGCTGCTGTTCCCCTCGGCGGGCGCACCGGCAGCGGGTACCACGGCGGTGGCGACGACCACGGTTCCCAGTGGCTCGGGCTGGGCTCCGGGGCGGCGCGGCTGGCTCGCGACGGGAGTGGCGCTGGTGATGGGAACGGTGCTGATCCTGACGACGGACGCGATCGGCGCGGCCCCGGACGGGGCCTCGGCGGTGAGCGCCTTCGCGACGACGAGCGCGGCCCCTCCCGGATCGGCTTCGCCGACCCCGGGCCCGACGGTCTCCGCCTCTCCTTCGCCGAGTCCGAGCACCTCGGCGTCCCCGAGCCCCTCACCGTCCACGTCCCCGGCCGCTTCCCCGTCGTGGTCGGCGAGCCCCACCCCGAAGCCGACGGTGAGCTGGCCGCCGACCCCGACACCGACGCCCACACCGACGCTGAAGGTCACGAACGTGGCCGTGTCGCTGAAGACCGGGGTCTACCGGGGGGACGCGACCATCTCGGTCGCCAGCCAGGGCGCCGGGTCGGTCACGGTGGTGGTGGAGTGGTTCCTGGGCGGTGCGCAGGGCTCCTACTCCGTCCCCGACGGCTCGGAGTCGTTCGAGGTCCCGGCCGGTTCCATGGCCACCGTGGTCAAGCCGCACAGCTTCTCGCGCGAGCGCGGCTGCTACGGCGGCGTGCGCGTCACCACCAAGCCCACCGCCGGAAACAAGTCCGCGTCGGCCTCGCAGTACCTGCTGCGCTGTGTGGAGGTGCCCCGATGAGCGGTTCCGGCGCCCCCCAGGGCGACGACTACAGCGCCACCGTCCTCGGCAGCCACTGGTTCAGCGGCCCTCCGGCCGCGGCCGAGGCCGTGGTTCCCGACCGGGTCGAGGGGTCCGTACTGCGGTTCGGGCCGGGGGTCACCGCGGCCATGCCCGCGCCGTTCCCGCTGGACGCGGCCGTGGCAGTCGCGGCTGCGCCCCGGCCGCGCCGGGGGGCCGGTCTGCGGCGGTACGCCCTCGCGGCGGTGGTCCTGGCCGCGGTCATCGCGTATCTCGGGTGGCAGCGGCTCGGGCCCGGCATCGAGGTGCGGGAGGTGGCCGTGAGCACCGATCCGAACGGGCCGGCCTGTGATGCGACGGCCGATGTCGTGGCCGTCGTAGGGACCAACGGACGCCCGGGCACCCTCACTTACCGGTGGGTGCGCAGCGACGGCACACAGTCCGAGCAGCTCACGGAGCGGGTGCCGCGCGGGCAGCGGGAGGCCCGGCTGCACCTGCTGTGGACCTTCCACGGCACGGGGACCTACCCCGCGAAGGCTGAGCTGCGGCTGGTCTCCCCGCAGCAGCGCACGGCCGCGGTGGACTTCACGTACCGCTGCTCCCCGTAGCGGGCACGGCGGGCGGGACGGCCGGGGCGGGCAGCCGGATGACGGCGAGCCCGCCGGCGAGGTCCACCCGGGTGCGCGGCGGTGCGCCGTCCTCCTCGTCGTCGCGCATGACGAGGACGGACGTCAGGGAGGGCGACCGGGGTCAGAACCGGGCGTGCGCGGTGATGTCCGCCTCGAACTCGCCGGTCATCGCCGGGGTCACGGTCGGCCGGCACTGCCGGACCGCCTCCAGGTAGTCCCGGGTGGTCGCGCCCGGCTGCGCGGCCGCCACGCCCCGCGCGCCCACCGCCTCCAGGTCCCGCTCGAAGGACACCTGCGCCGCGATCCGCGCCGCGTGCTCGATGTCGGCCGGTGTGAACAGCTCGGTGGCCGCCACCAGGGCGCTCACGTCGACGTCCGCGCGCCCCGCCGTGTAGCGGGACCAGATCGCGGCGCGCGCTCCGGCGTCGGGGGTCCCGATCGGGATCAGGTAGTCGAAGCGGCCGGGCCGCAGGAAGGCGGGGTCGAGGGAGCGGATGGAGTTGGTGGCGCACACCAGCAGCCGCTCGTCGCCCTCCCGGAAGCCCGGTATCAGCTTCAGCAGGTCGTTCGTCACCCCGTGGATCCCGCCGGGCTGCGCGGGCTCGGTGCGCACCGGGGCGATCTCCTCGACCTCGTCGATGAAGACGAGGACGCGCTCCAGTTCGGCGATCCGGGCGAAGGCGTCGCGCAGCGCGGCCGCCAGGTTGCCCTCGTCGGCGAGGCGCGAGGGCAGCAGTTCGACGAAGGGCCAGCCCAGCCGGGAGGCGATGGCCCGGGCGAAGGTGGTCTTGCCGGTGCCGGGCGGGCCGAAGAGGGTGATGGCGCGCGGCGGCCGCACCCCGTGCGCGGCGGCCCGTTCGGGCTCGGCGAGCGGCAGCACGACGCGCCGCTCGATGAGGTCCTTCTCCTTCTCCATGCCGGCGACCTTCGCCCACAGGTCGCCCTGGAGGAAGCGGCCGCCCAGGTCGTCGAGGAGTCCGGCGGCAGGTCCGTGCAGGGGCTCGGTCTTCTCGAAGTAGGCGACGGCGGGCTGCCGGGTGTACCCGGCGTTGAGCAGGCCCTCGCCGAGCATGTCCTCCTCGGGCAGGACGTAGGCGATGCGGCCGACGCGGGCGGCGATGAGCCGTCGCTCCAGCTCGACGAGCAGGGCGCTGGCCAGGCCGCGGCCGCGCCAGCCGGCGGCGATCGCGATGCGCATGACCCAGGCCCGCTCCCCGGTGACGCAGGCGAGTGCGGCGCCGATGGGGACGCCCTGGTGGACGGCCACCACGCAGGGCTGGCGGTCGGTCAGCGCGCTGATGCACTCGGCGAGCGAGAAGACGGACTCCTGGCCGAGTTCGGCCGTGGTGTCGATCAGGTGGACCACCGCTGCGAGATCGCTCTCGCGGTAGTCGTGGATGAGCCAGTTCACCGGGTACCGCCCCTCGTTCGTGCTCCTGCGGCGAGGCTAGGGGCGGGTGGGCGGAATGCTCACGCACCGTGCTGCACAACACCCGGCCCGGAAACCGTCCGTGGCGTCCATAGACTCGGTTGCTCCTGCGGGGGGCGGCGCTGCCGCTGATCCTGTTCAGCCGGGGCCAGTCCGAACAGGTGTCGTGGCTACCTCCGCTGAGCAGGCCAAGGCGGCGGTGCTGCGGGAGCATTTCGCGGTGGTGGCGGACCGGCAGGTGCGGGGGCGCCGGGTGACGGTACGAGCGGCTCGGGTAGCCGGCGGATCGCCTCCGATAGCCGCTGATAGCCGACGAAAAGGGGCCTGTCCGGGCATGTCCCGGGTTTCACACCGGGTTCACGGGATTCACAGGAGATTCATACGGAAGACCAGCCTCCGGACATAGGTTCGGCGGGCAGGGTGGAAAAATGATCCACTCCACGCTCCCCCGAACGGCCCGGCGCACCCGTGCGCGGCGGGCGTCCCGGATCCTGCTCGCGCTCACCGCCATGGCCGCGCTGCTGGGCGTGGACCTGCCCGACGCCGCGGCCGGACCGCCGCTCGGTGTCACCGCGCAGGCACGGCCCGGTGACGCCGCGGACCGGGTGGGCGCGCTCTTCGCGGGCGGGCTCGACGGCGGGCACTTTTGCACCGCCGCCGTGGTGCACAGCGAGGGGCGCGATGTGATTGCGACCGCCGCGCACTGCCTGGAGAGTCCCTACACCACCGTCTTCGCGCCGGGCTACCGCGACGGCAAGGCTCCGTACGGCGTCTGGAAGATCACCGGCGCGTACATCGCGCCCGGCTGGACGGACGGGCAGGACCCGGACGACGACATCGCCTTCGCGACGGTGGCCCCGGTGGACGGCGGGCCGGCCTCGGCCGTCGAAGACCTCGTGGGCGGGTTCCCGGTCGCCGCCGAGCAGCCGGAGGACGCCACGGTGACGGTCATCGGCTACCCGCGGACGCTGGAGGCCCCGCTGCGCTGCGCGAACACCACGGCCCTGTTCTCCGGGACGCAGCGCCGGATCGGCTGCCCGGACCTCAGCGGCGGCACCAGCGGCAGCCCCTGGCTGGTCGACGGCGCGCTGGCCGGCGTGCTCGGCGGCTACGAGGGCGGCGGGAGCGTCCCGGAGATCTCGTACAGCGCGGTGCTGGGCGAGGAAGCGGTGGAGTTGTACCGGCAGGCGCAGCCGTGAACCGTGTCCGGCCGAGTGGGGTCAGAGCGGCGGGAGCCGCCTGCGCAGGAGGCAGAACTCGTTGCCTTCCGGATCGGCCAGGACGTGCCAGCCCTCGGCGCCGGTCTGCCCGACGTCGGCGGGCCTGGCACCGAGCGCGAGCAGCCGCTCCAGCTCGGCGTCCTGGTCGCGGTCGGTGGCGTTGACGTCGATGTGCAGCCGGAGCTTCCCGGATCGCGGATCGGCGCTGGGGCTGAGGACGAGGGTGGGCTGCGGTCCGCCGAAGCCCGCGTAGGGCGGTCCGATCTCGATGCTTCCGCCGTCCTCCCGGCCCAGTTCCGCGTAGCCGAGGACCTCGCTCCAGAACGCGGCGAGCCGCTCGGGGTCGGCGCAGTCGATGACCAGCTCACTGATGCGGCATGCCATGCCGGTCAGTGTAGGGAGATGTTTTTCAGCGGCGGGCCGGGACGCGTTCCGTGTCGGGCGCCGGGGACTGGGCGGGAAGCCGGCCGATCGACGGCCCGCGGGGGGTGCCCGAGCGGATGTCCTGCAGCCCGCGGCGCAGCCCGTCGCGCAGCAGCCGGCCGAGCGGACGTTCCACGAACCGGTGGATGAGCCACGCGAGCAGCAGCATCGTGGCGGTCACCCCGATGACCAGGGGCAGGGGCGCCACGTCGCGGCGGAAGGTGTGGATGAGGGTCAGCCCGGCCATCATGTGGATCAGGTAGAGCGGGTACGTGAGCGATCCGGCGTGCGGGAGCCAGCGCCACCGGACGCCGTCGAGGGCGCCGAGCGCGATCGCCGCCATGAGGGCGAAGCCCAGCGCGATGACCAGATGGGCGGGCCAGGCAGGCGTCTGGTGGGTGGCGGCCCGGCCCAGGCTGGAGATCATGCGGGCGTGCACATGGTGCTGCGCCAGGAGGAACTGGACGCCGACGACGGCCCACAGGACGGCGTTCGGCCGGAAGCGGCGCATCAGGTAGAAGCCGATGCCGGCGATGAAGTACGGGGAGGAGGACGAGACCGCGAAGAAGGACAGCACGCCGCTGTCGGCGGTGGGGGCCACGACGCCGGCGAGGGTCCAGGCCGCACAGAACAGGACGCAGTTGCGGTAGGTCACACCGCGCATGACCACGATCGCGAACAGTACGTAGAACTTGAGCTCGACGAAGAGGGTCCAGTACGCGTCGTCGATGTTCGGGACCCCGATGCCGCCCTGCAGCATCGACAGGTTCACCACGACATCGCTGAACGCACTGACCTCCCGCACCTCGGGCCAGGTGAAGAGCACGAGGGTGGTGAAGGCCACAGCCGCCCAATAGGCGGGGAAGAGCCGCGAGACCCGGGACACCGCGAAGTCGCCCACGGTCCGGCCCCAGGCGCTCATACAGATGACGAACCCGCTGACCAGGAAGAATATCTCGACGCCGAGCCAGCCGTAGACGGCGAACCGGTGGGCGACCGGGAAGATGCCCTCCGGCGGTTCGCCCCAGGCGCTGGACAGGGCGAAGTAGTGGTAGAAGAGCACCCCGAGTGCCGCGAGGACCCGGACCCCGTCGAGGACCGCCAGGCGCCCGCCGGGGGCCGCTCCGGCAGGCGCGCGGCTGCCGCCGCCCACCCGCGACTCTCCGGCTGAACTGCGCGAGATCATCCCCCGACCACCCTCCTCCAACGTACGACTGTCCGATTACCGCCTCAGGTCAGCGGAAC
The DNA here is from genome assembly GCF_043201855.1 of Streptomyces sp. NPDC048257. Classification (NCBI taxonomy): domain Bacteria; kingdom Bacillati; phylum Actinomycetota; class Actinomycetes; order Kitasatosporales; family Streptomycetaceae; genus Streptomyces; species Streptomyces sp. NPDC048257. The sequence goes on from NZ_JBICZI010000005.1 coordinate 311,205, forward strand.
CCTACAACGCACGTCCGAGCAGCTCACAGCGCCTGCCCGGCGGCCGGGACGGGTACGCCCCGGTTTGTCGGCCAGTGCCGGCGGGTGCTACTCCATGATCTCGGCAGGGGCGTCGAACCAGGTCGGCTCGTCGCGCAGGGCCCGGTGGATCCGGTCCAGGCCGAAGGGATCCAGCGGCGGCAGCGCATCCACCGCGAACCACGCCACCTCAAGGGATTCGTGGTCGTTGGCCCGCGCCTCGCCGCCCGTCGCGCGGCAGCGGAAGGTGATGTCCTGGAACTGGCAGACGTCCCCGTTGGGATAGGTCATCGACTCCGTCATCTGGACGAGGACCACGCGCTCGGCGACGCAGCGCACCGCCGTCTCCTCGTACACCTCGCGCACGGCGGTCTCGGCGGGCTGCTCCCCCGGCTCGGCGATCCCGCCGATCACTGCCCACTGCCCGGTGTCGGAGCGCCGGCCGAGCAGCACCCGGCCGAGGTCGTCGAAGACGATCGCCGTGACCCCGGGCAGCAGGAGCAGCTGGTGTCCGGCACTGGCGCGGATCTGACGGATGAACTCGGGTGTGCTCATGCCCCGACCCTACGAGGCCACCGCCCCCGGTCCGTCTCAGGCGGCGCGGCGCGCGCGGATCCGGCGGGTCAGGAGCAGGCCGAAGCCGCCGGCGGCCAGCAGGAGCAGCCCGTACTCCGGCAGCGGTCCGACGACCGTGGCCGGGGTGCGGCCGGAGCGCAGCGGGATCTCGGCGACGAGCGCGTCCGCGGTGAACATCTTCGTCTGCGAGACGACCTTCCCGTCGGGGCGGATGACCGCGCTGACCCCGCTGGTAACGGGGACGAGGACGGTCCGGCTGTGTTCGACGGCCCGGATCCGGTCCATGGCGAGCTGCTGGTAGGTCATCTGGGTCCGGCCGAAGGTGGCGTTGTTGCTCGGTACGGCGATCACCTGGGCGCCGTCCTGGACGGTGGAGCGGACGGCGTCGTCGAAGGCGGCCTCGAAGCAGGTGACCATGCCGACGCCGCTGCCTGCCATGTCGAAGACGCCGGGGTCCTTGCCGGGGCCGAAGTCGCGGCGCACGCGATCCACGTCGGAGCTGAAGAGCCGGACGACGGAGCGCATCGGGATGCGCTCGCCGAAGGGCTGGATCTTGCGCTTGTCGTAGGTCACGGTCGGGCCCTTGACCGGGTCCCACAGGATCATCGTGTTGCGCAGCGGGCCCGTCTCCGGGGCCACCACGGCGCCGATCGCGACGGGCACGCCGATGGCCTTGACCGCCTGGTCGATGACGGCGTGGGCGTCGGGCTCGGCGTAGGGGTCGAGGTCGGAGGAGTTCTCCGGCCAGACGACGAAGTCGGGCTTCGGGACGCGCCCGGCCTTGACGTCCTCGGCGAGCTGGACGGTGCGCCTGGCGTGGTTGTCGAGGACGGCCCGGCGCTGGGAGTTGAAGTCGAGGCCGAGGCGGGGCACGTTGCCCTGGATGACGGCGGCCACGGCGGTGCCGTCCTCGGCCGCGTCGGAGACGAGCGGGCGGGCGGCGAGGGCGGCGCCGATCGGGGCGGCGATGGTGAGGGCGGTCAGCGCGGCGGTGGTGCGGCCGGGGTGGTTGCGGGCGGTGCGCAGGGCTTCGTAGAGGCCGAATCCGCACAGGACGACACCGAAGGTGAGCAGCGGTGTGCCGCCGAGGGCGGCGAGCGGGGTGAAGACGCCGTCGGCCTGTCCGAAGGCGAGCTTGCCCCAGGGGAATCCGCCGAAGGGGGCGCGGGCGCGCAGCGCCTCGCCGGCGACCCAGACTGCGGCGGCGAACACCGGCCAGGCCGGGAGCCGGCTGACCAGGGCGATACCGAGTCCGGTGAGGCCGATGAGGAGGGCTTCGAGGGTGCACAGCGCCAGCCAGGGCACCGGGCCGACCTCCTCACCGGTCCAGACGAGGAGCGGCAGCAGGTAGCCGAGCCCGGCGAGCAGCCCGAGGCCGAAGCCGGCCCGGGCGCGGCGCCCGTGCAGGCAGCCGGCGAGCAGGGCGAGGGCGAAGGGGGCCAGCCACCACAGCGGGCGGGGCGGGAAGCTGAGGTAGAGCAGGACGCCGGAGACGGCGGCGAGCACGGCGCGCACCAGCCAGGCCCCCTTCCGCGGGGCGCCGGACCGGCCGGTGACGGGGGGCACGGCCGTCTCGGCCGGGGGCCCGTCGGGGGACTGCGAGGGCTCGTTCCCGGTGGCGCGGGTGACACTGCTGCTCATCTGGCGGAGTGTACGTCCCCGCGCCTCGCAGACCGGTAAGCACCCGGCCGCGGGGCGCGGCTCAGCGGGACGCGGCTCAGCGGGACGCGGCTCAGCGGGCGAGGGCGCGCAGGTGGGTGCGGATGACGCGGACCGCGTTCTCGGCGTCGTCGACGGTGACGGTGAACCGCTTGCCGTCGTCGAGGACGAGGACCATGCCCTCGCCGCGCCGGACGATGATCGCGGTGCCCTTCTCGGGGCGCCAGCGGTGGCCCCAGCCTCCCCATTGCTGCGGGGTGATGCTGGGGACGAACTCGGCGGAGGCGACCTGTGTGAGCCGGATCCGGCGGCGGGGCACCCCTATGTAACCGCAGCGCACCTCCAGGGCCTCGGCGTCGACGGTGACGGCGACGTGCACGAAGGCGAGGGTGCCGTAGAGGATGAGCAGCCCGGCGGCGAGGCAGCCGATCACGGACATGAGCAGCGGGATGATGCCGGCGGTCCAGGCGTTGTCGACGGCGAGTTCGATGCCGAGCGCCAGACAGGCCGCACCGGCGGCTGCGAGCAGCCACTGCGCACGGTTGGAGGCCCGGCCCGCCCAGAGCGGACCCGGAGGGTGACCCGTCATGAGTAGCAGCGTACTCACGTTCCGCTTGCCCGCCACCGTCTCCCGTCCGGTCGGTTCAGCGCGGCTCGGCGCGGCGGGCCGTCCGGCTGCCCGGGAGCAGGCGGACGAGCGCGTCGCGCAGGGCCGGGCGGGGGCCGGTCATGAAGCGGTGCAGGTTCCGCGAGCCGAAGGCGACGCGCTGGGCGCTGCGGCGGCGCTCGGTGTCGTACGCGCGCAGGGCGCCGGGCAGCCCGGCCGGCCCCCCGGCGGCGACGGCGCGGGTCAGGGCCTCGGCGTCGAGGAGGGCGGTGCAGGCGCCCTGGCCGAGGTTGGGGGTCATGGCGTGGGCGGCGTCTCCGACGAGGGCGACCCGGCCGTCGGCGACGAAGGTGGGGAGCGCGGGGTACAGGTGGCGCATCTCGTACCGGATCCAGGTCGCGGGGTCGGTCTCGGCCAGCACGCGCGGGACGGGGTCGTGCCAGCCGGCGAAGGCCTCCCGTACCTGCTGGGCGGTGGTGGCCGCGGGGACGGTGGCGTACCAGTTGGTGCGGCCGGGCTCGACGGGGGTCATGCCGAAGAAGCGACCCTGGCCCCAGGTCTCGCCGTACACGCCGGTCTCGAATCCGGCGATGCCGATCCAGGCGACCGTGCCGATCGGGCGCGGACCGCCGGCGCGGCCGAGGTACGCCGTACGGACCACGCTGTTGATGCCGTCGGCACCGACGACCAAATCGGCGCCGAGCGCGGCCGGGTCGGTGAGGTGCTGCCCGTACGCGATCCGCACGCCGCCGAGCCGGTCGAGCCCGGCGAGCAGCGCGTCGATCAGGTGGGGCCGGGCGATGAGGAGTTCGGGACGGCCCGCCCTGCGCTCGATCCGTTCGAGCGGGAGGGCGGCCAGCACCGAACCGTCGGGGCGCCGGATCCGGGCTCCCCGGTACGGAACCGCCCGCGCCCGCAGCGCTTCGCCGAGGCCGAGCCGGTCGAGCGCGGCCTGGGCGGTGGGGTGGATCCCGAAGGCGGTTCCGTAGCGTTCGAGCTCGGTCCTCCGTTCGAGAACGGTCACTTCCCAGCCCGCGCGGCGCAGGCCGACGGCGGTGGCGAGTCCGCCGACTCCCGCGCCGACGACCACGGCCGTGCCCGCCCCGCTGTCGTTCTCGCTCCCGGTTTCGCCCATGGCCATCCCCTTCGCCGCACCGTCCGCCCACGACCACCACACCCGTGGTACCACATCTGTAGTACCACGGGTGTGGTTAAGCTGGCAACGTGAATCAGGACCGGAGGGACCGGCTGCGGGACGCGGCCATCGCCGTACTGGCGGAAGCGGGCGGGCGCGGGCTGACGCACCGGGCCGTCGACGCGGCCGCCGCCGTGCCGCCGGGCACCGCCAAGAACTACTTCCCGACCCGCGACGCCCTGCTGCGGGGCGCGGCCGAACGCTGCGCGGAGGAGTACCGGGCGCTGGCCGCCGCCCTGACGGGGCCCGGGCCCACCGATGCGGCGCAGCTCGCCGCACTGCTCGCGGGTCTGCTGCGGGATGCGACCGGGGACGGACGCCCCCGCACACTGGCCTATCTGGAGCTCCGGACCGAGGCGACGCGGCGGCCGTGGCTGGCCGCGCTGCTGGACCCGGTCGCGGCGGCCGACTTCACGGCGCACGCGCATCTGCTGCGCACGGCCGGACTGCCGGCCGGACCGGAGCGGGGCCGCTCCCTGACCCTCGCTCTGCACGGCGCGCTCCTCCACCTGCTGACCGGCGCTCCGGCGACCCTGGCCGCGGCCGGTCTGGACGACCTGGACCGCTTCGCACACGAACTGCTGGCAGCCGTGTGCGCGGAGAGGGCCTCGTGATCACGCGGAGGGACCGGGCCGTCGGAGCCGTCCTCGGTTCGGCCGCGGGTGACGCGCTGGGGGCTCCCTACGAGTTCGGGGCGGCGGGGGAACTGACCGCGCGTGGCGCGGAGATGGCCGGGGGCGGCGGCTGGGACCCGGGCGAGGCGACGGACGACACACAGATGGCCGTCCTGGTCGCGCAGTCCCTGCTGGAGTGCGGCGGTCTCGAACTGCCCGACATCTTCGGCCGGTTCCGGCGATGGGCGGCGGGGCAGCCCAAGGACATCGGACTGCAGACCGAGGACGTGCTGACGAACGGCGAGCCCTGGGATCGCGCCGCGGCCCTGCGCTTCCAGTGCAACGCACGGGCCGCGGGCAACGGTTCCCTGATGAGGGCGGCCACCTCTGCGCTCTACTTCGCCCCCGCCGGACAGCGGGGAACCATGGACGCCGCCCGGCGGATCGCGGCGCTGACGCACGGCGACCGGGCGGCCTGGGAGGGGACCGCGATCCTGCACGAGCTCGTCCGCGTCGCCTTGGCGGGAGCCGATCCGCTGGCCGAGCTCCCCGCGACGCTCGCCGCGGTGCACCCGGACCACCGCGAGCGGTACGGGCGGGTGCTCGCGCCCGACTGGCATCCGGACCTGGCCACCGAGTTCAACGGGGCGGTGTGGCCCTGCCTGGGCTCGGCGGTGTGGGCCCTGCGGACCACCGCCACCTTCGCGGAGGCCGTACGGGCCGCCGTGGACCTGGGCGGGGACACCGACACGGTGGCCGCGGTGACCGGAGCCCTGGCCGGGGCCCGGTACGGCCAGGGGGCGGTCCCGGAGCACTGGACGGCCGCGCTCCATGTGCCGCTGCCCGGCTTCGGGGACCGGGCCCTGGACGCGGACGACCTGCGTGCGCTGGCTCAGCGGCTCGCGGCGGCCGGCTCCCGCTGAAGTTCCAGGCGCCGTCCCCGGTAGGCCGCACGCAGCCGCCGGTCGTGCGTGACCAGGACCAGGGTGCCGCCGAAGTGGGCCAGGGCCGCCTCGAGTTCCTCCACCACGGCCGGGGCCAGGTGGTTCGTCGGCTCGTCCAGGAGGAGCAGGTCGAGCGGCCGCGCCACCAGCCGGGCCAGCTCCAGCTTGCGGCGCTGACCGGCCGAGAGGGCGCGTACGGGTCGGGTGAGGTCCTCCGGGGCGAGCAGACCGTCAGCGGCCACCTGATCGGCGTACTCCTGGCCGAACACCTCGACGACGGAGCGCAGTTCGCGCTGCCACGGATCGTCCTGCCGGAGCAGTCCCACGCGCGGGGGTGTCCGTACGCCGCCCTGCGCGGACTCCAGTTCCCCCGCGAGCAGGTGCAACAGGGTGGACTTCCCCGCGCCGTTGGGTCCGGTCACCAGGAGCCGCTCGCCCGGCGTCAACGTGAGCGAGAGGGGTGCGAGCCGCCCCGGCACGGCCGCATCCGCGATCTCCACCGTCCCCGCCGAGCCCTCGGCGAACCGCCCGGTGAAGACGAGCGGTCGCGGGGGCGGCGCGACCGGGTGCTCGGTCAGCCGGTGCAGCCGTTCGCGGGCGGTGCGGATGCGGCTCGCGGCGCCGTGGCTCCGCGACCGGGCACGGAAGGCGCCGGCTCCGCTGAAGCCGCGCGGCAGCTTCCGGGGGATCGCGGCGAACCGGCCGATGTTGGTGTCGGCGAGGCGCTCGGCATCGCGGACCTCCTCTCGCCACTGCTCGTACTCCCGCTCCCGGCGGGCCCGTTCGGCGGCGCGGCCGGTGAGGTAGCCCGCGTAGCCGTTGCCGTACCGGCGTACCGTCCGGTGGTCCTGGTCCACTTCGAGGATGGTGGTCGTGACGCGGTCGAGGAAGAGCCGGTCGTGGGTGACGGCGACGACGGTGCCGCGGTGCGCCAGCAGATGCTCCTCCAGCCAGGCGACCGCCTCGTCGTCGAGGTCGTTGGTGGGTTCGTCGAGCAGCAGCAGTTCCGGCTCGGCGGCCAGCGTCGCCGCGAGCGCGAGCCGGGAGCGCTGGCCGCCGGACAGGGTGGCGAGCCGGCGGTCCGGGTCGGGATCGCCGCGTTCGCCGAGGCGGCGCAGGGTGGCCCTGACACGCCGTTCGGCATCACGGCCGCCGCGCGCCTCGTAGGCGGCGAGGAGGTCTCCGTACGCGGCGAGCTCCTCGGGGCCGGCCCGGTGGAGGCCGGATTCGGCGGCGCGGATGCGGCGTTCCAGGGTGCGCAGGTCGGCGAGGGCGAGGTCGACGGCCTCGCCGACGCGGGCGGTCGGCGGGAGGTCGAGGGTCTGCGCGAGGTGACCGAGGCCGCCGGGGGCGGTGACGGTGACCTCGCCGTGATCGGGCCGTTCCCGTCCGGCGAGGAGCGTGAGCAGGGTGGACTTGCCGGAGCCGTTGTCGCCGACGACGCCGACCCGCTCGCCGGGCCGGACCGTACAGCTGACGCGGTCCAGGACGACGCGGGTGCCGTAGCTCTTGGTGACCTCGGACAGGACGATCCGGCTGGTGGCAAGTGGAGCAGGCAAGGGCGATCCTTCCAGGCGATGGAACGAAGCAAGAGACGACGCGAAAGGCGCAATCGGAGACGAACCGTTGCGTCTCGTTACATCGACAACCGTAGATCAGGTCCGGATCACATGCAAGACGATTCGTCTCGCCAGGGGTGGTCGGGGTCGGGCGTCCGTCGCCCGTCGTCAGCCGACGGGGGCGCTCTGGCCCGCGAGCAGCCGGCCCTCGGCGTACGCGAGTGCGGCGGCGGGCAGGGTCCCCTCGCGCCCGCTGCGCAGCACGGTCAGTCCGCCCGTGCGCGGCAGCCCGGACGCGGGTCCGAGGCCGAGGCGGCGCAGCGCCTGGACCGCCACGGGCTCGGCGGAACCGTGGTAGACGAGCTCCGCCCCCTGGGTCCGCGCGGCGAGGGCGGCCCTGATGGCGCTCTCGACCAGCTCGTAGTGCGTACAGCCGAGCACCACGTCGGTGACATCGGGCGGGGTCAGCGCGGCGGCCGCGGCGACGGCGGCCGTGACGGCGGCGTCGTCGGCCGTCTCCACCGCGTCGGCGAGCCCGGGGCAGGGCACCTCGGTGACCCGGGCCCCGGTGGCGAAGTCGCGGATCAGCCCGCGCTGGTAGGTGCTGCCGGTGGTGGCGGGGGTGGCCCAGATCGCCACCCGGCCCCCGGCGGCCGCGGCGGGCTTGATCGCCGGCACGGTCCCGATGACCGGGATGGCCGGCTCCAGCTCCGCCCGCAGGGTGTACAGGGCGTGCACGGACGCGGTGTTGCAGGCGACGATCAGCGCGTCCGGGCGGTGTGCGGCGGCGGCCCGGGCGACCGCGAGAGCCCGCCCGGTCAGGTCGGCGGGGGTCCGCGGACCCCACGGCATGCCGTCGGGGTCGGAGGACACGACCAGATCCGCGTCCGGCCGCAGCCGGCGCACCGCCGCGGCCGCCGCGAGGAGGCCGATTCCGGAGTCCATGAGCGCGATCTTCACCCGGCCACCTTAGTCGACGGGCGCCCCCGCGCGGCCCTTCCTCCGCAACACCCGCAGGCCCGCGGACCACGGCCGGACGGGGCCGCCGCACCGGGGCGCGCGGATGCGCGACACACCCGCCGGGGCCCGGCACACTGCCGCCATGGGCCTCATCACCGCCGCCTGCGCGGCCTACGCCTCCCTCGCCGCCTGGCTCTGGCTCACCTTCGCCCAGGGCATGTTCTGGCGGACCGACGTGCGCCTCCCTCCGCGCACGGCCCCCACCCGCTGGCCGTCCGTCGCGATCGTCGTCCCGGCCCGGGACGAGGCCGAGGTGCTGCCCCGGAGCCTGCCCTCGCTGATCGCCCAGGACTATCCCGGAGAGGCCGAAATCGTCCTCGTCGACGACGGCAGCACGGACGGCACGGGTGATCTCGCGCGCCGGCTCGCCGCGGAGCACCCCGGACTACCCCTCACCGTCGCCTCCCCCGGCGACCCCGCCCCCGGCTGGACCGGCAAGCTCTGGGCGCTCCGGCACGGCATCGGGATCGCGCGCACCGCGCACGCCGCCGAGCCCGACTTCCTCCTCCTCACCGACGCCGACATCGCACACGAACCCGACAGTCTGCGCGAATTGGTCGCCGCCGCCACCTCCGCCGACCTGGACCTCGTCTCCCAGATGGCCCGGCTGCGGGTGGCCTGCCTGTGGGAGCGGCTCGTCGTACCGGCCTTCGTCTACTTCTTCGCCCAGCTCTATCCCTTCCGCCGGATCAACCGGCCCTCCGCCCGGACGGCGGCGGCCGCGGGCGGCTGCGTGCTGCTGCGCACCGAGGCCGCCGTGCGGGCCGGCGTCCCCGACTCCATCCGCCAGGCGGTCATCGACGACGTCTCCCTGGCCCGCGCGGTGCAGCGCTCCGGCGGCCGGATCTGGCTCGGGCTGGCGGAGCGGGTGGACAGCGTGCGCCCGTACCCCGCGCTCGCGGACCTGTGGCGGATGGTCTCGCGCAGCGCCTACGCACAACTGCGCCACCAGCCCCTCCTGCTGGCCGGGACGGTGGCCGGCCTGGTGCTCGTCTACCTCGTGCCCCCGGCCGCCCTGGCGGCGGGCCTCGCGACCGGACGCCCGGCCATCGCCTGGGCGGGCGGCCTCGCCTGGCTGTTGATGACCGGCACCTACGTACCGATGCTGCGGTACTACCGCCAGCCGGCCGTGCTCGCGCCGCTGCTTCCGCTCACGGCGCTGCTGTACCTCCTGATGACGGCCGATTCGGCGGTTCAGCACTACCGGGGCCGCGGGGCGTCCTGGAAGGGCCGTACCTATGCCCGTCCCAGTGATGCCTGAAACGGCGAACTGCTGCCCGGGAGGGCGTCATCCGAGGTCACCGCATTGTGACGCTGCGTCAGCGCGAAGTCGGTGCAACACCCAACCGGTGAGTACGAGTAGGAACAAGGTGGGGCGGAAGTGGCGAATCGTGCACGTGGACGCCAAGTGAAAGCTGTGGCCCTGACCTGCGAATATGCAGGTCAGGGCGGTGTTGACGACACCTCGCTATGGACCCGGTGAAGTCGTGGGCTTAACTTAGGTCCCATGACCTCCCCCCGCTCCACTTATGGCGGCGGTTACTACTCCGCGCCCTCCTTCCCGGACACCCCCATCTACGACTCCCTCGTCGCCGAACGCGGCACTCCGCAGATCGCCCCGATCCGCGTCCCGGCCGCCTACGAGTCCCCGAGTGCCGGATACTCGAGCGGCGGGTACCTGCCGGCTCTCGCGTCGTCGATGCCCGCGCTGCCGCCGGCCCAGCCCCAGCAACAGCAGGCCCCGGCCTACGGATATCCCTACCAGCAGCAGTCGGCCCCGCAGCCGATGCCGCTGCAGCACGCCCCGGCCCCGTACATCCCGCAGCAGCAGCCGATGGCGGCCCGCGGCGGGTACGTACCGCAGCCTCAGCCGCAGCAGCCCCGCCCGGCCGCCATGGCCACCGGGTACGAGGCCATGCGCCCGGCCGCGCCGCGTCCGATGCAGGTGCCCGCACCCGTGCCGGCCGCCTCGTACGAGGACCCGTACGGCCGCCCCTACCAGGGACGCGGTTACTGACGGGGCTCCGGACGCGGGGCGGCGCAGCGGCTGGCAGGATGCCCCCATGTCGAACTTGCGCGTGCAGGCGCTGCACATCCATCCCGTCAAATCGGTAGCGGGGACCGCTCCCGACGAGGTGGCCGTGGAGCCCTGGGGTCTGGCCGGGGACCGGCGTTGGGCGCTGATCGACCCCGAGGGCACGGTCCTCACCCAGCGCCGCCATCCGCGCCTCGCCCTGGCCGCGGCCCGTCCGGCGGGCGGCGGCCGGATCGCCCTGACCGCGCCGGGCATGGCGGAGCTGTGCGTCGAGGTGCCGGAACCGGGCCCGTTGGAGCCGGCCGTGCTGTTCGGGAAGAAGGTCGAGATCGTGGTCGCGGCGACCGCCGCGGCCGACTGGTTCAGCGCGTACCTCGGGGAGCCGGTACGCCTGGTGCACTTGGATGACCCGGCCGTACGCCGTCCCGTGGATCCGGATTACGCCCTGCCGGGCGAGACGGTGAGCCTGGCCGACGCCTATCCGCTGCTGATCACCACCCTCGCCTCGCTGGACGCGCTCAACTCGCTGATCGCACAGGGGGACCATCCCGAGGAGGGCCCGCTGCCGATGAACCGTTTCCGGCCCAATGTGGTGGTTTCCGGGGCCGAGGCGTGGGCGGAGGACGACTGGCTCCGCATCGGGATCGGCGACGCTGTGTTCCGCGGCGTGCGGGAATGCGGCCGGTGCGTCGTCACCACCACCGACCAGGAGACGGCGGAGCGGGGGAAGGAGCCGCTGAAGACCCTGGCGAGGCACCGGCGGATCGGCCGGTCGCTCACGTTCGGGCGGATGCTGGCCCCGGTGCGCCTCGGGACGGTGCGCGTCGGCGACGAGGTCCGCGTCCTCGCATGACGCGTCCGGTGCCGTCCCGGGGTGGGCGGGGCGGGCGCGCAGGACGTGTGAGGCGCGGGGCGGGCGGTCGCGGACCGGCGACCGGCCGACCGGATTGACACCTTCGAGGGGCTCGGCGCCCGAGCTGGAACCAACAGGCACGACCAGGCCGTTGGATCAGTCAGGACAGAGGCGCAGACAGGCGGAGACTGGCACAGGTTGGGGGAGCCGGACCGTGCGGACAGCAATGGGTGTGTGGCGTTGGCGGCGCAATCCGCTGCGCCGGCCGACCGATCTCTTCGAGGCGTGGATGGCGTTCGCCGCGCTGGTGTGTGTCCTGGTCGTGGCTCCGGCCATCGGCTGGGTGGCGGGGCTTCAGGTGGACGGTACGCTGCAGCGGGCCGCGCACGTGCAGCGCCAGGAGCGTCATCTCGTGCCGGCGGTGGTGGTCCGGCCGGCCCCGGAGACGGCCGCGGCCGCGGGCACGTCCGCCGACCCGTCGGCGCAGCGGACCGCCCCGCAGCGGACGCGGATCGTGGCTGCGTGGACCGCACCGGACGGCAGCAGCCACCAGGGCACGGTGCCGGCCGCGGAGGAACCGCCGCGGCCCGGCGACCGGTTCCGGATCTGGACCGATGCGCGCGGCCGTCTGGTGGGGCAGCCGCTCGACCCCTCCGCGGCCGTGTTCCACGCGGGGATGGCGGGCCTGGCCGCCGCGATCTGTGTGGCCACGCTGGTGGAGACGGTCCGGCGGCTGGTCGTACGGCGGCTCATGCATCGGCGGTACATACGTCTGGACCGGGCCTGGGCGGCCGCCGGACCGGACTGGGGCCGAGCGGGTGCGGGCAGTTGACCTGGCAGCTCATCGGCTCCGCGCGCGCTACGGTGGAGCGGCCGGACCGGTCGCTCCAGTGACGTGAGTGGCTTCGGTGACTTCAGGCTTCAGCCGCTTCAGTGGCTTCGGTCGTATCGGCAGCGCGAGTACGAGGGTGGGGGCACGACAGCACCATGGTTCAGGGCACGGTCCAGGTGACGCACGGCGGGTCTTCGCGGTGGCGGCGCCGCTCCGGTGAGTATCCGACACTGACCGCCGCTCTCGCCGTCGCGGGCGACGGGGACGTGCTGTCCATCGCCCCCGGCACCTACCGCGAGAACCTGGTGCTGCACCATGCCGTCACCCTGCGCGGGCCCGAGGGCGGCGCGGGGTCGGTGCGGATCGCCCCGCTCGACGGCGTCGCGCTGACCGTGCGCGCCTCGGCCGTGATCCAGGACCTGTATCTGGAGGGCCAGGACCGGGCGGCCCCCGCGCTGCTGGTGGAGGACGGCTCCCCCGAGCTCACCGATCTGCGCGTGAGCACCCACTCCGCGGCCGGCATCGAGGTGCGCGGCGCCGGCGCCCGGCCCCTCGTGCGGCGGTGCACGGTGGAGAATCCCGCCGGCGTCGGCATCGCCGTACTGGACGGCGGCGGCGGGGTGTTCGAGGAGTGCGAGGTCGTGGCCGCCGGGCAGAACGGCGTCTCGGTGCGCGGCGGTGGCCGGCCCCGGCTGGAGCGCTGCCGGATCCACCACGCCACGGGCGCGGGCATCGCTGTCACCGGGGAGGGGTCCGGGCTGGAGGCGCTGGGCTGCGAGGTGTACGAGGTCAAGGGCGCCGGGGTGCAGATCGCCGCGCGCGCCACGGCCCGGCTCACCGACTGCTCGGTGCACCGCACCTCCGCCGACGGGGTCACGCTCGACACGGACGCCGTGCTCGCCCTGGCCGGCTGCGACATCCACGACATCCCGGAGAACGCGGTCGATCTGCGGTCCCGTTCGGTGCTCACCCTCAGCCGCACCAAGGTGCGCCGGTTCGGCCGCAACGGACTGTCGGTGTGGGACCCCGGTACCCGGGTGGACGCCGAGTCCTGCGAGATCCATGACAGTACGGGTGACTATCCGGCGGTGTGGATCAGTGACGGGGCCACGGTCTCCCTCGACTCCTGCCGGGTGCACGACGTGCCGGACGCACTGTTCGTGCTCGACCGCGGGTCGCGCGTCGACGTGGTCGACAGCGATCTGTCCCAGGTGCGCAACAGCGCCGTCTCGGTGAGCGACGGAGCCACCGCGCAGCTCGACGACTGCCGGATCCGCGAGGCGGCGACCGGGGCCTGGTTCCGCGACCACGGCAGCGGCGGCACGCTCGCCGGCTGCACCATCGACGCCGTACAGACCGGGGTGATCGTCACCAAGGGCGCCGACCCCACCCTGGAGCGGTGCACGGTCACTTCCCCCGCCGAGGCCGGCTTCTACGTGTCGGCGGGCGGCCGGGGCACCTTCACGGCCTGCCGGGTGACGGGCAGTTCCGGCTTCGGCTTCCACGTCATGGACGGCTGCCGCACCACGCTGACGCGCTGCCACACCGAGCGCTGCGCCCGCCGGGGCTATGAGTTCGCGGAGGACGGGCCGACCGCGCACGAGTGCACCAGCGACGAGACCGGCGCACGTCTCGCGGACCGGTCCGCCCCCGGCGGCGGCCCCGTCGGGGCGCAGGCGGGCATCCGTACGGTCACCGGGGTGCAGAGCCCGGCGGTGCGTGCTGCTCAGGCACCCCCACCGCCCGTACCGCTGCCCGTGGAGGAGGCGGAGGGCGGCTCCGCAGCACTCGCGCGGGGTTCCGGCGAGATGCTGGGCCAGCTCGACGCGCTGGTGGGCCTGGACAGCGTCAAGCGCGAGGTGCGGGCGCTGACGGACATGATCGAGGTGGGCCGGCGGCGGCAGCAGGCGGGCCTCAAGGCCGCCTCCGTACGCAGGCACCTGGTGTTCACCGGCTCCCCCGGCACGGGCAAGACCACGGTGGCCCGGCTGTACGGGGAGATCCTGGCCTCGCTCGGGGTGCTGGAGCGCGGGCATCTGGTCGAGGTGTCCCGGGTGGACCTGGTCGGCGAGCACATCGGCTCCACTGCGATCCGTACGCAGGAGGCCTTCGACCGGGCGCGCGGCGGGGTGCTGTTCATCGACGAGGCGTACGCGCTGGCGCCGGAGGATTCGGGCCGGGACTTCGGGCGCGAGGCGATCGACACGCTGGTGAAGCTGATGGAGGACCACCGGGACGCGGTGGTCGTGATCGTCGCCGGGTACACGGCGGAGATGGAGCGCTTCCTGACGGTGAATCCGGGGGTGGCCTCACGGTTCTCCCGGACCATCACCTTCGGCGACTACGGGCCCGAGGAGCTTTTGCGGATCGTGGAGCAGCAGGCGGAGGAGCACGAGTACCGGCTCGGGGAGGGCACCTCGCAGGCGTTGCTGACGTACTTCACCGAGCTGCCCAAAGGCCCGGCCTTCGGCAACGGCCGCACGGCACGCCAGACGTTCGAGTCGATGGTCGAGCGGCACGCGGGGCGGGTGGCTCAGCTCTCGGAGCCCAGCACGGACGAGCTCACCCTGCTGTTCCCGGCGGACCTGCCCGCTCTGCCGGTTCTGCCCGCTCCGTGCTGACGACGGGTCGCTGACCCGGTACGTCGGCCCGTGCGGCCGTGTCCAACCGGGTGAGCAGCGCGGCGCGTTCGGCGGCGAAGGCCGGATCGGCCTGGTAGTCGGAGTGTCCCAGGATCGGGGCGGGCAGCGGGTGGCGGGCGCTGCGCCCGTAGGCGAGCGGGTCGGCGAGCGGGCCGCGGTCGACGTCCGGTCCCGCGCCGGGCAGTGCCGGGCCGCCGATGGGGTCGGTGGCCCGCCAGAGGTTGCGCCAGCAGTCGACCTCGCGGTGCAGGGCGGTGAGCGGCCCGGGGCCGAAGTAGGCGGGGAACCAGCGGCCGTAGAGGCGGCAGAGCGGGGATCCGTAGGTGAGCAGGGCGACCCGGCGGCGGGCGGGCGGCGGCAGTTGCCAGACGGCCGCCGCGGCGAGCACGCTGCCCTGGGAGTGGCCGGAGATGACCAGGCGGCCACCGGTGCGGCCGGTCCAGCCGGCCATCCGCCAGGTCAGGTCGGGGACGGCGCGCTCGGCGTAGCAGGGCGGCGCGAAGGGGTGGGCCGCGCGTGGCCAGAAGGTGCCGACGTCCCACAGGATGCCGATGGTCCGGCGGGCGGCGGGGTCCCGGTAGGCGCGGCGGCCCCAGGTGACGAAGGCGGCGATGCCGAGCCCGATGAGCCAGGACCCGGCGTCCTGGGCGGCGCGGGCGGCGGCTTCGAGCAGCGGCCCGGTGCCGCGGGCCGCCTCGCCCGGGACCCGTCCGCTGAGCCAGGCTCCGGCGAGCGCGCCCGCGCCCAGTAACAGGGTGATCCCGGAGACGGCCGCCACGAACCAGGGCGCGGAGTCGGTGAGTGCGGCCGCGGTCCGCGCCCCGGCGATCCGGCGGCTGCGGGCCCGGTCCGGGATCTCGCCCGGGTATTCGGCGGCCACGGTGGCGGCGAGACGGCCCCGCGCCCGGGCTCCGCGCACCGCGAACCAGGCCGCGAGCAGCGCCAGTACGAGGAGCAGCGGGGGCAGCACGGCGGCCTGCCAGGACAGCAGTACGGGCGGCCCGGGCAGCGGGGCGCCGGGCATCCCGGGCGTGGCGCCCCCGTCCAGCCAGTCGGCGACGCGCTGGGCGACCCCGCCGGACATCACCCCGCCGAGCGCGCAGCCGAGCATGGCGACGGCGGGCCCGCCGAGGCCGTGCAGGGCGGCCGACGGGTCGGGGGCGCGGCGGTGCAGTGACCGGGCGACGGCGGCGAGGGCGAGGACGCAGACCCCCTGACCCAGCATCAGCACGCCGAAGGTCAGGTCTCCGGGGAGCCGTCCGGTGGAGGTCCAGCCGGGGCGGGACCAGCAGGCGTGCAGCAGGACGGCGGCCAGCAGGGCGAGGGCGGCGCCGGGCAGCAGTGTGACGGCCGCCCGGTCGAGCCGGTGGTCGGGCCGGGCCTCGGTGCGGCCGCGCCGGCAGACGACCCAGGCCACGGTGAGGGCCCCGGCGGCGAGCAGGGCCTGGGTGACCGAGCCGAGGGCGGCGAGGACGGGGGCGCCGGCCCGGCGGTCGTAGCGGGCGGTGGGGACGGAGACGGCCACGGCCACGGTGAGCAGTCCGGCGGCGGTGTGCGCGGCGCGCAGCCGGGCCACGAGCCGGCGGCCGTACCAGAATCCGGGGCGCCCGAGCGCGGGCGCGGTGTCCGAGGCGGTGTCCGGGTCGGCGGCGCCGACGGGCGGGGGCTGGGACTCGTAGGCGCTCCACGTGCGGTTCGACAGGTACCAGAGCAGGCCGGTCAGCGCGGCGGGGATCAGGGCCCCAAGGGTGAGGCGCCGCCCGGGCTGGGCCCACCAGCCGCCTCCGGGCGACATGAATTCGAGCCAGGAGTGGGAGCCGGCGCAGCTTCCGGAGCCGGCGCACTGCCAGGCGAGGAGGTCGAGCGCGACCTCGCAGGCGGCGGCGATCAGCAGCACGGTCAGGCTGAGCGCGAGGATCCGTACGAGGACCCCGTACGTGCGCACGGCGCGCGGCGCGGGGTCGGCGGCGGGCGTGGCCGGCCGGGCCCAGTGGGCGAGGTTGGCCACCATGAAGGGCAGGAGCAGCAGCCACAGGGCGCGGGCGCCGTTGCCGGAGGTGAGCCGGGACCAGCAGTAGGCCTCGGGGACGGGGCGTCCGGCGTACCGCTCGGGGTGGGCCTCGGCGTCGGCGTCCTCGGTGCGGCGGAAGACGGCCGCGGTGGAGTCGCCGGTGAGGCGGACGGTGCGCGGGTCTCCGAGCAGCTCGGCGGGGGCGGCGCCGGCGACTCCGTGGACCAGCAGTTCGAGGGCGAGGGGGGTGTCGGGCTGGGGGCGTTCGGGCACAGCGGCCTCCGCTCGCGGGGCGGGATCGGCGCGACTCCAGCATCCCGCGCGAGGGGCCCGCTGCCCAGGTCCCGCGCGGGGATCGGCAGAGATCGGCGAAGTCCGATCAGGATCGGTCGAGATCGCTACGGACTTCTCACGGGCGCGGGGCTATGGTGGCGCGCACGCCGTTCAGCTCCTCACCCCAGGGGGTACCGCCCATGGCTCGCCGACTCCGCCCGGTGGGGCTGGACTTCATCGACGACGCGCCGGTCCGGCTGGTCTTCGCCACCGACACCGTGGCGCCGCCCGAGGCCGTGTACCAGGCGCTCGCCGAGGAAGTGGAGGGCTGGCCCGGATGGTTCGGGGCGGTGACCCTGGCCCGTCCCACGCGCGGGGGCGCGGGCCGCGAGATCCGGCTGAAGGGCGGCGTGCGCTTCCAGGAGACCGTCATGGCCGCCGATCCCGAGCAGCGTTACGCGTACCGGGTCGACACCACCAACGCGCCCGGGGTGCGGGCTCTGCTGGAGGAGTGGCGGCTGACACCGGCGGGCTCCGGAACGCACGTCCGCTGGACCTTCGCCGCGGACGGCCCGACCCCGTTCCGCCTCGGCCTGACCGCGGCCCGCCCGGGCCTGGGCCACTCCTTCCGCACGGCGGTCCGCACCCTGGACCGGCGCCTCACCGCCCGGCGCGGGGCGGACCAGTAGAACCGCCCGGGCCCGGCCCCTCTCGCCCGGCACGGCGTCAGGCCGTGGGCTCGCTCCAGACCCCGGTCGTCAGCAGGGTGTCGAGGGTCTTCGCGTACGGGGCGATGTCGAGCCGCTGCGCCGCCAGCCACTCGTCGGAGTAGTACTTGTCCAGGTAGCGGTCGCCCGGGTCGCACAGCAGGGTGACGACACTGCCCGTGCGGCCCTCCGCCACCATCTCCGAGATGATCTTCAGGGCGCTCCACAGGCCCGTGCCGGTGGAGCCGCCCGCCTTGCGCCCTATGGCCGTCTCCAGGGCGCGGCAGGCGGCGACGCTCGCCGCGTCCGGGACCTTCATCATCCGGTCGATGGCCCCGGGCACGAAGCTCGGTTCCATCCGGGGCCGGCCGATGCCCTCGATGCGCGAGCCGCAATCGCTGCTCGCGTCCGGGTCGTTGTTGGTCCAGCCGTCGAAGAAACAGGAGTTCTCCGGGTCCGGGACGCAGATGCGGGTGTCGTGCTGCATGTAGTGCACGTAGCGCGCGATGGTCGCCGAGGTGCCACCGGTACCGGCGGTCGCCACGATCCAGGCGGGCTCGGGGTACCGCTCCAGGCGCAGCTGCTGGTACATCGATTCGGCGATGTTGTTGTTGCCGCGCCAGTCGGTGGCCCGCTCCGCGTACGTGAACTGGTCCATGTAGTGCCCGCCCGTGCGGGCGGCGAGCTCGGCGGACTCCTGGTACATCTTCATGGAGTCGTCCACGAAGTGGCATTCGCCGCCGTGGAATTCGATGAGGCGGCACTTCTCCGGGCTGGTCGTGCGCGGCATGACGGCGATGAAGGGGACGCCGATGAGCTTGGCGAAGTACGCCTCGGAGACGGCGGTGGAGCCGGACGACGCTTCGATGACCGGGCGGCCGGGGCGGATCCAGCCGTTGCAGAGCGCGTACAGGAAGAGCGAGCGCGCGAGGCGGTGCTTGAGGGAGCCCGTCGGGTGCGTGGACTCGTCCTTGAGGTAGAGGTCGATGCCCCATTCCTCGGGGAGCGGGAAGCGCAGCAGGTGGGTGTCGGCGGAGCGGTTGGCGTCGGCCTGGACCTTGCGGACGGCCTCCTTCAGCCAGGCACGGTAGTCCGCGTCGCTGCGATCGACGTCGAGGGTCGTGGCAGTCGTACCGGTGATACCGGTGGTTCTGGTGGTGCCGGTGGTGCTCATGTGCCGCGCTCCTTCGTGGGTGAACTTCGCCCCCCTTCCTCGCAATGTACCCCTCCCACCTGCACAAACGTTCGCTTTGGGGATCCATGCGAATCCCTTTCGATCGCGTTCGGTTGCACTGCGCGGCACCGTGGGTGACCCTGGTGGAGCATTACCGAGGGTGCAGCACCCGTAACACTCATGTCGGGGAGTCGCAGCCGTGATCAGTCATTCCCGCAGGCACTGCGTCGTCGAACTGCAGGCCTTGCCGTCGCGGATCGGCCAAATCCGCAGAATCGTTTCTGCGCAACTGCGTCACTGGGAGCTCGACCCGCTCATCGACCGGGCTGCGCTCGGCGTGACGGAACTGCTCAGCAACGTCCACCGGCACGCGCAGCCGGACAAGACCTGCACCGTCGAGATCGAACTCCGGCTCGGGCGGCTCACGGTCTCGGTCATCGACAGCGATCCTCGCCTGCCGGTCCTGCACGAGCCGCGGGCGGAGGCGCTGGAGACCTGCGGACGCGGGCTGGCCCTCGTGGCGGCGCTCAGCGAGGCGTGGGGGACGCGCCGGCGGCCCGACGGACCCGGCAAGGCGGTGTGGTTCTCGCTCACCGCGGCCCCGGCCCAGGCGGCGCCCGCACGGCCGGTCCCGATCAAGGCCACGCCCGTACGGGAACCCGCGCGCGCGGTGCTTTTGGCCGTCGACCCCGGAGCCGTCGCGACAGGACTGCCGGTGGCATCGCCGGTCGGCGCCCGCCCCGGGTGACGCCCCGCCGGCGCCCGGGCCCGGCCCGATCGGAACGCGACGGCCGGGCCCCGGCCTGACCGGCAGGACACCGTCTAGGGGTGTCCTGCCGGTCGGGCCGGATCAGGGAGCGGTGCCTGGTGCGGGGGATCGCAAGGCCGAGGAGGGAGGCGACGCGGAGCGTCGGCGACCGACGAGAACGCGGCGGGCGTGCGTGCCAGGTGACGCGAGCCCGGCCCGATCGGCCAGACACCCCTAAGGGCTGTCCCGTAATCCCCGGTGGATCAGCGCACGGCGTCAGATGCGGTGCATCGCAAGGCGGAGGCCGTCCTCATACTGTGCGTATTCGGGCGCTCCGACAACGCAGCGAGGTGCCGTAGCTGTCGTCGTGCGCCCGCCGGGGATTACGGGACAGCCCTTAGGCCAGGGCCCCCAGCGGGTCGTCGAGCACCGGCTGCCACGCCAGCTCCGCCGCGCCGACCAGGCTGTTGTGGTCCAGGGTGCACGGCAGGATGGGCACCCCACCGCTCCGCCCCCACAGGCTGCGGTCCGCGACCACGGCGCGCAGTCGCTCCGGATCGGCGTACAGCAGCTCGCGGTGCAGCCCGCCCAGGATGATCCGGTCCGGGTTGAGGATGTTCACCAGGCCCGCCAGGCCGAGCCCCAGCCGGTCGATCAGCTCCTCGGCGGCCACCCGTACGGCCGGTTCCGCCGGCTCGTCGCGCAGCAGGTCACGGGCCTGCTGGAGGAGCGAGACCTCGGGGCCCGGGCTGCGGCCCGCCGCGGTGAGGAAGGCCAGCGGGTCGGCCTCCACGTCCAGGCAGCCGCGGCTTCCGCAGTGGCAGGCGCGTCCCTCGGGGTTCACGGTGAGGTGGCCGACCTCCAGGGCCAGGCCCGAACTCCCGCTGTGCAGGCGGCCGTCCAGCACCAGCGCCCCGCCGACCCCACGGTGCCCGGTGGCCACGCACAGCAGGTGCTGGGCGCTGCGCCCCGCGCCGTGCCGGTGCTCGGCCAGGGCCGCGAGGTTGACGTCGTTGCCCGTCAGGGCCGGGCCGTCGATCCCGGCCGCCTTCACGCACTCCGCGAAGATGGCCCGTACGGGAGAACCGGCCGGCCAGGCCAGGTGCAGCGGGTTCAGCGCCGTACCGTCCGGCTCGGCGACCGCCGAGGGGACCGCGAGGCCCGCGCCGACACAGCGGCGACCGCTCTCGGCGAGCAGCGCCGCGCCCGCCTCGACCACCGCGCCGAGCACCTGCGCCGGATCGGCGGAGACGGTGACCTTGCCGGGGGCGGTGGCCACGATCCGGCCGCCGAGGCCGACCAGGGCGGCGCGGAAGCCGTCGGAGTGCACCTGGGCGGCCAGCGCGACCGGGCCGTCCTCGGCCACCGACAGCCGGTGGGAGGGGCGGCCCTGGGCGCCGCCGGTCCCCCCGGCGCCGCCGGGGCGGGAGTCGACGCGGATCAGCCCGAGCGCCTCCAGCTCGGCGGCGACCGCTCCGGCGGTGGCGCGGGTGACCCCGAGCTCGGCCGTCAGGACGGCGCGGGTCGGGGCGCGGCCGGTGTGGACGAGCTCCAGCGCCGGCCCGAGCGCGCCGCGACCCCGTTCCAGCCTGCTCCGTGTGGCTGCGCCGGACGCGGATGGCGTGGTCACATCCCCCACCCGCGGCGGGGCCCCGTTGCCGTTCATGGCATCGATCCTCGCATGATCGGAGGGTGCCGGGCGCCGCCGCTCAGCCCAGCCCGCCGACCCGGAGCGTGATGTTCAGCCGTCCGGTCAGCCCGAGCTCGCGCGGGCCCGTGCCCGGCAGCACCTTCGGCACCCCGTGGTAGGCGAGGCGGCTCGCGTCCCCGAAGACGAACAGATCCCCGCTGCGCAGCTCCACGTCCTGGTACGGGCGCCCGCGCGAGGCGGTGTTCCCGAAGCGGAAGACGCAGGTGTCGCCGAGGCTGAGCGAGACCACCGGCGCGGTGGACCTCTCCTCGGCGTCGCGGTGCATGCCCATGCGGGAGTCGCCGTCGTAGAAGTTGATCAGCGCGATGTCGTAGGTGTCCCCGGGCTCCGGCGGGTGGCCGTACGCGGCGGTCACCGCCTCCCGCCCGAGCCCGGCGAGCCACGGCGGCATCGCCTTGACCGGCGCCCCGTCGCCGTCGACGGCGGTGCGGGCGTAGCCGTACGGGTACCAGTGCAGTCCGAGGCACACCTGGCGGGCGGTCATCACTCCACCGCCCGGGGTGCGTACGGTGCGCAGGCCGGCGGGCGGCCGGGCCCAGGCGCGGCAGGCCGCCAGCAACTCACCCTGGCGCCCGGGCCCGAGCCAGTCGGGCACGTGCACGGCGCCGGGGGCGATCACGGTCCGCTCGCGCGGGAAGAGTTCCCCGTCCATGCTCTCCATTGTCGCGGGCGGGCTGATAAGACTCACGGTATGGAGATCACCGAACATCTGAAGACCCTCGCGCGCGAGGGCGAGCTGCTCGCCGAGGTGGCCGAACGCGCAGGTACGGACGCCGCGGTTCCCACCTGTCCGGGGTGGCGCGTCACCGACCTGCTGCGGCACACAGGGGCGGTGCACCGCTGGGCCGCCGCGTACGTCGCGGAGCGGCGGCTGGAGCCGGTGGGCTTCCCGGACGCACCGGAGCTGGTCGGCGGCGAGCTGCTGGCCTGGTTCCGGGAGGGCCACGCGGACCTGGTGCGGACCCTGACCGAGGCCCCGGCCGACGTTCAGTGCTGGACCTTCCTCCCGACGGCGCCGCCCTCGCCGCTGGCGTTCTGGGCCCGGCGGCAGGCCCACGAGACCACCGTGCACCGGATGGACGCGGAGGCCGCGCTCGGTGTGCTGTTCTCGGAGGTGGAGCCGGAGTTCGCTGAGGACGGGGTGGACGAGCTGCTGACCGGCTTCCACGCCCGGCCGCGCAGCCGGGTGCGCAGCGCCGAGCCCAAGGTGGTGCGGGTGCGGGCCGCCGACACGGCCGCGGTGTGGACGGTGCACCTGTCGGCGGAGCCGGCCCGTACGGTGCAGGGCGACACGGGCGAGGCGCCCGACTGCGAACTGACCGGCAGCGCGGCCTGGCTGTACGAGGCCCTGTGGAACCGGACCCCCCTGGCGGGGCCGGGGGTCACGGGCGACCTGACGGTGGCCCGGCTGTGGACGGACACGGCCGGCATCTGAGCGGGGCGCCCCGGGGCCGGGCGGCGCCGGGGCGCGGCGGGCGAGGGGCCCGGGCTCGGCGGGCGAGGGGCCCCGGGCTTGGCGGGCGAGGGACCCCGGGCACGGCGGCACGGGAGCCCTTGTGACGGACCGTGCACCCTGTGACACTGCATGCATGGAGCGACGTACGCAGGCGGACCGGGACGCGATCACCATCGAGATCGGCTACGCCTTCGTCAGTGCCTGCTTCGCGGCCGCCCTCGCCTTCGGCGCGGTGTACGGGCCCGTCCTCGCGTTCTCCCTGTCCCCGTCGACGCGCCGGATCCTGGCCGTGGCGGGCGGAGTCCTGGCGGCGGTGGTGTTCCTGCTCCGGGTCACGCACGTGCTCCTGGGGTTCGCCCGCCGGCCGGAGAACGACGGCGGCTGACCACGGGCATGGGCGGCGTAGGCATGGGCATGGGCATGGGCATGGCGAGAATCGCCCGCTAGGGTCGGATCCTCAACGGTCACGGGGGTCATCGATGCTGTTCCCTTCCACGGTGCGCGGCGCGGCGGTTCTCGCGGTGGTGCTCGCGGGGTTCACCGTCTCCTGCGACGCGGAGCCGGCCGCGCCGCCCGCCGCGTCCGCGCCGGCGGACGGGGGCGCACCGGGCCCGTCGGACCCGAGCCCGGCGGGACTCTCGCAGGCCCCTGCGCAGACGGCCCTCCCCGACCGGCCCGACCTGGTCCGGGACGCCTTCGCGCGGCTCCAGGCGACGCTCGACGATTCCTGCACGCCCGGGAACTGCGCGTACGTCCTCGGCAGGCTCGACGACGAACTCCACCGCATGGACCGTGCGATGAAGGCCGACCCGAAGGGCCCCGGCCACTTCCCCGAACCGGTCGCCCTGATCGCGAAGCTCGACGAGGAACTCGGCGGCGACCGGAGCACGCCGAACCTGGAGAAGCACAGGAGCCTGCTGACCGGCACCCGCGACAGGATCAACACCTGGATGCAGGGCCACCCCGACGACTACCGCTGACCCGGCCGAACACCGGGGACCACCGGCCCGGCCGCCCCCTGCCGACCGGACACGCCGTCAGCCATGTCAGCCGAGGGTTGCCGCGTACGTGGTCTGGATGCGGTACTTCCATGTCGGGCCCGCGTTCCAGGGGTTGGGCATGACCGTGCTGGTCGCGTACGCGTATCCCGCGCCGCGGTCGAAGGCCGTACGCAGGGTGGCGCGCATCGCTCCGGCGTCCGGTACGCCGTGGACCAGGTGCCAGAACGCCGTGCCGCTCGGGTCGAGTTCGGCGCCGGCGCGGTAGCCGGAGTCGTGGTCGAAGACGTTGCCGCCGAGCCAGCCGCCGCCCGTGTACGCGGCGTACGTGTCCTCGAACGTGACGAAGACGTCCGCGGTCCGGCGGCCCGGCTCCAGGTAGCAGTCGGCTATCGCGGTGCCGGGGTTGTTGACGACCAGGTCGGGGGCGGCCGGGTCGACGGCGTCCATCGACTCCTGGACGTAGCGGCGCAGTTCCGCGTAGTAGTCGCGGGTGGCGTTGGCGGGGCCGCACTCGCGGCTGACGACGTCGAAGAAGATGCCGTCGACGTGCAGGCGGCCGTCGGGGGTCTTGAGGTAGTTGTCGACGGAGGCCTTGGCCGCGGCGATGTCCCGGTTGCCGTGGTCGGTGTGGACGTAGCCGAGGACCCGGGTCTTCTCTCCGGTGGAGGTGGTACGGGCGCGCAGCGCGTCGGCGCGGGCCCGCCAGGGGGCGCCGAACGGGGCGTCGCCGTTGCCCGGGTTCAGCACGACCACCGAGGCGGCCGGAGCGGTGGCGGTGAGGTCGGTCAGCATGGAGTCGTTCGCCGAGACGTACGCGGGGACGCCGATCTCCAGACCCCGCACGCCCGGCAGCCGGGGGGTCGGTGGCGGGGTGGGCGCCGGGGCTGGCACCGGAGGCGCGTCACGCGCCGCGGCGATGATCGCGGGCGCCGACGCGGCGAGTAAGGCGGCGACCAGGGCGGCGTACAAGGCCTTCACGGCGCGAGGCATGAACGTTCCTCCGGCGGCGGCAGGGGGGGGGCGACCTTCGGAACACTAGACGGGCGGCTCATCGTTCAAGGCTGAACTGCCCGCATTCGTGCGAGGAACAGAAGAGCGAGCTATCGCCTCATCATGTGAATCTCCCGAATCCCCGGGAAGACCGGCGCATCGTCCGGTCGTCATACGGCCGGCAGCCCGACCCCGTGCGCCAGCTGGTCGGCGGCGTGCGCGAAGAACGCGGCGCGGTCCTCGACGACCCGGTTGAACTGGCCGAACAGCTCGAAGGAGACCAGCCCGACCAACTGGGCCCAGGCGGCGACCAGGGCGGCCGTGACCGCCGGGGGCAGCCCCTCGGCGAAGTCGGCGGTCATCCGGTCGGCCTCGGGGCGCAGGGCGGGCGGCAGCGGCGGAAGCGCGAGGCCGGGGCCCTCGTAGGCGGATCGGAGGATGCCGATGAAGGCGTTGCCGACGCGGGAGGCCGGGCCCACGGTGGCCAGGGGGGCGCTGTAGCCGGGAACCGGGGATCCGTAGATCAGGGCGTACTCGTGCGGGTGCCCGAGCGCCCAGGCGCGGACGGCCTGACAGACCGCGGTCCAGCGGGCGCGGGGCGGGGCCCCGGCGGCGCGGACGCGGGCGTCGGCCTCCTCGGCGGCCGCACCGATGCTGTCGTACGCGTCGATGATGAGGGCGGTGAGCAGTTCGTCCCGGCTGGGGAAGTACCGGTAGAGGGCGGAGGAGACCATGCCCAGCTCGCGGGCGACGGCGCGCAGGGAGAGCTTGGCCGCGCCCTCGGCCGCGAGCATGCGGCGCGCCTCGTCCTTGATGGCTGCGGTGACCTCGATGCGGGCCCGTTCCCTGGCCCCTCGCACGGTGTTCATGCGCATCAGTCTGCCACGCGGAGGGAGCACTGCACAGGAAACGGATTGCTGCTCCATTTAGAGAGCGGTGCTCTTGTTTCGGTACGCCGATCCGTGCACACTGATCTCAATCGAGAGCAGTGCTCTCGCAAGGAAGAAACGGCCCGGAGGTCACGATGAACGCGCCCACCCCCTACTACGTCCAGGCGAGCCCGCTCGGGACCCGCTTCAACGCGATCTTCGGCAAGCTGGCGCGCTTCGGCATCAGCCTGGCGGGCTCGGCCGAGATGTCGGTCCGCGGTCGCACGTCCGGCCGGATGCAGCGGATCCCGGTCAACCCGCACACGTACGAGGGCGCCCAGTACCTGGTCTCGGCCCGCGGCCACTCCCAGTGGGTCCGCAACATGCGAGTGGCGGGCGGCGGCGAGCTGCGCGTGGGGCGCAAGGTGCGTGCGTTCACCGTCACCGAGATCACCGACCCGGTGCAGAAGGCCGCCATCCTGCGCGCCTACCTGGAGAAGTGGGGCTGGGAGGTCAACCGGTTCTTCCAGGGGGTCACCGCCCGGTCCTCCGACGCCGAGCTCCAGGCGGCCGCCGGCGACCACCCGGTCTTCCGGATCACGGGGTCCCGCTGACCCCGCGACCGGTCAGCCGAACGGCCGCCGCAGCCGCGCACGCACTCGCTCGCTCGCTCGCCCAGGCGGTGCCGCCACAGCCAGAGCGGCAGCTCCGGGTGCGGCACGAAACACCACAGGTCGTCGTCGGCCTCGTTGCCGCAGGGGCACTCGCGCAGCAGTTCCGGGCAGCGCCGGTCCACCGTGCGGCGGAGCCGCGCGACATGCGCCGGCGCGATGACGCCCTGCCGGCGGGCCTCCCGGTCCGCCGACTCGCGCGCCCGGGCGATCACGGGCAGTACCGCCGCCGGGTCGCCGTGGTCGAGGGCGAGGGCGATCACTGCCACCCCGGCCCTCGGCTCGCCGCGCCCGAAGGCCGCGAGGACCGCCTCCGGGCTGCCCGGCCCGTCGAGGCTCCAGCCGCCCCACCGGTGCGGCCCACCGGACGGGCCCGCGCCGACGCCCCGTCGTCGGCGCCCCGTCGTCGGCCCGTCGACGCCCCCGCCCTCGGCGCCTCCTGTCACGCCCTGGAGGACGTCTTCCCGTCGCCGCCCTTGGCCGCCTGCCTCGCGTCCATCATGTGCAGCGCCCTGCGGGCCAGCGGGTACGTCCGCACCAGGTCGGCCAGCGTCGTCGAGCCCCGCGTAATGCGGGCGAACGCCCGCCACGCCGGACCGAAGCCGGTGATCGCCGCGTGCAGCACCGTCGGCCGGGCCTCGAAGACGGTCAGCATCCGCTTCCCGACGCCCATCTCGACGCCCAGCCCGGCCTTGACCGCGAACGCGTAGTTGAGGGCCTGGCGGCGGGCGTCCACGGCGTCCTGCGCCTCGGAGATCTTGACCGCCCACTCCCCCGCCAGCCGCCCCGACCGCAGCGCGAAGGAGATGCCCTCCCGGGTCCACGGCTCGAGCAGCCCGGCCGCGTCGCCCGCCACCAGCACCCGGCCGCGCGAAAGCGGCGAATCGGGCTTGCGGCAGCGGGTCAGGTGCCCGGAGGAGACGGCCGGTTCGAAGCCGGCGAGCCCGAGCCGTGCGATGAAGTCGTCCAGGTAGCGCTTGGTCGCGGCGCCCTCTCCCTTGGCCGAGATGACCCCGACCGTGAGCGTGTCGCCCTTGGGGAAGACCCATCCGTAACTGCCGGGCAGCGGGCCCCAGTCGATCAGCACCCGCCCCTTCCAGTCCTCCGCGACCGTCTCGGGGACGGGGATCTCCGCCTCCAGGCCGAGGTCGACCTGGTCCATCTCGACCCCGACGTGTGCCCCGATGCGGCTCGCGCTGCCGTCCGCGCCGACCACCGCACGGGCCAGCACGGTCTCCCCGCCGGCGAGCACCACGGCGACGGTCCGCCGGTCGGGAACGGCTGCCCCGTGCTGTTCGACGCGGGCCACCGCGGTACCCGTACGGATGGTGGCGCCGGCCTTCTCGGCCTCGGCGACCAGACCGGCGTCGAACTCCGGGCGGTTGATGAGCCCGAACAGCATGTGCTTCGAGCGGCGGGTGCGGGCCAGTTTCCCGTTCATCGAGAAGGTGACCGCATGGATGCGGTCCTTGAAGGGCAGCACGAAGCCCGGGGGCAGGGCGTCGCGCGAGGGGCCGATGATGCCGCCCCCGCACGTCTTGTAGCGGGGCAGTTCGGCCTTCTCCAGCAGCAGGACGCGCCGCCCCGCCGTCGCCGCCGCGTACGCGGCCGAGGACCCGGCCGGTCCGGCCCCGACCACGACCACGTCCCACACCTCGCCGGTCTCCCCGGTCACCTCGTCGCCCGCCCCCTGCACGTCCTGCTCCGTGCCCGAATCCACGCCTGCGTCGCGTACGTCGTCGTCGCTGCTCACGATGTGTTGCTGCTCCTGATCACCCGGTTGCTCCGATGCCGGGGAAATCCTACGGCGAGACGCCGCCCCGCCCCGCTGTGCGAGGATCAAGACTGACTTTCGCCCTGCCCGGCATACGCACACCCCGCGGATGCGGGCGGCGTACACGGAGAACAACGTCGCACCCAAAAGGAGCGTGCCCATGCCCCGGAATCCGATCGCCGAGACCGTCGCCTCGCTGATGCCCCGCGCCAAGCAGGAGCTGACCGAGCTGGTGGCCTTCCAGTCGGTGGCGGACTGGGCCCAGTTCCCGAAGAGCGAGAGCGAGGCCGCCGCGAACTGGGTGGCCGGCGCCCTGCGCGTCGAGGGTTTCCAGGACGTGGCGCTGCTCGACACCCCCGACGGCACCCAGTCCGTCTACGGCTTCCTGCCCGGCCCCGTGGGCGCGCCGACCGTTCTGCTCTACGCGCACTACGACGTGCAGCCGCCGCTCGACGACGCCGCCTGGATCTCTCCCGCCTTCGAGCTGACCGAGCGCGACGGCCGCTGGTACGGGCGCGGCTCGGCCGACTGCAAGGGCGGGTTCATCATGCACCTGCTGGCGCTGCGCGCGCTGAAGGCCAACGGCGGTGTGCCCGTGAGCGTGAAGGTGATCGTCGAGGGCTCGGAGGAGCAGGGCACCGGCGGCCTCCAGCAGTACGCCGAGGCGCACCCGGAGCTGCTGACCGCGGACACCATCGTCATCGGCGACGCGGGCAACTTCCGCCTCGGCCTGCCGACGGTGACGGCCACCCTGCGCGGTATGTGCCTGCTCAAGGTGAAGATCGACACTCTGGGCGGCAACCTGCACTCGGGCATGTTCGGCGGCGCCGCGCCCGACGCGCTGGCCGCGCTGATCCGCGTACTCGACTCGCTGCGCGCGGCGGACGGTTCGACGACCGTGGACGGGCTCGCCTCGGACGCGGTGTGGGAGGGCCTGCAGTACCCGGAGGCGGACTTCCGTGCCGATGCGAAGGTCCTGGACGGTGTCGGGCTCATCGGCGAGGGCACGATCGCGGACCGGCTGTGGGCCCGCCCGGCCGTCACGGTGCTCGGCATCGACTGCCCGCCGGTCGTCGGTGCGACGCCGTCGGTGCACGCGAGCGCCGGCGCGCTGATCAGCCTGCGGGTGCCGCCGGGCGTGGACACCGCCGAGGCCATCAAGCTGCTGCAGGCGCACCTCGAGGCGCACACGCCGTGGAAGGCGCGTCTGGAGCTCGAGGTCGTCGGCCAGGGCCAGCCGTTCCAGGCGGACACCGACAGCCCGGCGTACGCGTCGATGCGCACGGCCCTGGAGGCCGCCTACCCCGGCCAGGAGATGCAGATCAGCGGCATGGGCGGGTCGATCCCGCTGTGCAACACGCTGACGTCGCTCTACCCGGAGGCGGAGATGCTGCTGATCGGGCTGAGCGAGCCGGAGGCGCAGATCCACGCGGTCAACGAGAGCGTGTCGCCGCAGGAGCTGGAGCGCCTGTCGGTGGCGGAGGCCCTCTTCCTCGTCAACTACGCGGAGTCCAAGCGCGTCTGACCGCTTCGGGCGGGACACCGCTGCGGGCGGTGTCGGCCGCATCGTGTACGCCCAGGGCGCAGTGCGCCCTGGGCGTACTGCGCTCGCGGTGAACTGGGCGGCGTGCGGGCCCGGCGTCCGTACGTTGGCCCTATGGATCTCGTCGAGGTACTACCCAACCGGCTCCACATGCTCCGCTTCCCCATCGGCCAGGCCTACCTCTGGCGGGACGGGGAAGCCCTCACCCTGATCGACGCGGGCCGTGCCGGGTCCGCCGCCGAGATCGAACGGGCGATACGTTCCCTCGGGCTGGCGCCCGAGCGGCTGGAGCGGATCGTGCTCACGCACTGCCACCGCGATCACGTCGGCGCGGCCGGTGAGCTCGCCGCCCGCTGGGGCGCGCAGGTGCTGGCGCACGCCCTGGACGCGCCGGTGATCCGGGGCGAGCGACCCGTCCCCGAACCGGTGCTGCTGGACTGGGAGATCCCGCTGTACGCGCACGGCCTGACCGTCCCCGAGGCCCCGCCCACCCCGGTCGACCGCGAGCTGGCGGACGGGGACGAGCTGGGCTTCGGGGACGGGGCGTACGTCGTCCACGCACCGGGCCACACGGACGGCAGCATCGGGATCCACCTGCCGCGCCACGGCGTGCTGTTCGCGGGGGACTGCATCGCCGCCGTCGGGCCGCTGATGCTGGGCGTCTTCAACGTGGACCGCGGGCGGGCGGTCGAGACCTTCCACCGGCTGGCCGCGCTGGCCCCTTCGGTCGCCTGCTTCGGCCACGGCGATCCCCTGACGGTGAACACGGCCGCGGCCCTGGCCGAGGCCGCTTCGCGCACCCTTACCGAGGAGCCGCCGGAGCCGGTTCAGCCGACCGGGCTGCCCGCCTCCAGGTAGAGGGGCCGGCCGCGTTCCCGGGCGCGCAGGGCCCAGCGCAGGCGTTCGTAGCGGTGCTGCGGGAGCAGATCGGCGGCCTCGGCCTCCGTGACGAAGCGCCAGGCCCGTAGTTCCGGGCCGGGCAGCCGGAGCCGGGCCGCCGCCTCCGCCGAGAGGAGGCCGCCGTCGAAGAGCAGGCGCAGCCCGCCGTACCCGGGGGGCTGGGGCGGCTCCCAGTCGACCACCAGCAGCCCGGGCGCCCGGTCCAGTACGACGCCCAGTTCCTCGGCGACCTCCCGTACGCCCGCGCACGCGGGTGCCTCGCCGGCTTCGACGACCCCGCCCGGGAACTCCCAGCCCGCCTTGTACGTCGGATCCACCAGCAACACCCGGTCCTGCTCGTCGAAGAGCAGGACCCCGGCCGCCACCGTCTCCCGGGTCGGCTCCGGGGTCTGCACGATGTCGCAGACCCGGGCGGTCTCCGAGCGGACGGCCTCGGCGATGCGCTCCGCCGTCTCCCGCGGGGTCAGCACCCCGTTGTCGATGACGTGTGCGTCGGCGGTCAGCCAGCCGAGGGCCTGCTGGTAGACCGGTATGTGGTCGTACGCCCACCGGCGGACGTGGAGGTCGACGTCCGCGGGCTCCCCGATCTCCTGCCGGGTCGCGATCCGCTCCCGCAGGATCGTTTCCGCAGGGGCCAGCAACACATGCCGGACCGGGATCCGCCGCGCCGCCAGCCCGCCGAAGATCTCGTCCCGGTACTCCTGGCGCAGCAGCGTCATCGGTACGACGAGCACCCCGCCCAGCTCTGCGAGCATCGCCGCGGCCGTGTCCACCACCAACCGCCGCCAGCTCGGGAGGTCCTGGTAGTCGGTCACCTCCGCCAGCCGCTTGGGCGGCAGCAGCACCCGCAGCGCGTCGCCGATGAACTCCGGGTCGAACAGGGTGCTGTCCGGCAGGATTCCGGTCAGTTCGCGGGCCGTGCTGGTCTTTCCGGCGCTGAAGGTGCCGTTGATCCAGACAATCACGTCTACCCCTCTCCCCATGGCTCGTCCGGAGCCCCCAGTGGCTTGCCCGCCTCAGCCTGCCACGAAAACCTCAGTTTCCACCGATTGCTTATCCTCGAGGTCACAGCCCTGCCCGTGAGCCCCGGAGGATTCGCCACCGTGCCCCACAACCGCCGCCCGTCCGAGCTCCGCTACGGCAACCGGCCGACCATGAAGGACGTGGCGTCCCAGGCGGGCGTCGGCCTGAAGACGGTGTCGCGCGTGGTGAACGGCGAGCCCGGAGTCACCCCCGAGACGGAGAAGCGGGTCCAGCAGGCCATCGAGGCCCTCGGCTTCCGCCGCAACGACAGCGCCCGCGTGCTGCGCAAGGGCCGTACCGCCACGGTGGGCCTGGTTCTGGAGGACCTCGCCGACCCCTTCTACGGTCCGCTGAACCGGGCGGTGGAGGAGGTGGCCCGCGCGCACGGGGCGCTGCTCATCAACGGCTCCAGCGCCGAGGACCCGGACCGGGAGCGGGAGTTGGCGCTCGCGCTGTGCGCCCGGCGGGTGGACGGGCTGATCGTGATCCCGGCCGGGGACGACCACCGCTATCTGGAGCCGGAGATGCGGGCCGGTGTGTCCACGGTGTTCGTGGACCGCCCGGCGGGCCGGATCGAGGCCGACGTCGTCCTCTCGGACAGCTTCGGCGGCGCCCGGGGCGGGGTGGCCCACCTGATCGCGGGCGGCCACCGCCGGATCGGTTTCATCGGTGACCAGCCCCGCATCCACACGGTGGCGGAGCGCCTGCGCGGCTACCGTGCGGCGATGGCGGACGCGGGCCTGCCGGTGTCCGATGCCTGGATCTCGCTCGGGTCGACGGCCCCGGGGCGGGTCGCGGCGGCGGCCGGGGCGATGCTCACGGGCCCGGACCCGGTGACCGCCGTCTTCGCCGGCAACAACCGGGTGACGGTCACGGTCGTACGGGTCCTCGCGGCGCTCGGCCGGCCGGTGGCACTGGTCGGCTTCGACGACTTCGAGCTGGCCGATCTGCTCCGCCCTGGCGTGACGGTGGTCGCCCAGGACCCGGCGGCCCTCGGCCGGGTGGCCACGGACCGCCTCTTCCAACGCCTCGCGGGCGCCGACCTGACCCCGTCCCGCATCGAACTCCCGACCCGCCTGATCCCCCGCGGCTCGGGCGAACTCCCCCCTGCGAACTGAAGTTCGGCCACGGTGAGGGGCGCCGTCAGGCGCACGGACCGGCCGCACACCACGCGCACGCAGCGCGTTTGCCCCGTGGCGGCCGCCACCGGACCGGCCGGGACGCCGTGCGTGGGTCGATCGCCCGTTCGCCCACTCCTGCAAGGGATTTGACGCTCCGCCAGGGCTCTGCCAGCCTCGCGACCCCGGGAACAACGGGGAACAACCGGAGGCACCCATGAGCCCGCACTACACCGCGCAGAGAAGCCGAAGCCAGGGGCGTGAGGGGTGGTCCGTCATCTTCCGCCACCCGGTGCGCCTGGACCCCTCCACGGGCCGGCCGGGCAGACGGGTGCGGCGCGGACTGGGCACGTCGGTGGACGCCGAAGCCGACGTACTGGTCGAGCAGCTCAATCAAATCCTGCGTACGCAGTCCCTCTGGGAACCGCACTGCCGTCAGCAGGCCGCGGGGCTCTTCGACAGTCGTGTCGTAGACGTGTTCTACGAGGACCTCGAGACCAGCAGGACCGACTTCCGGAAGATCCGGGATGACCTCCTTCCGCTGCCCGGCGCTGCCGACGGCTACAAGCACGTTCTGCTGGTCGGCACGACCGGTGCCGGCAAGACGACGGTAGTACGGCAGCTGCTCGGCACGGATCCGGAGACCGAACGGTTCCCGTCCACGTCGACCGCCAAGACCACCGTGGCCGACACCGAGATCGTTTTGACCGAAACAGGGCCGTACCGGGCGGCCGTCACCTTCGCCGGCCGTGACGAAGTCATCGACCACCTCACGGAGAACGTTTCGGCCGCCGCACTCGCCCTGTTCCAGGGCAAGTCCGAAGAAGATGCCCTACGGCGTCTCGTGGACCACGTGAACCAGCGTTTCCGCTTCAGCTACGTCCTGGGACGACCGGAACTCCCGGCGGATGATGACCTCCTCGACGACGAGGACGACGAGGACGACGAGGAGGAAGGCGCCGCCGAGGACGTTCTCGGCCTCGCCGACCTGGACGTCATCGATCCGTCCGCCACGGTGACCATGCTCGTCCAGACCGTCCCCCGGCTGCGCTCCATGGTCGAGAAGTACGCCGTCAACGCACGCGAGGAACTGCGGGCCACGGACGAGGACGCCAGGGTCGTCGAGGAGATCGTGGAGGAGACGCTCGACACCGACCTTCGCGCGCTGGAGGAGTTCCACGCCGTCGTCGACAACCTGCTGCACGAAATCGAGCTCAGGTTCTCCCTGCTGGGAGAGGGCGAGCTCCGCCGCACCCGCCAGGGCTGGCCGCTCAGCTGGTCGCTGGAGACCGAGGACCGTGCCGTCTTCCTGAAGACCGTGATGCGGTTCTCCAGCAACTACGCACCCCTCTTCGGTCGGTTGCTGACGCCGCTGGTGAACGGGATCCGGGTCGCCGGACCGTTCGTCCCGACCTGGGCGGAAGCCTGCGACCGCCTCGTCCTGATCGACGTCGAAGGACTCGGCCACACCCCGAAGTCGGTGGCCTCCGTTTCCACGGACCTGGCGAAGCGGATCGACGAGGTGGACGCGATCCTCGTCGTCGACAACGCAACCGCGCCCATGCAGGCGGCGCCGGTCGCCGCGCTCAAGGCCGTTGCGGTGTCCGGCAACTCCGGCAAACTGCACTTCCTCTTCACTCACTTCGACCACATGCAGGCCGACAACCTTCCGCGCTTCTCGGACCGGCGGCGCCATGTCCTCGCCTCGGTCGAGAACGTCCTGAACGCCATGGGGAAAGAGCTCGGCCCCATCGGCGAACGCGCTCTCCGTACCCAGCTCGAACGGCACTGCTACTTCGTCGGAGGAATGCACAAGTCGCTGGATGCCGGCGGGAGGGAGGGGAAACGGACGATCGGTCAAATGCGTTCCCTCAGTGCCGACCTCTCCGCCGACGAGGCAGCACCGGACACCGGGCCGGCCCGGCCGGCCTTCGACCGCATGAACCTCTCCCTCGCGGTCAGCGCGGCCACCCGCAACTTCCACGCCCGGTGGCGCGGCCTACTCGGCCTGACGTACAACCCGGACGCACCGAAACAGCACTGGACACGGGTGAAGGCCCTTGCGCGGAGGCTGGGCGAGGGCTGGGGCGACGAGTACGACTCCCTGAGGCCGGTCGCCGACCTTCGCACGGAACTCCAGGTGCAGATCTTCCTCATGCTGCAACGCCCCGTCCGCTGGGAGGGGGGCGAGCCGACCGAGGAGGAACGACAGGCCGTGATCAACGAGATTTCCAGCGCCGTGACCGGGAAGTTGTACGCGCTGACCAATCAGTGCCTCAAGGACGACGTCCAGAACGCGTGGCTCGACGCCTACCGGCAGCACGGACCGAAATCGACCTTCGCCCGGGCCCGCATCATCGACGCCGATGTCTTCGGCCGCGGCGCCCCCATCCCGACCGTGGCGGCCTCCCCCGACAAGAACGGCTTCCTGAAGGCCGTGGCGGACATCCTGACCGAAGTGGCGGACGAAAGCAGGTTCACCCTCGACTGAGGGGGAGATGCCGCGAGGCCGGTCCGGGGGCAACCCCGGACCGGCCTCGCGGACCGGCCTGCAGGGATCAGTTGGTCGACGTCAGGGTTGCCGAGCGGCGGGGGATCGCGAAGGCGTCCAGTTCCGCGCGGGTCAGGCCGGTCAGGGCGGTGACCTCGTCGGTGCCGACCGCGCCGCAGTCGAGGCCGCGGACCAGGTAGCCGGCCAGGGCCTTGGCGGTGGCGGGCTCGTCCATCACGTCGCCCTCGATCTTGGCGACGTACGCCTTCAGGCGTGCGGCAGCGGTCTCCAGGCCCTCGCGGTAGAAGGTGAAGACGGCCGCGTAGCGGGTCGGCAGGTGCGCCGGGTGCATGTCCCAGCCCTGGTAGTAGGCGCGGGCCAGGGCCCGGCGGGTCAGGCCGTAGTGCAGCTTCCAGGCCTCGTGGACGTGCTCGGTGGTGCCGATCGGCAGCACGTTGGTCGAGCCGTCGGAGACGCGTACGCCGGTACCGGCGGCCGCGACCTGCATGATCGCCTTCGCGTGGTCGGCGGCGGGGTGGTCGCTCGACTGGTACGCGGCGGAGACGCCGACGCAGGCGCTGTAGTCGAAGGTGCCGTAGTGCAGGCCGGTGGCCCGGCCCTTGGAGGCCTCGATCATCCGGGCGACCGTGGCGGTGCCGTCGGAGGCCACGATGGACTGGCTGGTCTCGATCTGGATCTCGAAGCCGATCCGGCCCGCGCGCAGGCCTCGGGTGGTCTCGAAGGCCTCCAGCAGCTTGACGAAGGCGCTGACCTGCTCGGCGTAGGTGACCTTGGGGAGGGTCAGGACGAGGCCCTCGGGCAGGCCGCCGTGCTCCAGCAGGCCGGACAGGAAGATGTCCGTGGTGCGGATGCCGCGGTCGCGGACGTTGGACTCCATGCACTTCATGCGGATGCCCATGTACGGCGCGTTGGTGCCGTTGGAGAAGGCCTCCGAGACGAGGCGGGCGGCGCGGGCCGCGGCCTGGTCCTCCTCCTCGTCGGAGCGGACGCCGAAGCCGTCCTCGAAGTCGACGCGGAGGTCCTCGATGGGCTCGCTGCGGAGCTTGGCGCGGACGCGGTCGTAGACCGGTACGGCCAGCTCGTCGGAGATGCCGAGCACCTTGGCGAAGGTGGCGGCGTCCGGGGCGTGCTCGTCGAGGGCGGCGAGGGCCTGGTCGCCCCAGGAGCGGATGGTGTCCGCGGCGAAGACGTCACCGGGTACGTAGACGGTGTGGATGGGCTGGCGCGTGCCGGGGTCGCCCGGGTAGTGGCGCGCGAGTTCCGCGTCCACCGGCGCGAGGGAGGCGCTGATGCCCTCGCTGACCGCGCCTGCGAGGCTCGTCGCCACCTTCTCCTGCTGACCCATCGTGCACTCTCCTCTTTTCCGCTTCACGGAAGCTTAGATCCGCATAGCAGAATTTAGTCACGGGGTTCCGCTCCGTCAATGGTCCCCCGGCCGTCCTGGACAAACGACTCGGGGCCGTGTGGTGACAATCACCACACGGCCCCGGAGAAGCGAAGCTACGAAGAGAAGCGCAGGTCAGCCCTTGCGCGCCTTGATCTCGCCGGTCAGCTGCGGAACGACGGCGAACAGGTCGCCGACGACGCCGTAGTCGACGAGGTCGAAGATCGGGGCCTCGGCGTCCTTGTTGATGGCCACGATGGTCTTCGAGGTCTGCATGCCGGCCCGGTGCTGGATCGCGCCCGAGATGCCGGAGGCGATGTACAGCTGCGGGGAGACCGACTTGCCGGTCTGGCCGACCTGGTTGGAGTGCGGGTACCAGCCGGCGTCGACGGCGGCGCGCGAGGCGCCGACGGCCGCGCCGAGGGAGTCCGCGAGCTCCTCGATGATGCCGAAGTTCTCGGCACCGTTGACGCCACGGCCGCCGGAGACCACGATCGCGGCCTCGGTCAGCTCGGGGCGACCGGTCGACTCGCGCGGGGTGCGACCGGTGACCTTGGTGCCGGTGGCCAGGGCGCCGAAGGTGACGGCGAGCGCCTCGACGGCGCCGGCGGCCGGAGCGGCCTCGACCGGGGCC
This sequence comes from Streptomyces sp. NPDC048257, assembly GCF_043201855.1. Classification (NCBI taxonomy): domain Bacteria; kingdom Bacillati; phylum Actinomycetota; class Actinomycetes; order Kitasatosporales; family Streptomycetaceae; genus Streptomyces; species Streptomyces sp. NPDC048257. The sequence goes on from NZ_JBICZI010000005.1 coordinate 348,258, forward strand.
GAGTTCGGCTTCACGGTGATGACCGGGGTGCCCTTGGAGACACGGGACTTGGTGGTGAACGACGCGGCGAAGGCGGACTGCGTCGCGACCGGACCCTCGTCACCCGCCTCCAGGTCGATGGCGTCGGTGATGATGCCCGAACCGATGCGGACGGCCAGGCGTGCGGCGATCTCCTTGCCCTCGGCGGAGGACGGGACGAGCACGGCGGCCGGGGAAACGGCCTCGTACGCGGCCTGGAGCGCGTCCACCTTCGGTACGACGAGGTACTCGGTGAACTCGGGGGCGTCGGCGGTGAGGACCTTGACCGCGCCGTGCTCGGCGAGCACCGCGGCGGTGGCGTCGGCACCGGCGCCCAGGGCGACGGCGACGGGCTCGCCGATGCGGCGGGCCAGCGTCAGCAGCTCGAGGGTGGGCTTGCGGACGGCGCCGTCCACGTGGTCGACGTAGACGAGAACTTCAGCCATGGGACTGCTCTCCTGCGATTGCGAAGTGTCTGGGGGCTAAGAGGGGTGGCCGAGGTTCTTAGATGAACTTCTGGCCGGCCAGGAACTCGGCCAGCTGCTTGCCGCCCTCGCCCTCGTCCTTGACGATCGTGCCGGCGGTGCGGGCCGGGCGCTGCGCCGCGGAGTCGACCGCGGTCCAGGAGCCCTCGAGGCCGACCTCTTCGGACTCCAGGTCCAGGTCGGACAGGTCCCAGGACTCCACCGGCTTCTTCTTGGCGGCCATGATGCCCTTGAAGGACGGGTAGCGGGCCTCGCCCGACTGGTCCGTCACCGAGACGAGCGCGGGGAGGGAGGCCTCCAGCTGCTCGCTCGCGGTGTCGCCGTCACGGCGGCCGGTCACGGTGCCGTCCTCGACCTTGACCTCGGAGAGCAGGGTGACCTGCGGGACGCCCAGGCGCTCGGCCAGGATCGCCGGCAGCACGCCCATGGTGCCGTCGGTCGACGCCATACCCGTGATGACCAGGTCGTAGCCGGCCTTCTCGATCGCCTTGGCGAGCACCAGCGAGGTACCCATGACGTCGCTGCCGTGCAGGTCGTCGTCCTCGACGTGGATGGCCTTGTCGGCGCCCATCGACAGCGCCTTGCGCAGCGCGTCCTTGGCGTCCTCGGGGCCCACCGTCAGGACGGTGATCTCGGCATCGTCGGCCTCGTCGGCGATCTGCAGCGCCTGCTCGACGGCGTACTCGTCGAGCTCCGACAGCAGGCCGTCGACGTCGTCACGGTTGACGGTCAAGTCCTCGGTGAACTGCCGGTCGCCCGTGGCGTCGGGCACGTACTTCACACAGACAACGATCCTCAGGCTCACGCCGGCTCTCCTACCGCATCGTCTTTTCTGGTACCGCCTTGTGCAGGCAGCATAGGCGCCTTGTCGGGCGGATCCCGGTCGGGGCGGCCCGCGCTCCGAAGGGAATGTTACTCGTCAGTACACCGTGGGTCCGGTCAAGTCGCAAGGCTGCCGAGCTGTGATCTGCCCAACGCCGTCCGACCCGTCCAAGCAGGGACGATTCAGTCGCGCAACGCGTTGAACCGTCCTTGGTGGTACAGCAGGGGGCGGCCTTCGCCGGCGGGATCCCCGACGACTGCCTCAGCGATGATCACACGATGTTCACCGGCGGGCACACGTGCCACCACCCGGCAGACCAGCCACGCCAGCACGCCGTCCAGCACCGGCACCCCGTGCGGGCCGACGGCCCAGCCGGTCGGCGGGCCGAAGCGGTCGGCTCCGCTCCGGGCGAACAGGCCCGCCAGTTCCCGTTGGTGCTCGCCGAGTATGTGCACGCCGAGGTACTCGCTGTCGCGCACCGCGGGCCACGTGGAGGCCCCGGTGCCGATCGTGAAGGACAGCAGCGGGGGGTCGGCGGAGACGGAGTTGAGCGAGGTGGCGGTGAAGCCCACCGGGCGGCCGCCGTCCTGGGCGGTGATCACGGCGACCCCGGCGGCGTGCTGCCGGAAGACCGAACGCAACAGGTCGGGCGAGCCGGGACGGGCTGCGGCGGGCCCTGTGACGGCGCCTGCGCCGGTACCGGAACGGGGGGAACGGGGGGACGGAGCCGTGGGGACCGTCGGGACTGTCGGAGCAGTCATCAGGGTTCTGCCTTCTGCCGCGGGACACGCGGGCGCTGTCGGGGTCGGGGGCCGGGGCTTTCAGTGATCCCAACAGCGCGCGCTCGCGTGGCGGACGAGGTCCACATGGACCCGTCCGTAGAGCAGGAGTTCATACCGCATACCGCCAGCGTGGCGATCTCCCGTGGACACAGTCAAGCGAGATCGGGCAGATGTCAGGCGCGTCACGCTGTGTGCGGGCGTGCGCACCGGCGCCCTCGGGGCCCTGTCGCCGACCGGCCCGCCGCCGGGGCCGCCCGTCATACGGCGGCGCCGAGGGCGGCGATCACGTCCACCTTGCGCGGCATCCCCGCCGCCCGCCGCACGATCCGGCCCGCCGCGTCCAGGACCAGCACCGTCGGGGTCTTCTCGATCCCGAGGGCCCGCACCAGTTCGAGCCGCTCCTCGGCATCGATCTCGATGTGCGCCACCCCGTCGACCATCGCCGCGACCTCGGCGAGGATCCGCCGCGTGGCCCGGCAGGGCTGGCAGAAAGCGCTGGAGAACTGCACCAGGCTGGCCCGCTCCCCCGGCTCCGCGCCCAGTTCGGCGGCTCCCAGCCGGGTCCACGTCTCGTCCTGCCCGAGCACCCGCGCTCCCCTCGCCGTATTTCGTGTGCGTACGTCATCCTCGTACGCTCATCCGTGGATCGGAGCACCCCACGGGCCCACGACATTCCCGGCGTGATGAGAATCTCCCCGGGTAGGGGCCTGTGGACTGGCCAGCAGGCCGCGTATGGGGCACGATCCCCATGGTCGCGTACCTACGCTTCCGTAACTTCCGGCCGGGAGCACCTCCCCAGGCAGAAAGCGGGGTCTCCCCACCATGGCTGAGCTCGTCTACCCTCCCGTGATCGGCGCCGCGCACGGTCTCTTCCGCGCGCTCGACATCCGCATCGACATGAAGGGCACCGAGAACATCCCCCGCAAGGGCGGTGCGGTCCTGGTGTCGAACCACATCGGATACCTCGACTTCATCTTCGCCGGCCTGACGGCGCGACCGCAGAAGCGCCTGGTCCGCTTCATGGCCAAGGAGTCGGTGTTCCGGCACAAGGTGTCCGGTCCGCTGATGCGCGCGATGAAGCACATCCCCGTCGACCGCAAGCAGGGTGAGGACGCCTACCAGCACGCCCTGGACTCGCTGCGGTCCGGCGAGATCATCGGTGTCTTCCCCGAGGCGACGATCTCCCAGTCCTTCACGCTCAAGAGCTTCAAGTCGGGCGCGGCGCGCATGGCGCAGGAGGCCGGGGTCCCGCTGATCCCGGTGGCGTTGTGGGGCACCCAGCGGCTGTGGACCAAGGGCCGCCCGAAGAACCTCAAGCGCAGCCACATCCCGGTGACGATGCGCGTGGGCGAGCCCGTGGAGGCCCCGGCCGACCAGTACGCCGGCGCCATCACCCGCCGGCTGCGCGAGCGCGTGCAGGAGTTGCTGGACGCCGCGCAGCGCGCCTACCCGGACAAGCCGAAGGGCGCCGACGACTCGTGGTGGCTCCCGGCCCACCTGGGCGGCACCGCGCCGACGGCGGCCGAGGTCCGCGAGGCGGGCTGATCCCCTCCGCGCATTCTCCGCTCATGACGTAGGCCGGAAGAGACGGCCTCGGCCTCCCAGACCCCGTAGTGGTCCGGGAGGCCGGGGTCACGGCCCGGGTACTCGGCCTCAGGGCCGGGCACCGCTCGGGGGCTCGCACGGAGCGGCGAAGCACTGCCACTGCGACTCCCCGTCCGGGACGCGCACCCTGTCGCTGTCGTTCCTGCCGGGAGGGTGCTCACCCCACGTGCCGGGCCGGTCCCACTTGTCCTGGTGACCCCACTTGTCGTGGTCCCACCTGTCGTGGTCCCACCTGTCGGTGGCGCCGCCGGGCGGCTCGCACGGGGCGGCCACGCACTGCCACTGCTGCCCACCGTCCAGAACGCGCGCCCCATCGTCGGCGACGTCCGCCACCACCGTGGGCGGCGTCGCCGGGGTGGCGGCGAAGGCGGTCGTGGGTACGAGCACGCCTCCCGCTGCAATGGCGGTCGAGGCTACGAGCAGGGTGAGGCGTCGGGTTCGAAAGGGGTGGGTCATGGCCGTTCTCCTCCTGAAGGAAGCCGGATTGGACCCTTCCAGTACGCCTGGCCCGTCGCGTCCCGTCACGCCCCTGAATCTCGTGGCTTGACGGATCGAAGAACCTCCCACCTCAGTTCGGGTTGTCGGCGTGGGTCAGGGTCTCCCAGGCCTCGAAGTGGTTCTCGGTGCCCGCCGGGCGGCGGCGTGTTCTCCAGGGAGACCCCGAGCCGGGTGTGCAGGGCGTTGTAGCCGACCTCGGTCGCCGGGCCGATGCCCTTGGTCAGCTTCCCGCCGCACAGCCAGGAGGGCACGGCCGCGCCCAGTTCGTACGTGGCGTGGAAGCCCAGCGCGTGCCGCAACCGGTCCTTGAACTGCGGGTAGAGGTCACGGCCCTGGATCCGCGACGTCTCGGCGACGTGCATGGCCGCGGCGATCCCCATCCCGGTGTGGCCGAAGTCCCGGCAGGTCTCCTGCGCGAGCCCGTCCACGAAGGTGCTCTGGCCGTGCCAGTAGTCGATCAGCTCGGCGCGGGTGTCGATCGACGAGCGCGGCGGGTACGCGGGCTGCGCGCCGTCGGAGGCCAGGTAGAAGTAGGCGGGGACGCGGCCCAGGTAGACGGTCATCGCCCGGTCGTAGCTCGCGCGGTCGTCGAGGTGGACCGAGATCCCGACGGCAGCGTCCATCATGATCAGTTCCCAGTTGCCGTTGCTGTTCGGCCGCCCGTTGATCACCTCGGGCAGGTAGACCTCGCGCAGCATGGTCCCGAAGCGCCCCTGGTTCGGCCAGCCGCCGGTGTACGTGTGCTTGACGATCTCGGCGGCGCGCGGCCAGGTCGAGCCCGCCCAGCCGCTCTGCAGCGGCGCGTTGCTGTTGGTGTGGTCCTTGATCTTCGCGGACCAGGCGTCCATCAGCTCGATCGACTTCTTCGCGTACCGGGCGTCCCGGGTGATGTACCAGGCGAGTGCGTGGCTGTAGGCGGCTATGGCGTCCTCTCGCTCCTCGGAGCAGCCGTTGTCCGGGGTGGAGTAGGAGCCGCACTCGACGACCTCGCGCGGCGCGGGGGTGCGCGACAGCGAGGCGTACTTGCTCGCCAGCATCTGGTCGTACGCCGCCTTCCAGGGCTGCCGGCCTGCCTGCACCTGTGCGCGTACGAAGTCCAGTTGGGCGCGGCTGTTCAGGACTCCGGGGTGGGCGAAGGCCGCGGGGGCGACGGCGGCCGGTGCGGCCGGAGCCGGGGGCGCCGCGAGGGTGGGGGCGGGGAGCAGGGTCGTCGCGAGGCCGAGGGCCAGGGCGGTGAGACCGGCGGGGATTCCGAAACGCATGGGGGGCCTTCCGGTGGGAGGGGTTCCGGTGGCCCGAAGATACTCATGCCCATGCCAAGTGACAACGATGTCTGACAAGAAGGTTTCCTATCAGGCCGGCTGCCTCGACCCGCCCCCTCAGACCTCGCCCTCCCGCTTGCGGCGCCGGTGCGCGGCGACCCTGGCCCGCGTGGCGCACCCACTGGAGCAGTAACGGCGCGCGCTCCCCGGCCCGGTGGCGAGGAAGAACCGTCCGCAGCCCGCGGCGGCGCAGGCCCCCCAGGCGATCCGCCCGTACTCGGTGAGCAGTTGGGCGAGCGCGAGGGCTCCGGAGGCGAGGAACCAGTCGCCCCAGCCGGCCTCCTCACCGCGGTCGACGTGCAGGTGCCAGGGGTGGCCGTCGTGCCGGGTGAGCCGGGGGCGGGTGCCGCACTCCTCGAACAAGACGTTGAGCGCCCCGGCGGCACGGTCCTCGTCTCTCTCGGCGAGCACCGCCGCCATCCGCCGGGCCGCGGCGCGCAGTTCGGCGGCGCTCGCCTCGGGGAACGACTCCTCGGTGAGGTCGGCGGGCCGCTCCCCGTGTGCGGCGAGCAGCTCCGCGAGCGCGGTGCGCGGCAGTTCGGGGCTCGCACGGACCGCCTCGGCGAGGTCGATCAGCCGCCGCGCCGCCTGGAAGCCCCCTCGGGAATCCCCCATCCTCATGTCCTTTCGCCGTACACCGACATGGCGTAACGTCTTGATCGCCTATCGCGTTACAGCATACCGGGGAGGGGTCGCATGGGCGGGTTCGGGCGGTATCTGGCGGCGGCACTGGCCGCGCGGATCGCCTCGGAGGGCATGGGCATGGCCGTGGTGCTGCTCGCCCTGGAGCGCACCGGGAGCGCCGCGCACGGGGCGTTCGTACTGACGGCCTGGCTGGCCCCGCACGTCCTGGCGGCTCCGCTCGCGGGCGCCGTGGCGGCCCGGGCCCGTAGCCCGCGCCTGTTCCACGTGGGCGCCTTGGCCGGGTTCGCGGCGGCCGTGGCGGCGCTGACCGTACTGCTCGGCCGGGCTCCGGCGCCCCTGGTACTGGCCGTGGCGGTGTGCGGGGGCGCCTGCGGGCCGATGGTGACGGGCGGACTGTCCAGCCTGGTCACCGGCCTCGTCCCGGCCGGGCCAGGGCGGGACCGGGCGTACGGCTGGGACGCCGCCACCTACAACGCCGCGGCGGTCACCGCCCCGGCGGCGGTCGGCCTGGTCGCGGCGACGGGTTCGGCCGGCCCCGCCATGGCCGTCCTCGCGGCGTCCGGAGCCCTGGCGGCGGCGCTGGCGGCGACCCTCCCGTACGAGGACCAGGGCGCGGCCCGGGTCCCGGGCGCACCCCGGGCCGGGCTCGGCGCCGGCCTCGCGGCCCTGTGGCGGGTCCGCGAGCTGCGGGCCGTCACCTCGGCCACGACCCTGGGCTTCGTCGGCATCGGCTCGCTCACCACCACCTCGGTGCTGCTGGCCGGCGAGCTCGGCAGCCCGGGCGGCGGGGGCGTGCTGATGACGGCCTTCGCGGTGGGCGCGCTGGGCGGTTCGCTCACGCTGGGCCGGATCACCTCCGTGGCACCCGGCCGGCTGGTGCGGTGGGCGCTGGCCGGGACGGGGGCGGCCCTCGCGGCAGCGGCCCTCGCCCCCTCCGTGGCCGTGACGGCGGCGCTGTTCGCGGTGGCCGGAGTGTGCGACGGGCCCCTGCTGACGGCCACGCTGCGGATCCGCTCGGAGTACGCGCCGGAGGGGGTGCGGACGCAGGTGTTCACCCTGGGTGCGGGGCTGAAGCTGACGGCCGCGTCGGCCGGGGCGGCCCTGGCGGGGATCGCGGCCGACGCGCCCGCGGCGGCGCTGCTGACCGGGATCGCCTCACTGCTGCTCGCGTCGGCGCTGCTGCACGCCCTGACGGCCGCGCGGCGGCCGGGACGACCCGCACCGCCCGCGCAGCCCGCACGCCCCGCACTCAGCGGGTCGGCAGAGCCACCGGAAGGTTCCGCCACAACTGCAGCCGGTCGGCCGACTCCTGAAGGGCCTTGAGCGCGGCCGGATGCGGAGCGGCGTACAGCTCGGGGTAGTCGACCTCGCCGAGTTCGGGGCGTACGGGGAAGGCCAGTTGCTCGTGGTCGAGGTCGAACCGGGCGTCCACACCGGGCTTGTTGCCCCGCGGGTCGAGACGGGACCAGCGGGCGCTGCCGGGGAGCCGGAGGGCGATCAGCCCGTGCACCACGGGGTTCGTACCGTCGTCGTCGGCGAGAAGCTGGTAGCACAGGCCCGCGGGAATGCCCTGGGCGCGCAGCAGGGCGACGAGGGCGTGGGCCTTGGCGTAGCAGATGCCGTTGCGGGTGGTGAGGACGTCGGAAGCGCGCCAGGCGACGCGGAGGTCGCCGGAATCGCCGGAGTGCGGGATGGTGTCACGGACGAACTCGAAGGCGGCCCCGGCGTATGAGTATGCATCGCCGGTGGCGGACCAGAGCGTGTCGGCGGTTTCCTGTACGACCGGATGCCAGTGGTCGATCGCCTCGCTGGACGCCAAGTAGGCGTGAATATCGGGGCTCTGTTGGATCAGCTGCATGGCCGGAGCATAGGCAAGCCATCGACCGTAAATCAATAGATTTACGGTCGATGGCATAAATATGCAGACCTCTGGAGAGAGCCGCTCCTAGCGGGCGAGCTCTTCCTTCAGTGCCTGGAGGAAGCCGTCCACGTCCTCTTCCTGGGTGTCGAAGCCGCACATCCAGCGGACGTCGCCCGCGGTCTCGTCCCAGAAGTAGAAGCGGTAACGCTTCTGCAGCCGCCGCGAGACCTCGTGCGGCAGCCGCGCGAACACCGCGTTCGCCTGCACCGGGTAGAGGATCTCCACCCCGTCGGTCTCGCGCACGCCGGCGGCGAGCCGCTGCGCCATCGTGTTGGCGTGCCGGGCGTTGCGCAGCCACAGGTCCTTGGCGAGCAGGGCCTCCAGCTGCACCGACACGAAGCGCATCTTGGACGCGAGCTGCATCGACATCTTGCGGATGTGCTTCATCTGCCGGACCGCGTCCGGGTTGAGCACCACGACGGCCTCGCCGAACATCATGCCGTTCTTGGTGCCGCCGTAGGACAGCACGTCCACGCCGACGGCATTGGTGAAGGCACGCATGGGCACGTCGAGCGAGGCCGCTGCGTTGGCTATCCGGGCACCGTCGAGGTGGACCTTCATGCCGAGCCGGTGGGCGTGCTCGCAGATCGCCCGGATCTCGTCCGGGGTGTAGACCGTGCCCAGCTCGGTGTTCTGGGTGATCGACACGACCTGCGGCATCGCCCGGTGCTCGTCCTCGAAGCCCCAGGCCTCTTGGTCGATCAGCTCGGGGGTGAGCTTGCCGTCCGGGGTCGGGACGGTGAGCAGCTTCAGGCCCGCCATCCGTTCCGGTGCGCCGCCCTCGTCCACGTTGATGTGGGCGCTCTTGGCACAGATCACCGCGCCCCAGCGGTCCGTCATCGCCTGGAGGGCGGTGACGTTCGCTCCGGTGCCGTTGAAGACCGGGAAGGCCTCCGCGTACGGCCCGAAGTGGCTGCGGATGACCTTCTGCAGGTGCTCGGTGTACTCGTCCTCGCCGTAGGCGACCTGGTGGCCGCCGTTGGCGAGCGCGACGGCAGCCAGGATCTCCGGATGCACCCCCGCGTAGTTGTCGCTCGCGAAACCTCGCACCGCCGGGTCGTGGTGGCGCCGGGCGTCGGTCTTCCCGGCCTCGGTTCTCACGGTTGCGGAGTGAGCCACAGACGCTGTCCGTTCACATCGATTGCGGACCGCTCCCAGACGCCGGCGATGGCCTCGGCCAGCTCCTTCACGTCGGTGAAGCCCGCGAACTTCGCATTGGGACGCTCGGCGCGCATCGCGTCGTGCACCAGTGCCTTGATGACCAGGATCGCAGCCGCCGCGCCGGGGCCCTCGTCACCCCCGGCCTTGCGGAAGGAGTCCGCCATGGCCAGGGTCCAGGCCTCGGCGGCCGCCTTGCCGGCGTTGTACGCGGCGTTGTTGGCGACCGGCTTGTGCGCTCCGGACTGGCTGATCAGCACGTAGCGACCGCGGTCGCTGCGCAGCAGCCCGTCGTGGAAGGCCAGCGAGGTGTGCTGGACGGTGCGGATGAGGAGCTTCTCCAGGAAGGCCCAGTCCGCGAGGTCTGCGTCGGTGAAGGTCTTGCTGCCGCGCCAGCCGCCGACGAGGTGGACCAGGCCGTCGATCCGGCCGAACTCCTTCTCGGTCTGCTCGGCCCAGGCCTTGGTGGCCTCCAGGTCGAGCAGGTCCACGGTGTCACCGGTGATGGTGGCGCCACCGTGGGCGTAGCGTGCCGCGTCCACGGCATCCGCGAGCCGCGCCGCATCGGCGTCGGACGCGATGACCACCGCACCCGCCTCGGCGAGGCGGAGCAGGGTGGCGCGGCCGGCGGGCCCGCCGGCCCCGGCCACCGCCACCACCGCTCCGTGCAGCTTTCCGTTGCCGTTCCCGGAGCCGTTCATCTGTGCAGCCTCCTGTGGGCGAGCGCTCACGCGGCGACTCGCTCGGCCTGCTCTGCGTTCAGGGCGGTGATGCCCTTGGTCGAGGCGATCGTCGCCTTGAGCTTCTTGGCGAGGGCCTCAAAGAACATGCTGAGCGGAAACTCGTCCGGAAGCACGTCGTCCACGAGCTTGCGCGGCGGCTGCGTCATGTCCAGGGCGTCGGGGCCCTTGGCCCACTTGGAACCCGGGTGCGGGGCGAGGTAGGTGGCGACCAGCTCGTACGCCTTGAACCAGTGGACGAGCTTCGGGCGGTCGATGCCGGCCCGGTAGAGGTCCTCGATCTCGGCGCACAGCTGGTTGGTGACCTGCGGGGCGCGCATCCAGTCGATCTTCAGCTTGTTGTCCGTCCAGCGCACGACGTCGTGCTTGTGGAGGTAGGCGAAGAGCAGCTGGCCACCGAGGCCGTCGTAGTTGCGGTTGCGGTCGCCGGAGACCGGGAAGCGGAACATCCGGTCGAAGAGGACGGCGTACTGCACGTCGCGGCCGTGCTCGTTGCCCTCGGACTCCAGCTTCACGGCCTCCTTGAAGGCGGTGAGGTCGCAGCGCAGCTCTTCCAGGCCGTACATCCAGAACGGCTGGCGCTGCTTGATCATGAAGGGGTCGAACGGCAGGTCGCCGTGGCTGTGGGTGCGGTCGTGGACCATGTCCCACAGGACGAAGGCCTTCTCGCAGCGCTCCTGGTCCTCGACCATGCGGGCGATGTCCTCGGGCAGGTCGATGCCCAGGATGTCGACGGCGGCCTCGGTCACCTTGCGGTAGCGGGCGGCCTCGCGGTCGCAGAAGATGCCGCCCCAGGTGAAGCGCTCGGGGGCCTCGCGCACGGCGATGGTCTCCGGGAAGAGCACGGCGGAGTGGGTGTCGTAGCCCGGGGTGAAGTCCTCGAAGGTGATGCCGAGGAAGAGCGGGTTGTCGTACCGGGTGCGCTCCAGCTCGGCGAGCCACTCGGGCCACACCATCTTGAGCACGACGGCTTCCAGGTTGCGGTCCAGGTTGCCGTTCTGGGTGTACATGGGGAAGACGACGAGGTGCTGGAGCCCGTCGGCGCGCTCGGCGGCCGGGTGGAAGGCCAGCAGGGAGTCGAGGAAGTCCGGCACCTTGAAGTCGTCCGCGGCCCACTTGCGCAGGTCGGCGACGAGCGCGCGGTGGTACGCGGCCCCGTGCGGGAGCAGCGGCGACAGCGTCTCGACGGCCTCGATCACGCGTTCCACCGCGGCGAGGACGGTGGCGCGGCCGTGCGCGCCCTCGACCTCGAAGTCGATGGAGCCGTCCTTGGCCTGCCAGGGCCGGATCTCCTCCACGGCGGCCTTGAGCTCGGGCCACGCGGGGTGGTCGACCACCCGCGCTCCGGCGGTTATCACGGCGCCGCCGGTACCGGGCACAAGAGTTTCCGTCATGTCACTTCCTCCACAGGAGAACCTCACGTACGGGCAGCGTATGCGCGCGACGCTCTTCCCCTCAAGAGGGAACTCGGGAAATTATCCTGCGTCACCCCCTCCTTCACCGAAAGTCTTCCCGTTCGTCGGTGCGGAACCGACCACTCCGCCCAATTGCGCCAAGGCCTCCCCGGCCGGTCGGCCACCCTCCGGCCCCGTGGGGGCGGACGGGGCCCCGAGGGCGGCAGAGGCGCACATCACACGCCCCGGAAGTGTGGAATGACCTTTTCGCCCCATTGCCGCAGGGTTTCCAGGCAGGCCTCCTGCTCCACGGTGCCCATCTGGATCAGGCACATGACCTCGTCGGCCCCCGCCTCCCTCAGCCGTTCCACGTACGCGATGGCGTCGTCGGCGGTCCCGTAGGCGTGGTCGGCGTTGAAGGTGGCCGTCGAGGCCGGCCGGACCGGGATGTCCAGCTCGTGCAGCCGGGCCACCACCTGCTCGGCGGCCCGGCGCATCTCCGCGGCCTCGTCGGCCCCCGCGACCACGGCCTCGTCCGGGATGCCCGCCCCGCCGTACCAGTGGCCGATGGACTGGGCGAAGAACCGCTGCCCGCGGGTGCCGATCCGCCGCGCCTCCCGCCGGTCGTCGAGCACGATGGTCGGGCACAGCACGGAGAAGTGGTCGTTGAGCACGCAGGACACGAAGCGGCTCCCGTCCCGCCCGGCGATCGCGGCGTCGTAGACGGAGCGCATCTGCGCGATGGAATCGGGGCCGGCGAACCCCATCACCAGCGCCCCGATCCCCAGCTCGGCCGCCCGGACCAGGGTCTCGCCCCGGCTGCACGCCAGGAACAGCGGCGGATGCGGGGTCTGCCGCGGCCGCGGCAGGATCGGGTGCGGATCTATGTCGATCAGCTCGCCGTGGTACTCCAGCTCCTCCTCCTGCCAGGCCCTGCCGATGATCCGCAGGGCCTCCTCGACCTCGGCCGTGGTGCGGTCCCGGTCCACCCCGCACAGCGAGGTCTCCTGCTCGGTGCCGCCGCGCCCGGCCCCCAGGTCCAGGCGCCCTCCCGACAGCAGGTCGAGCATGGCGGCCCGCTCGGCGACCCGCACCGGGTGGTTGAAGTTGAAGGGCATGCACACGACGCCGTGGCCGATGCGTATGGTGTTCGTCCTGGCCGCGACCCAGGTCAGGAAGATCTCGGGGGCACTCATGTGGGCGTACCACTTCAGGGAGTGGTGTTCGACCGCCCAGATCCGGTCGAATCCCATGCGTTCGGCCAGTACGGCCTGCTCGACGCAGTCGCGGATGACCTGGTGCTCCCGTTCCACCGTCGGGTCGGCAAGCTGAGCTTCGAAGATCACGGAGAATTCCACTGTGCCTCCAGGGTTGCGTCGCGTACCCGGTCTCACTTCAATTCGAAATATGACTAGTAGTCAGGAGTCGAAGAAGCAAGAGCTACCGCCGACCGCGTGGGCCGTCCTGGGCCTGCTCTCCTTCCCCGGCGAGCGGACCGGCTACGAGCTGAAGAAGTGGGCGGACTCCTCCCTGCGCTTCTTCTACTGGTCACCGGCCATCAGCCAGATCTACGCGGAGCTGCGCCGTCTGGAGGAGCTCGGCTACGCGGCCTCCGCGCGCTCGGGACCCGAGGAGGCGCGGGCCAAGCGGCGCTACGCCATCACCGACGCGGGGCGGGGCGCGCTGGCCGGCTGGGCCGCCGACACCACCGAGGCCGGTCCCCCCGTGCTCAAGCACGGGCTGCTGCTGCGGATCTGGCTGGGCCATCTGGCCGAGCCGGAGCGGCTGCGCGCGATGGTCGGCGAGCACCTGGAGCGCACCCGGGGCGAGCTGTCCGCCGTACGGGAGGCCATGGAGCACGCGAGCGGCGTTCCGGAATGGACCTTCCCGGCCCTTGCGCTGCGCTGGAGCGAGCGCCAGCACCTGGCCGAACTGGAGCTCGCGAACGCCCTGCTCACCGACCTGGACGGGCTCGGGCAGGCTCCCGAGGACCAAGGCCGTCAAGCCGGCGGGGACGCGCCCACGCCCGGGTGACGCGCCGGCCGCGGCACCGGCCCCGGAGGGGCGCACAACCCTGGCGGGAAGCGGCGGGGGCGCTCCTCCGGGGCCGTGCACGCCCGGTCCCTTCGCACCCGCGGCGCATTAGCATGCGACCTCATCACGCGCGGGCGGTCGGGACACCGCAGCCGCGCGCGGAGCCGCCGTCGACGGAAGCGAGAGAACCTTGACTTTCCTCACCATCGGTCACCGCGGGGTCATGGGTGTAGAGCCGGAGAACACCCTGCGGTCGTACCTCCGAGCGGAACGTTGCGGCATGGACGTCATCGCTCTGGATCTGCGCCTGAGCAAGGACGGAGCCCTCGTCGCCGTGCACGACCCCGAGGTGGACCGCACCACCGACGGCTCGGGGGCCGTCGCCGATCTGACCCTGGCCGAGCTGCGCGAGCTGGACGCCGGGCAGGGCGAGCGCGTGCCGGTCCTGGAGGAAGTCCTGGACGCGGTCCGGGTGCCCCTCCAGGCCGCCGTGGGCGACCTGGCCACCGCCGCGGTGCTCGCGGAGCTGATCCTGCGCCGCGACCTGACCTCCCGGGTGGAGGTCGCCTCCGTCGACGAGGCGGTGCTCGCCGAGACGGCCCGGCTGGTGCCGGGCGTACGGACCACCCTGTACGCGGCCTCCCCCGAGGGCGACGCCGGTCCCGTCGTGGACCGGGCGCTGGCGGTGGGGGCCGCGACGATCGCCGTGGACATCCCTCGGCTCAGCCTGGAGACGGTCGAGTCGGCGCACGCGGCGGGCCTGCGCGTGACGGGCCGGGCGGTCGACTCCCTGGACCGGCTGCGGCTCGCGCGGGCGCTCGGACTGGACGGCGCGGCCACGGACTTCCCGGAGATCCGCAGCACCGGCCGCTTCACCGCCTGACGGCGGCCGGCTCCCGGCTCAGAGCGACTTGACCAGCAGCTCGAAGGCGAGGTCGTCGCGGAGCGGGACGCCGAAGCGCTCGTCACCGTAGGGGAAGGGGCTCAGCTCGCCGGTGCGCACGTAGCCGCGGCGCACGTAGTAGGCGATGAGCTCCTCCCGTACGTTCACCACCGTCATCCGCATCTCCTTGGCGCCCCACGTCTCGCGGGCGCGGCGCTCGGCCTCGGCCAGGATCTCCTTGCCGAGGCCCGCGCCCTGGAGTCCGGGGCGGACGGCGAACATGCCGAAGTAGACGTAGTCGCCCCGGTGTTCGAGCTGGCAGCAGGCGATGAGCTCGCCCGCGCGCTCGACGACGAGCAGGACCCCGTCCGGGCTCGCGATGACGGCGCGGACCCCGTCCGGGTCGGTGCGCTGGCCGTCCAGGTAGTCGGCCTCGGTGGTCCAGCCGGCCCGGCTCGCGTCCCCGCGGTACGCGGACTCGACGAGTACCACCAGTTCCGGTACGTCCGACTCCACGGCGCTGCGGAAACTCAGGGCGGCATGCTGGGCGGTCGACATCGGGCGCTCCGTTCAGTGCGGCGGCATATGACATGCCGGGAAGGCAGGGAGAGCGTATCCCGGGGCCGCGTGAGGGTGCTGTGAGGAGGGCATCTCTCCCCGTGACGCCGACGAACCGGGAGGTTCCGCCGTGCACGGTTCCGCCACGTCCCTCGCCACCTCCGTCTCCGCCTGGCTGCTGGTGCTGCTGTGCGCGGTGAGCGGTGCGTACTGCCTGCGGCGGGTGCGTGGTTCGGGCGGGGCCGCCGGGGAGGCGGTGATGGGTTTCGGGATGGCCCTGATGGCCGTGCCCTTCGGGAGCGCCGACGGGTGGCGGGTTCCCCTGCTGGGTGTGGTGTTCTGCGGAGCGGCCCTGCACGCCCTGTGGCTGCTGCGGAGCGGGGCGCACCACGCGCACCATCTGGTGGGCTCGCTGACGATGGTCTACATGATGCTGATGACGGGCCCGGGATCGGGCGCCGGGCACGGCCGGGGACACGCGCAGGGGGCCGGGCTGCCGCTGCTGACCGGGGCGCTGCTCCTCTACTACGCCGGGTACGTGATGCTCGGCGGAACCAGGCTGATCACCGCGGGCGGACCCACCGAGCTCATCCGCGCCTGCCGACTCGCCATGGGAATGGGGATGTTGGCGATGCTGCTCATGATGTGACGGGGCCGCCGGACGTGTCCTGCGTCACCAATGGCGCGAGGGCGTACCCGCAGGTAGTCCGGCGCTCATAGGCTGGCGACCATGATGGTCCCCGCCGCACTCCTGTTGCTCGGCGCCCTGACCGCGGTGCTCGCTCCCCGTCTGCTGGCCCGGGCCCGCTGGCCCGAGCGCGAGCCGGTCGTGGCCCTGTGGGTGTGGCAGTGCGTGGTCGGCGCGGTGCTCCTGTGCTTCGGGCTGTCGATGCTGCTGAGCGCGGCGGCCGCCTGGCAGGCGGTCCGGGGCCGGCTCTTCGCCGCCGCGCCGCGCGGGGTGGTCGACGCCTACGCCCTGGGCGCGTCCGGCGGGCCGTGGGCCGCCGTCACCGCGCTCGTGCTGGCGGGCGGGGGGCTGTGGACCGGGGCGATGCTGACGGGTGAGGTGTTGCGGGCGCGGGCCCGGCGGCGTGCGCAGGGCAGCGAACTGCTGGTACGGGCCCCGCTGCTGCCCGGGGAGGACCCGGCGGGCGCACGGCTCGTCGTACTGGAGGGTCCGCGTCCGGACGCCTGGTGGCTGCCGGGAGCGGCCCCGCAGCTGGTGGTCACGACGGCGGCACTGGGCCGGCTGAAGGGCAGCCAGCTCGACGCCGTGCTGGCGCACGAGCAGGGGCACGCGGCGGCCCGGCACGACTGGCTGCTGCACTGTTCGCGGGCGCTGTCCCGGGGCTTCCCGCAGGTGCCGGTCTTCGCGGCCTTCGAGGCGGAGATGCACCGGCTGGTGGAGATGGCCGCCGACGACGTGGCCTCCCGGCGGTTCGGGCGGCTGACGATCGCGCTGGCGCTGGTCGGACTCAACGAGGACCGGGGGGTGTTCGGCACCTCATCGACCGAGCACGCGCACGTTCCGCAGCGGGTGCGCAGGCTGCTGTCGGCGGCGCCCCGGCTGTCCCCCGGCCGCCGGCTGCGCCTCACGGCGCTGGCCACGCTGGTGCCGGCGGTCCCGCTGGTGGTGGCCTTCGTACCGGGGCTGAGCGCTCTCGCGCAGTGAGCCACGGCGCTGCCCGCCGCCCCTCGACGGGCGGCGGTGCGAGGATTTCACCATGCGGAACGATCAGTTGCGATGGACGGGCATCGGCTGTGCGCTGCTGGCGGCGGTCCTGACGGCGCTGGTGGTGGCGGGGTGGCCGCCGCTGCTCGCGTTCGACGATCGGGTCGCGCGGGACCTGCACGCCCACGCCGTGGCCCGTCCCGCGCTCACGCAGTTCATGCGGGTGCTCAGCGACTGGGTGTGGGACCCCTGGACCATGCGGGCTCTGGCGGCTGTCGCCTGTGTCCTGTTGTGGTGGCGGGGCGACCGGGGGCGGGCCCTGCGGGTGGCTCTGGTGACGCTGGCGGCCGCGGCGGTGCAGCAGGGGCTGAAGGCGCTGGTGGGGCGGGAGCGTCCGGTGTGGTCGGATCCGGTGGACTCGGCGCATTACGCGGCCTACCCGTCGGGCCATGCCATGACGGCGACGGTGGTGTGCGGACTGCTCCTGTGGCTGCTCCCCCGCCCGGCCCCGCCGTGGGCGGCGGCCGCCTGGGCGATGGCGGTGGTCTCGGTGCTCGGGGTCGGCTTCACCCGCGTGTACCTCGGGGTGCACTGGCTGTCGGACGTGATGGCGGGCTGGCTCCTGGGGGTGGCCCTGGTGGCGCTCGCGACATCCGTGCCCGTCCGCAGACGCGGCTGCGACCCGGCGGAGCGGTGAGGGTACGGCGCGCCTGCCCTGGATGATCCCCCGTGTCACCCAGAGCAGGCGACCCCGTGCGCTGAGTATATTGGCTCGGAGCCAGTCAACGCAGGAGTAAGCATGTCCCCGCGCAGCGCATCGGTCAATGAAGAATTGCGCAGACGTTCCCGGGAGCGGCTGCTGCAGTCCACGGTCGAACTCGTGGCCGAGCACGGCTACGAGGCCACGACGCTCGGCGACATCGCCGACCGGGCGGGCGCGGCACGCGGCCTGGTCTCGTACTACTTCCCGGGCAAACGGCAGTTGCTGCAGTCCGCGGTGCACCGGCTGATGCACCTCACCCTGTACGCGGCGCTGGAGCGCGAGCCCCGCAGCGAGTGCGGGCGCGAGCGGCTCGCACGTGCCGTCGACGCGGTCCTGGGGCTCGCCCGGGACGAACCGCTGCTGATGCGCACGCACATGGCGGGCATCCTGACGGCCGAGGGCTTCGTGAAGTGCCCCGAGCAGCAGCGGCTGGCGGAACTGCTGCGGGACACCGTCGTCCGGTACGGCTCGGCGGACCCGGACACGGACTATCCGCTGCTGCGGGCCCTGCTGATGGGCGCGGTCGTGGCGATCCTGCTGCCGGGCGCCCCGATGCCGGCCGGCCGGCTGCGGGCCGAGCTGTTCCAGCGCTACGGGCTGGACTGGGAGCTCGGCGTTCCGCCGGACGGCGGGCCGCCCGGCGGAACGTTTCCCTCAGAGCCCTCGCACCCCTGACGTCAGCGGTACTCGGGCTGGCTCTGCACGTTGAGCCGGTCCATCCACACCCACTTGGCGCTCTCGGTGCGCCAGTCGTCGAGCCTCAGCACGTCGAGGCCCTTGGTGATGTCGTTCGAGTAGATGTGCCCGTTGTAGTAGTACGCCGACCAGGACCCGCCGAGTCCGAGCTGGTCCGTCGTCAGCGGTCCGCGCTCGAAGTACGCGATCTCCCTGGGCCGGGCGGAGTCGGTGAACTCCCACACCGAGACGCCGCCCTGGTACCAGGCCTGCACCATGATGTCGCGGCCGCCGCCGACCGGGATCAGCGAGCCGTTGTGGGCCACGCAGTTCTCGGTGTCGGCCTGGTGCCGCGGGATCTTGAAGTAGCTGCGGAAGACGAGCTTGCGCTGGTCCCCGCGGCCGGTGATCTCGTAGATGCCGTCGGCGCCCCGGTTGGGGCCGGTGGCCTCGTTGCAGGTGGCGCCGCCACCGCCGCCGAGTTCGTCGGTGAACACCACTTTGTTCGCCCGCTCGTTGAAGGTGGCCGAGTGCCAGAACGCGAAGTTCACGTTGTCCTGGACCCGGTCGATGACCCGCGGCTGCTCGGGTTTGCTGATGTCGAAGAGGATGCCGTCACCCATGCAGGCGCCGGCGGCCAGGTTCTTCGAGGGCAGCACGGTGATGTCGTGGCAGCCGGTGGTCTTGGAGACGCCGGGGTTGTCGGGCCCGCCCGGGTTGCCGCCGTCGGGGAAGAGGATCGGGAAGGCGACGACCGCGGCCTTCGTCGGCGCCTTCTTCGGCACCTTCACGACCGAGATGCCGTCGTGCGGCGGCTTGCAGTCGGGGAAGGCCTCGTTCGGGGAGTACGAGGCGACGTAGAGATAGACGTCCCGGTCGCCCGGTACCAGGGTGTGGGTGTGCGAACCGCAGGCGGTCTCGACGGACTTGATGTACTTGGGGTTCTTCTTGTCCTTGATGTCGAAGATCTTGATGCCCTCCCACGAGGACTTCTCCGTGGCGGGCTGCGAGACGCTGTTGCAGGAGTCGTCGCTGCGCGAGGAGTCGGTGGAGAGGAAGAGCAGGTCGCCGTGGACGGAGATGTCGTTCTGGCCGCCGGGGCAGAGCACCTGGGTGACGGTCTTGGGAGCCTTGGGGTTGGCGATGTCGTAGATCGTGAAGCCGTTGTAGTTGCCCGCGTAGGCGTACCTGCCCTGGAAGGCCAGGTCGGAGTTGATCACCGTGGGGTCGCTGCCGGGGATGTTGGCCAAGGGCTTGATGTTGGCACTGTGCACGATCTCGTCCTGGCCGGGGATGTCGCCCGGGGCGAGCTCCCTGCCCTCGGCGAGGCCCGCGCTCTGCTGGTTTCCGCTGCCGGGTGCTAAGTCACCCGGGTCGGGGGTGGCGACGGCCGGTCCGGCTGCCAGGAGCGTGGTGAGCAGCCCGGCCGCGGCGACGGCCACCCCCACCCTCCTGTTCCGCACCCGACTGGTGTGTAGCGAGGTCACTGTGCCCTCCCATGGGGAGCCCGATCGGTTCCGCCCACGGGGGGAACGGAACCAGGACCCCGGCAGTATCTTCCTTCCATGGACATGGCAAAAGACCTCAGGGTCCGGACCGTCTTGGAAGCGCGGCTCGGCCGATTAGGGGCGCTGCTGGCGACCGCCGGCCTCCTGCTGACGCTCTCCGCCTGTCAGGACGACGGATCGGACCGGGCCGGCGACGGACGGGCCACGATCGTCGCCCCGGGCAAACCCGGCGAGAAGGCCCGGAACCTCACCCCCGAAGAGGCCGCGAAGGCGAAACCCGACGACAGCCCGAACGCCGCCGACCACACCTACGTCTCGCGCATGATCGAACACCACCGCCAGGCGCTCACGATGAGCGCACTGGCCCCGGACCGGGCGGCGGCGGACGGGGTCAAGCGGCTGGCGG
Organism: Streptomyces sp. NPDC048257; assembly: GCF_043201855.1. Lineage (NCBI taxonomy): Bacteria > Bacillati > Actinomycetota > Actinomycetes > Kitasatosporales > Streptomycetaceae > Streptomyces > Streptomyces sp. NPDC048257. The sequence goes on from NZ_JBICZI010000005.1 coordinate 368,148, forward strand.
AGCGGATCACGGCGGCCCAGAAGCCCGAAATCGGCGCGATGGAGAAGTGGTTGGCCCGCCATCCGGCCCCGGCCGCGGGCTCCGGCGGGCACGGTCAGGGCCACGATCACGGCGCGATGCCGGGCATGGCCACGGAGCAGCAGCTGAGGGAACTGACCGCGGCAGAGGGGGCCGACTTCGACCGGCTCTTCCTCACGCTGATGACCGCCCACCACGAGGGCGCCGTGAAGATGGCCGGCGAGGCGCTGGCCGGCGGGAACAACGTGGCGGTGGAGGAGATGGCCACCGAGGTGGTGGCCACCCAGAGCGCCGAGATCCACCGGATGCGCGCGATGGGCTGACGGCCGAGGAGGCCGGTGTCATGCTGGGACCACCTGCGGGAGGAGCTCCGCCGTGCTTCGTATCGCCGTCGTCGGATCGGGCCCCAGCGGGGTCTACGCGGCCCAGACGCTGGTGCAGCAGCGCGAGGTGCCCGGGGTGCGGGTCGACGTGCTGGACCGGCTCCCCGCCCCGTACGGGCTCGTCCGGTACGGGGTCGCCCCTGACCACGAGAAGATCAAGTCGCTCCAGGGCAGCCTGCGCACCGTGCTGGAGGACGAGCGGATCCGCTTCCTCGGGAACGTCGAGGTCGGCGGGGACGCCCTGCCCACGGACCGGCTGCTCGAGCTGTACCACGCGGTGGTGTACTGCGTGGGCGCGGCCCGGGACCGGATGCTGGGGATCCCCGGCGAGGAACTGACCGGGGTGCACTCCGCCACGGCCTTCGTGTCCTGGTACAGCGGGCACCCCGACGCCGCCGCCGAGGCCTTCGACCTGCCCGGGGTCGATGCGGCGGTGGTCGTCGGGGCCGGGAACGTCGCGGTGGACGTGACGCGGATCCTGGCCCGGGGCACGGCGGAGCTGACGCCGACGGACATGCCGCAGCCGGCGCTCGGCGCGCTCGCGGAGAGCGGGGTGCGCCAGGTGGCGATGGTGGCCCGGCGCGGGCCCTCGCAGGGCAGGTTCACCACCAAGGAGCTGCGGGAACTGGGCACGCTCCCGGGCGTGGACACCCGGGCCGACCCGGCCGAGCTGGCCCTCGACCCGATGTACGCCGACCCGGTGGCGGCGGCCGCCCTGCCGGCGGTGGCGCGGCGGAACCTGGAGGTGCTGCGCGGCTGGGCGGCGGCCGGCCCGGGCGAGGGGCCGCGCCGGATCGCCCTGCGGTTCTACCTGCGCCCGGTGGAGATCCTGGGCGGGCCCGACGGCCGGGTCACCGGGATGCGCTTCGAGCGCACGGCCCCGGACGGCCTCGGCGGGGTGACCGGGACGGGGGTCCACGAGGACATCGAGGCGCAGTTGGTGCTGCGCTCGGTGGGGTACAAGGGCGTTCCCCTGGGCGGGCTGCCCTTCGACCCCGCGAAGGGCACGGTCCCGCACGCGGCGGGCCGGGTGCTGCGCGCGGGCCGGGCCTCCGTCGGCGAGTACGTGGCGGGCTGGATCAAGCGCGGTCCGACCGGGGTGATCGGCACCAACCGGCCCTGCGCCAAGGAGACCGTGTCGTCCCTGCTGCAGGACGCGGGGGCACTGGCCCGGCGCGACCTCTCCGGGGACCCGCTGGACGCCCTGCGGGCGGCGGGTCTGCATCCGGTCCGGTGGCCGGGCTGGCTGGCCATCGAGGCGGCCGAGGCCGATCTGGGGCGCTCCCTGGGCCGCCGTTCGGTGAAGATCCCCGACTGGCAGGGTCTGTTGGGTGCGGCCGGGCCGCTCTGAGGGCCGCGCTCAGGAGGCCAGTCGCGCTTCCTCCGCTGCGGCGGCGGTGAGGACGCTGTCGAGGAGGCCGGGGAAGAGCGCCTCCAGTTCCTCCCGGCGCAGGGCGTTGAGCTTGGTGGTGCCGCGGTAGGCCTGGCGTACGACACCGCTCTCGCGCAGGACGCGGAAGTGGTGGGTGGTCGTGGACTTGGTGACCGGCAGGTCGAAGTACGAGCAGGCCAAGTCCTCGGCCGAGGCGGCCAGGTCCAGGACGATGGACAGCCGGACCGGGTCGGAGAGCGCGTGCAGCACGCCTTCGAGGCGGATCTCGCCCGCCTCGGGGTGGGCGAGGGTGCGGGAGGTGTCCCGTTCCGTCATGTCCCTGCTCCACTCACTGGGTTTCTCGTGTTCCGGCTGCCGCGGGTCCTCATCGTACGAGAGCCGTCGAAGAAGGCGGCCGCCCCGCGGAAATCGGCGGAAACCGGTGGTACGGGCTCCGGCGGCACCCGCTGGGGCGCCGGAGCCCGCACCGCGTCACCAGGACCGGTGGTACGGCTCGGGCGTACGGATCTCCGCGCCCAGCTCGGCGGCCGCGCGGCGGGCCCAGTACGGGTCGCGCAGCAGTTCCCGGCCCAGCAGGACGGCGTCGGCCTCCCCGTTGGCCAGGATCTTCTCGGCCTGCTCCGGTTCGGTGATCAGGCCGACGGCGGCCACGGGGAGGGCGGTCTCGGCCTTGACCCGGGCCGCGAAGGGGACCTGGTAGCCGGGACCGACCGGGATCGTCACCCTGGGGGCGAGCCCGCCGGTGGAGACGTCGAGGAGGTCCACCCCGTGTTCCTGGAGCAGCGCGGCCAGCCGGACCGTCTCGTCGGCGGTCCAGCCCTGCTCCTCCAGCCAGTCGGTGGCGGAGATCCGGAAGAACAGCGGGAGCTCTTCGGGCCACACCGCCCGTACGGCGTCCACGACTTCGAGGGCGAAGCGGGTGCGGTTCTCGAAGGAGCCGCCGTACTCGTCGGTGCGCTTGTTGCCGTACGGGGAGAGGAACTCGCCGATGAGGTAGCCGTGGGCGCCGTGGATCTCGACGACCTCGTAGCCCGCGGCCAGTGAGCGCTCGGCGGCGGCCGCGAACTGGCCGATGATCTCCCGGATCTCGTCGGCCGTCAGCTCGTGCGGTACCGGGTGACCCTCGGCGAACGGCAGGGGGCTCGGGGCGACGGGCTGCCAGCCGTGTGCCTCGGGCCCGACCGGGCGGCCGCCCTTCCAGGTGCGGTCGGTGGAGGCCTTGCGGCCGGCGTGCGCGATCTGGATGCCGGGGACGGTGCCCCGGGCCTTGAGGAAGGAGGTGATCCGGCGCAGGGCCTCGACCTGGGTGTCGTTCCAGATGCCGAGGTCGTAGGGGGAGATCCGGCCTTCCGGGGAGACGGCGGTGGCCTCCTGGATGATCAGGCCGGTGCCGCCGGTGGCGCGTGCGGCGTAGTGCGCGAAGTGCCAGTCGTGGGCCACGCCCGCGTTCGGCCCGAACGCCTCGGCGCTGTACTGGCACATCGGGGCCATCCACACCCGGTTGGGGATGGTGACGGAGCGGAGCGCGTAGGGCGCGAACAGGGCGGCGAAGGCGGCGGGTGCAGCACTCATCAGGCTCTCCAGGGACGACCGGGGCAGGCCGGGGACCGACCAAGTACGAGAGACACCGTACTACGAATCTCCTCGTACTACGAGACTTCTCGTACAAGCGCGTCCAGTTCCGCACGCAGGGCCCCGGCCAGGGCCGCCAGATCCGGCACGGCCGCCGCGTCGGCGACCAGTCCGTAGTGGACCGTCCCCTTGTACGTGGAGACCGCGACGGCCAGCGACTGGCCGCGGGCCAGCGGCGCGAGCGGATAGACCTCGTGGACCGGACTGCCCCCGAGGGTGAAGGTGAAGCCCGGCAGCGGGACGCTGGTGACCAGGATGTCGAAGAGCAGCCGGGCCGCCTGGGCCACGAGCGGACCGCCGAGCCGGTGCCCGAGCGGGTGGACGTGGTCGGCGAGCAGGGCGACGGCCCCGGCGCCGCGGGCGGGCCCGGCGTCCTTGTTGCGGTCCATGGCGGCGCGCACCAGGCCCAGGCGGCGCAGCGGGTCGGACTCGGCGAGCGGCAGCCGCAGCAGATAGCCGGAGAGCCGGTTTCCGGCGCCCCCGGAACCTCCGGGCCCGCGGCGGCGGGAGACGGGGATCAGGGCGCGCGGACCGGCGCCCCAGGGTTCGGGGTCGCCCCGCTCCGCCAGCCAGCGCCGCAGGCCGCCCGCGACCAGGGCGATCAGCACGTCGTTGACGGTGCCGCCGGCGCCCTTGCGGACCAGGTTGACCTCGTCCAGGTCGAGCGCGAGGCCGGCGACCTCACGGGTGCCGGCGCCCGCGGAGTCCGCGGTGAGCGCCGCCGGTACGCCCAGCGGCAGCCCGGCGCGGGCCACGGCGGCGCCGATCTCCAGGGCCTGGCCCACGTCCTGGACCCGGGCCGCGAGGACGCCGGGGAGCCGGCGCAGGACGGAACCGGCCCGCGGCTCGGGGACCGGGCGCGCGGGCGGCCGCGGGGCCGTCCCCTCGTCGAACAGGGTGGCCGCGAGGGCGAGGGCGCCCAGGCCGTCGGCGAGGGCGTGGTGGAACTTGAAGAGCACCGCGAAGGAGTCCGGGTCGGGCCCGGCCAGTACGTGCGCCTCCCACGGGGGCAGCGCCCGGTCCAGCGGCCGGGCCATCAGCGCTCCGGCGGCGGCGTGTGGCACGGCCTCGCCGGTCCGGACGAGGAACACGTGCCGCGCCGGATCGAAGCCCGGGTCCGGCGACCAGGCGGCCGCGCCGACGGGCAGCAGTACGTCGTGGATCCGGCGGCGCAGGCGCGGCACGGCGGCGCAGCGCGCGGTGAGCAGACCGGCGGCCCGCTCGGCGGCGCCGGGAGCGGCGGCACGGAAGACGGCGAGGGCACCCAGGTGCATGGGGTGGTCGGCGGATTCGATCCGCCAGAAGGCGAGGTCGAGCGGGGACAGGTGCTCGGTGACCACATAGGTCCTCTCGCGTGCGGTGGCAGTGGCCTGAAGTCAATCCATTCCGAGCACCTACATGCAAGTAGCAATCATTTCCGCCCGGTAAATGATCGGTATTGATCTGGTAGGCAAAGCCCCCGCCCCGCCCGCCGGGCCACTGTCAGCGGGCGGGTGCAGACTGGCCGCACAGAAGCTCCGCAAGGAACGTTTGCCGAGGACGACGAGGTCCGGAGGTGCCGGCCATGGCCGACGCAGTACTGCTCGTGGGAACCCGCAAAGGACTCTTCATCGGCCGTCGCCGCAGCGACGGTCCGTGGGAGTTCGACGGACCCCATTTCAACGCCCAGGCCGTCTACGCGGTCGCCGTCGACCGCCGGGGGCCGGTGCCCCGGCTGCTGGTGGGCGGGGACAGCTCGCACTGGGGACCGTCCGTCTTCAGCTCCGACGATCTCGGGGCGACCTGGCGGGAGCCGGCCTCGCCCGCCGTGAAGTTCCCGAAGGACACCGGGGCCTCCCTGGAGCGGGTCTGGCAGCTGCATCCGGCCGGCCCCGAGGCGCCCGGCGTGGTGTACGCGGGGACGGAACCGGCAGCGCTGTTCCGCTCCACCGACCGGGGCGAGTCCTTCGAACTGGTCCGCCCGCTGTGGGAGCACCCGAGCCGCGGCAAGTGGGTGCCGGGCGGTGGCGGTGAGGGGCTGCACACGGTGATCACCGACCCCCGCGACGCGGACGCGGTGACCGTGGCCGTCTCCACCGCCGGGGTGTTCCGGACCACGGACGGCGGGGACAGCTGGGCACCGTCCAACGAGGGGGTCTCGGCGGTGTTCCTGCCGGACCCGCACCCCGAGTTCGGCCAGTGCGTGCACAAGATCGCCCAGGATGCCGGGGACACGGACCGGCTGTACCTGCAGAACCACTGGGGCGTCTACCGCAGCGACGACGCGGGCGGCCGGTGGACCGACATCGGCGGCGGACTGCCCTCGGACTTCGGCTTCGCGGTGGCGGCCCACCCGCACCGGCCGGACACCGCCTACGTCTTCCCGCTCAACGCCGACTCCGACCGGGTCCCGGCCGAGCACCGGTGCCGGGTCTTCCGCACCCGGGACGCGGGCGCCACCTGGGAACCGCTGGCGCGCGGACTCCCGGCCGGGGACCACTACGGCACGGTGCTGCGGGACGCGCTGTGCACGGACGACGCGGACCCGGCGGGCATCTACTTCGGCAACCGCAACGGCGAGCTGTACGCGAGCCACGACGACGGCGAGAACTGGCAACTGCTCGCCGAGCACCTGCCGGACGTCCTGTGCGTGCGGGCGGCCACGTTCGGCCAGTAGAGTGATCCACCGTGGCAGCACGACCGTTGAACGAGATCGTCGAGCCGGGCTGGGCCCGCGCTCTGGAGCCGGTGGCGGGGCAGATCGCCGCCATGGGCGACTTCCTGCGCGCCGAGATCGCGGCCGGGAGGACGTACGTACCGGCCGGGGCCAATGTGCTGCGCGCCTTCCAACAGCCCTTCGACGAGGTCAAGGTGCTGATCGTCGGGCAGGACCCCTATCCCACCCCGGGACACGCGGTGGGCCTGTCCTTCTCGGTAGCCCCCGACGTACGGCCTGTACCGCCGAGCCTCGACAACATCTTCCTGGAGATGCACCGGGACATCGGCACCGGCCGCCCGGCGAACGGCGACCTCACCCCGTGGACCCGGCAGGGCGTCCTGCTGCTCAACAGGTCACTCACGACCGCGCCCCGGCGCTCCAACGCACACCAGGGCAAGGGCTGGGAGGCCGTCACCGACCAGGCCATCCGGGCCCTGGCCGCGCGCGGCAAGCCGCTGGTCTCCATCCTCTGGGGACGGGCGGCCCGCAACCTGCGTCCGCTGCTCGGCGAACTGCCCGTGGTGGAGTCCTCGCACCCCTCCCCCAAGTCCGCCGACTACGGGTTCTTCGGCTCCAGGCCGTTCAGCCGGACGAACGAACTCCTGGTGGGCCAGGGTTCACAGGCTGTGGACTGGCGCTTGCCGTCCGTCAGTTGAACGTATCTGATATTCATCGGATAAATACGGACAGATGCCTCGCGAGAAGGCCCTGCCCGAACACCTTGTTCCGATAAGCCAGTAGCATGCGGCGCCATGAGCTCCCCCACTGGGCCCGCAAATGGCCTGCCCGTACGAATGCCGCGACCCCGCCAGACCGGACGGCACCGCCGGCCCGAGCCCGCGGTGGCGCCCGAGGGCGCGCCCGCGCTGGTGCTCGCCGTGCCCGGTGCCCCCTCGGCCGCCTCGCGAGGGCTGGCGGAAGAGATCATCAGCATCGGCCGCTCCGAGCTGCCGGGCCTCGACGCCCGGATCGGCTTCCTCGAGGGTGACGACGCCTCCGAGTTCCCGTCCCTGTCCGGTGTGCTGACCGCCGTCGCGGCCGAGCGCGTCGCGCGCGCGGAGTTCGCCCGCGCCGCCGGCCACGAGGTGCCCGCGCCGACCGGCCCCGACGCCGTGGTCGTCCCGCTGCTGGCCGGCCCCGACGGCGATCTGCTGCGCCGGATCCGCCAGGCACTGATGGACTCCTCGGCCGCCGCCGAGCTGGCCGACGTGCTCGGCCCGCACCCGCTGCTCGCCGAGGGCCTGCACGTGCGACTGTCCGAGGCGGGCCTGGCCCGCGCCGACCGCGCCCGGCTCTTCACCGTGACCACCGCCGCCGACGGCATCGTCCTGGCGACCACCGGTGGCGAGGAGGCCGTCCAGGCCGCCGGGATCACGGGCATGCTGCTCGCCGCCCGGCTCGCCGTTCCCGTCAAGGCCGCCGCCCTCGACCAGGAGGGCTCGGTGGCCGCGGTCGCCGACCAGCTGCGCCGCGAGGGCTCCACGCTGCTCGCGCTCGCCCCGTACCTGATCGGCCCGGAGGCGGCCGACGGGCTGCTCGAGAGCGCCCGCAAGGAGGCCGATTGCGCCGCGGCCGAGCCGCTCGGCTCCTACGGGGCGCTCGGCAAGCTGGCCGTCGCGCAGTACGCCGCGGCCCTCGGGATCCCCCAGGACGCCGCCGCACACTGATCCGCCCGTACGACGCGAGGGGCCCCCGCCCGCCACGGTCTCCCGTGGCCGGCCGGGGCCCTTCGCGTGGCCCCGGGCCCCCGCCCGCGTCAGCCGAAGACCACGCAGGTGGCCGCGGGCACGGCCAGCGAGCCGGCCCGGTGCGGCTGGCCGGTCAGCGGGTCCACTTCGAACCAGGTGACGTCCCCCGAGCGTTCGTTGGCCGCGTACAGCCTGCCCCCCGAGGGGTCGACGGCAAGGTCGCGCGGCCAGTGGCCGCCGCAGTCCACGGTGCCGGTGAGCCGCGGCTTCCCGGGCCTGTCGGCGAGAGAGAAGGTGACCACGGAGTCGGCCCCGCGGACGGCCGCCCAGACGAACCGCCCGTCGGGCGAGGCGACGATCGCCGAGGGATAGGCCCGGGCGGCCCCTGAGGCGCCCGCAGACGACACCGGAACCTCGCCGACCGGTTCCAGCCGCCCGGACGCCCCGTTCCACCGGCAGACGGTCAGCTGCGGCTCCAGCTCGTGCAGTACGTAGACCACGTCGCCCTCCGGATGGAAGGCGAGGTGGCGGGGACCGGTCCCGGCGCGCAGCACGGTCTCGGCGTGCACCCGCAGTGCCCCGGTGGCCGGGTCGGGCGCGCAGACCCGTACCGAGTCGGTGCCGAGGTCCACGCTGAGCACCCAGCGGCCGGTCGGGTCGGGCAGCACCTGATGGGCGTGCGGGCCCTCCTGCCGGTCGGCATCGGGGCCGGAGCCCTGGTGCGACAGGACGCGTGAGGGCCCGCCCGGGGCGCCGTCGGCGGCGAGCGGGAGGCTGCTCACGCTGCCGGAGGTGTAGTTGGCGGTGAGCAGCCTGCGCCCGGCGACACTGAGGTGGGTGGGCCCGGAGCCGCCGACGCGGACGGCCGCGCCGAGGGGGGCGAGGCCCTGCGCGGTGGGCCGGAAGGCGGCGACCGCGCCCCGCCCGGTCTCCTTCACCGCGTAGAGCACTCCGGTGGACCGGGCGAAGGCGAGGTACGAGGGGTCCTCGGCGGCGGTGACCGAGAGCGCGGTCAGCGCTCCGGTCTTCGGATCCACGGCCGCGGTGGTGACACCACGGCCTCCCGAAGAGGTGAAGGAGCCGATGTAGGCGCGGTGTTCGGCCCGGTGTTCGCCGCTCCGGTCCCTGCTGTCCGCGCCGCCCACTGGAAGCCCCTCTCACCGCCGTCGCATCCGTCCGGAGCCGACGGTAACAGAAGGTCTAGACCAAATCCCGTCCCTGGGCCCGCTCCTGCGCGCCGGGGTGGTGGACGTAGGCGGTGCTGCTGCTGTGGTCCTCGTAGGTGCGGTGGAAGACCGGGGTCGCGGAGCCGGAGATCGGCGGCACGATCCAGGACCAGTCGGCGCCCACCTGGCGCCCCTTGTGCTCCTCCCGTTCCATGTGGGACAGGAAGCGCCGGGACTCGGTGTGGTGGTCGGCGATGGTGACCCCCGCGAGGTCGAAGGAGTGCAGGACCGCCCGGTTCAGTTCGACGAGCGCGCGGTCCTTCCAGAGGGAGCGGTCGCTGGAGGTGTCCAGACCGAGGCGGCGGGCGACGGCGGGCAGGAGGTTGTACCGGTCGGTGTCGGCGAGGTTGCGCGCGCCGATCTCGGTGCCCATGTACCAGCCGTTGAACGGGGCGGCCGGGTAGTGGATGCCGCCGATCTCCAGGCACATGTTGGAGATGGCGGGAACGGCGTGCCAGCGCAGCCCCCAGTCCGCCCAGCCGTCGCCGTCGGGATGGTCGATCGGCACCTCCAGGACGGCGTCGGCGGGGGTGTCGAACCAGCGGGGTTTGTCGTCGACGCCCTGGACCACCAGCGGCAGGAGGTCGAAGGGGGTACCGGCGCCGCCGGACCAGCCGAGCTGGAGCAGCGCCTCGGTGAGCGGGGCGTTGCGGGCGTCACCGACGGTTATCGAGGGGTGGTCGCCGTAGCCTGCGTACCTGATCAGCTGCTCGCTCCAGATCAGCGGTCCGGGGCGGTCGGGGGTGTCCGGGGCGAAGACGGTGATCGTGGGTCTGACCCGGCCGCCGTTCGTCGCCTCGCGCAGGTGGTCGAAGCACTCGGCGGCGATGTCGTCGGCGTCGGTGAGCCCGCGGCGGTCGCGGACCCGCAGCGAGTTCCAGTAGAGCCGGCCTATGCAGCGGTTACTGTTGCGCCAGGCCACCCGGGCCCCGTGGACCAGTTCCGCGGGGGTGTGCACATAACTGCCGGTCCCGGCGAGCTCGGCTCTCACTTCGGCGAGCCGGGCGCGCGGATCACCGGCGTCCGCGTTCTCCCTGTGGAAGAGTCGGATGAACTCCTCGGCCGCTTCCCACACCTGAGCGGTGGTGGAGCGCTGTTGAAGAATTTCCATTCCGGGCCGTTACCCCCTGTCCGAGCAGATCCACCCTGTACATGCCGAATGAATGTGCATGAAACAATTACCCGTTGTACATGTCGCAGGTCAGCGCAGGGGGATTGGCGGCGAGGGAGCACTCCTCCGGGTGATCTCTCAGGGAACGGGCTGCGGCAGGGCGCACGGGGGCGTATGATCCGGCGCATTCCGGGAGTTGACCGTGCGCGCGGTCATCGGCAGGGACGGCTCATGTAGAGCGCCAGCTCGCCCGCGGCGGGCGTGCCGCCGTACAGGGCGGTGTCGAGCCCGCAGAAGGTGAATCCCATGCGCCGATAGGCGTGCACAGCCGGGGCGTTGACCGAGCTGACCTCCAACCACAGGTGCTCCGCGCCGCGTTCGCGGGCGAACTCCGCCGCGCACTCCATGAGCCCGCGGCCGATGCCGCGGCCCCGGTGACCGGGCGAGACCTCGATGTCCTCGATCGTCAGCCGCCGGTTCCACGCGGTGTACCCGGCGGCGGCGAATCCGCACAGCCGGTCGCCGTCGAGGGCCACGAAGGTCCGGGCGTCCGCGTCCGAGTCCTTCCCGCCGCCGGAACCCTGCTCGTCATGCTCCTCCGGCGGGAACACCTTGTGCACGGGCGGGTCCACGGGGACCTCGCGCAGCAGGAAGCCGAGACCGGAGCCGGCGTGCGGGCCGGGGTCGCTCACCTCGAAGACCGTGGCGGTGGTGAAGGAACTGTCCAGGGCCTCGATGGCACCCGCGTCCTCGGGGCGGGCGAGGCGGTAGACGATTCCGTCGGCGTCGGCCGAGCCGTGTGCGGTGGTCATGAGATCCACCGTACGCAAAAAATCCCCCGACCGAATTGGCTGCCGAGGGAGGAGAGAGCGTATATTCAATGATTCGCGGCTTCGCCGAAAACGAAGACGTGAAGAAGCTTACGAGGACACTGTATCGCGGCAGGAGTGCAATTGTCAACCGAGGAATTCCGGAAAGAGCAGCAATTCGTCACCGACCTCTATCTGCGCCTCGACGGCCTGCGTGACCAGGCCGAACATGCGGTCGAAGGGGCGCTGCGCGATGTCGGGACGGGGTTTCAGGCCCGGCTGGAGCGGGATGTCCTGGTCGCCGAGCAGTCCGGTCTGCTTTCCGCTCTGAATGCGGGCGAGAACGGCCTCTGTTTCGGCCGTCTGGAGTTCTCCGACGGCCGGGACCACCACATCGGCCGGCTCGGAATCCGGGCCGACGACGCCGAACGCACTCCGCTGGTCCTGGACTGGCGTGCGGAGGTGGCCCGCCCCTTCTACCTCGCCACCGGCCACACCCCCATGGGGTTGCGCCGCCGCCGGCACATCAGCAGCAGGGGACGGGTCGTCACCGCCCTGCACGACGAGATCCTCGACCTGAGCGACGCCGAGCGGACCGGCCACGAGGGTGCCGACGCGGACGCCGTGCTGCTCGCCGCGCTCGACGCGGCCCGGACCGGGCGGATGCACGACATCGTGCGCACCATCCAGGCCGAGCAGGACCGGATCATCCGTTCCACGCACCGCGGGGTGCTGGTCGTCGAGGGCGGTCCCGGCACCGGCAAGACCGCCGTCGCGCTGCACCGCGCCGCCTACCTGCTGTACGCCCACCGGGAGCTGCTCGCCAAGCGCGGGGTGCTGATCGTCGGACCGGGCCCCGCCTTCCTCGGCTACATCGGCGGGGTGCTCCCGGCGCTCGGCGAGACGGGCGTGCTGCTGGCCACCCCGGGGGAGCTCTTCCCCGGCGTGCACGCCACCGGCACCGACCGCCCCGGAGCCGCCGGGGTGAAGGGCCGGGCCGCGATGGCCCAGGTCCTCGCCCGGGTGGTGGCCGACCGGCAGCGCCTGCCGGAGACCGTCCCGGCGGACACCGGCGAGGAGTACGACACGGTGCCCGAGCCGGCGCTGGAGATCGACCACGAGGAGTACGGGACCCTGCTGCTCGACCGCACCATGGCCTACGAGGCGCGGGACCGGGCCCGGGCCACCGGCCTGCCGCACAACCAGGCGCGGCCCTCCTTCGCCTTCCCGGTCATCGACGCGCTCACCGCGCAGCTCGCGGACCGGCTGGGCGCCGATCCGTACGGCGGGCCGAACCTGCTCGGCCCGGACGACATCGCCCAGCTCGGCAAGGAGATCGCGACGAGCGCGGCCGTGCACGCGGCGATCGACTCGCTGTGGCCCTCCCTCACCCCGGAGCAGCTGGTCACCGACTTCCTGGCGGAGCCGACGCACCTGCCCGCGCACGAGGTGGGCCTGATCCGTCGCGCGCCCTCGGCCCGGCCGGACTGGACCCCGGCCGACGTGCCGCTCCTGGACGAGGCCGCCGAACTGCTCGGCGAGGACGACAGCGCCCGGCGCGCCGCCGAGGAGCGGGACCGGCAGCGGCGCATCGCCTACGCGCAGGGGGTGCTGGACCTGTCCGAGGGCTCGCAGTCGTACGAGTTCGAGGACGAGGAGAACGAGTTCCTCGCGGCCCACGACATCATCGACGCGGAGCGGATGGCCGAGCGCCACGAGGAGGCCGACCACCGCAGCACGGCCGAACGGGCCGCGGCCGACCGTACCTGGGCCTTCGGGCACGTGATCGTGGACGAGGCGCAGGAGCTGTCCGCGATGGCGTGGCGGCTGCTGATGCGGCGCTGCCCGACCCGGTCGATGACGCTGGTCGGCGATCCCGCGCAGACGGCCGACGAGGCGGGCTGCGGCTCGTGGGAGCGGATCCTGTCGCCGTACGTGGGCGGGCGCTGGGAGCTGGTCCGGCTGGGGGTCAACTACCGCACACCGGCCGAGATCATGGAGGTGGCGGCGGCCGTCCTGCGGATGCGCGATCCCGGCTTCGAACCGCCGCGTTCGGTACGGAGCACCGGGGTGCGGCCGTGGGCGCTCGCGCGCGAGGACCTGGCGGCGGCGACCCGGGAGGCCGTGGAGCGGGAGCTGCCGGCCGAGGGGCGGCTCGCGGTGATCGCGCCACGGGCGCGGCACGCGGCGCTGGCCGCCGTACTGCCGGGGGTACGGGAGGGTGCGGAGCCGGACCTGACGCGGGAGGTGGTCCTGCTGGACCCGCGCCAGGCCAAGGGGCTGGAGTTCGACACGGTGATCGTGGTGGAGCCGGCCGAGCTGCGGCCGAGCGACCTGTACGTGGCGCTGACCCGGGCGACGCAGGCCCTCGGGGTGGTCCACACCGCCGGCCGGCTGCCGGCGGGGCTGGCGGAGGAACCCGGGGGCGGGCTGGTCAGGCGCTGATGACGAGGGGCGCCCTGGGGTCGGTGCGCAGCGGGGTGGCGAGGGCCACCAGGGTGTGTTCCAGGCCGTGGAGGTGGGCGAGGGCCGGTTCGGCGGTGGCGGGCCGGGGGTGCGGCGCCGCCGGTTCGGCGGTGGCGGGCCGGGGGTGCGGCGCCGCCGGTTCGGCGGTGGCGGGCCGGGGGTGCGGCGCCGCGGTGAGCCCGGGAGTGCCCACCGGGGCGGTGAGCGCCTCCACCGCCGCCTCCACGCGCCAGACGGCGGCGGCCAGCCGGGCATCGTGCGAGGCCTGCGGGTCGGCGGCGACCGCGACGAGCCCGCGCACGTCCCGGGCGCAGTCGTCGAGCAGGGCGAGCACCTGCCGGGCCCGGGCCTTGCGGGCGCGCAGCGGACTCAGCGGGTGGACGAGCGGCGCGAGGGCCATCCGTACCCGGCCCAGCAGCAGCTCCAGTTCGGCGGCGTGCGGGGCGGGGTCGGCGTCCGGGTCGCCCGCGAGGCGTTCCAGGGCGGCCGCGGTGGAGGCGCGCACGCACTGCAGGGCGCGCTGGATCCAGGCGTCGTTGGCGGCGTGGGTGGTGACGGGGAGGATGATCACGACGGCGAGGGCGGCGCCGAGCGCGCCGATCGCGGTCTCCTGGAAGCGCAGGAGCAGCAGTCCCGGGTGCAGGACGCCGAGGAGGCCGTAGAGCAACCCGGCCATCACGGTGACGAAGAACATCATCCAGGAGTACGAGGGCGCGGCCGTGTAGAAGATCCCGAAGACGCATACGGCGACCAGTACGGCGGTCGGCACCGGCGCTCCGTGCAGCGGTACGGCGATCAGCAGCCCGGCTGCGATGCCGGCGACGGTGCCGAGGACGCGGCGGAAGCCCCGGACGAGGGTCTCGCCCCGGGAGGCGGTGTTCACGAAGATCCACCAGGAGGTGCCGACGGCCCAGTACCAGCGGTCGTCGGAGAGCGCCTGGCCGATGCCGAGCGCGAAGGCGCAGGCGGCGGTGGCCTGGAAGGCCTGCCGGGTGGTGGGCCGCGCGAGCCCGGTCCCGGGCAGGCCGGGCGGGGCAGCGGGGGGCGGGGTGCGCCGCTCGATGGGCCACAGCAGGAAGCGCACGGCGCCGGAGGCGACGAGCGCCAGCCCGACCGCGGCGTACAGCTCGGGCAGCTGGCCGGGGACGGCGTGCAGGAACTGGGTGACGAAGAACATCATGAAGCCGAAGATCCCGAGGGCATGTCCGCGAGGACCGAAGCGGCGGGCGTAGACCCCGGCGAACACGACGGCGAGGAATGCGGCGTCGCGGGCGAGCGGGACCCCGTGCAGGGTGGTGGCGAGGGCCAGGACGGGGAATCCGGCGACGGGCAGCAGGGCGGTGGTGACGCGCTGGGCCCGGACGTCTCCGTCGAGGACGGTGAAGAGGGCGAGCAGGGCCGCCAGTCCCCCGGTGATGGAGGCGGTCAGGGAGAGACCGCAGGCTTCGGCGAGCGCGACGGCGGCGGCGACGCCGATGACCGCGCGGGCCGAGTTCCTGAGTCTCGTGCGCCCCGGATCCGGAGCAACGAACATCCTCTTCACGGCGGTGTGCCGCCCCCCTTGCAGGTGCTGCGCGCCGGGCCGGCGCCGCCCGGGGTGGTGGGCGGTGGACGGGCACGGCGAAGGCGCCGCGCTCCGGAACCGGCCTCGTTGCCGTCCGGCGCTGCGCGGCGCCGTAAGTACATGGATACGCCACAGATAACCACCTGGAGGCCCACTGGCTCAACCGGGCCCCGCTGCACTGGGCCATTGGTACAGCCCCTACGTGATTTTGTCGGCCATGGGACAGCCAACGGACCAGCCCGGCGACCGTCCTCCGGCGGCCCTCGTCGACGTGACCACGCGCTGTTATCGTGTCGCGACCCGCGGGACGTACGGAAGGGGACCGACGTTGACGCGCACGGGGGAGTCCGGGGAGGCCGAGGCGTTCAGCCGGGCCGCGGTGGCGGTCTTCCGGCTGAACGGACGGTTCACCGCGGCACTCGACCGCCTCACCCTCGCTTCGGGGCTCAGCGCCGCGCGCTGGCAGATACTCAGCACCGTGACGGGTGAGTCACTTTCCGTGTCCGCCGTGGCCCGGCGCGTGGGGACCACCCGGCAGAGCGTCCAGCGCATAGCGGACCTGCTCGTGCGCCAGGGTCTGGCGATCTACCTGGACAATCCGGCGCACCGGCGGGCGAAGCTGCTCACCGCCACCGAGCAGGGCGTGGCCGCGAAACGCGAGATCGACTCCTGTCTCGCCGAGCTGGCCCGCCAGTTGTGCGAGGGCCTCGGCGGCGAGGGCGAGGTGCGGCGCACGGCCGAGCTGCTGCGGGGCCTGTCCGGCGCATTGTCGTCGACCGGATCCGACGACGCTCCGTGAAGCATGCCCACGTGTCCACCGCTATACGGACAAGCTGGCCTGAAACTGCCCGTGTTTTTCCCAAGAGTTGACTGCACCGAGGAATCCTCTTTGCGGTACCGTTCGCGCCTGACGCGGGGTTTCAAGGCCGGGGGACCTTTTGAATCGGTTTGTCTTCAGAGTGCTGGGGCCGCTGGTCGTCCAGACCGATGACGGTCCGCTGCGCATCAACGGCCGCCGCCAGGCCACGGTCCTCGCGATGCTGGTGCTCTACGCCGACCGGATCGTGTCGGTGGACACCCTGGTGGACGCCGTCTGGCCGGAATCTCCCCCGGCGACCGCCCGCAACCAGATCGCCATCTGTGTCGCCACCCTGCGCAAGACCTTCAAGCAGGCCGGGGTGACCGATCTGCTGATCACCTCTCCCCCGGGCTACCTGCTGGCCAAGGGGGAGCACCGGATCGACGTCCAGGAGTTCCTGGAGCGGGCCGACCAGGGGCGGGACGCCGCCCGGCACGGACGGGCCGAGGAGGCGTGCACGCAGTTCGAGGAGGCGCTGAGCATCTGGCGGGGCTCCGCGCTGGACGAACCCTCCGGTTCCCGGCTGGAGGCGGAGACCACCAGGCTGGAGCAGATGCGGCTCGCGCTGCTGGAGGAGCGTGCCGGGCTGATGCTCCAGCTGGGCCGGCACCGCACGCTCACCGGTGAACTCACCGATCTGGTGGCCCGGCACCCGCTGCGCGAGCAGTGCCGCGAACACCTCATGCTGGCCCTGTACCGGTCGGGGCGGCGGGCCGAGGCCCTTGAGGTGTTCCTGGACGGCCGCCGGTTACTCACCGAGCAGCTGGGGATCGAACCGGGTCCCGGGCTGCGGCAGCTGCACGACCTGATCCTGCGCGACTCCCCCGAACTGACCCGGCCCCCGGCCGCGGTGGCGCCCGCCCCGGCGGCCCTCAGCACCATCCCGGCCCAACTGCCCGCCGACGTCATGGCGTTCACCGGCCGGCAGCGGGAGATGACCTCCCTGGACCGGCTCCTGAAGGAGCCGTACAACCCGCACACCCCGGCGCTGGCGACGATCGTCGGCGTGGGCGGGGTCGGCAAGACCGCACTGGCCGTGCACTGGGCGAGCCAGGTCGCCGACCAGTTCCCGGACGGCCAGCTCTTCGCCGATCTGCGCGGGTACGACGAGGAGCACGCGCCGGTGTCCCCCGCGGCCGTGCTCGACCGGTTCCTGCGCGCCCTCGGGATCGGCGCGCCCCAGATACCGGCGGATCCCGACGAGCGGGCCTCGCTCTTCCGGAGCCTGCTCAGCACCCGCAAGACACTGATCGTGCTGGACAACGTACGGTCCTTCCACCAGCTCAGACCGCTGCTCCCCGGCGGCGGACGCAGCGTGGTGCTCGCCACCAGCCGCGAGAGCCTGGGCGATCTGACCGGGGACTACACGGCCCTGACCATCCGGCTGCGGATGCTGGAGCCGACCGAGGCGACGGCCCTTCTGATCAAGCTCGCCGGGGCCGAGCGCTTCGGCAGCGACCCGGTGGCGGTGGAACAGCTCGGCGCGCTGTGCGACTGCCTTCCGCTCGCGCTGCGGATCGCGGGAGCGCGGCTGGCGGCCAAACCCGGTCTGAGCGTACGGAGCCTGGTGGCACGGCTGCGCGACCAGCGGTGCCGGCTCGACGTACTGAGCCCGGGCGAGGGCGGGGTGCGCGCCGGGTTCCGGCTCACCTACCGGGACCTGCCGCCGGAGGCGGCCCGGATGTACCGCAGGCTCGGGCTGCTTCGCACAGCGGACTTCGCCGCGTGGGCGGGAGCGGCCGTACTGGACACGGACGTGTGGCACGCGGAGGAGCTGATCGACCACCTGGTCGACGCGCAGCTGCTGGAGGTCGCCGACGCCGAGCCGGGTCGGGCCGCCCGCTACCGGTTCCAGGACCTGCTGCGGCTGTTCGCCCGGGAGCGGGCGGAGTCGGACGAGCCGGAGGGGGAGACCCACTCCGCGCTCGAGCGGGCCTTCGCGGCCTGGCTCTGGCTGGCCGAGGAGGCGCACCGGCGGATCGACGGGCGGGAGTTCCCGGTGGGCCGGCCGGCCGAAGCCGCCCCCCGGTTCCTGACGGAGCTGGCCGACGAGCTGCTGGCCGCGCCGATGGACTGGTTCGAGTCGGAGCGCACGGCGGTGGCGGACCTGGTGGCGCACGCGGCGGAGACGGGCCGGTCCCGGTACGCGTGGACGCTGACCGAGAGCGCGGTACCGCACTTCGAGACGAAGAACTACCTGGAGGACTGGCAGCGCTGCGCCGAGCTGGCGCTGGCCGCGGCCCGGCGCGGCGGGGACCAGCCGGGCGAGGCGACGATGCTGCGGCTGCTGGGGTCACTGGCGATCTACCAGCGGCGGTACGAGCAGGCCGAGGGCTGGAACATGGCCGCGCTGCGGCTGCTGCGCAACGCCGGTGACGTGGGCGGGGCGGCGCTCGCCCAGCGCAACCTCGCCATGTGCGCGCGGTTCCAGGGGGACTGGGAGCGGGCGCTGGAATTCTGCGAGGCGGCCCTCAACGGTTTCCACACGTCCGGAGACATCGGGAACGAGGCCCATCTGCTGGGTTTCCAGGCGCAGATCGAGCTGGACCGGGGCAACGTGGGGGGCGCGCTGCCGCTGGCGGAGGAGGCGGTGGCGCTGAGCCGGCGCACCGGATCGGTGCGGGCGGAGGCGCAGAGCGTGTACCGGCTGGCCGAGGTGCGGCTGCGGGCGGGGAACCTGGGCGAGGCCGCGGAGGCGTTCGGCGCGGTGCTGCGGCTGACCCGGGGCGAGGGCGACCGGGTCGGGGAGGCGCACGCGCTGCGGGGGCTGGGGCAGACACAGTGGAGCCAGGGCCTGCTGTCGGCGGCGGGAGGGACGCTGCAGCAGGCCCTGGAGATCACGGACGAACTGGCGGATCGTTTCCTGTGTGCCCGGGTGGAGACCGATCTGGGGTGTGTGGAGGCGATCGGCGGCCGCCTGACGGAGGCGGCGCAGAGGTTCCGGCGGGCGCGGGCCGCCTTCGGGGAGGTCGGCGCGCAGCCCTGGCGGGCGCAGGCGGCCCGACTGCTCGCGGCGGTTCAGGGCGCGGCGGCCGAGCCGGGGCCAGGCGGTGGGGGCGGGCCGGGCGGTGCGGGCCGGCCGGGCAGGGGCGGTGGGGGCTCCGGGGAGCTGCCGCATCGTTCCTTCACGGCGGCGGAGCTGACCTCGCTGCTGACGCACCCGGAGGACTAGCGGAACGCGGAGCGGAACGCGGAGCGGAACGCGGAGCGGAACGCGGAGCGCGGGCGGGTCGGGGCGGGTCGGGGCAGGTTCCGGGGCGGGTCAGCCCCAGGGCATGTCGCCGTGCTTGCCGTCGGAGCCGTCGCGCGGGGGGTCCAGCGGCTTGACGATGCCCCAGGGCATGTCTCCGTCGGCCTGCGTGGTGGTCCTCGTGTCCGTCAGGACGGCCGCCGCTCCCCCCGTACCCACGAACATCCCCGCAAGAACGACCAGGCAGGCCGCCGCCGTCGTGTTCGCCGTCTTCGCCGTCCGCGTGCTGCGCATCTGGGAATCCCCTCTCGGTGGAGCATCACTGCCGCTCGCTGCGGCACGAATGGAACAGTAGGGACGCCTCCTTTTTCTTCCGTGTTCCATCGATTTCGTGGCCCCGGCCGCCCTCGAAATCGCCACGATATCGAGGGAACAACGCACTCCTCTAGCTTCGTCCAGAGATTCTTCTCCATGAATCACGGATGGGGCGGTACATGGAATTCCGAGTGCTCGGGCCAGTCGAGGTACGGCGGGACGGCCGCCGGGTCCCGTTCTCCGGGGCGAAGCTGCACACCGTGCTCGCGGCGCTCCTCGTGGCCCGTGAAGAGGTGATCTCCGACGAACGGCTGTGCCGGCTGCTGTGGGGCTGGGCCCCGCCGGCCACCGTCAGCGCACAGCTCTACACCTACGTTTCCCGCTTGCGCAAGATTCTCGGCGACGATGTTCTGATCGATCGCCGGCCGCCTGGATATGCCATGAGCATCGGTAATGCGACCCTTGACCTGACGGAATTCGAGAAGCTGGCACTCGGCGGCCGCGAGGCATTGATCGCCGAGGACTTCGAAAAGGCCGGTGAGCTGCTGCGCGGTGCCCTGGCCCGGTGGAACGGGCAGCCCTTCGCCAACGCCACGGAATACCTCGCCGACGCCGAGGCCCCGCGGCTGAACGAGGCCCGGGCGGTCACGCTGGAGCACCGCATCGCCGCGGACCTCGCCCTCGGCCGGCACGAGCAGATCACCGGTGAACTCACCGGCCTCGTCGCCGAGTTCCCGCTGCGCGAGCGCATCCGGTGCCAGCTGATGACCGCCCTGTGCCGGTCCGGCCGGCAGGCGGACGCCATCCACCTCTACCACCACGGCCGGGCGGTGCTCGCCGACGAGCTGGGCGTGAACCCCGGCGAGGAACTCCGGGCCACCTACCGGGCGCTGCTGGAGGGCACGCTCGACCGCCAGCCGCGCTCCGCCCCCGCCGTGCTGACCGGCCCCCCGCGGGACGCCACCGGCCGCCCCGCCGGCGCCCCGGCCATGCTGCCCCCGGACACCGTCGACTTCACCGGCCGGGAGCCCGAACTGGAGCTGCTGTGCCGTGCGCTGGCCCCCGACGGACAGGGCGCCGGGCGGCCCCGGCGGGTCCTGGTCACGGGGATGGCCGGGCTCGGCAAGACCGCCCTCGCCGTGCACGCGGCCCACCGCAGCCAGCGGCACTTCCCCGACGGGCAGTTGTACGCCGACCTGCGCGCCCCCGACGGCACGCCCCGGCACCCCACCCGGGTGCTGCGCCGGCTGCTGCGCGCGCTGGGCCCGGCGGACGAGGTACCGGTCACCGAGGACCAGGACCAGCTGGTCCGGCTCTACCGGGAGCGGACCCGGGGCAGGCAGCTGCTGATCGTGCTGGACAACGCCTCCGGGGCCGCCCAGCTGGGCCCGCTGCTGCCCAACACCCCGGAGCCCGCGGTCCTGGTCACCGGGCGGACGGCCCTGCCCACCGTGGCCGGGGCGCACACCGTGGCCCTCGCACCCCTGGAGCCCCGGGACTCGCTGGAGCTGCTCTCGGCCGCGGCCGGTCCCGCCCGGGTGGCCGCGGCGCCCGGGGCGGCGTCCGCGATCGTGGAGCACTGCGCCGGCCTGCCCCTGGCCCTGCGGATCGTCGGGACGCGGATCGCCGCCCGGCCGCACTCCACCCCGGACCGGCTCGCCCGCAGGCTGGCCGATCCCCTCACCCGGCTGCGCGAGCTGCACTCGGGCGACCTGGACGTGCACTCCTCGCTGCTGCCGTCCTGGCGGGCGCTGGACCCCGAGGTGCGGGCGGTGTTCCCCGCGCTGGCCGCGCTCGGCCCGCAGCCGTTCCCCGCCGCGGATGCGGCAAGGGCACTGAGCCTGCCGGAGACCGAGGCGGAGCGGCTGCTGGAGGCGCTCGCCGACGCGGCACTGCTGGAGGTCAGCGGCGCGGACGAGTGGGGCCAGCCCTGCTACCTCTTCCATCCGCTCGTACGGCTCTTCGCGCTCTCCCTGGACGAGGGGGCCGCGCCCGGCCGCGGGGCCGCCGCCCGGACGGAACATAACCGGCGGCTAACTCACCGCCCCTAGCCTCGCCCTGCCCCGCAGCAGGGCGCTCCGGCCCGCATCTACCCCAGGCAAGCACAGGCCACCGGCCCGTAACACCGAATGGAGTTGGACCATGACCGAGCTCCTGCCCGCTCGCGCGGACAGTGCCGCGTCCTTCCCGATGACCGAGACGCAGCAGGCACTGATGATCGGGCGAGGTGAAGCAGTCGAGCTGGGCGGCATCGGCTGCTACGGATACTTCGAATGGGAGCGTGCGGACCTCGACCCCGAGCGTTTCGCCGTCGCCTGGCGCAAGGTGGTCGCCCGGCACGACATGCTCCGCGCGATCGGGCGCACGGACGGCACCCAGTGGGTCCCGGCCGACCCGCTGCCCTTCGGGATACCGGTGGTCGACCTGCGCGACCTGTCCGCCGAGGCCTCGCGGGCGCGGCTCGCCGCGCTGCGGGACGAGATGAGCCACGTGGTCTTCCCGGTGGGCAGCTGGCCTCTGTTCGACCTGCGGATCATCCGGCTGGGCGGCCCGGGGAACATCGGCAGGGTCCACCTCGGGATCGACCTCCAAGTGCTGGACGCCTCCAGCGCCTTCCAGGTGCTCTTCCCCGAGCTGGTCGACCTGTACGAGAACCCGGACGCCGAACTCCCTGAGCCCGGTATCGGTTTCGCCGAGTACGCCCGCTGGCGCGCCGACGCCCTGCCGCACACCGAGGCCTTCCGCACCGCCCGCGACTACTGGCTGGAGCGGGTGCCCACCCTGCCGCCGGCCCCCTCGCTGCCCACCGGCGGCTCCGCCGGCGGCGGGAGCGAGGTGCGCTTCGACCGGCGCGAGCACCGCCTCTCCCCCGCCGACTGGCAGCGGTTCTCGGCGCGGGCGCACGAGGCGGGGCTGACCCCGTCGGTCCTGCTCACCGCCGCCTTCGCCGAGGTGGTCCGGTGCTGGGCGGAGGAGTCCGACTTCACCATCAACTACCCGATCTTCCAGCGCCCGCCGGTGCACCCGGACATCGCCGGCGTGCTCGGTGACTTCACCAACGCCGTGATGCTCGCCGCAGACGGCTCCGGCGCGACCTTCCTGGACCGGGCGCACGCCCTGCGCGACCAGCTCGCCCGCGACGCGGAACACGGCGCCTTCAACGGCGTGCGGGTGCTGCGCGAGCTGACCCGGCTGCACGGGGTGGGCGCGCAGGCCGGCATGCCGGTCGTCGTCACCAGCCTGCTCGACTACCCGGTGCGCAGGCCCGTGACGGACCTGGGCCGGGAGGTGTACTCGATCTCGCAGACCCCGCAGGTCTCGCTCGACGTACAGCTGCGCGAGCTGGCCGGTGAACTGCGCGTCATCTGGGACTTCGTCGACGGGGCCTTCGCGCCCGGCTTCGTCGACGCCGCCTTCGGCGTGTACGTGGACCTGCTGGAGCGGCTCACGCGGGACCCGGAGAGCCTGCACGCCCGGCGCTTCGACCTGATCCCGGCGGCCGAGCGGACCCTGCGCCGCCAGGTCAACGACACGGCCGGGCAGATCCCGTACACCACCTTGCACGAGCTGTTCGCCCGGCAGGTGGAGCGCACGCCCGACGCCGAGGCCGTGGTGGACGCGGGCCGGCGCCTCAGCTACGCCGAACTGGCCTCGTACGCCTGGCGGATCGGGCACACACTGCGGGACCACGGCGCCGCCCCGGGTGAGCTGGTCGCCGTCGTGATGGAGAAGGGCTGGGAGCAGTACGCCGCGGTGTACGGGATCCTGGCCTCCGGCGCCGCCTATCTGCCGCTGGACCCGTCGGTGCCGCCGGAGCGGCTGCGCCGCCTGCTCACCGAGGCCAAGGTCGACCGGATCCTCACCCAGTCCTCCCTGGAGTCCCGGATCAGCTGGCCCCCCACGGCCCGCCGCTACCGGGTGGACAGGGACTTCGAGTCGGGGCCGGACACCCGGCCCGACACCGCGCAGACTCCCGCGGACCTCGCCTACACGATCTTCACCTCCGGCTCGACGGGTGAGCCCAAGGGCGTGATGGTCGACCACATCGGTGTGGTCAACCTGGTCCGCGACGTCGCCGAGCGCTTCGGGGTCGGCTCCCGGGACCGGCTGCTGGCCATCTCCGGGCTCCACTTCGACGCCTCGATCTACGACGTCTTCGGAGTGCTGACGCAGGGCGGGACCGTGGTGCTGCCACCGCCGTTCGAGCACGCCGAGCCCGATGTCTGGGCCGATCTGGTGCAGGCGGAGCAGGTCACCCTGTGGAACTCCGTACCCGTCCTGATGGAGCTGCTCGTCGGCGAGGCCGAGGTGCGCGAGCGCCGCGGCGGCGGCCGGCCGCTGGAGTCCCTGCGGCTGTCCGTGCTCTCCGGCGACTGGATCCCGCTCACGCTGCCGGACCGGCTGCGGGCACAGAGCCCCCGGATCCAGGTGGTGGGTTCGGGCGGTCCGACCGAGACGATCTGCTGGTCGCTGTTCCAGCCGATCGGCGAGGTCGATCCCTCCTGGACGAGCATCCCGTACGGAAAGCCGATCACCAACCAGCGCTACTACGTGGTCGACGCGTCCGGATACGAGCGCCCGCTCGGGGTGGTCGGCGAGATGGCCGTGGCCAGTGACGTCGGGCTCGCGCTCGGCTACTGGAACGACGCGGAGCGCACCGCGAACCGCTTCGTCCAGCTTCCGGAGAGCGGCGAACGCGCCTATCTGACCGGTGACCTGGGCCGGTACCTGCCGGACGGCAGCATCGAGATCCTGGGCCGCGACGACTTCCAGGTCAAGATCCAGGGCCACCGGATCGAGCTGGGCGAGATCGAGGCCGTCCTGCGCCAGGACGCCGAGGTCGAGGCGGCCGTGGTGGTGGCCCCGGCCAGCGCCCACGGGGTGCGGCGGCTGCACGCCTTCGTGGTGGCCGGAGCCGACGCGGCCGGGCCGGTGCTGGAGCGGCTCGCCGCTCAGCTTCCCGGCTACATGGTGCCGGCTGCGCTCACCGTGCTGCCGGAGCTCCCGCTGACCCGTAACGGCAAGGTCGACCGGCTGCTGCTGGCCTCCTCCGCCGGGCGGCAGCAGTCCGCCGACGAGGCGGCCGTACGGGACTCCGGCGACGAGCCGGGCAGCGCCCTGGCGCTGGTGCTGTGCGCGGCGGTCGCGGACATCCTCGGCCTGGACGGGGTGGGGCCCGGTGACAACTTCTTCAGTCTGGGCGGCGATTCGCTCAGCGGCACCCGGCTGGCCGGCCTGCTCAAGGAGCTGCTGGGGGTGCCGGTGCCCGTCAAGACCGTGTTCCAGAACCCGGTGATCTCCGAGCTGGCGGAGAAGATCGCCGTGGACGAGCAGCACGGCGCGGAGGCGACCGCCGCCGCGGAGGCCTTCGGCGAGCTGGAGGAGGACGAGGCCGACGTGGCCGACGCGCCGGCCGGGGACGTGGTTCGGCACAGCACGGTCATCACGGACGATTCCGAGAGGGGACAGTCATGAGTCTCACCCTGCCCGCGCCCGTCACCGAGCCGCAGCTGCCCGCGGCGCCCGCACCCGGTCCGGACCCCGACCTGGTCGATTTCGCCCGGCACGCCACGGCTCGGCTCAGAGAGCGCGACGGCGCGCTGTACACGCTGCTGGCCCGGGAGTCGGCGCGCCAGCGCGACACCCTGATGATGGTCGCGGCGTCCAGCGTCGCGGATCCCTCCGTCCTGGCCTGCGAGGGCAGCGCGCTCGGCAACCTGACCGCCGAGGGCTTCCCCGGCAACCGCTACCACGCCGGCTGCGGGGTCGCCGACGAGATCGAGCGCCTCGCGATCGAGCGGGCGTGCGCGGCGTTCGGGGCCGAGGACGCGATCGTGCAGCCGCACTCCGGTTCCTCCGCCAACCTCGCCGTGATCACGGCGCTGTTGAGCCCGGGCGACTCCCTGCTCGGGCTGGACCTGGACTGCGGCGGGCACCTCACCCACGGCTCCCCCGCCTCGGTGACCGGCCGCTACTACCGGGCCCACGGCTACCGGGTGACACCGGAAGGGCTGCTCGACTACGACCAGATCCGCGAGCTGGCCCTGGAGCACCGCCCGAAGCTGATCGTCTGCGGAGCGAGCGCCTACCCCCGCAGCATCGACTTCGCCCGCTTCCGGGAGATCGCGGACGAGGCCAACGCCTACCTCCTGGCCGACATCTCGCACATCGCGGGACTGGTCGCGGCCGGCCTCCACCAGAGCCCCGTCGACCACGCCCACGTGACGACCACCAGCACCTACAAGCAGCTGTACGGCCCGCGCGGCGGGCTGATCCTGCTCGGCCGGGAGGCCCGTAGGGCCGGACCGGAGCGCGGCACCCTGGCCGCGACCCTGCGCCGCGCCGTGTTCCCCTTCACCCAGGGCACGCCCGACCTCGCGTCGGTGGCGGCCAAGGCGCGCGCCCTGGACTTCGTGGCGAGCCCCGATTTCGCCGAGCTCGCCAAGCGGCTCGCCGACGGCGCGCAGGCGATCGCCGAACGCCTCTCGGACCGGGGGTTCCGGCTGGTCACCGGCGGCACGGACACCCACATGGTGCTGCTGGACCTGCGCGGCACCGGCGTTACCGGAGACGTCGCCGAGCAGGCCCTGGAGTCCTGCGGGATCGTCGTCAACCGCAACCGGGTCCCCGGCGACACCACCCCGGTCCGGGTGACCGGCGGACTGCGGCTCGGCACCAACACGCTGGCCGCGCGCGGGATGGACCACGCGGTCGCCGCCGAGTGCGCCGACCTGGTCGCCGACGTCCTCACGGCGCTGCGCACGCAGGGCGGCGTACTGCCGGACGTGCTGCGCGACCGGGTGCGCACCAGGGTCTCCGAGCTGTGCGCCGCCCACCCCCTGCCGGGGTACCTGCCGTGACCTTCAGCGGCTTCCCGCCCTCGGCACTGCGCCTGTACGAGGACCTCGCGGCCGACAACAGCAAGGAGGCGTGGCGGCTGCGCCACCGCGAACGGTACGAGCGTGACGTACGTGCGCCGATGGACGAGCTGGCCGCTGAACTGACCGTGTGTTTGCGGGAGTCGACCGGGGCGGGCGAGGTGCAGGTGCTCGGCCCGGTCCGGGACACCCGGATGTCCCACGACAAGTCCCCGTACAAGAGCTACCAGGGTGCCCATCTGGACCTGCTGCCCTGTCTGGGCCTGTGGGTGCACCTGGACCGGCACGGCCTGTACGCCTCCGGCCGCTGGTATCCGTACGCCGGGGCCGAGGTCGCCCGCTACCGCGCCGCCGTCGAGCAGGTGGACGGCGGCGCGGAGCTGGCCGCGATCGTGGCCCGGCTCGAGGACCAGGGGTTCACCCTGGGCGGCGACCGGCTCAGGTCCCGGCCGCGGGGGGTCCCCGCGGACCACCCGCGGCTGGGGCTGCTGCGCCACCGCACGATCGACGCCGGGCGCCGGTACGGGCCGGAGGCGGGCCTGCACACGGCCCGCGCCGCGGAACTGGTGCGGGAGACCTGGCAGTCGGTACGCCCCCTGCTGGACTGGATGGCGGCCCGCGAACTCACCCCACGGCCCAGCGAGCAAGGAGTTGACGCACCGTCATGAGCATCGGGAGTTTCGAGACCGCCGACCTGCGCAGTGACACGGTGACCCGGCCGGGGCCCGGGATGCGGGCCGCGATGGCCGCGGCGGAGGTCGGCGACGACCTGTTCGGGGAGGATCCGACCGTCCGTGCACTGGAGGACCGGCTCGCCGGGCTCTTCGGCTTCTCCGCGGCCCTGTTCACCCCGTCCGGGGTGATGGCCAACCAGATCGCCCTCCAGCTCCTCGTCGGTCCCGGCGAGGAGCTGGTGTGCGATGCCGAGGCACACGTCCTGGCCCACGAAGAGGCCTCACCGGCCCGCTACGGCGGGATCCAGACGCGCACGGTGTCGGCCGAGCGGGGGGTGATCACCGCGGACCTGCTGGCCGGGGTGGTCCGGCGGGGGAACCCGTACACGCTCGGCACCCGTGCGGTGGAGGTGGAGCAGACCCACACCCGGGCCGGCGGGACGGTCCACCCGCTCCCGACGCTGCGCGCCGTACGGGAACTGACGGCCGGCGCGGGCCTGGCGGTGCACATGGACGGGGCCCGGATCTGGAACGCGATGGCCGCGACGGGCACCTCCGCGCGCCAGTACGGGGAGACGGCCGACTCCCTGTCCGTGTGCCTGTCGAAGGGGCTGGGCGCGCCCGTCGGGTCGGTGCTCCTGCTGCCGGCCGAACACCTGCCGCGGGCCCGGAAGCTGCGGCACGGACTGGGTGGCGGCATGCGGCAGTCGGGCATCCTGGCGGCTGCGGGACTGTACGCCCTGGACCACCACGTGGAGCGGGTCGCCGAGGACCACGCCCACGCCGCGCTGCTGGCGGCGGGGCTGCGGGACGCGGGATGCACCGTGCGCCCGCCGGAGACCAACATCGTCCTCATCGAGGTTCCCGGCGCCGACGAGGTCGTCGCACGGGCCGCACGGGAAGGAGTGCTGGTGACCGCGCCCGGTCCGCGGACGGTCCGGCTGGTCACTCATCTGGATGTGGGACGGAAGGCGTGCCGGCGAGCCCTCGAGGTGCTCGCCGCCGTTGTGACCGATGTCGTCACCGCGGCGCGGAACACCGCGCCCGCGGGACACCTGTGAGAAGCGGAAGAGAGCGAAGTAGCAGCATGAGCTTAGAAGTACGGCCCGCCACGGCGGATCTGTGGGACGACATCCGGCAGGTGCTCCAGCCGAAGAAGAGCGCGCACACGTGCTGGTGCATGGCGTGGCGGCTGTCGACCGGCGACTACGGGCGGCTCACCGCCGACGAGCGGGGCGAGCACCTGCAGGGCCTCATGGAGAAGGCCGATCCGCCGCCCGGGGTCCTGGGGTTCCTGGACGGCGAGGTGGCCGGCTGGTGCAACGTGGCGCCGCGCCGCCAGCTCGACCGGCTGACCTCCTCGAAGACGATCACACCGGTGGACGATCTGCCCGTGTGGTCGGTGACCTGCTTCGTCGTACGCAAGGAGTTCCGCGGCAAGGGGGTCGCCTCGGGCCTGCTGGAGGGGGCCGTCGAGCACGCGCGGGCCCACGGTGCGCCCGCCGTCGAGGGATATCCGGTGGACCCGGAGGGCGGCCGGGTCAATCCGACGCTCGCCTATGTCGGGACGATGGACATGTTCGAGCGGGCCGGCTTCCGCCGGGTGCACCGCACCGAGGCCAAGAGCGACAAGCGCCACCGCTGGGTCATGCGCCGCGACCTGGTCTGACGGTCCTGCCGTACGCAGAAGGGGCTCCCGCGGTGCGGGGGCCCCTTCTCGCGTGCGGCGCCCGGTCAGGGGGTGTGCGCCGCGGTGTCCCACAGCTGGGCCGGGCGCCCGCAGCGCATGGCCTCCCAGGCCGCGCGCCGGTAGCAGCCCGCCACCAGGCCGTCCCGGACCAGGCCCGAGGCTCCGTGCAGATGGACCGCGTCCCGTGTCACGTCGAGGGTGGTCTCCGCCGTGAGGGCGATCAGCCCGGCGGCCTCCCCCGGGGTGAGCCGGGCCTCGTCGAGGTCCCGGGCGGCGTCGCCCACGGCCCAGCGCACGGCGTCGAGACGGGCCAGCAGCCCGGCCACCCGCAGCCGGGGGCCCTGGTGTTTGACCAGGGCCTGGCCGAACTGCTGCCGGCCGCGGATCCGGGAGACGACCGCGGTCAGGGCGGCCGCCGTGATCCCGGCCAGCAGCGAGGCCTGGTGGACGGCCGCGCGCAACCCCACGCGGGCGAGGGCCTGTTCGGCGGCGAGGCCGCGCAGCAGTACCGCGCCGGCCGGCAGCCGTGCCTCGTCGAAGACGGCACCTGCGACGGCTCCCCCGCCGTGGTCGCGCAGCGGGCGTACCGCCACGCCCTCGGTGGGCAGCCCGACGAGCGCCACGCACGGGCCGTCGGGGCCGCTCGCCAGGACCAGCAGGGCGCCCGGCCCGACGCCGGCGGCGAAGGGGCCGCCGGTGCCGGTGAGGACGACGCCGCCGGTGTCCCCGTCCGGTTTCCAGGTGATGCCCGGCGGCACGGTGCCGCGCGGATCCGGCAGCCTGCCCGGTACGGCGAGTTGCACGTCTCCGGTCCGCACCTGGTCCAGGAGGCTGTCGGCGGCCTCGGGGGCGAGGGGGCCGAGGCCGGAGATCAGGTCCAGGGCGAGGAGGGTGTCGGTGAGCGGGACGGGCTGCATCGCGTTGCCCGCCTCCTCGCAGACCATGGCGACGACCGCCTGGCCCAGGTCGAGTCCGTCCTTGCCGATGGGGAGGGCGAACTCCCAGGCACCGACCTGGGTCAGCGCCTCCCAGGCGCCGGCGGGGGTGTCCCCGTCGACCTCCAGCCCCTGGCGCACGGTGAGCCGGAGCTGGCGGAAGAGGGAGTCCTCGTCCTCCCGCTCCCGCCAGCGCTCGGGCGCCGCCGCGCCCTTCGCGCCCGTGCCGTTCCCGTTGACCGCCTGTGATGTCACGGCCGTACCCCCGCACCTGAGTCGAGACGCAGCCGGGCCAGCGTCTCCAGCATCATTTCGGCGGTGCCGCCCGATATCCGCATCCCCGGGGCTTCGCGCAACGCCGCGTCGAGTGGGTGTGCCACCCCGTCGACCTCGGGGTCGTCGAGGGTCATGCTGCGGTCGCCGTCGAGTTCCGCGGCCCACCAGGCCACTTCGGCGGCGAGTTCGGTGGTGTACCACTTGGCGGCGGCGGCCTCGTCCTCGTTGAGCTCGCCCCGGTCGAGGCGGGTGAGGACGCGGCGGACCAGGGTGCCGGCGGCGAGCAGCCGGGCGTTGAGTTTGGCCAGGCCGATCTGGTCGTGCTGGCCGGCCTCCAGGCGGTCGGTGTGGACCTCAAGGCGTTCCACCGCGGCCCGGTACCAGCGCAGCGCCTTGACGTAGTAGTCGAGTCCGGTGCGCTCGAAGGCGAGCGTCTTGACGACGATCGCCCAGCCCTGGCCGGTCTCGCCGACCACGTCGTCGGCGGTGACGGCCACGCCGTCGAGGGTGACCTCGTGGAAGGCGTCGTCGCCCATGCCGGGGATCTGCCGGATGGTGACGCCCGGCTGGGCCAGGGGGACGAGGAAGAGGCTGAAGGCGTCGTCCTCGCCGCGGGCCAGGCACAACCCGTAGTCGGCGAGCCGTGCGAAGAGCGAGTGGACCTTGGTGCCGTACAGCTTGTAGCCGCCCTTGCCGTCGGAAACGGCGCGGGTGGAGAGGATGTTGAGGTCGGAGCCGGCCTGGGGTTCGCTGAACAGGACGCAGCCGAAGGCCGTGCCGGCCGCGAAGCCCGGCAGGTGCCGGGCCTTCATGGCCGGGCTCGCGACGTTGAGCAGGGTGGATCCGACGATCTGGACGGTGAGGGTGTGCAGCAGGTCGGGCACGTCGTGCATGGCCAGTTCCTCGACCAGGACGGCGGCCGCGACCTGGCTGATGCCGCGGCCGCCGTACTCCTCGGGCCACTGGGGTGCGAGGAGGCCCTGTTCGCCCAGGGCCCGGTGGATGGGCCGGGGGTCGCGGGTGCGCCGGGCCTCGGCCACGGGGGTGGAGACCAGAATGTCGTGGATGTCCTCGCGCAGGGCCCGCATGGGGGTGCGGGGCACGTCGGCTCCGCTCCGTACGAGCCCGCAGTCCGCGGGCGCACGGTAGAACTCGGTGGTGAGCACGGGCAACTCCCTAGGTGGTCAGCGGGGATGCGGGCGCGGCGGTGGCCCGGTCCAGCACGTCCTCGATTCCGGTGAGCAGCCCCCGCACATCCTCGGGCGTGGCCGCGTGGCGGTTGTACTCGGCGGTGCCGCCGATCTCGCCGTCGTCCCGTTCCACTAGGCCGATGCAGGCGAGGGCGGCGGCCGGGTCGGGGCTGTAGAGCTCCAGGTGCCGGGCCGGCGGTCCGGGCAGCTGGCCGACCTCGATCCCCGGCAGGTCCAGGGGGACCGCCGGGTAGTTGTGGAGGGCGAACAGGACGTTGTACGGCGGGGGTGTGCCGTCGCCGAACAGGACGTCCACGGGCAGGCGCTGGTGGGCCAGTGCGTCGGCCACCGCGGCGCGGGTGCGGTGCAGCAGTTCGCGGAAGGTGGGGCCGCCCGCGAGGTCGAGGCGGATCGGCACCACGGTGGTGAACTGTCCGACGGCGCCTTCGAGCGGTCCGGCGAAGCGGCCGGCCGCGGGGGTGCCGATCACCAGGGAGGTACGGCCTTCCCTGCGGGCCAGGACGACGGCCAGCGCGGCGAGCAGCGTCATGAACGGAGTGGCCCCCTCGGCCGCGCCGAGCTCCAGCCCGGCGTCGACGGGCCCGCGGGCCAGCCGTACGGGCACGTGGCCGCGTTCGAATCCGCCGGGCGCCCGGGGTGCGGGCGGGTCTGCGGCGAACACGGCGCGGCGCCTGGCGAGTTCGGCGGAGCCGTCGGGTCCGGCGAGCCAGCGGTGCTGCCAGTCGGCGTAGTCGGGGAACTGGAGTCCGGGCGAGCCGGCCGGGCCCGCGGCGCCCTCGCGGTAGCCGGCGGTCAGGTCCGCCAGGAAGACCCCGGAGGACCAGCCGTCGAAGACCGCGAGGTGGGAGGCGAGGATCAGGACGTGCTCGTCGGGGGCGAGCCGCAGCAGGCGGAACGCGCTGGTGCGGCCGCTCTCCAGGTCCAGGACGGTGGAGGCGCTCTCCGTTGTCTGCAGGACCACGCGTTCGGCCGCGGCCTGCGGGGTGAAGCCCGAGAGGTCGGCACGGGTGAGCCGCAGAAACGGTTCCTCGTCCACGTGCAGCTGCGGCTGGCCGGTACTGGAGACGGTGAGCC
Source organism: Streptomyces sp. NPDC048257 (assembly GCF_043201855.1). NCBI lineage: Bacteria > Bacillati > Actinomycetota > Actinomycetes > Kitasatosporales > Streptomycetaceae > Streptomyces > Streptomyces sp. NPDC048257. The sequence continues at coordinate 400,238 of NZ_JBICZI010000005.1, forward strand.
GGGTGCGCAGTGCCTCGTGCCGGCGCAGCACCCCGGTGAGCGCCGAGGTGAGGCGCTGCGGGTCGAGCGGGCCGGTCAGCCGCAGGGCGTGGGAGCCGGTGGCGACGGCCGGGTGGGTGCGCTCGCGGCGCCACAACCGGGACTGAAGTGCGGTGGGCGGGACCGGCCCCGCGCCGCAGCGCGGAGCCGGGTGGGCGGGTACGGGCTGCCGGGCGGCCAGCATCAGCCGGGCGAGCTCGCGCTTCGCCTCGGGGAGCGCGGCGAGCGCTCCTTCGAGCCCGGCCGGGTCGGCCATCAGGCACCGTCCGGGTGCTGCAGGGAGCCGAGGAGGGCTGCGGCCTCGTCGTCGCTCATGTTCTCGATCTGCTCGAAGACCGCGAGCAGCCGGTCCTGTTCGCCGGCGGCCTCGGCCTTGGCGGTGCGGACCAGTTCGGCGAGTCCGGAGACGGTCGGGCGGCCGAAGAAGTCGGCGAGGGCGATGTCGATGCCGAAGAGGGCGCGGACCCGGGAGACCACGATGGTGGCCTGGAGGGAGCTGCCGCCCAGAGCGAAGAAGTCGCCCTCCACGTCCGGGTTCTGCCATTCCAGCAGCGGGGTGAGGATGTCCCGGCAGATCTGCTCCTCGATGGCGTCGCGCGGTGCGGTGCCGCCCTGCGCCGACAGCTCGGCCGGCTGCGGCAGGGCGGCGGTGTCGACCTTGCCGTGCGGGGTGAGGGGCAGCTCGTCGAGGACGACGACGACCGGCACCATGTAGCCGGGCAGCCGGCCGGCCGCGTAGGCGCGCAGGCCCTCGGCGTCGGCGACCTCGGAGGCGTACGAGCCCACCTGCTCGACGGTGACGTAGGCGGCCAGCATGCGCTCGCCGCCCGCGGCGGGCTGGGCCACCACGACGGCCTGCTGCACCGAAGGGTGCCCGGTCAGTACGGACTCGACCTCACCCGGCTCGATGCGGTGGCCGCGCACCTTGAGCTGGCGGTCGGTGCGGCCGAGGAAGTCCAGGTTGCCGCCGGGCAGCCAGCGGACCAGGTCGCCGGTGCGGTAGAGGCGCTCGGTCTCGGGGCCGTCCGCGTAGGGGTTGTCGGCGAACCGGTCGGCGGTGAGGTCGGGGCGGCCGAGGTAGCCGCGGGCCACGCCCGGGCCTGCGACGCAGAGTTCGCCGGGTACGCCGGGCGGGACCGGGCGCAGCCGCTCGTCGAGGACGAAGGCCTGGTGGCCCGGCATGGGGCGGCCGATCGGCGGATTGCGGTCGTAGCTGCCGGTGCAGTCCATCAGCGTGACGGCGACGGTCGCCTCGGTGGGGCCGTACCCGTTGACGAACCTGCGCTCCCCCGCGGTCCATTCGGCGACCAGTCTGCCCGGGAAGGCCTCGCCGCCCACCGAGACCAGACGCAGGTCGGGCAGGCCGGCCTGGTCGAGCAGCGGCAGGAGCGCGGGCGGGAGTTCGGCGACGGTGACCGCGTCCTCGCGCATGCGGGTCTGGAGCAGGGCCGGGTCGCGGCGCTCGTCGTCGGTGGCGATGACGAGGGAGCCGCCGGCCAGCAGCGTGGTGAAGATCTCGAAGACGGAGACGTCGAAGGTGAGCGGGGCGAACTGCAGGACCCGGTCCTCGGCCCGGACCTCGTAGGCCCGGGCAATGGTGCGGGAGAAGTGGGTGACCGAGCGGTGCTCGATCATGACGCCCTTGGGGGTTCCGCTGCTGCCCGAGGTGTAGAGCACGTAGGCCAGGTCGCCCGGGTGGGAGGTCGGGGCGAGGGAGGGAACCTCGCGGACGGGGGCCGCCGTTCCGGTGGTCACCAGCTCCAGCGGAACGGGCAGCTGCGCGGACTCGTCGGCGAGGGCGTGCCGGACCTTGGCGTCGGCCAGGACCGTACGGGTCCGCTCGGCCGGCGCGGCCGGGTCGACCGGGATGTAGTGGGCGCCGGCCTTGAGTACGCCGAGTAACCCGGCGACGGCGGCCGGGCCGCGGGACACGCACACCGCGACGGGGTCGCCGTGCCGTACCCCGCGGTCGCGCAGCCGGTGGGCGATCGCCTCGGACCAGCGGTCGAGGGCCGCGTAGTCGAGCCGCGTGGAGCCGTGGTGGACGGCGACGGCGTCGGGGTGGATGGTGGCCCGCTCGCGGAACGCGCGGTCCAGGGTGGTGGTCCAGGCGGCTTCGTCGACCGGGCCGCCGCGGGACAGCTCGCGGGCGTGCCGGGAGGCGGCCGGCTCCTCGACCAGGCTGATGTCGCCGACCTGGAGGTCGGGGTTCTCGGCGACCTGCTCCAGGACCTGGCGGAAGGCGGCGAGCAGGGCGCTGGCCGTGCCGTGCCGGTAGAGCGAGGTGTTGTATTCGAGGGAGAGTTCCAGGCCGTCGTTCTCGCCGACCAGGAAGCTCATGTCGAACTTCGCGGCGCCGTCGTGCAGTTGGTCCATGGTGAACTCGATGTCCGCGGCCTGTGCGCGGTGGGTGCCCCAGCGGCCGAGCGAGGTGAACTCGATCTGGAAGAGCGGGTGGCGCAACGGGTCGCGCACGGGGCGGACGGCCTCCACCACCTGCTCGAAGGGCAGCTCGCTGTTGGTGAAGGAGTCCATGACGGAGGCCGCGGTACGGGCGACCAGCTCGCGGAAGGTGAGCCGGTCGGTGACCTCGGTCCGCAGGGTGATCATCTGGACGAAGCAGCCGATGACCTGCTCCAGGTCGGGGTGCGGCCGGGAAGCGCTCGCCGTGCCGACGACGACGTCCTCGGTACGGGTCCAGTGCCGCAGCAGCGCGTTGAACGCGGCGAGCAGGGTGGTGAAGACGGTGGTGCTGTTGGCATCGGCGAGCTCGGTGAGCCGGTCCAGCAGCTTCTGGTCCAGGGTCAGTTTCAGGCCGCGGCCGTCACCGCGGGTCTCCGGGCCGCGCGGGTGGTCGGGCAGCACCTCGGTTGCCACGGCGCCGGCCAGGATCTGGCGCCACTTGCCCGCCAGTGCCCGGCCGTGCTCGTCGTTCTCCAGCTTGGCCCGCTGCCAGGCCGCGAAGTCGGCGTACTCGACGGCGAGCCGGGGGGCCTCGGGGCGCTTGCCCGCGGCGGCCGCCGCGTAGCTGGCGGTCAGCTCCTCGGTGAAGATGCGGGTGGATCCCGGGTCCCAGGCGATGTGGTGGACGACCCAGAGCAGGACGTGCCGGTCCGCGGCGAGCCGTACGAGGTGGGCGCGGACGGGCGGGGCGGCGGCCAGGTCGAAGGGGGCGGCGGCGCAGCCGGCGGTGAGCTCGGCGAGTTCGCGGTCCGCGTCCTCGCTGCCGGACAGGTCGGTGCTCTGGACGCCGAGCACGAAGGAGGGGACGGGCTCCTGCCAGGGGACACCGTCGATCTCGACGAGTTTGCTGTGCAGCACCTGGTGGCGGGCGACGACGGCGTTGAGCGCCTCGTGCAGGGCGGCCCGGTCGAGGGGGCCGCCCAGGCCTATGGCCAGGGCTATGTTGTTGCGGGCCTTGCCGGCGCCGAGCTTGTCGACGAACCACATCTGCTCCTGCTGGAAGGAGGAGCGGGAGCGCGGTCCGTGGTCGGCGCGCGCCAGTTCGATGCGGCGGCCCACGCCGGCCGTCATCTGGTTGCGCATCCGTCCCAGCAGGCGGGAGCGCTGTCCCTGGGGCAGACGTCCGAGCCGTTCGGCGAGATCAGACATGGGTTCCTCCGTTGCGGTGCAGGTCGGCGAGGAGAGCGGCGAGCCGGTCGGGCAGGTGCTTGGCGAAGTAGTGGCGGCCCCCGGGGATCACGGCGAGCCGCACGTCGGCCGCGTACCGGCCCCAGGCGCGGTAGCCGTTCTCGTATCCCTCGGTCGCGTCGTCGGCGTCGCCGATGATGCAGGTGAGCGGGGTGGCCAGGGGCCGGTCGTAGCCTCCCGGGGTGCGGGCGAAGAAGCGGGCGGCCTCGGTCATGTCGTGGCGGACCATCCGCAGGACGGCGGTGAGGTCGCTGTCGTCGAGGACGCCGTCGAAGCCGTCCATGGTGGTCAGGTAGGCGACGAGGTCGTCGTCTCCGGAGACGCGTTCCATCTCCAGGGCGTACTCGGGGTCCTCCTCCGGGAGGGCCGCGGCGAGGTCCAGGGCGATCGGGCGCTGCCCCAGCCGTTCCAGTACGCGGGTGGTCTCCAGCGCGGTGACGACGCCGGCGCAGTGGCCGTAGACCGCGTACGGTCCCCGCACGGTGCGGGCGATCTCCTCGGCCGCGCGTTCCGCGAACTCGGGGACCGGCAGCATCGGGCCGGGGCGCAGCGGGTCGTGTCCGGGCGGGGAGACGGCCAGGAGCTCGATGTGCGGCGGGAGCTGGGCCGCGAGCGGCTGGTAGGCGATGGCGTCGCCGCCGCCGTGCGGGAAGCAGACGAGGGTCAACGAGGTGGTGCCGGAGGGGCGTTCGGGGGTGAGCCGGTGCAGCAGCCGGTGGTGCTGCGGTCCCGTTCCCGTTTCCGTTGCGGTGAGTTCGGCGGTCCGGGCGGCGAGGCCGGCCGGGGTCGGGTTGCTGAAGAGGTCGACGACGCGCAGGGCGACGGCTCCGCCGTCCGGCAGGGCGGTGGCGACGGCGCGGACCGTGCGGACGGCGGCGAAGGAGTCTCCGCCGAGGGCGAAGAAGTCGTCGTCGGGTGCCACGTCCGCCACACCGAGCACCTCGGCCCAGACCGCGGCGATCCGCAGGGCCACCGGATCCCCGTCCGCGGGCGCGGCGGCCGTCCGATCCGGCGCCTGGACGGTGACGGTGGGGCGCGGGTCGGGCAGGGCGCCCCGGTCCACCTTGCCGTTGGGGCTCAGCGGCAGCCGTTCCAGCAGCACCAGTTCGGCGGGGACGCAGTGCGGGGGCAGGACGGCGGCGAGCCCGGTGCGCAGGGCCGCGGTGTCGAGGCCGGCGCCCTCCTCCGGGACCACGTAGCCGACGAGGCGGTCGGATCCGGCGGTGCGGCGGGCTGCCACGACGGCCTCGCGGACCCCGGGGCGGTCGCGCAGTGCGCTCTCCACTTCGCCGGGCTCGATGCGGAGACCGTTCAGCTTGATCCGGAAGTCGGTGCGGCCGAGCAGTTCGATGGTGCCGTCGGGGCCGTAGCGGGCCAGGTCGCCGGTGCGGTACAGCCGTTCGGTGCGGCCGGGCTCCAGTTCGACGTGGACGAACTTCTCCTCGGTCAGTTCGGGGCGGCCGAGGTAGCCGCGGGCCAGTCCGGCCCCGCCGAGGTGGAGTTCGCCGGGTACGCCGACGGGGACGAGGCGGTCCTTCGGGTCGAGGATGTAGCTGAGCTGGTTGGCCATGGGCCGCCCGTAGGGGAGCTTGGTCCACTGCGGGTCGACCCGGCCGACGGGGAACTCCACCGAGTGGATGGAGGCCTCGGTCGCCCCGCCGAGCGCCACGAAGGACAGCCCGGGCGCGAAGGCGCGGATCCGGTCGGGCTGGGTGACGGGGATCCAGTCGCCGCCGAGGAACGCCGTGCGCAGCTTCGGCAGTGCGGGCCCGCCGGCGTGTTCGAGCTGGTCGACGAGGAGCCCGAGGAGGGCGGGGGCGGAGTTCCAGACGGTGACGCCGTGCCGGTCGACGAGGTCGGCCCAGTGGGCCGGGTCCTTGGCGGCGGCGGGGTCGGGCAGGACGAGCGCGCCGCCCGCGGCCAGGATGCCGAGGGTTTCGTAGACGCTCATGTCGAAGCTGGGCGAGGACAGGGCGAGGACCGAGTCGCCGGGCCCGATGCCGTACGAACGGTTGAGGTCGAGGATGTTGTTGACGACGCCGCGGTGTTCCAGGGCGATGCCCTTGGGGGTGCCGGTGGAGCCCGAGGTGAAGATGACGTAGGCCAGGTCCCGGGAGGTGACGGGGACGGCCGGGCGGGTCGCGGGCAGCTCGGCGAGCGCGGCCCGGTCGGTGTCGAGCAGGACCTGGGCGGTGCCGGCGGGGACGGGAAGACGGCCGATGAGTTCCGCGTCGGAGACGACGATGGGCGGTGCGGAGTCCCGCAGCAGCAGCGCCAGGCGTTCGGCCGGGTAGTCCGGGTCGAGGGGGACGTACGCTCCGCCGGCCTTGAGGACGGCGAGGATCGCGGTGACCAGTCCGGGGCCGCGGCGCAGGCACAGGGCCACGGTCCGGTCGGGGCCCGCACCGGCCTCGACCAGCCGGTGGGCCAGCCGGTTGGCGCGTTCCTCCAGCTCACGGTAGGTGATGTTCCAGCCGCCGAGTCCGCCGAGGACCACGGCGGGCGCGTCCGGCCGCCGGTCGGCGTGCTGCTCGAACAGCTCGTGCAGGCAGGCGTCCTGGGGGAAGGGGGCGCGGGTGGCGTTCCAGTCGTCCAGGGCGGCCCGGCGTTCGCCGTCGGTGAGCAGCGGCAGGGCGGACAGCGGCACGTCCGGGCGGTCGACGGCCCCTTCGAGGGTGGTGAGGAAGTGGCCGAGCAGCCGGTCCACGGTCGCGGCGTCGAAGAGGGCGGTGGGGTACTCCACCAGGGCGCGGACCGCGGTGCCGGTGTCGTGGACGCTGATCATCAGGTCGTACTTGGTGGCGTGCGAGGAGAAGTCGATGGGCTCGGTGGCGACGCCCGCCAGGCCCGGGGCGGTGTCCGGGGTCTCGTCGAGGAGGAACATCACGGAGGTGAGCGGCGGCCGGCTCGGGTCGCGGGGCAGTGCGAGGGCGTCGACGATCAGGTCGAAGGGCAGTTCCTGGTGCGCGTACGCCTGGAGGGTGGTGTGGCGGGTGGCGCGGACCAGTTCGGCGAAGCCGGGGTCGCCGCCGGTTCTGATGCGCAGCGGCAGGGTGTTGACGAAGAAGCCGATGAGCTCGCCGAAGGCCGGGTGGTCGCGGCCGGAGACCGAGGTGCCGACGACGATGTCCTCCTGGCCGGTCCAGCGGCGCAGGGTGGCGGCGAAGCCGGCCAGCATCGTCATGTAGAGGGTGGCGCCCTCGGACTTGCCGAACTCCCGCAGCCGGGCGATGAGCCGGGGCGGAAGGTCGATGTAGCGGGAGGCTCCGGCGTGTCCGAAGACGGGCGGCCGGGGCCGGTCGGTGGGCAGGTCCACGGGGGTGGCCCCGCCGAGCTCCTCCCGCCAGAAGGAGGTGAGGCTCTCCAGCCGGTCCCCGCTGACGCGGCGGCGCTGCCAGGTGGCGAAGTCGGCGTACTGGAGGGCGAGCGGGGCCGGCGCCCCGGTGGGCGCGCCGGTGCGGGCGGCGTAGGCGCCCTCCAGTTCGGTGTAGAGGACGCGCATGGACCAGCCGTCGGTGACGATGTGGTGCAGGTTGAGGACGAGGACGTGGTCCTCGTCGCCGATCCGGCCCAGCCGGGCCCGTAGCGGGACGGCGCCGGCCAGGTCGAAGGGGGCGCCCGCGTCGGCGTCGTAGAACGGCCGGACGGCCTCCTCACCGGGCAGTTCGGTCAGCGGCAGGGGCAGCCGGTAGCCGTCCACGACGCGGGGCACGGCCTCGGTGGCGCCCTCCCGGTAGGTGTAGACGGTGCGCAGCACCTCGTGGCGGTCCACGATGTCCTGGAGCGCCGCGTGCAGGGCGGGTACGTCGAGCGGGCCGCGGATGCGGGTGGCCACCGGCACGTTGTAGGCGGGGCTGCCGGGCTGCAACTGGTCGATGAACCAGAGCCGGCGCTGCGCGAAGGAGAGCACCGGCGCTTCGGCGGGGTCACGGGGTGCCGGCTCAGGGTCCTCCCGTACGGCGGCGCGCCCGCCGTTACGGCCCGTCAGGGCCTGGAACAGTGCCCGGCGGGACTTCGGCAGTGCGGCTATGCGTTCGGCGAGGGACTCGCTCACCTTGAGCCTCCGTGCGTCTTCGGGAGTCGGGAGAGGGATACGGCGAGGTGGCGCCGCGGGGTGCGCGGCGCTGGGTGTGCGGGTGAGGACGGGTGTGCGGGTGAGGACGGCTGTGCGTCCGGGCACGGGTGTGCCTCCGGGCACGGGTGCAGACGTACGGGGTGGGGCGCGGTGCGGAGTGGGTGCCGTGGGGCCGGCACCCACTCCCGCTCCCCCGTCGTGCGTCGGTCAGGCGGTGATCCTGGCCTCGTCGGCGGCCGGAGATCCCTCCTCGGCGCTGTCGCCGGCGGGCATTTCCTTGATCTTGGCCACCGGTCCGGCCAGCAGGGTCAGGCCTCCGACGATGGTCACGGCACCGGCCACCGCGAGGCCGCCGGTCAGACCGATCCCCTCGCCGAGTGCGCCGCCGGCGAAGTAGCCGAGCGACAGGGCGCCGTAGACCGCGGAGAGGGCGGTGCCGCTGACGCGGCCCATCTGCTCGTTCGGGGTGACCCCCTGGACGAGGCTGAGGACGTGGATGTCGAACATCGGGGAGACGAAGCCGATGACGGCCTGGACCACGATCAGTCCGATGAAGCCGCCGACCGCGCCGCCCGTCGGAACCAGGATGTAGCCGGCGCCGAGGACCACGGCGGTGATCACCAGGAGGCGTCCCACGGAGAGGCTCTTGGAGACCACCTCGGAGAGCACGGCACCGACGATGACGAAGACCGACATGACGGCGAAGGCGATGCCGACCTGGCCGGGGCTGAGGTCCAGCACCTTGTAGGCGTAGACGATCAGGAGGGCGTCACCCATCGCGGCACCGAGGTTGACCACGACATTGGCGGTGAACAGGCCGCGCAGCACCGGGTTGCCGAAGAGGGTGCGCATGCCCTCCTTCATCTCGGCCTTGGCGGACGTCTTGCGCTCTTCGGTCCGCTCACGGGTGTCCCGGTGACGGATGACGAGGAGGGCGACCAGCGAGATGAGGAAGGTGAACGCATCGGCGGTGACGGCGCGGGCGGCGCCGAGGACCTGGATCAGCGCGCCACCGGCGCCGGCTCCGACGGCTTCCGCGACGCTCCGGCTGATCTGGAGCTTCGTATTGCCTTCGATGAGGTTCTCGGTACCGATGAGCTGGGGCAGCCAGGACTGGTAGGAGACCTCGAAGAAGGTGGTGAGGACACCGGTGAGGGCGGCCACGATGTAGACGTGGGTCATGCTGACGGAATCGAGGGCGAATGCCAGCGGGATCGTTGCGAGGGCCAGGAAGCGGCCCAGGTCGGCGACGATCATCACGGTGCGCCGCGAGACCCGGTCGGCCACGAGCCCCGCGAAGGGGGCGAGCAGCAGGAAGGGGAGGAAGCGCAGCGCGCCCAGCACGCCGACCTCCAGGGCTCCCCCGTCCAGGACCACGACCGCGAGGGTCGGAAGTGCGAGGAGGGAGATCTTGTCGCCGAAGTTGCTGACGGTCTGCCCGAACCACAGGCGATTGAAATCGGAATGCCGACCGAGTGCCATGTCGACGCCCTTTTCTGATTGGGTACGGAATTGTCGGACGGCACTCAAGCTAGGGACCCGGAGTTAGGGTCCGGTTATGAATGACGGGACTATAGACCGCTTGTAGACACGCCGTGAGTTCCGCTGGAGAAGCGTGCGATGCCGGCGCTCTCGCGGGCGATTCCGGCCGCCACGGCGGGGCTGTGCGGCTCCGCCCCGGGGAATGGTTCGACCGTCACCGGAGCACCGCGGCGGCCTCCCGACCAGGTGCCGACGGCCAGGCCGTCGACCAGGACGGTGGCGCGGATCTGCCCGCCGCCCGGCCATACCCGGCGTTCGTGTTCCGCGGGTACGGACAGGTCCCGGTTGCGGTAGCCGACGAGGTAGTTGTCGTAGGCCGGCAGCAGGCGTACGTCGGGCTCCCCGGGGGTCGGGGCGGGCTCGGACGCGGTGTCCCGTACGGCGGCCCACGCGTTCTTGCCCGTCGTGGCCTTGAGCCCGGACCAGTGGACGAAGTCCAGGGCGTCGGAGGGTCCGTACGCGGCGCGGTAGCGGCGCGCGAGTTCCCGTTCGGCGGCCGCTCCGGTGAAGGGCAGCGGGCCGGTGGCGGGCAGCCAGTCGTCGAGGAGGACGAAGGTGGCCTCGCCACCCTGCTGCGGTCCGTGGCAGATGCGGCCGGCCAGGGCGGCGCGGCGGATCAGGTGGAAGGCGGACTGTCCCTTCGGCTCCACCCCGAGGGTGGTGAGCCGGTCGGTGAGCTGGGCGCGGGTCAACGGCCCCTCCCCGTCGACGGCTTCGGTGATGAGCCGCTCGGAGCGCGTGCACAGGGACTCGTCGAGGCCGAGTTCGCGCAGCCTCCGGGCGGCGAGGGCGAGGTAGACCGGGCCGAAGAGGGCCAGCAGCCACCGGGCGTCGGCGGCCGGCACCAGCTGGAGGGTGCCGCGCATGAACCAGCCTCGGACGGCGGTGCGTTCGGCGTCGGTGGCCCGGCGTACCGCGTCCCGGGTCAGCCCGCGGGCCCGGACGCGGAGCCCGAGCTCCGCCGCGGGCAGGTCCTGCGCCTGCACGGCCAGCACCCGGTCGAGGACGGCGGCGACCGATTCCTCCCGGACCTCGCCCCCGATCGCCTGTGCGCGTGCCCTGAGCAGCCGGTCGGTCGTAGGTCGTTCCACGTGTCCAGTCTTTCAGCCGAGCAGCCGCAGCCGCATCTCCTCACGGGCCGCCACGCATCCGACGACCCGCTCACTCCCCCAGTCCAGCAGCCGCCAGCCGCGCCAGCGGGGCGGCTCCTGCCCGTACACGGGAAGGTCGATGCGGGCCGCGTCGTCGAGCGTGGCCACGCCGACCTTGACCAGGGACTCCTTTCGTACCCACTGGCGCAGGAAGGCGCGCCGCGGGTCGTCGTCCGCCCGGACGGCGGCCAGTTCCTCCTCGGTGCAGACGGCTTCGGCCACCCGCCGGTCCAGCGGGTGGCCGTCGACGCTCTCCACGTCCACACCGACGGGGCCGTGGGCCGCGGCGGCCGCGACCCAGCCCCGGGTGTGGGCGAGGCTGACGCCGGTGCCGGGCGCCTCGACGAGCCGCGGCCTGCCGTGCGGACGGTCGCAGCTCCCACAGCTCTGAACGACGGTGAGGCCCTGCGCCGGGCGGCCGAGGAGCCGCCCGGCGCAGAGCCGGACCAGAGCGTGCGCGGCCAGGAAGTCGTCCCGGTCGCCGGCCGACCGGAGGGCGCCGGCCCGGTCCAGTTCGGTACGGGTCAGCAGCTCCCGTACGTCTCCGGCCGCGGCCAGCACCGCTCCGGTCGGCCCGGCCAGTGCGAGACCGGCCGGTGCGGTACCGGCCATCAGCGCCTGCGGCGCAGTACCGCGTAGTAGCCGGGCAGCCGCAGCGCGTCGGAGTCCGACCGGGGGTCGATCGCATGCAGTTCCATCGCCTCGTCCTCCACGACCTCCCAGGCGTCCGCGCCGAAGGCCTCGGCCAGTTCGGGCCGGGTGAAGCGGTGCGAGTGCCGGACACCGGCCGCCTCCAGCGGGCCCACGAGGTCCTCGGCGCGGCCCCGCTTGCCGCCGACGAAGCCGAGGTAGCCGAAGGAGTTGCTGGAGTAGTCCGGCTCGTGGACGATCAGTGTGCCCTCGTCTCCCAGCAGGCGGTCGGCGACGGCGGCGAGCCGGGCCCGGGCCTCGCCGTCCAGGACGTGGAAGACACCGCGGACGAAGATGTTGTACGGCCCCTCCCCCAGGACGGCGGCCTGCCCGGCGTCGGTCATGTCGATCGCCAGGTAGTCGACGTTCTCGACGCCCTCGGCCTCGCGCCTGGCGTGCTCGATGGCGCTGGCCGATACGTCGACGCCGATGACCGAGGGGTAGTGCGGGGCGAGTTCACGGCTGTAGCGGCCGTTGCCGCAGCCCAGGTCGATGACCGGCAGCTCGCTGCGGAAGTGGCGCTGCGCCTGGCCCAGCAGCCAGTGGAACTCCTCGCCGCTGTCGGCGTCCCAGATGACGTCGCCGCCGCGGCCGGTCCGCTGGATCCCGGCCCAGTACCGCTCCCAGGCGTCGCCGGTGTCGCGCTCCTCCGCCTTGCCGGGGGCGGCGCCGTCCTCGCCGGGCGGCGGGGAGTGGCGCTCCCAGACCTCGTCCTCACCGAGGGCCTCCAGCAGGCCGGTGAACTCCTCGAACATGGCGTCGATGAGTCCGTCGGGGTAGACGGCGGGCAGGAAGTCCCAGTTGAAGGTGAGGCCGTCGGGCTTCTCGAAGACCTGGAAGTCGAGGGAGACCTGCGGGGTCTGGGAGATGCCGTAGACCGGGGCGCCCAGTTCGGTCTCCTCGTACTGCGGCGGGTGGCCGGCCAGGCTGGTCATCACCACGGGCATGGCCGGGGCGAGGGAGCCGCGCAGCTTGGTGAGCTCGCGCAGCACCTGCACGCCGCTGAAGTAGCGGTGCTCCAGGTCGGCCCAGAGCCGGCGCTGGACGGCCTGGGCCCGCCCGGCGAAGGTGCTGTCGCTCTGTTCGACGGCGAGCAGCAGGGTGGTCGTGGTGTCCGCGAGCAGTGCGTTGACCTGCGGGTGCAGCGGAAGCCGGTTGAACAGCGGGAAGTTGATGGTGAACCGGGCCTGTCCGGCTGCCCTCCCGAGGATCTCGGCGTAGGCCGCGGCCAGGACCCCGGACGGGGTGACCTCGCGGGCGTGCGCCCGCTCCTGGATCCGGGTCCACAGCTCCGGGGCGACGACGTGGCTGCGGCGCTCGAAGCGGACCGGCAGCTTCGGGGCGTCGGCCGGGCGCTCCGGCAGCGCGGGGGCGGGCGGGAGGGTGGCGAGGCGGTCGCGCCAGTACCACTCGGAGCGGCGGTAGAGCTCGCTGTCGCGCAGCGAGTTGCCGACCGCGAGGACGTAGTCGCGGAAGGTCAGCTCCAGCGGGGCGAGTTCCGCGCCGGGTTCCACGTAGTAGGTGACGAGGTCCGGGATCAGGACCTGGAAGTAGCTCCAGGCGTCGGCGACGAGGAAGTCCAGTGAGAGGTGGATCCGGGCCCGGCCACCGCCGAGCAGGCTGATGCGTACGTCGAACAGCGGCCAGCTGTCGGCGTCGAGGACCTGGTGGGACAGTCGCTCGCGCAGCGCCGCCAGCTCGGCCTGCCGGGTCTCCTCGTCGAGACCGCCGAAGTCGGTGACGGGGATCTCGTAGGCCGGGATCTCCTCGAAGACCTGCTGGGTGCCGTCGGGCAGGACGCGGGTGCGCAGCGCGTCGTGGCGTTCGACGAGTCGGCGCCAGGCGCCCTCGAAGCGGGCCACGTCGAGCTGCTCGCTCTCCCACTCGAAGTAGCCGTGGCAGCCGACGTTGCCGAGTTCCACGAGCCCGCCGCGGCCGATCCACAGCGCCTGCTGGCTCTCGGTGAGCGGGAAGGGCCGGAACCGGGCTGCGGGGTCCGGGACGATCGCGGGGAGTCCGCCGAACGAGCCGCGGCCCCCCGTGCGTTCGGTGGTGACGAGGGTGGCGAGCTCGGCGACGGTGGGGCAGGTGGAGAGGTCGGAGAGGCTGAGCTCGACGGTGTAGCGGCGGCGGATCTCGTCGATCAGCTGGAAGGCCAGCAGCGAATGCCCGCCCAGCTCGAAGAAGTTGTCGTGGATGCCGACGCCGTCGGTACGGAAGGCCTCGGCCCACAGCCGGCTGAGCCCGTCCTCGACCTCGTTGCGGGGTGCCTCGTAGCCGGCGCCGACCCGGTCGCGGCCCTCCGGGGGCTCGGGCAGGCTGCGCCGGTCGACCTTGCCGTTGGGCAGCCGCGGGAGCACGGGCAGGACGACGACGGTGGCGGGGACCATGTAGTAGGGCAGGGTACGGGCGACCTCGGCGCGCACCGCGGCGGAGTCCGGTGCGGCGGCGCCGGCCGGGGACACGTAGGCGATGAGCCGTTTGTCGCCCGGACCGCGCTCCTGGGTGACGACGACGGCCTCGGCGATGTCGTCGAGGCGGGCGAGGTGCGTCTCGACCTCGCCGAGCTCGACGCGGAAGCCGCGGATCTTCACCTGGGAGTCGGAGCGGCCGAGGAGTTCCACGGCGCCGTCCTCGCGGCGGCGGGCGAGGTCGCCGGTGTCGTAGAGCACCGGGTGCGGGTCGTCGGCCACGAAGTTGGGGTGGAACTTCGCGGCGGTGAGCTCGGGGCGGCCGTGGTAGCCGGCCGAGACCCCGGCGCCGGAGACGTGCAGCCGCCCGACCTCGCCCTCGGGCACCGGGCTGCCGTCCTCGTCGAGGAGGTGGATGCGGAGGTTGGCGATGGGCACGCCGACGGGGACCTGCCGGGTGGCGCGGACCTCGCCGGAGGTGGCCTGGCTGGTGAAGTCGATGCCGGCGCCGAGGTCGAGGCAGGACAGGACGTTGGTGGTCTCGGTGGTGCCGTAGGTCATCACGACCCGGAAGGGGGTGTCGACGGGCGGCCAGCTGTGGACGCGCTCGGCCGTGGTGACCAGGATCCGCAGGGCGGTGTCCGCGGGCCAGTGAAGGCCCCAGGCGGGCTCGGCCAGGGCGGCCACCAGCATGGTGTGGGTGATGCCCTCGCGGACCAGCCAGTCGCGGATCTGCTCGGGGGTCTGCGCCTGCCCGGCTTCGGGGATGTGGATCGCCGCGCCGGCGGGCAGGTAGGCGAGCCACTCCATGATCTGGACGGCGAAGCCGGGGGTGGACATCCAGGAGGCGCGGTCGCCGGGCCGGACCCCGTAGGCGCGGGTGGTCCAGTGCACGAGGTTGGTGAGCGCGCCGTGCCGCTCCAGGACGGCCTTGGGGGTGCCGGTGGAGCCGGAGGTGTAGATGAGGTGGCTGACGGTGTCGGGTCCGCTGACCACCGCGGGCGCGGTGTCCGGCTGCGCCTGCCCGGCCGTGGCGACCTCGGCCCGGGGGACGTCCTCGGGTATCCGGCGGCCGAGGTCGGCGGGGGTGAGGACCAGCAGCGGGGCGGCGTCGGCGATCATCGCCGCGAGCCGGTCGTCGGGGTTGACCGGGTCGAGGGCGACGATCGCGGCGCCCGTCTTGAGGATGGCGAGGGAGCCGATGACGTACTCGGCACTGCGGGGGTAGCAGAGGCCGACGCGGGTGCCGGCGCCTGCTCCGCGGGCGATCAGCGCGTGCGCCAGCCGGTTGGTGGCGGCCTCCAGTTCGGCGTAGGTCCAGCTACGGTCGCCCTGCGCGAGGGCGGTGGCCCGGGGGGTGCGGGCAGCCTGTTCGGCGAGGAGCTCCGGATACCCGGTGGCGGGGAACGCGGCGTCCGAACGGTTGAAGTCGACGAGTGCGGTGGTCACAGTGCGGGCCCTTTCTTACTTCGCGAAGGCTCGGCTGCGCAGCAGCCGCACGGGGAGACTGTTGATCCCCCAGGTGAAGTTGGACGAGTTGAAGGTGACGGGTCCGGTCGTCTCGAAGCCGTCCAGCACGCCGAGCATCCCGGTGAGCAGGGCGCCGAGTTCGAAACGGGCCAGTCGCGCGCCGAGGCACAGGTGACGGCCGTGCCCGAAGGCGACGTGCCGGTTGGGGCGGCGGTCGACCCGGAAGACATGGGGGTCGGCGAAGACGTCCTCGTCGCGGTTGGCCGAGACGTTCCACAGCGTCACCCGGGCTCCCTCGGCCACCGGGATCCCGTTGATCTCGGTGTCGCGGACGGCGGTGCGCAGGGCGTGCACCCCGGGGGTGGTCCAGCGCAGGACCTCCTCGACGGCCGGGGCGATGCCGTCGTGGCCGAGGCCGCGCAGCAGCCGCCACTGGCCGGGGTGTTCGGCGAACATGTGGACCGCGCCGGCCGCCGAGTAGCGGGTGGTCTCGTTGGCTCCGGAGAGGACCCCGTTGAGGTTGAAGACGATCTCGTGGTCGCTGAGCGGCCGTTCGACCCCGTCGCCCTCGTCGACCAGGGTGTCGTGGGCGATCTGGCTGACC
Source organism: Streptomyces sp. NPDC048257 (assembly GCF_043201855.1). Taxonomy (NCBI): domain Bacteria; kingdom Bacillati; phylum Actinomycetota; class Actinomycetes; order Kitasatosporales; family Streptomycetaceae; genus Streptomyces; species Streptomyces sp. NPDC048257. Next base: position 415,871 of record NZ_JBICZI010000005.1, read on the forward strand.
AGGTCGTCGCCCGGGCGGACCCGGCGCTCGGCGAGCAGCTCGATGAAGTAGAGGAAGATCTCCGAGTGCGCGCTGGTGCGCACCTCTTCGTCCGGGGAGTCGAAGGCGTCGGTGGTCAGGGCCCCGATCCAGGCCCAGTCGGCGCGCGGGATGCCCATCATGGCGCAGACGACCCGGTTGGGCAGCTGCTTGGCGAGGTCGATGAAGTCCAGTTCCTCGCGTTCGACTGCCTCGGTCACCAGCTCGCCGACCACCTTCTCGACCATCGCCTCCAGCCGCGGCATCTGCTGCGGGCCGAAGGCCTGGTGGAGAGCGCGCTTGAGCCGGGTGTGGTGGGGGACGTCGGAGACGATGAGCATGCGCTGGGCGACGGCGGCGACGGCCGCCGGGTCGCTGCCCAGCCGCATGCCGCGCGCCGAGCTGAAGGTGTCGCTGTCGGCGTAGACCTTCATGATGTCGGAGTGCCGGCTCAGCGCCCAGAAGCCGCCGTCGTCGCTGCCGGGCTCGGGGTGCCAGTGCACGGGCGAGTGGGCGCGCAGCCAGGTGAAGGTGGGCCAGAAGTCGTTGCGGCCGAAGGGGCCCGGGTCGAGCAGGTCGATCTCCATCTCAGGCTCCTCGCAGGCTGAGTGGGCGGGTGTCGGGCCATTGGGCGTCCACGAAGCCGGCGCACTCGTCCTCGGTGCCGGCGAACCCGGCCGGCGTCCAGCCGTCGGGTGTCTCGCGTGTGGCGGGGTACAGCGCGTACTGCCCCTCGTGGTTCACGAGAACCTGGTGGGTGGTGGGCACGGTGTCCTCCGGACTCGGGCGGGTGGGGGCGGTCGGACGGGGGGGGTGGTCAGGCGGTCAGGCGCCGGTCGTGGTGGGGGTGGGGGCGGCGGCGGGGGAATCGGCGCCCGCGCCGCGCAGCAGGGCGGTCAGGTGGTCCAGTACGGGCTGCGGGTGGCGCAGTACGGCGTGGTGGCCACCGGTGGTGGTGTGCCGGGTGAAGGCGGCGGTGGTGACCGCGGCCCAGCCGTCCAGGTCCTCGGAACTGACGGTCTCGTCGGCGTCGGCCCCCCAGGCGTGGACGGGCACCTCGATGCGGACGCCCGGCTGGTGGACGTAGCTCAGGGACAGCTGCGCGTCCTTGCGGAGCATCGCGACCATCAGGGCGCGGGTGTCCTCGTCGAGCAGCCGGGGGTCGAGGCCGGCCGTGTCGAAGAGCTTGTCCAGTTCCTCGCCGTCGTCGACGATGCCGCGGCCGGCGCCGTCCCAGTGGCCCGGGGCCCGGCAGCCGCTGACCACCAGGGCGCGCGGGGCGACCCGGCGGGAGACCTCGTAGCCGAGGAGCCCGCCGAAGCTGTGCCCGAAGACGGTCAGCGGCCGGCCGTCGGCGACGATCTCCCGCAGTTCCGCCGCGATGGCCTCGACGGCCTCGTCGAAGGTGTCCGGCATCGGATCCCGCCAGCGGTTCTCCCGGCCCGGCAGCTGTACTCCGTACACCTGGGCGGTGCCGGCCAGTGCGGGCCGCCAGGCGCGGAACTGCTGGCAGCCGGCTCCGGCGGGCGGCAGGCAGAGCAGGACGGGCAGGGCGTGGTCGGCCGGGTCGCTCGTCCAGGTGGATATCCAGGCGCCCATGGCTCAGGCCCCTTCGGGGGTGTCGCCCGCCGGGCCGGCGGCCTGCGCCTCGCGCTCGGCGGAGAGCCGGTCGAGTTCGGCGGCGAAGTGCGCGGCCGTCGGCAGGGCCAGCAGGGCGCCGAGGCCGACCCGCAGTCCGGTGATGCGGCGCAGTTCCGACACGGCGCGGGCGGCGGCCAGGGAGTGACCGCCCAGATCGAAGAAGTCGGCGTCGGGGCCGGGGATCTCGGTGGTGAGTACGTCGGCCCAGACGGCCATCACGACGCGCTCGCTCGTGGTCGGACCGGCGCCCGGGGCCACCGCCTCCGGACCCGGTTGCTCCTCCGGTGCCGCCAGGGCCTTGGCCAGCGCCTCGCGGTCGGCCTTTCCGGTGCTCAGGGTCGGGATCCGGTCGAGCACGCGTACCGTGCTCGGCACCGCCGCCGCGGGCAGCTGTTTGCGGCAGCGTTCGACGACCAGGGCGGCAAGGCCCGCCGGTTCGGCGCCGGGGGCCGCGACCACGGCGAGGCCGAGGGTCTGGCCGGCGGCGAGCGGGCAGCACGCGGCGGCGACGACCTCGGGGAGTTCGGCGGCGATCCGCTCCACCTCGCCCAGTTCGATGCGGTGGCCGCGGATCTTCACCTGGTCGTCGCGGCGGCCGCGGTACTCCAGTTCGCCGCCGGGCCGGCGGACGACCACGTCGCCGGTGCGGTACATGCGCGTGCCGCCGCCCTGGAAGGGGTCGGGCAGGAAGCGGCTCGCGGTGAGTCCCGGCCGGCCCCGGTAGCCGCGGGCGACGGCGGGGCCGCCGAGGTAGAGCTCGCCCTCGGCGCCGGCGGGCACCGGGCGGAGCTCCTCGTCCAGGACGTACGCCCGGTAGCCGGGCAGCGGTCGTCCGATGGTGGTCACGTCGTCCCCTCGTCGGCTGTCGGCCCAGGTCGCGGCGATGGTCACCTCCGTCGGCCCGTACACGTTGAGCAGCCGGCGGCCGCGGCCGAACCGCTCGGCGAGCGCGGCCGGGCACGCCTCCCCGGCGACCACGACCACCTCGGCGGAGTCGATCCCGGCGCCGTGGGCGGCGAGCAGCGACGGGGTGAGGGACACGGTGCGCAGGCCGGCGGGCAGGGGTTCGCGGCCCTCGGCGGCGGCCTGGCGCAGCCCGTCCAGGGAGAGGTCGGCGAGGGCCACGCCCTGACCGTGCGTCAGGTAGAGCAGGGTGCACCAGAGCCAGCCGTCGAAGGCGGGCGAGACGGCGTTGAGGCCGAGGCCGCCGGGCGGCAGGCCGAGTCCGGCGAGGGCCTCGACGAACGTGTCCAGGCCCCGGTAGGTGACCTCGACGCCCTTGGGGCGGCCGGTGGTTCCGGAGGTGTAGATGAGGTACGAGCAGCTGTCGGGGGCGGGTACGGACACGGCGAGCGCGCCGGGGGCGCTGCGGCGGACGTCGGCGGGGGCCAGCAGGGTGATCCCGCCGGGCTCCAGGCCCGTGGGGACCTCGGTGGCGACCAGCACGGCGGCCCCGGCGTCGCGCAGGACGCGGCCGAGACGCTCGACGGGGTGCCCGGGGTCCAGGGGTACGGCGGTCGCGCCGAGGCTCCAGACGGCGAGCAGGGCGGGCACGCTCTCCCGGGACCGGCCGAGCAGCAGCCCGACGGAGGTCTCGGGGCCGACTCCGGCCGAGGCGAGGGCGGTGGCGTAGCGGGCGGTGCGGGCGGTGAGCGCCGCGTAGGTGAGGGTGCCGTCGAAGGCTTTGACGGCCGTCTCGTTGGGCTGTTCGCGGGTCCACCGTTCCAGGCGGGCGAACAGGGGCGGGAGCGCCCCGTCCGCGGGTCCCGCAGAGCCGGGTCCGGCGGAGCCGGGTTCCGCCCGGACCGCGCCGGGCGGTGTGTCGTCGGCCGGTACGCGCGGGGCGGTGGCCCCCGCGGACTCGGCGAGCCGGTCGGTCATCCGTCGTTCCTCTCGGTGTCCGCGGGACGGGCTGCGGCGGTGGCCCGCAGGCGCGGGCCGACCACCTGGCCTCCCGCGCCCTGCGGGAGCTGCATCGACTTGGTCTCCAGGAAGGCCTCCAGTCCGGCGGCGCCGCACTCGCGCCCGATCCCGGACTGCTTGAACCCGCCGAACGGGGCGGCTGGGTTGAACTGGCCGCCGTTCACGTCGACCAGGCCGGAGCGGAAGCGGCGGGCCACCCGCTCGGCGCGGGCGCCGTCGCCGGACCAGACCGCGCCGTGCAGCCCGTAGCGGGTTCCGTTGACGATCCGGACCGCCTGGTCCTCGTCGTCGTAGGGGATGACCGAGAGCACCGGTCCGAAGATCTCCTCCTGGCCGATCGTGCTCAGCGGGTCCACGTCGGCGAAGACCGTCGGCTGCACGTAGTAGCCCGTGTCCAGGCCGGCGGGCCGGCCGGGGCCGCCGCGCACGAGCCGGGCGCCGCCCTCGTCGATGCCCCGGCGGATGTAGCCGGTGACGCGGGCGTGCGCGGCGGCGGAGACCAGCGGGCCGAGGTCGGTGGCGGGGTCGCGCGGATCGCCGGTCACGTACCCGGCCATGGCCTCGTCGGCGAGCTGTACGGCCTCGTCCTGCCGGTCCCTGGGCACCAGCAGCCGGCTCCACTGCAGGCAGGTCTGGCCGGTGTTGAAGAGCATCTGGTCGACGGTGGCGGCCACGGACGCGGCGAGGTCGGCGTCGTCGAGGACGAGGCTGGCGTTCTTCCCGCCGAGTTCGAGGTGGACGCGCTTGACGCTGCCGGCGCCGAGCGCGGAGACCTCGCGGCCCGCCCGGGTGGACCCGGTCAGGGAGACCACGTCGACCAGCGGGTGGGTGACGAGGGCGGTGCCGACGGCGGCGCCGGTTCCGACCACCATGTTGAAGACCCCGGGCGGCAGATCGGCCTCGGCGATCGCCTCGGCGAGCAGCCGGGCGTGCAGCGGGGTGATCTCGCTCGGCTTGTGGACGACCGTGCAGCCGGCCGCCAGCGCGGGGAGGATCTTCTGCACGGTCAGCAACAGGGGGGTGTTCCAGGGGGTGATGCACGCGGCCACTCCGGCGGCCTCCCGCACGACGAGCGAATGGCCGACGCGCTCCTCGAAGGCATAGGAGGCGGCGGTCTCGACGCAGTGCGCCGCCATGCCGAGGGAGAGCCCGACATGGGTCTGGCGGGCCATCCGGGCGGGCGCCCCGACCTCGGCGGTGATGATCGCGGCGAAGCGGTCGGCCCGGACCTCCATGGCCTCGACGACCCGGCGCAGCAGTGCGGTGCGCTCGCGCAACGGGGTGGCTGCCCAGCGCGGGAAGGCGTCCGCGGCGGCGCGCGCGGCGAGGTCGGCGTCCCGGGCGGTGCCGGCGGGCACGGTGGCCAGGGCGCGCTCGGTGCCGGGGTCGGTGACGACCAGGCGGCCGTCGGCGTCGGAGGCGACCCAGGCGCCGCCGATCCACTGGTCGGTGTAACGGGGCGGCAGGGGCGCCGCGTCGGGTGCGGCCCCGGACGGTCTGGAGTCCTGTGGCTCGGTCGGCACGGTCAGCACGGTCACGGTGGGGTCCTCACTCGGTCACGGGATCACGGGCTCGCTGAACAGCTGGGTCGGTCTCACGCGGTCGCCTGGTCGGCCGTACGGGCCAAGGCGGCCGGGGCCCGGTTGTCGGGCCTGGCCCGCCGCACGGGGCGGGCCGGGGCGTTCGTCCGGGCGTCCGGGATCCAGGCGGGGGTCCCGGCCCGGCGGGCGGCGGGCCGCAGCGCGCGGACGGTGGCGGGCGGGGCCCCGGCGGCGGAGGCCGCAGCGGCGGGGCGCCCGGCGGCCGGGATCAGGGTGGACAGGAGCCGCTGGGTCTCGTGGCCCGGTGCCACGGCCAGCTCGTCGCGCATCCGGCGGGCGCACAGTTCGTACCAGCGCCGTACGCAGGCGAGTTCACCGCGCCGGCCGTGTGCGGCCATCAGCGCGCGGTAGGTCTCCTCGTGGTGGCGGTCGATCTCCAGCGTGCGTCTGCAGACCTCGATCAGCTCCACGAAGTCCTCGCGGGCCTCGGCGTCGGCGCGCAGCACTCCCAGGGCCCGCAGGGCCAGCGCCCTGAGGTACTCGCGCTGTTCGACGACCCAGTCGGCGCTCTCGCCGCGCAGGAACTCGCCGCCGTAGAGGCCGAGCGCCGCCCGCAGCCGGGTGCGGGCGAGCGGGGCGTCGCCGGCCGCGGCGGCCCGCAGACCGGTGTGCACCAGTTCCTGGAAGCGGTCGAGGTCGGACCAGAGCCCGGTGATGTGCAGGACGTAGCCGAAGTCGCGGTAGACCAGCTGGATCCCGGAGTCGCCGGGGCGGTCGGGGTGGGCGTCGAGCACCCGGCGCAGGGCGTGGGCGGCGACCTTGAGGGAGCTGCCGGCGGTGCTGTCGGTGCCGGGCCACAGGGAGGCGTAGAGCCGGTCGCGGGTGAGCATCTGGCCGCGGTGGACCACGAGGTACTGGAACAGGCCACGGGCCTTGCCGGCCCGCCAGCGCTGGACGGGGGCGCCGTTGACGGTGAGCTCGAAGTCGCCCAGGAAGCGGACCCGTACCGCTGGCCCCGCTGTCTCGGTCGCTGCGGTGGTCATCGCGTCCTCCCGGTGGTTTTCAGCCTGCCGCTCTGCCTGCGAGGAGTGTGTCCGCGGGGTCTACAAGGGCCCTACAACGGCCGGATCCCGGCTGTGTAGGGCGGTGATAGGGCGGCTTTCGACACTGATGAGCACGACCACCCGAACCGCCGAATCCGAAATGAGGGCTGTTTCATGACCAGCAGCGACACCCGGCTTCAGAAGGTCGTCATCCTGGGCGGCGGCACGGCCGGCTGGATGACGGCCGCATACCTCGGAAAGGCGCTCCAGGGAACGGTCGACATCACCGTGCTCGAGGCGCCGGCGATCCCGCGCATCGGTGTCGGCGAGGCCACCGTGCCCAACCTGCAGCGCGCGTTCTTCGACTACCTGGGCATCGCCGAGGACGAGTGGATGCGGGAGTGCAACGCGAGCTTCAAGATGGCCGTGCGCTTCGTCAACTGGCGGACCGACGGGCAGGGCGAGCCGACGGCGCGCGAGCTGCCGGGCGGCGGCCCGGACCACTTCTACCACCCCTTCGGGCTGCTCCCCGACTACGACCAGACCCCGCTGTCGCACTACTGGTTCAAGCGCAAGTACGAGGGCCGCACCACCGAGCCGTTCGACTACGCCTGCTTCCGCGAGCCCCCGGTGATGGACGCGATGAAGGCTCCTCGCTGGCTCGACGGCCGTCCGGCCACCCGGTACGCCTGGCACTTCGACGCCCAGCTGGTGGCCGACTTCCTGCGCCGGTTCAGCACCGAGAAGCAGGGCGTGCACCACGTCCAGGACGAGATGGTGCGCGTCGAGCAGGACGGCCGCGGCCACGTGACCACGCTGCACACCAGGGGCGGACTGGCCCTGGACGCCGACCTGTTCGTGGACTGCTCGGGCTTCCGCGGCCTGCTGATCAACCAGGCGATGCAGGAGCCCTTCATCGACATGAGCGACCACCTGCTGTGCGACAGCGCGGTGGCGACGGCCGTCCCGCACGACGACGAGGCGAACGGCGTGGAGCCGTACACGTCGGCGATCGCCATGTCCTGCGGCTGGGCCTGGAAGATCCCCATGCTGGGCCGCTTCGGCACCGGCTACGTCTACTCCAGCAAGTTCACCGACCAGGACACCGCCACCCGCGAGTTCGCGGACATGTGGGGCCTGGACCCGCAGGAGACGAAGTTCAACCACATCCGCTTCCGCGTCGGCCGCAACCGCCGCGCGTGGGTGAAGAACGTCGTCAGCATCGGCCTGTCCTCCTGCTTCCTGGAGCCGCTGGAGTCGACCGGCATCTACTTCATCACCGCCGCGATCTACCAGCTGGCCAAGCACTTCCCGGACAAGACCTTCAACGACGGTCTGATCAACAGCTTCAACCACGAGATCGAGGTGATGTTCGACGACACCCGCGACTTCATCCAGGCGCACTTCTTCTACGCGCCGCGCAACGACACGCCGTTCTGGCAGGCCAACAAGAAGCTGACGCTCCCCGACAACATCCAGCAGAAGATCTCCGCCTACAAGGCCGGCCTGCCCATCAACTCGCCGATCACCGACGAGTCGACGTACTACGGCAACTTCGAGGCCGAGTTCCGCAACTTCTGGACCAACGGCAGCTACTACTGCATCTTCTCGGGCCTCGGCCTGGAGCCGGACGCCCCGCTGCCCTCCCTCGCGCACCGGCCGGACTCGGTGGCCGGTGCCGAACCCCTCTTCGACGCGGTCAAGCGCCAGCAGCAGAACCTGCTGGAGACCCTCCCCAGTGCCTACGACTACCTGCGCCGACTGCACGGCGCGTAAGGCCCGCCGCTCCCACGGCCCGGCAGTACGGCTCACCCGCCGGCTGCCGGGCCGCAGTTGCTTCAGCCACCTCAGGAGTCAGTCATGTCCCACCGCTCCGTGCCCCACCCCGCCGCACCGGACGAGTCGGCCGGGAGCCGGCCGGCCGACCTCCGTCCCTTCATGGCCGCCTTCCCCACCGGGGTGTCCGTCGTCACCACACTGGATTCCGATTCCGTGCCGCACGGCCTGACCTGCACCTCCCTCGCGAGCGTCGCCCTCGAACCGGCGACGCTGGTGCTGTGCATACGGGCGGCGAGCCCGACCCTCGCCGTCCTGCTCGCCGGGGGCCACTTCGCGCTCAACCTGCTGCACGAGCGGGCCCGCGGCACCTCGGACCTGTTCGCCTCCGGGGCACCCGACCGTTTCGACCGCGTCGAGTGGCGGCTGCCGCTGGGAGCGGGCGGACCGCACCTGACGGCGGACGCGCACGCCGTAGCGGACTGCGCCGTGGTGAGAACCGTCGGCTTCGGGGACCACACGGCCGTCTTCGCCGAGGTCGGCCGGTTGACCGTACGGGACGACCGGCAGCCCCTGCTCTACGGGCTGCGCCGCTACGCCCCCTGGTCCGCGGCGGCCGCGGCTCCGCAGCCGGCCGGGCACCTCGGCCTGCCCACCGCACTGCGACCCGCCGCGCCCGAGGGAGGTTCCCGTGTCGTCCGTTGACCCGCTGCCCGCTCTGCTGGTCGCCGTTCCGGTGGTGATCCTGGCCTGCCAGGTGGGGGCGGCCGTCTGCCGCCGGTTCGGGCAGCCCCCGGTGGTCGGCGAGATCGCCACCGGCATCCTGCTCGGCCCCTCGTTGCTGGGCTGGCTCTGGCCACAGGCCCAGCACGCGCTCTTCCCGCCGTCCGTGCTCCCGTACACCTCGGTGCTCGGGCAGCTCGGGCTGCTCGCCTTCATGTTCCTGGTCGGGCTGGAACTGGACCTGAAGAGCCTGCGCGGTCACACCCGCGTCGCGGTGGCCGTGAGCCAGGCGGGCATGCTGCTGCCCCTGGCCCTGGGCGCCCTCCTCGCGGTCGGGATGTACGGCGGGTTCGCGCCCGACGGGGTGGGCCGGATGCCGTTCATGCTGTTCATGGCCGTGGCCATGAGCATCACCGCGTTCCCCGTGCTGGCCCGGATCCTCATCGACCGGGGCCTGTACGGGACCCCGCTCGGGGCGCTCGCCATGGCCTGCGCGGCCGTGGACGACGTCGTCGCGTGGTGTCTGCTGGCCCTGGTGGTGGCCCTGTCCACGGCCGGGTCCCCGATGGAGGCGGCCACCACGGCCGGACTCGCCGTGGCCTTCACCCTCGTCATGCTGTACGCGGTGAAACCGCTGCTGGCCCGCTGGGCACAACGCGCCGAGCGGGCCGGGGACGCGGCGGTCCTGGTGGCGCTGTTCAGCGGGCTGAGCCTGTCCGCGCTGGCCACCGACCTGATCGGCGTGCACGCGCTGTTCGGGGCGTTCCTGTTCGGGGTGATCACGCCGCGCACCGGGCAGCGCCTGGAGGCCTCGGCGGCCCGGCTGCGTGCGTTCACGGTCCCGGTGCTGCTGCCGCTGTTCTTCGTGCACACGGGGCTGCGTACGGACATCGGGGGTCTGACGGCCTCTCCTGAACTGTGGCTCTGGACGGCCGCGATCCTCGTCGTCGCCCTCCTCGGCAAGTGGGGCGGCGCGACGGGCGCGGCGCGGGCGTGCGGAAGGCCGTGGCGGGAGTCCCTGTCGATCGGTGCCCTCATGAACTGCCGGGGGCTCACCGAGCTGGTGGTGCTCAACGTCGGTCTCGAACTCGGCGTCATCGGGCCCCAGCTGTTCACCATGCTGGTGCTGATGGCACTGGTGACGACGGCGATCACGAGCCCGGCCCTGACCCGGTTGCGCACCGGGAGGGAGGTGACCCGCCGGGCCCCCGCGCGTCCCGAGCCCGAGAACGCCCTGTCCGGGCCCTGACCGGCGACCGGGACCGGGACCGGAGGGTGTCCGCCCCAGCCGTACCGCGGCTGTTCAGGCGCCCCCCGGCCCGGTAGGTACGCACAGCACCGGGATCGGCGACAGGTGCAGGAGCTTGTGCGGGGTGGAGCCGAGCAGGGCTCCGCGCATCGGGCTGTCGCCCCAGCTGCCGACGACGATGACCCGGGCGTGGTGGCGCTCCGCGGCATCCAGCAGGGCCTGCGCGGGCTTCTCGTCGGCCACCTCGACCGTCGAGGGCACCCCGGCCGAGTCGGCCTCCTCCACCGCGTGCGCCAGCGCGCTGCGGCCCGCCTGGCGGACGGCTTCCCGGTGGGCCCGGTACTCCTCGCCGGTGGGGCCCGGGGCGGCCGCACCGTAGACGAGGACGAGGGGTTCGCCGAAGGCGGTGGCCACCTCCAGTGCCACCTGCAGGGCCCGTTCCGCGCCGGGTGACTCGTCGTATCCGAGGACCACGGACATCAGGACACCTCCGGACGCTTGCCCGCGTGGACGAGTTCCGGGTCGGCGACTCCGCGCCGCTCCTGCCAGAACCTGCCGTCCCGTACCCGCCAGAAGCACATGACGGCCACGCCCACGAGCGCGATGGCGATCCCGATGACCAGCGGCGGGCCGAGACCGAACCAGGAGACGCCGCTCGCCGAGTTCTCCGGATTGGACATGTCGCCGATCGACTCCACCAGCAGCCAGGTCAGCAGTCCGGCGCCGACCACCGGGCCGAGTCCGATCAGCAGGAAGTTGTGCAGGTTCTCGAACAGGTGGCGGCGGTAGTAGATGGCACAGGCCAGGCCGGTGAGCGCGTAGTAGAAGGCGATGAGCAGGGAGAGCGCGGTGAGCGAGTCCAGGAGTGCGTTCTCGCTGATCTGGTTGACGACCAGGTACCAGCCGATGGCGATGCCGGCCACCCACCAGGTGCTCACGTCGGGGGTCCGGAACCGCGGGTGGATGTGTGCGAGCCCGTGGGGCAGTGCGTGCCGGCGGGCCATGGACAGGGCGGTGCGGGAGGCGGGGATGATCGTGGTCTGGGTGGAGGCGAGCGCGGAGGTGCAGACGGCGAGGAGCACCATCCAGTCCCAGCCGCCCATGACCTCGTGGGCCAGCACCGCGAAGATGGCCTCCTCCTCGCCCGCGTTCTCGGCGAGGTACTCGGTGCCCGCGTATCCGACGACCGCGAAGCCCACGGACAGGTAGGTGACCAGGAGGATGACGGTCGACCAGATGCCCGCCCTGCCGGGCGCGGTGGCGGAGTTCTTGACCTCCTCGGTGAGGTTGACCGCCGACTCCCAGCCCCAGTACATGAACACGCCGAGCAGCAGCCCGCCGGTGAGGGCGGCTCCGCCGGCGCCGAAGGGGTTGAGCCAGGAGAGGGACGGCTCTATCTCCTCCAGGGTGCTGGTGCCGGCGTAGACGCGGTAGATGGCGACCACGGCGAAGGCCAGCAGGAAGAAGACCTGCGCGAGGATGAGGACGTCCTGGAGGTGGGCCGAGAGCTCGGTGCCGATGACGCAGATCCCGGTCATGACCAGGATCACCACGACGGTGAGGATCTGCCGGATCCACGGGTCGGCGGCCCAGCTGTCGAGTCCGGCGGCGAGCAGGCCGAAGTGCACGGCGACGTCCGCGAGTGAGCCGATGACCAGGACGCCGGTCATGGCGATGGCCCAGCCGCCGAGCCAGCCCGCCCAGGGGCCCATGGCCCGGGTGACCCACGAGAAGGTCGTCCCGCAGTCCTGGTCGACCTTGTTGAGGTAGTAGAAGGCGGCGGCGATGAGCAGCATCGGGACGAAGGAGGCCAGCATCACGCCCGGTGCGTAGATCCCGACCAACGCCACGATGGGCCCGAGGACGGCGGCCAGGGAGTAGGCGGGCGAGGTGGAGTTCAGGCCGATGACGAGCGCGTCGAGGAAGCCGATCGCGTTCGCCTTGAGCCTCGCGTCCTGCCGGCCCTCCGGCTCCGGTCCGCCGCCCGCACCACCCCGGTCCATGTACGAGTCGTGACCCATGTACGAATGGTCACGCAGACGGCACCACCGCGCGAGGCGAGGCGGCCGAGGTCAGGGGCGGGTGTTCCAGCCCGCGATGACCGGCAGGGCGTGCTCCGTGGAGAGCACGCTGACGGTGCCGGTGCGGAGCAGGAACAACCGGCCGTGCTCGGGCTCGAGGCGCAGGTAGCGGGCGGTGAGGACGCGCAGGAAGTGGCCGTGGGCGACGATCACCACGTCGCCGTCGTCGGCGCGCAGCACCGGGGCGACGCGGGCCAGGGCGCGGTCGGCGCGGGCGCCCACCTGGGCGGCGCTCTCGCCGGGGTGGTCGGCGTCGCCGGGCGGCACTCCGTGCGTCCACAGGGACCAGTCCGGGGTGGTCTTCCGGATCTCCGCGGTGGTGACCCCTTCGTAGCCGCCGTAGTCCCATTCGTACAGGTCGGGGTCGGTCCGGCCGCCGGTGAGCCCTGCGAGCTCGGCGGTGGCGACGGCCCGGCGCAGCGGGCTGGTCAGCACCAGGGCCGGGCGCTGGTCCCGGAAGAAGGGGGCCAGCGAGATGGCCTCCTCGACGCCGCGCGCGGTCAGCGGGAGGTCGGTGCGTCCCGTGTGCCGCCCGTTCGCGCTCCAGGCGGTCTCGCCGTGCCTCACCAGCAACAGGTCACTCATCCTTCGGACCCTACGTCTTGCGGCATGTCGGCGGCGGCGGAGCCGGGCGGGCGTGTCACTGTCGGGCGTCATGGACGAGAGCCGTGAAACCGGGCCGGCGGTGGGTGCGCCCCGGGCCGGGCCGGCGTTGCCGACGCTGATGCTCGTACTGACGGTGGCGACCGGGCTGGTGGAGGCGGTGAGCCTGCTCGCGCTCGGGCCCGTGTTCACGGCGATGCAGACCGGCAACGTGCTGTTCGTGGCGTTCGGGGCCGCCCGGGCGGGCGAGCTGCCGACGCTGCCGTCCGCGGTCTCGCTGGGCGCCTTCGTCCTGGGGGTGGCCTGCGCGGCCCGGATGGAGCTGACGGCCGAGGCCCGCGGGCGGCACTGGTTCCTCGTCGGTCTCGGCGTGGAGGCCGGGCTGCTCCTGGTCGCGGCGGGCCTCGGATGGGGGCTGGAGCCGCGCTACGGGTCCACGACCCACCGGCATCTGGTCGTGACGGCGGTCCTGGCGCTGGCGATGGGGATGCGGACGCTCACGATCATGCGAGCGAAGGTCCCGGGGGTGCCGACGACCCTGCTCACCCGGTCCATGACCGCCTTTCTCGGCGGCTCCACCCTGGGTCCGGGCGACTCCGTGTACGGGTCGGCCACCTGGGTGCGGCGCGGCCTTTCCGTCGTGGCGATGTTCCTCGGCGGGCTGTGCGGGGCCCTGCTGGTGGGGGTCGGCTGGCCGGTGGGATGGCTGCTGGTACCGCCCGCCGTGATCGTGCTGTCGGTGGCCGTGACGGCCTTTCTGGAGCACGTCCGGCTGCACGCACGGCCTCCGTCGGCCCCTGGCCGGGAACGATCGGGGTGAACGGGGCCATTGGTACAGTCGGGGCGTGGCGGTGGACGAGCTCGACACCAGAATCCTGCGCCTGCTGATCGAGCAGCCGCGCACCAGCGTCCGCGAGTACGCCCGCATCCTCGGCGTCGCCCGCGGCACCCTGCAGGCACGGCTGGACCGGCTGGAGCGCACGGGGGTGATCACCGGGACCGGACCGGTGCTCTCCCCCGCCGCGCTGGGGCATCCGGTGCTGGCCTTCGTGCACATCGAGGTCACCCAGGGGCATCTGGACGACGTGGGCGACGCGCTGGCCGCCGTACCGGAGATCATCGAGGCCTTCTCGATCACCGGCGGCGGGGACCTGCTGACCCGCGTGGCGGCCCGGGACAACGGGCACCTGGAGGACGTGATCCAGCGGCTGATCCAGCTCCCGGGCGTGGTCCGCACCCGCACGGAGGTGGCCCTGCGCGAGCGGGTGCCGCACCGGCTGCTGCCGCTGGTCGAATCCGTGGGCAGAAATGCCGGTAAAAGCTGACAGGATGACCGAGACAGGATGCAACCGGCAGGACGGGCGCAACGGATGATTTCTGTCATATTCGATCTCGACGGCACTCTCGTGGACAGCGAGCCCCACTACTACGAGTCCGGGCGCCGCACCCTGGAGCGGCACGGGGTCCCCGACTTCACGTGGGAGCAGCACTCCCGCTTCATCGGCATCGGCACGCTGGAGACACTGGAGATCCTGCGGGACCGGTACGGGATCCGGACACCGGTCGAGCAGCTGCTCGCCGAGCAGAACGCCGCCTACCTGGAGCTGGCCCGCACCCGGACCGAGGTCTTCCCCGAGATGCGCAAGTTCGTCGAGCGGCTGCACACCGAGGGCGCACCGATCGCGGTGGCGTCGGGCTCCTCACTGGAGGCCATCGACGCCGTACTGGCGGGCACCGGGCTGGACGCACTGCTGACCACCGCGATCTCCGCCGAGGAGGTCACGCACGGCAAGCCCGCTCCGGACGTGTTCCTGGAGGCGGCCCGCCGGCTGGGCGCCGAGCCTGCCGACTGCGTGGTCGTCGAGGACGCCGCGCCGGGGGTACGGGCCGCCCACGCCGCGGGCATGGCCTGCATGGCGATCCCGTACGCACCCGAGATCGCGGGGGACCCGGCCTTCGCGTCCGCCGGGCTCCTCTTCCCGGGCGGACAGCCGGAGTTCAGCGCGGACGCGGCCTACGAGTGGCTGCTCGCACACCGAGCCACTTGAAAGCCGGGCCATGGTCGGCCATGGCCACCACCGGGTCGAGCACATGCCGTCGCCGCGGCCCGGGCCGACGGCAGGTTCTAGGGTATCCGGCATGGCGACAAGACTCGTACAGATCAATATGAAGGCCCAAGACGACTCCGTGCTCGGCCGGTTCTGGGCGGAGGCACTCGGGTGGGGTGTCGACAGCGAGGGACCCGGCGTGACAAACCTCGAACCCGTGGGCTTCGCATACCCCGACCCCGTGGCGGTCTGCATCGACCTCGTCGCCCGCCCGGAACCCAAGACGGTGAAGAATCGGGTGCACCTTGATCTGGCCACCACTTCGACCGCCCATCAGGCGGAGTTGGTCGCGCGCCTGCAGGATCTGGGCGCGACGCTCGCCGACGTGGGTCAGGGCAACGTCCCCTGGACGGTCATGGCCGATCCGGAGGGCAACGAGTTCTGCGTCCTGGAACCCCGGTCGATCTACCGGGACACCGGGCCGATCGCCGCGGTGGTGGTCGACTGCACCGACCCGCGAGCGATGGCCCGGTTCTGGGGCGAGGCGATGGACTGGACGCTGCACGAGGTCACCGACGAGCACGCGACCATGCGTTCCGCCAAAGGCGTCGGCCCCTACCTGGAGTTCCTCCGCACCCCCGACACCAAGAGCGTGTGGAACCGCGTCCACCTCGACATCTGTCCCTACCCCGGTGACGACCTGGAAGCAGAAGAAGCCCGACTGCGCGTCCTGGGCGCCACCGACCCTGGCATTGACCAGTCTGCAATCTCCTGGACGGTTCTGGCTGACCCGGAGAGCAACGAGTTCTGCCTCCTCAGCCCTCGCTGACCTGGAGCGACGGATCCGGCCCGTTTCGGGCCAACGGCGCAGACAGGCAACCCCGGATGGCCGCCTTGGCCGGGCGGCATCCGGGGCTCCGGGTGCCGCCCCGGCCGTGTCCGTTCGTACGGAAAGACGTCTCAGGCCGTGCCTTCCGGATCCTCCTGCCGGGCCAAGCGGCCGAGCAGGGCTACGGCGTCGCCGACGGGCACCGGCCGGAAGAACTGTGCGTCGGCGCGCTCGACGGCGGCAATCGCCCGTGGGGCCAGGTCGGCGCCGGTGTCGGTGACGCGCAGCCGTTTGGCGCGGGTGTCGGCCGGGTCGACCTCACGCTCGACGAGTCCTTTGCGTTCCAGGGTGCGCAGGACCTGGGAGGTCATCTTGACGTCGGTGCCGGCCTGGCGGGCGAGGGCCAGCTGATTGGGGTGCTCGCCCTGGCTGTTGAGCCACCAGGTGCAGGCGAGCAGCACGAACTGCACGTGCGTGAGATCGAGCGGGGCCAGGGCCGCGGCGATGTCGCGCTGCCAGCGCAGCGTGGCGTGCCACAGCAGGAATCCGGGACTCTCACCGGGGCTGAGGGGCATCAGCGGAGCGCCAGCTCGGCCAGCGAGGCCATCGTGTCGGGCCAATCGGCGGTGATGGACGGGCCGATCTGCGGGCCGGCCTCGTCGGCGCCGTTGCCGGTGATCTCCATGCGGTACACCACCCGGATCCGGCCCTGGCCGATGCGGTCGATCCGGTGGACGGTCCGCAGCAGCAGGTCACCGAAGCGCGCCTCGTCGACGAACAGTTCGCCTGCGACCGCCTCGGCGATGCGCAGCGGGATCGGGTCCTCCCCCGGCGGCGTCATCGTGATCTGCGTACCGGCCGAGAACGGGCCGTCGATCTCGATCTTCTGGATGCCAGGGTTCCAGGCGTCCCAGTTCTCCACGTCCGCCCAGAGCCGCCAGATCGCCTCGGGGGTGGCGCCGGTCTCGATGCTGTGCTCGTACTCCCACATGGGTGGTCTCCCCTGACTAGATGTTCTTTCCGTAGATTATCTGCGCGCAGACTATCTGTCAACGATGCAGGGCGGCGCAGGTCCCGCCGAGGAGGCCGTGTTCACTCTCTGGCGCCCTGCGGGGGCGGCTGTCACCATGCCTGCGTGACCGCGACCCTCTCCCCGGGCGCCCGCAGCGGCGGACCGCACCGATGGCCGCTGCTCGGCAACCTGCCCGCCTTCGCCCGCGATCCCCTGGCCTTCTTCGAGTCCCTGCGCGACGACTACGGGGACTGGGTGCCCTGGGCGCTCGGCCCGCAGCGCAACATCCTGGTCTCCCGGCCCGAGCACGCCGGGGAACTGCTCGGAGCCGTCGAGTCCACCTTCCGGCCGACGGAACTGGGCTGGGCCTTCCGCCAGTTGCTGGGCAACGGGGTGGTCGTCGCCACCGGGGACGACTGGCGGCGCAAACGCGCCCTGGTGCAGCCCGCCGTCCGGCCGCGTCAGGTGCGCTCGTACGCCGCCACCATGGTGGAGTGCGCGGACGCCCTGGCGAGCGGCTGGCGCGCCGGTGAACGGATCGACGTACACCGGGAGATGGCCGCACTGACCCAGCGGATCGCGGTGCGCACGCTGTTCGGGAGCGACGCGGCGGGCCGCGAGGCGCCCATCAGCGCCGCGATGGCCACGGCGCAGCGGGAACTGGGGGCGGAGTTCCGGGGGCTGACGCTGTTCCTGCCACCCTGGGTGCGCACGCCCGGGCGCCGCCGCATGCGGGAGGCCGTGGCGGTGCTCGACCGGGAGATCGAGCACGTCGTACGGGAGCACGAGGCGGCCTCGAGCGCCGGCGCGGAGCGGGACGACCTGCTGAGCCGGCTGCTCGCGGCCCGCGACGAACACGGCGGCCCGCTCTCCCGCAAGGAGTTGCGGGACGAGTCGATCACCCTCTACATCGGCGGCCACGAGACCACCTCGACCACCCTGACCTGGGCCTGGCAACTGCTGTCCGGAACACCCGGGGCGCGGGCCCGGCTGACGGACGAGCTGGACCGGGTGCTCGGCGGACGGCTGCCGACGTACGAGGACTACGCGCGGCTCCCCTGGACGCAGCAAGTGGTCAAGGAGGCCCTGCGGATCTATCCGCCGATCTGGCTGATCTCCGCGGTGGCCACGGAGGGGGCGACCCTCGGCGGGCGCGCGGTGCCGGCCGGGACCTCGGTGTGGACCAGCCCCTGGTCGGTGCACCGCGACGCCCGCTGGTTCCCGGACCCGGAGGCCTTCCGTCCCGAGCGGTGGGACGCGGACGCCCCGGATCCGGTGCCCGAACACGCCTGGTTCCCCTTCGGCGGCGGTCCGCGGGCCTGCCTGGGGGCGCGGTTCGCGCTGGTGGAGGCCGTGCTCGTGCTGGCCGTGCTGGCGCAGCGGTTCCACCTGGACAGCGGGAGCGGACGGGCCGGGGTCTTCCCGGGGCTCACCCTGCAGCCGGCCGGCCCGGTCCTGGCGACGCTGCGCCCCAGCGCCCCGCAGGACGGCGGCGTCCGGGAAGATCCTGCGCCCGCCACAAGTTGGTAGAACCGTGAACGACATAACGCGGGGCGTGGACGTGGTGGTCATCGGCGCCGGGCAGGCGGGCCTGTCCAGCGCCTACCACCTCACCCGGGCGGGGCTCGACCACGTGGTCCTGGACCACGCGCCCCGACCGGGCGGGGCGTGGCAGTTCCGCTGGCCCTCGCTCACCTACGGCAAGGTCCACGGCATGCACGCCCTGCCCGGCCTGGAGCTGACGGGCGTCGATCCGCTGAGGCCCTCGTCCCAGGTCGTCGCCGAGTACTTCGCCGCCTACGAGGACCACTTCGGCCTGCGCGTACGCCGTCCCGTGGACGTGTCCGCCGTACGCGAGGGGGACGCGGGGCGCCTGCGCGTGGAGACCTCGGCCGGTGTCTGGTCGGCGCGCGCCCTGATCAACGCCACCGGAACGTGGGACCGGCCGTTCTGGCCGCGCTACCCGGGCCAGGAGACCTTCCGCGGCCGCCAGCTGCACACCGCGGACTATCCGGGCCCGCAGGAGTTCGCGGGAGGCCGGGTGATCGTGGTGGGCGGCGGCACCTCGGCGGTTCAGCACCTGCTGGAGATCGCCGAGGTGGCGGCGGAGACCACCTGGGTGACACGGCGGCCCCCGGTCTTCCGCGACGGGAGCTTCGGCGAGGCCGAGGGCCGGGCCGCGGTGGCGCTGGTGGACGAGCGGGTGCGCCGGGGGCTGCCGCCGCAGAGCGTGGTGAGCGTGACGGGACTTCCGCTGAACGAGGCCGTCCGGGCCGGGCTGGCCTCGGGCGTGCTCGACCGGCGGCCCGCATTCGACCGGATCACCGCCTCCGGTGCCGTCTGGGCGGACGGGAGCCGGGTGGACGCGGACGTCATCCTGTGGGCCACCGGATTCCGCGCGGCCGTCGACCACCTCGCCCCGCTGCGCCTGCGCGAGCCGGGCGGCGGCATCCGGGTCGAGGGGACCCGGGTTGTGCGCGACGAACGGATCCACCTGGTGGGGTACGGCCCGTCGGCGTCGACCGTCGGCGCCAACCGCGCGGGCGGCGCCGCGGTCCGCGAGATCCGACGTCTCCTGAGCCGTGAAGGGGCCGCGGCGCCGGTGGGCTGATCCGCCGGACACCTCCCTGGACCCGGCTGTTCCAGGGGGTGTCCACGGGGAACTCCCGGTCCGGGGTTGCGGCCTCCCTGGCCTCCTCGTCCGTGTAGACGTGGACCGTCCCGTCCCGCACCTCGACGACCGGGTCCCGCCAGTTCTCGGTGGGCCGGGACGAGGGCGTGCGGGACGCGCAGACCGTTACCGGAGCCGCCGCCCTCATTTCCCGGTGGGACCGGCCTGCCCTGTGCGGGAGCCCGCGTTCGCGCGCAGCCGGTTGAACTCCGCCACGTGCTTCTTGTGCTCCTCGTACGTCGCCGAGAACCGGGTGTCCCCGGGCTTGACGGTGACGAAGAACAGCCAGTTCCCGGGCGTCGGGGCGACGGCGGCCGCCATGGCCTCCAGTCCCGGGCTGTCGATCGGCGCGGGCGGCAGTCCCTGGCGTTCGTAGGTGTTGAAGGGGCTGTCGATCCGGGTGTCGCTCAGCGAGGTGTCCAGGGTGCTGCGGTTCAGCGCGTAGTTGATGGTGGAGTCCATCTGGAGCGGCATCGACTTCGCCAGCCGGTTGTGCACGACCCGTGCGACCTTGCCCATGTCGGCGCGGCTCTCGGCCTCCGCCTCGATGATGCTGGCCAGGGTGGCCGTCTGGTACGGGGTCATCCCGTGGGCCCTGCCGCCGTCGGCGACGGCCTGGGTGGCGAGCCTCTCGTTCGCCGTCCGCACCATGTGCGTGAGGACCGTGGCCGGGGTGGACTTCGAGGTCACCGGGTACGTCGCCGGGAAGAGGTACCCCTCGGGATTGCCCTTGGCCTCGGCGGGCAGTGCCAGCCCGGCGGTGGCTACCGCCGTCTTCGTGGATCCCGGCGGGAGCTTCAGCTCGCGGTCGACCGCGGCGTACACCTGCGGGGCCCGCCACCCCTCGGGGATCAGTAACCGGCGTGGCTTCTCCGGCACGTCGCCACCGCGCAGTATCGGGACCAGGACGGCCGCACCGATCGCGAGCAGTATGCCGAGGAAGAGCGCCAGCCGGCCCCGGCGGGTCAGCCGGGAACGGCGCTGCGGCGGCCGGTACTCAAGACGCATACGGGAACGCTAACCCGCGATCCATCACATTTCCGGCATCCGGCCCGTGCGCCGGTCATACGGTCACACATTCACCGGAGCCAGCTGGACTCCCTCGGGCGGCTCGGGCGCCAGCGCCGCGTCCCGGTCCCGGCGGACCAGGGCGGCGTACCGGCCGTCCGTCTTCAGCAGCTCCTCGTGGGTGCCGCGCTCGGCGATGCTCCCGCCGTCCAGGACCACGATCTGGTCGGCGTCGCGGACGGTGGAGAGGCGGTGCGCGATGGTGATGGTGGTGCGGCCTGCGGAGAGATGGTCGATGGCCCGCTGGACGGCATGCTCCGTACGGGTGTCCAGGGCGCTGGTGGCCTCGTCGAGGATCAGCACCGGCGGGTCCCGCAGGATGGTGCGGGCGATGGCCAGGCGCTGCTTCTCACCTCCGGAGAACCGGTACCCGCGCTCGCCGACGAGGGTGTCGTATCCGTCGGGCAGGGACGCGATGTGGTCGTGGATCTGGGCCGCACGGGCCGCCTCGGCTATCTCCTCGTCGGTGGCGTCCGGCTTGGCGAAGCGCAGGTTGTCGGCGACCGAGGCGTGGAAGAGGTAGGTCTCCTGGGAGACCACGCCGATCGAGCGGGCCAGCGAGTCGAAGTCGAGGTCGCGCACGTCCACCCCGTCGAGGGCGACCCGTCCGCCGGTGACGTCGTAGAGGCGGGGCACCAGGTAGCTGAGGGTGCTCTTGCCGGAGCCGGTCGGGCCGACCACGGCGAGGGAGCCGCCGGCCGGGACGGTGATGTCGATCCCCGAGAGGGTCGGGCCGTTCTTCGCGTCGTACGTGAAGTGCACGTCCTCCAGGGTGACCTCGCCCTTGGCCCGGTCCAGCCGCACCGGGTCCGCGCGCTCGGTGATGTCCACCGGCAGGTCGAGATACTCGAAGATGCGGGTGAACAGCGCGAGCGAGGTCTGTATCTGCACACCGGTCGACAGCAGGCTCACGGCGGGCCGGAAGAGGCCCTGCTGGAGGGTGACGAAGGCGACGAGGGTGCCGACGGAGAGCGAGGGGGCGCCCGTCTGGAGGGCTATACCGGCCGCCCAGTAGATGAGCGCGGGCATCGCGGCCATGACGATGCCGATGGTCGACATCCGCCAGCGCCCGGCCATGCTGGAGCGCACCTCCAGGCCGACGAGCTTCTCGGACTCCGCGGAGAAGGCGGAGGTGAGGGACTCGGAGCGGCCCATGGTGCGGCCGAGCAGGATGCCGCTCACCGAGAGCGATTCGGTGACCGTCGCGGCCATGGCGGCCATCTGCTTCTGCCGCTTCATGGTGATCTTCTTGCGCTCGCGGCCGACCCGCCGGCTGATCCACACGAAGACGGGGAGCAGGAGCAGCGAGACGAGGGTGAGCCGCCAGTCGAGCGCGAGCATGGCGACCACGGAGGCGATGACGGCCGTCAGGTTCGAGACGAGCGAGGTCGCGGTGGAGGTCACGGTGGCCTGCATGCCGCCGATGTCGTTGGCGATGCGGGACTGCACCTCTCCGGTGCGGGTCCGCGTGAAGAAGGCCAGCGGCATCCGCTGGAGCTGTGCGTAGACGGCGGTGCGCAGGTCGTGCATGACCCGCTGGCCGACGGTGGTGGAGATCAGGGTCTGGAGCACGCCGAAGACGCTGGTGACGACGGCGGTGAGGATCATGCCGAGCGCGAGCAGGCTGAGCAGCCCGGTGCGGCCCTGCGGGATCGCGACGTCGAGTATCTCGCGGAGCATGAACGGCGAGGCGACGCCGACCAGCGAGGAGGCGCCGACCAGCAGGCCGACGACGGCGAGCCGGCCGCGGTAGGGCCGGAACAGCCCCACGATCCTGCGCAGCTCCCGCGGCTGCTCGGCCGGGGCGGGACGGGCTGGATCGAGGGGGTCTTTCGATGGGATCCACTTCGGTTCGTCGTGAGGCATGGGCGCCCTCTCGGGGTCGGCAAAGTCGGTTCATCGGAGCTTAAGCCATTGTTACCTATGCTCACAATGAACGGCATCCTGATATTGTTCCCGCATGAGCTCCGCCTCCGACAGCGATCGTCTCCTCGCCGAACAGCTCCTGCGCCTGACGCGCAGGCTCCACCGGATCCAGAAGCGCCACATGGTGCCGCTCGGTATCACTCCCGCCCAGGGTCGTTTGCTGCGCCTCGTCTCGCACTACGAGGGCGAGCAGGCGCCCCGGATGGCGGATCTCGCCGCCCGCCTGGAGGTCGTCCCCCGCGCGGTGACCACACTGGTGGACGGCCTGGAAGCGGCCGAGTGCGTCCGGCGCGCGCCCGACCCCGCGAACCGCCGCGTCATCCGGATCGAGCTCACCGACACCGGCCGCGCCACGCTGCGCAGTCTGCGCAACGCGCGAACCGACGCGGCGGAGGAGATCCTGGCTCCGTTGACCGCCGACCAGCGCGAAGTGCTCGGCGGGCTGCTGAACGCCCTGTCGGACGCCCCGGCGGAGCGCGCCTGCTGAGTGGGCCACCCGTGGGCCGAGTCGGTGCGAGGGGTCGCAGATGCCGCTGCTGGAACCGAAGCCGGGGGCCCTGCGCCCCCGCGGCATCAGCGCCCCCGCCCCCGACCGGGTCCCCGCACACCGGGCCACCGGCACGCCCGAGCCGCTGCGGACCGAGCTGGCCGAGCTTCTCGGCGCCGAGAAGGTGCTGTGGAAGGTCTCGGACCTGGTCCGCTACGCCTCCGACGCCTCCCCCTACCGCTTCGTGCCCCAGGTCGTGGTGATCGCCGAGGACATCGACGACGTCTCCGCGGTGCTCTCGTACGCCCACGGCCGCCGGCGCGAGGTCGTCTTCCGCGCCGCCGGGACCTCGCTCAACGAGCAGGCCCAGGGCGAGGACATCCTCGTCGACGTACGCCGCCACTGGGCCGGGATCGAGGTGCTGGAAGAGGCCCGCCGGGCCCGGATCCGGCCCGGCACCACCGTGGCCCGGGCCAACGCGGCCCTCGCCCGCCACGGCCGGGTGACCCGCGGGTGGGCGCCTCGGCCGTGTACTACCCGGCCTGCGTCAACCGGATCTTCGGCGGCCCGGAGGGCCGGCCCGGCCCGTCGCTCCCGGAGGCGGTGGTGGCCGTGTCGGAGCGGGCCGGGCGGCCCGTGTGGATCCCCGGCGACCTCGCCGGCACCTGCTGCGCGACGATCTGGCACTCCAAGGGCTACGAGGCCGGCACCCGGGTGATGGCCAACCGGATCGTCGAGGCGGCCTGGGGCTGGACGGCCGGCGGGCGGCTGCCGCTGGTGGTCGACGCCTCCTCCTGCACGCTGGGCATCGCGCGCGAGGTGGTCCCGTACCTGACGCCGGAGAACCGGGCGCTCCACGCGGAGCTGCGGATCCTCGACTCGATCGTGTGGGCGGCCGAGGAGCTGCTGCCGCACCTGGAGCTCCGGCGCACGGTGGGTTCGGCCGTGCTCCACCCCACCTGCTCGATGCGGCACTTGGGCGACGAGGACCGGCTGCGGGCGGTCGCCGAGGCCTGTGCCGAGGAGGTGGTGGTCCCGGACGACGCGGGCTGCTGCGCCTTCGCGGGCGACCGGGGCATGCTGCACCCGGAGCTGACGGCCTCGGCGACGGCGCGCGAGGCTGCGGAGGTGACCGCGCGGGCCTTCGACGCGCACCTGTCGGCGAACCGGATGTGCGAGGTGGGCATGGACCGGGCGACGGGGCGAAGTTGCCATTCGGCTCTGCTCGAACTGGAGCACACCACCCGCCCGTGAGCGCCGGTGCGCGCCACCCCTGTGACCAGGTGCCACGTCGCCCTCCGGCGCCGTAAACCTGCGGGCCGTAGAGAGTTCCCCGCGGAAAATCGATTGCCCGGCGCCGGTCCGGAAGGCGAACCTTGCACGGTTTGAACCACTCGACCAGTCATGGGGCGTCATGCAGATCAGCGATCTTCCGTATCCGGATCCAGGGGTACCCGACGCTCGTTCCGGCCCCCGGTTCCTGCTGTGGCTGGGGCGCGGTCAACTCGGCGGACAGCTCAAGAGCCTGTGCTGGGGGATGCTGCACTTCTCCGGCGTCGCCGGACTGCCGTACGCGGTGGGGCTGGGCGTCGACGCGGTCGTCGACCGCGAGCCGAACCGCCTGCTGCTCGTCGGGGCCCTGCTCCTGGTGATCGGTGTCGCCATCTCGGTAGGCGACGCCATGCTCCACCGCACGGCCGTCACCAACTGGATCACCGCCGCCGCGCGCGTGCAACAGCTCCTCGCGCGCAAGACGGCCGAGCTGGGCTCCGCCCTCACCCGCCGGGTCGCCGCGGGCGAAGTGGTGGCGGTGTCCACGGGCGACGTGGAGAAGATCGGATGGTTCGTCGAGGCGGTCTCGCGCTTCCTCGCGGCCGTCTTCTCCGTCGCCCTCGTCTGCGTCGGTCTGCTGTTCTACGCCCCCGAGCTCGGCGTGGTCGTGGCCATCGGCGTACCGCTGATCGCCCTGGCCTCGCTGCCTCTGCTGCCGCGCGCCACCAAGCGCGCCGACATCCAGCGGGAGAAGGCGGGCAAGGCCACCGAGCTGGCCTCCGACACCGTCGCGGGTCTGCGCGTACTGCGCGGCATCGGCGGTGAGGAGCTGTTCCTCGGCCGCTACCGCGAGGCCTCGCAGGAGGTCCGCAGGGCCGCCGTGCGCAGTGCGCGGATGTGGGCGCTGATCTCCGCGATCCAGGTGGTGCTCCCGGGCGCGCTGATGATCACGGTC
Source organism: Streptomyces sp. NPDC048257 (assembly GCF_043201855.1). Taxonomy (NCBI): domain Bacteria; kingdom Bacillati; phylum Actinomycetota; class Actinomycetes; order Kitasatosporales; family Streptomycetaceae; genus Streptomyces; species Streptomyces sp. NPDC048257. Next base: position 440,737 of record NZ_JBICZI010000005.1, read on the forward strand.
GTCTGGTACGGCGCCACGCTCGTCTCGGACGGGCGCATCGCGGTGGGCGAACTCGTCGCCGCGTTCAGCGCGGTGGCGACCCTGCTCTACCCGCTGCGGCACTTCGAGGAGATCGCCATGGCGTACTCCTTCTCGCGTCCCTCCGCCAAGCGGGCCGCCCGGGTGCTGTCGCTGACCCGGACGGACGGCGCCGCGCGTCCCGCGCGCACCGGACCGGTGGGGGCACCGGCCCCGGGCGGGGACCTCTACGACCCCCAGACCGGGCTGCTGGCCCCCGCGGGCCGGTTCACCGCCGTCGTGTGCGGGGACCCGGACCTGGCGGGACGGCTCGCCGAACGCCTCGGCGGCCACCCGATGGACGGGGACCCGGCTTCCGGTGGGGGGCCCGGATCGGAGCCCGGCGCGGCGGACGGCACGCCGTCCGTGCTCCTCGGCGGGGTCGCGCTGGACGAGCTCGAACTGGACACCGCGCGCGCCCTGGTCCTCGTACAGGACAAGGACCCGGTACTGCTGTCCGGGACCCTGCGGGAGCTGTTCGACGTACCGGCCTCCGGAGCGGTCGAGTCCGCCGCCGCTCTGGACGCGGCGCAGTGCACGGACGTCCTGGACGCGCTGCTGCAGTCGGCGCCGGACGGGGTCGAGGACCCGATGGACGCGCGGATCACCGAGCGCGGCCGGTCCCTGTCGGGCGGCCAGCGCCAGCGTCTGGCGCTGGCGCGGTCCCTGGTCACCGACCCGGAGGTGCTGGTGCTCGACGAGCCGACCTCCGCGGTCGACTCGCACACCGAGGCGCGGATCGCGGACGGGATCGCGGCCCTGCGCGCCGGGCGGACCACGGTGGTCCTGGCGTCCTCGCCGCTGCTGCTGGACCGCGCGGACCGGGTCGTGCTCATCGACGGGGACACGGTGGCGGCGGTCGGTACCCACCGCGAGCTGCTGCACGGCGAGCCGCGCTACCGGGCGGTCGTCACCCGCGAGACCGACGAGGAGCAGCGGCTCGGCGGGCTGGAACTGACAGAGCTGGAAGACGTACTCACAGAGATCGAGGAATCCGCATGATCGGCGTGGCGCCGCCGCAGTACGACCCGGCGGCCCCCGATGCGGCCGCGACCCTGCCCGTGGGCACGTCGGCGACCGTACGGGGCTATGTGCGCGGCCTGTTCCGGCGCCACCGGCGGGCCTTCGTGGTGCTGGTGAGCGTCAACGCGGCCGCGGTGATCGCCTCCATGGTCGGCCCGTACCTGCTGGGCCGGATCGTGGACGACCTCTCCGCGGGGGCGCGCGAGCTGCATCTGGGGCGCGTGGCGCTGCTGTTCGCGCTGGCGCTGGCGGTCCAGACGTTCTTCGTCCGGCTGGTCCGGCTGCGCGGGGCGATGCTGGGCGAGGAGATGCTGGCCGATCTGCGCGAGGACTTCCTGGTGCGGTCGGTGGGTCTGCCGCCGGGCGTGCTGGAGCGGGCCGGTACCGGTGACCTGCTGTCGCGCATCACCACCGACATCGACCGGCTGGCGAACGCCATGCGGGAGGCCGTGCCGCAGCTGGCCATCGGTGTGGTGTGGGCGGGTCTGCTGTTCGGGGCGCTCGCGGTGACCGCGCCGCCGCTGGCGCTGGCCGCGCTGGTGGCACTGCCGGTGCTGGTGATCGGCTGCCGGTGGTACTTCCGGAGGGCGCCGTCGGCGTACCGCTCGGAGGCGGCCGGCTACGCGGCGGTCTCGGCCGTGCTCACCGAGACGGTGGACGCGGGCCGCACGGTCGAGGCGCACCGCCTCGGGCCGGAGCGGATCGCGCTGTCGGAACGGCGGATCTCGCAGTGGGTCGCATGGGAGCGGTACACGCTGTTCCTGCGGACGGTCCTCTTCCCCGTCATCAACGTCACCTTCGTGACGATCCTCGGCTCGGTGCTGCTGATCGGCGGCTACTGCGTGCTGCAGGGCTGGATGTCGGTCGGGCAGCTGACCACGGGGGCGCTGCTGGCGCAGATGCTGGTCGATCCGATCGGTCTGATCCTGCGCTGGTACGACGAACTGCAGGTCGCCCAGGTCTCGCTGGGCCGGCTGGTGGGCGTGCGGGAGATCGAACCGGACGCGGGGGACGCGAAGGTGGCGCCCGAGGGCCGGGACGTGCGGGCGCAGGAGGTCCACTTCGGCTACCGGGAGGGCGTGGACGTCCTGCACCAGGTGTCGATGTCCGTGCCGCCGGGCACCCGGATGGCGCTCGTCGGGCCCTCGGGGGCGGGCAAGTCCACGCTGGGACGGCTGCTCGCGGGCATCTACGCGCCCCGGACCGGCGAGGTCACCCTCGGCGGGGCGCGGCTGTCACGGATGCCGGCGGAGCGGGTGCGCGAGCACGTGGCCCTGGTCAACCAGGAGCACCACGTCTTCGTGGGCACGCTGCGGGACAACCTCCGCCTGGCGCGGACGGGCGCCGCGGACGCCGAGTTGTGGGCGGCGCTGGGCGCGGTGGACGCCGACGGCTGGGCGCGGGCCATGGAGGCCGGGCTGGACACCGAGGTCGGTTCGGGCGGCACGGCGCTGACCCCGGCGCAGGCTCAGCAGATCGCGCTGGCCCGGCTGGTGCTGGCGGATCCGCACACGCTGGTGCTCGACGAGGCCACCTCGCTGCTGGACCCGCGCGCGGCCCGGCACCTGGAGCGTTCGCTGGCCCGGGTGCTGGACGGCCGTACGGTCATTGCCATCGCCCACCGGCTGCACACCGCACACGACGCGGATGTGATCGCGGTGGTCGAGGGCGGCCGGATCAGCGAACTCGGCTCGCACGACGAGCTGGTCGCGGCCGACGGGACGTACGCGGCGCTGTGGCGGTCCTGGCACGGCTGAGCCGGACCGCGTAGGGACCGGAGTGGGCGGGCGGCGGGCGGGACCTGACCTGGTCCGGCCCGCCGCCCGGCTGCCGGATCCGGCGGCCGGCCGGCCGCGGCCGGGCCGAAGGCCCGCTTGCGCGCACAGGTCCAGACGACCGGGCGGGTGACGGTGCAGGCGGTGGTGGGTGACTCAGATGAAGCCGAGGGCCGAGGCCCCGCCGAAGCCGCCCAGCAGGATGAAGACCGGCATGAGGACCTTGAGCTCCACCCAGCTGCCGGCCCGGAACCGCAACGCCTTCGGCGGGCCGATCGGGTACCAGCGCTTGCCTGCGATCGGCAGCGGCCACAGGACCGGGCAGCCGGAGACGGTGAGCGCGTCGCCGATGTCGTGGACCAGGGCCCCGAGCACGATCGGCAGGCCGAGCCAGAGGTACTCCTGGCCCGGTCCGGTGAACAGCCAGTTCGCGCCGTTGCCCGGCTGGTCGAGGACTCCGGCCAGGATCCAGGCGCTGGTCGCGCCGAGCAGCCAGACCAGGACGTCGCTGGACATCCGGGCGGCGCGCCACAGCAGGCCTTCGACCGCCAGCACCAGGTGCACGAAGAGCAGCGCGAGCACTCCCCAGCGCTCGGTGGTGACGGCGAGCACGGAGGCGCCGCCCCCGATCAGGACCGCCCAGAGCCAGGTGTGCGTCAGCGTGCGGTGGCCGCCCGTGCGGCGGGCGTCCTTCTTGGACCGTGTGCCCTTGTAGAGGGCGTAGGAGATCTTGTCGACCACCTCGCACAGGCCCCTGGAGAGCGGGCCGAAGGCGCGTGAGATCGTCGCCGACTTGTGGTCGAGGTCGGGGGCGAGGGCCGCCCCGGCGCAGATCAGCGCGCCGACGACGAGGACCGGCCAGGGCATGGGGTGCCCGGCGGCCGCGGTGGCCGCACCCACCCCCAGCCAGGCCGCTGCCCCGGACAGTGAGTGCGCCGGACCCATCATGGTCGTTTCCCGCCCCGCTGGTGTGTGGTCGGGCCCTGTTGACTGTTTCGCTCGGGCCGCATCGACGGCACAGCGTACCGTCGGTGATCTTCATTCCGTCCGCCGGTTCCCTGATCCGGGCGGAAGCCAGGCAAGATGGGGGGTGTGACCCTCATTGATCAGCTCCCGCCGAACGCCGACCCCGACGCCCTCTTCGAGGCTTTCTCCTCGTGGGCGGAGGACCAGGGCATCACCCTGTACCCGGCTCAGGAGGAGGCGCTGATCGAGGTCGTCTCCGGGGCGAACGTGATCCTTTCCACCCCGACCGGCTCCGGCAAGAGCCTGGTCGCGGCCGGCGCGCACTTCACCGCCCTGGCCCAGGACAAGGTCACCTTCTACACCGCCCCGATCAAGGCGCTGGTGTCGGAGAAGTTCTTCGACCTGTGCAAGCTCTTCGGCACCGAGAACGTCGGCATGCTGACCGGCGACGCCTCCGTGAACGCGGACGCCCCGGTGATCTGCTGCACCGCCGAGGTGCTGGCCTCCATCGCCCTGCGCGACGGCAAGCACGCCGACATCGGCCAGGTCGTGATGGACGAGTTCCACTTCTATGCCGAGCCGGACCGCGGCTGGGCCTGGCAGATCCCGCTGCTGGAGCTCCCGCAGGCACAGTTCATCCTGATGTCGGCGACCCTCGGCGACATGAAGCGGTTCGAGGAGGACCTGACCCGGCGCACCGGCCGGCCCACCACGGTGGTCCGTTCCGCGACCCGGCCCGTCCCGCTCTCGTACGAGTACGTCACCACGCCGATCACCGACACGATCACCGAGCTGCTGGAGACCCGGCAGGCTCCGGTCTACATCGTGCACTTCACCCAGGCCCAGGCGGTCGAGCGGGCGCAGTCGCTCATGAGCATCAACATGTGCACGCGCGAGGAGAAGGACAAGATCGCCGACCTCATCGGCAACTTCCGCTTCACCACCAAGTTCGGCCAGAACCTCTCCCGCTACGTCCGGCACGGCATCGGTGTGCACCACGCCGGCATGCTGCCCAAGTACCGCCGCCTGGTCGAGAAGCTCGCCCAGGCCGGTCTGCTGAAGGTCATCTGCGGTACGGACACCCTCGGCGTCGGCGTCAACGTCCCGATCCGCACGGTGCTGTTCACGGCGCTCACCAAGTACGACGGCAACCGGGTCCGCACCCTGCGCGCCCGCGAGTTCCACCAGATCGCCGGACGCGCCGGCCGGGCCGGCTTCGACACCGCGGGCTATGTGGTCGCGCAGGCGCCCGAGCACGTCATCGAGAACGAGAAGGCGCTCGCGAAGGCGGGCGACGACCCGAAGAAGCGCCGCAAGGTGGTGCGCAAGAAGGCTCCCGAGGGCTTCGTCGCCTGGTCGGACACCACCTTCGAGAAGCTCATCGCCGCCGACCCTGAGGCGCTGACCTCGCGCTTCAAGGTCACCAACATCATGCTGCTGTCGGTCATCGCCCGGCCGGGCGACGCCTTCCAGGCGATGCGCCACCTCCTGGAGGACAACCACGAGCCCCGCAAGGCCCAGCTGCGGCACATCCGCCGGGCCATCGCGATCTACCGCTCGCTGCTCGACGGCGGTGTGGTCGAGAAGCTCGACACCCCGGACGCGGAGGGCCGCACCATCCGGCTCACCGTCGACCTCCAGCAGGACTTCGCGCTCAACCAGCCGCTCTCCACCTTCGCCCTGGCCTCCTTCGACCTGCTGGACCCGGAGTCCCCCTCCTACGCGCTGGACATGGTGTCGGTCGTGGAGTCCACGCTGGACGACCCGCGCCAGATCCTCGCCGCGCAGCAGAACAAGGAGCGCGGCATCCAGGTCGGCCAGATGAAGGCCGACGGGATCGAGTACGAGGAGCGGATGGAACGGCTCCAGGACGTCACCTATCCCAAGCCCCTCGAAGAACTGCTCTCGCACGCCTACGACGTGTACGCCAAGAGCCACCCGTGGGTGCGCGACCACCCGGTCTCCCCGAAGTCGATCATCCGCGACATGTACGAACGCGCGATGACCTTCACCGAGTTCACCTCCTTCTACGAGCTGGCCCGCACCGAGGGCATCGTGCTGCGCTACCTGGCGAGCGCGTTCAAGGCGCTGGACCACACCATCCCCGACGACCTCAAGTCCGAGGACCTCCAGGACCTGATCGCCTGGCTCGGCGAGCTGGTCCGCCAGGTCGACTCCAGCCTGCTGGACGAGTGGGAGCAGCTGGCGAACCCCGAGGTGGAGACGGCGGAGCAGGCCCAGGAGAAGGCCGACCAGGTCAAGCCGGTCACCGCGAACGCGCGCGCCTTCCGCGTCCTGGTCCGCAACGCCATGTTCCGCCGGGTGGAGCTGGCCGCCCTCGACCACGTCAACGTGCTGGGCGAGCTGGACTCCGAGTCCGGCTGGGACGCGGATGCCTGGGGCGAGGCCATGGACGGGTACTGGGACGAGTACGACGACCTGGGCACCGGCCCCGACGCGCGCGGCCCGAAGCTGCTGCAGATCGAGGAGGACCCGGCACACGGTCTGTGGCGCGTCCGCCAGACCTTCGCCGACCCCAACGGCGACCATGGCTGGGGCATCAGCGCGGAGGTCGACCTGGCCGCCTCCGACGAGGAGGGCCGGGCGGTCCTCCGGGTCACCTCGGTCGGCGAGCTCGGAGCGCTCTGACCGTCTGCCGCATGCCGCCGCACCCGCCCGGCCCGCCGGACCCGACAGTGGAGATCCTCTGATGACGAACCCCGCCGAGAGACTGGTCGATCTGCTCGATCTGGAGCAGATCGAGGTCAACATCTTCCGCGGCGCCAGCCCGCAGGAGTCCCTCCAGCGCGTCTTCGGCGGCCAGGTCGCCGGCCAGGCGCTGGTGGCCGCGGGGCGCACCGTCGAGAGCGACCGCCCGGTCCACTCGCTGCACGCGTACTTCCTGCGTCCCGGGATCCCCGGGGTGCCGATCGTGTACCAGGTGGAGCGGGTGCGCGACGGGCGGTCCTTCACCACGCGCCGGGTCACCGCGGTCCAGCAGGGCAAGACGATCTTCAATCTCACCGCCTCCTTCCATCATCCGGAGGAGGGCGGCATCGAGCACCAGCTCCCTCCTCACCACGTTCCTCACCCGGACACGCTCCCCAAGGTCGCGGACGAGATCCGCGAGCACCTCGGGGCGCTGCCGGAGGCGCTGGAGCGGATGGCCCGCCGCCAGCCCTTCGACATCCGGTACGTCAACCGGCTCCGCTGGACTCCCGAGGAGCTCAAGGGATCCGATCCCCGCAGTGCGGTGTGGATGCGCGCGGTCGGCCCGCTGGGTGACGACCCGCTCATCCACACCTGCGCCCTCACCTACGCAAGTGACATGACCCTCCTCGACGCCGTGCGCATCCCCGTCGAGCCCCTGTGGGGCATGCGCGGTTTCGACATGGCCTCCCTGGACCACGCCATGTGGTTCCACCGGCCCTTCCGGACGGACGAGTGGTTCCTGTACGACCAGGAGTCACCCATCGCGCACGGCGGCCGGGGCCTGGCCCGGGGCCGTATCTACGACCTGGAGGGCAGGTTGCTGGTGTCCGTGGTCCAGGAGGGCCTCTTCCGTCCGTACCCCGCCAAGCCGGCCGGCCCGGCCCGGCCGGCTGAGCAGTCCGAGCCCGCCCCGGAGAACTGAGCACACCCATGCCCACCCCTGCCGTCCCCTGCCCCTGCGGGCTGCCCGCCACCTACCCGGAGTGCTGCGGTCTCTTCCACTCCGGTGCCCGGTCGGCACCCACCGCCGAACGGCTGATGCGCTCCCGGTTCAGCGCCTTCGCCGTCGGTGACACCGCCTACCTGTTGCGCTCCTGGCACCCCTCCACCCGTCCGGCCCGACTCGACCTGGATCCCGAACAGCGCTGGGAGCGGCTGGAGATCCTCGCCACCGAGCGCGGCGGGATGTTCGAGACGGAGGGCTCGGTGGAGTTCCGCGCCCACTACCGCGAAGGCCGGCACACCGGCTCGCTGCACGAGCACAGCAGCTTCTTCCGCGTGGCCGGGGCGTGGGTCTACGTCGGCCCCCTCTCCCCCGTCGACTTCGACTGACCCCTCGCCCCGGTCAGGGCGAAGTCCAGGCTGGTGCGGTACCAGTGGATCTCGTCCGGCGGCCCGGCCGTCAGCAGCCGCAGCGCCACCGCCGCGGCCGCCGGAGCCTGCGGGTGCCCGTACGGCAGCGGCGGGGCGAGGGCGGCCAGGACGATCCGCTCCGCCGGATCGGGCACGGCCTGGCGGAGCTCGTCCTCGGGGAGCACGGAGGCCACTACGGCGGCGCGCTCCCAGGGGTCGGCGGTTCGTCTCAGCAGCAGCCCGACATGCCGCCCGCGCCACTTGCGCGGGCGCAGGTCCGCCTTGGCCGCCATCAGCTCCCGGTCCGCCGGGGACGCGATGCCGCGCCGCATGTCCGGCTCCCGCGCGGCGAACCCCCGTAGCTCCGCGGCCAGATAGAGCCACACCACGGCCCGGTACCGGTTGATCCGGTAGCCGACCGGGGTCACGTGCCCGCAGCGCGCGAGCCGTGTGAAGCGGCTCGGGCCGACCCCCACCACCTCGGCCGCGGCCTCCGCCCCGGCCACCGTCTCGACCCGCTCGCGCAGCGCACCCGGCGGGCCCGCAGCCGACCTGACCCGGTCCAGCTCGGCCCGTGCGTACCGCACGGCCCCGCCGGGCGTCCGCGGCCCGGCCCGCACGATCCCCAGCTGCACGGCCCTGGCGAACTCGCTGCGGGTCAGCCCCAGTTCCCCGGCGGCCTGAACGCCGCCCACCAGCACCTCCGCCTCGCCGGCGGCCACCTCGTCCCTCAGCACAGTCCCTGTCTGCGTCATCACGGTCCTCCCCCACGAGCAGTAATTACTCTGTGTGAAGACCGTAACTCAGCGCGACGACACCCCGCGAGGCCTGTGGACAACTCCCCGACGCGCGCCCGCCACGCCCCGGCTCAGCCGCCGGTGATACGTCGCTCCGCGACTCCCAGGTGCTCTCCCACCCGGTTGACCAGCAGCGTCATCTCGTACGCGACCTGGCCGATGTCCGACTCGGCGGCGCTCAGCACGCACAGACTGCTGCCCGCGCCCGCCGCCATGACGAAGAGCGCTCCCTCGTCGTACTCGATCATCGTCTGCCGCACCTCACCGGCCCGGAAGTGCCGGCCCGACCCCTTCGCGAGGCTCTGCAGGCCCGCCGCCACGGCCGCCAGGTGTTCCGCGTCCTCCCGCGCCAGCCCCGCGCTCGCTCCCGTGACCAGGCCGTCGTTGGACAGCACCACCGCGTGCCGCACCTGCTGGACCCTGCGCGTCAGGTCGTCCAGCAGCCAGTCCAGTTGCTTGTCCAGTGCCATTCCCAGCCCCTCCCCGTTGACGCCGGCCACGTGGCCGCGCCCCGCCCCGCACACTCGTGCCGCAAGCCTTCCCCACCAGTGCCTTTCGGGCAAGGAGGATGTCTCCATGGCGAAGAAGATGACTCAAGAGGAATGGCGGGCGTTCGTCTCCCACTCCACCCGCACCGGAAAGCTCTCCACCGTCCGCGAGGACGGAAGCCCGCACATCGCTCCCATCTGGTTCGTGCTCGACGGCGACTCCTTCGTTTTCAACACCGGAAAGGACACCGTCAAGGGGCGCAACCTCGCCCGCGACGGCAGGGTCGCGCTCTGCGTGGACGACGACCGGCCACCGTTCTCCTACGTCGTCCTCCAGGGCCGCGCCGAGATCAGCCGGTACGGCGACGACGCGGACGAACTGCTCACCTGGGCAACCCGGATCGGCGCCCGCTACATGGGCGAGGAGCAGGCCGAAGCCTTCGGCCGCCGCAACGCCGTCCCGACCGAACTCCTCGTCAGGGTCCCGATCGACAAGGTGATCGCCCTCGCCGGCATCGCGGACTGACCGACCCCGCCGACCGGTCGGGTTCACACGGAATCGGCCTGCGGCTCCACCGAGTCCAGCAGCCGGGCGGTGTGCACCCGCCCGGCGTACTCGACCAGCCTGATCAGCACTTCCTTTCCCGAGTCCCGGTCCCGCGCGTCGCACAGCACCACCGGCGTCCCCTGGTCCAGGTCGAGTGCCCGCGACACGTCGTGCGCCCCGTACCGACGCGCGTCCGTGAAGCAGTTGACGGCCACCACGAACGGGATGCGCCGGTGCTCGAAGTAGTCCACCGCCGGAAAGCAGTCCTCCAGCCGCCGCGTGTCGGCCAGGACCACCGCGCCCAGCGCGCCCTGCGACAGCTCGTCCCACAGGAACCAGAACCGGTCCTGCCCCGGCGTGCCGAACAGGTACAGCGACAGCCCGGACCGGATGGTGATCCGGCCGAAGTCCATGGCCACGGTCGTGGTCGTCTTCTGGTCCACGCCGCCGGTGTCATCGACCAGTTCGCCCGCCTCGCTCAGCAGCTCCTCCGTCCGCAGCGGCCGGATCTCGCTGACCGCGCCCACCAGCGTGGTCTTGCCCACCCCGAAGCCGCCCGCCACCAGGATCTTCAGTGCGAGCGCGGCCAGTTCGGCGTCGTCCTCGGGATCGGGCCCAGAGCCGGATCCGGGTCCGGGTCCGGGTCCGGGAACCGAATCCGGGTCCGGGGCCGGTCCGGCAGTTCGGTCGTCATGCTGTCCCATCAAAGCGCTCGCAATCCCTCGATGACTTCACGCAGAATCCGCTCGTCCGGCAGTTGTGCGGGCGGTACCGGTCGGCTGACCTTGACGTGCCCGCCCTCCAGCAGGTCCCCGAGGAGCACCCGCACCACCCCCACGGGCAGATCGGCGTCGGCGGCGAGTTCGGCCACCGACTGCGTCTCGGACCGGCAGAGTCCGAGCAGTGCCCGGTGTTCGGGGCCCAGCAGGGACTCGGCCGCCTCGTCCGTGCCCGCCGGGTCGACCGCGACCAGCGCGATCAGGTCGAAGCGGACCCCGTGGGGTCCCGGCTTCGTACGCCCGCCGGTCATGGCGTACGGACGGACGAGCGGGCCCGCGTCGGCGTCGTACCACTGGCCGTTCATGTACCGGACCGCCGCCCTCAGCCGGCGGCCGGCGGGCGCGCCGCGAACCTGGGCGGGGTGTAGAGGTGCTCGCCGACCCGCTTCACCAGACGGGCCATCTCGTAGGCGATCAGGCCGATATCGGCACTGGCGGCGCTGAGGACGGCCAGGCAGGATCCGTCGCCGGCGGCCGCGACGAAGAGGAAGCCCTCGTCCATCTCGACCATCGTCTGGCGCACGCCCCCGGCGTGGAAGTGCCGGCCCGCGCCCTTGGCCAGGCTGTGGAAGCCGGAGGCGACCGCCGCCAGGTGCTCGGCGTCCTCCCGGCTGAGCGCGCTGGAAGCCCCGACCGCCAGGCCGTCGTTGGAGAGGACCACGGCGTGCCGGACCTCGCGGACGCGGAGCACCAGGTCGTCGAGCAGCCAGTCCAGTTCACCGGACCTGCGGACGCCGTCGAGGTCGATTCTTTGGTGTTCGATCATCACACTTCTCCTTCGCTGCCTGCGTGGGGGGAGTTCTCCTGGGCGCCGCGGACCCAGCCGGCCCGGTAGGCCGCCATCCGGTCCCGGGCCTGTTCCGGACTGCGGCCCGGCGGCTCCTCGCGGAGGCGGGACGCGGCCGGGTCCTTCGGCGCGGGGGCCTCCCGGAGCTGGGGGACGAGGCTGGCCTGGCGCACCCGGCGCGGCAGTTCCGTCACCGAGGCCCGGGGCGCCGCGGCGGCCGGGGTACGGGCCACCGCGCCGCCGGGGGCGCGCGGCCGCAGCGAGGCCACCGGGGCCGGACGCGGCTCCTCCCGTACGGGCTCCGGCTGCGGGTCCGGGCCCGGTTTCGGCTGCGGTTGCGGCTGCGGGTTCCGGGCCGGGTTCGGCCCCTGGGCCGGGGCCGGAGTCGACGGCTCCGGGCGGGGCGCCGGGTCGGATGCGGGGGCTCCTGCCGTGATCGCGCCCTGGAGCATGGAGTTCGGCAGGAGCACCACCGCGGTGGTGCCCCCGTAGGGCGACGTACGCAGGTGCACCTTCACCCCGTGGCGCGCCGAGAGGCGGCTGACCACGAACAGCCCGAGCCGGTCGCTGTCGAAGAGGTCGAGGGACTCGGACTGCTCGATGCGCCGGTTGGCATCGGTCAGGGATTCGCGGCCCATGCCGAGCCCGCGGTCCTCGACCTCCAGGACGTACCCGGCGCCTACGGGTTCGCCACTGACCCTGACCTTGGTGTGCGGCGGGGAGAACTGGGCCGCGTTCTCGATGAGTTCGGCGAGCAGGTGGGTGAGGTCGGCGACGGCGCCCCCGACCACGGCGGCCTCGGCGAGCTGACGGACCTCGATCCGCGGGTAGTCCTCGATCTCGGAGACGGCGGCCCGTACGACGTTCGTGAGGGGGACCGGCATCCGCCAGGCGCGACCCGGGGTGGCCCCCGACAGGATGATCAGACTTTCCGCGTGGCGGCGCATCCGCGTGGTCAGGTGGTCGAGGCGGAAGAGGTCGCCCAGCTCGTTCGGGTCGTCGGCGCGCCGTTCCATCGAGTCGAGCAGGGTGAGCTGCTTGTGCACGAGGACCTGGCTGCGGCGGGCGAGGTTGACGAAGACGCCGGAGACGCCGCTGGCGAGCTCCGCCCGCTCGACGGCGGCGCTGAGCGCGGCCCGGTGGACGGTGCCGAGCGCTTCGCCGACCTGCGTGATCTCGTCCTCGGCCGGCGGCCCGGGCGGGGTCTCGGCGTCGACGTCGATCTCCTCACCGGCGCGCAGCCGTTCCATCGCCTGCGGCAGTTTGCGCTCGGCGATCTCCAGGGCGGTGTTGCGCAGCGAGACGAGTTCGACGACCAGGGCCCGGCCGATCCGGACCGAGATGACGAGGGAGGCGGCAACGGCCGCCAGGCCCAGCAGCACGGCGGCCCCGGCCGGGCTGAGCGCCCCCTCGGCGAAGGGGCCGGCCCGGTCGGCGGCCGCGGCGTGCGCGGCCTCCTCGATCTCCCGCATCGAGGAGGCGATGCCGCTGTGGGCGGCCTCCCATCCGGCGGGCGCCCCGCGGCCCTCCTTGGACGTGCCGGAGCCCAGCGCCCGGTCCTCGGCGCCGGTGAGGTCGGCGTAGGCGGCGCTCTTGGCCGCGGACTGCCAGGCGGCCTGCTGGGCGGCGGGGAGGTCGCGGGCCGCGGAGTCGGTGAGCGCGCGGCGGGACTCGACGGCGCCGGTCAGCTGTCGAAGCGTTTCGGCGGTGCGCGGGCCGGGTGCGGCGAGCAGCGCGTCCTCGCGGGACAGCAGTTCCGCTGCGCGGGCGAATTCGAGCAGGACCCGGGCGTCGGGACCGAGTTCGGCTTCCTCCCCGCCGGTCAGGGCGCCTGCGACGGCGAACGCGGAGTCGACCACGCGGGTGTAGATCGCGTAGGCCGCCTCGGGGGTGGCGCGGCGGTCGGCGATGTCCTTGCGCGACGAGCCCAGGCCTTCGGCGGCGGCGACGAAGGCCTCCAGCCGGACCACGATGTCGGAGGTGTACTCGCCGGAGTCGGCGACCGTGTGGCGCTCCCCCAGCCGTAGCCGCTGGACGGCTGTGTCGGTGCGGCGGGCCTGCTGGTCCAGGGCGCCCGGGTCGGCGGCGGGGTCGGCGAGGAGACGGACGGCGGCGCGCCGTTCGGCCTGGAGCTCGGCGACGGCGGCGGAGACGGGGGTGCGTATCTCGGCGTCGACCTGTTGGACGCGGCTGAGCCGGGCCAAGTCCTGGGCGGTGTTGACGGTGGCGAAGGCCCAGAGGGCGAGGAGCGAGACGACCGGGACCATGAGCAGCGAGACGATCTTCGCGCGCACGGTGGCGGGACGCAGCCGCAACCGCATCCGGGGTCCGCTCTCGTGCGGCGCGGCCGGGTGGGGCCGGCCGGCCCGGAGGTCCGCCGGTTCCTCGGCGGGCGGCCCGGCGTGGGCCCGGCGGCCGCGTGCCGGGGGCGCGGGCAGTCGCGGCGCCGCTGCTTCCGGTTTTTTGCGGGGTGTTCGCATGGGCTCCTCGTTCCGGGGCGGTGCCTACGGGTGCGGTGCGGCCGTGGGGTGATCGCGGGGGTCGGATGATCGCGGGGGTGGTGGGCGGTATGCGGCGGTGCACGGATACGGATACGGGAGGGGCCGCGGCGGTGCGCGCCGCGGGTCCGGCCCGTTCAGGGGGCGGGCACGGTGCGTTCCCCCAGGGGGCGGGCGGAAGCGGGGGCGCCGCGTTCGGCGACCGTCGGGGAGAGCGCGACGAAGGCGGCGGTGATGAACAGGTACGAGCCCAGCCCGACGGCGAGCGGAAAGATGAACTGCATGGCCGTGGCGCCGGGCAGGGCCGTGTCCGCCGGGCTGACCCTGACGGCGACGGCCGTCATCCCGGTGTAGTGCATGCTGCTGACGGCTGCGCCCATGACGAGCGAGGCCACGGCGACCGCCACCGGTGACTTGATGTTGAGCGCGGCCCACAGGGCGGCGGTCGCCGCGATCACGGCGATGGCGACGGAGAGCGCGACGGTGAGCGGGTCGTACGAGACTTCCCCGTGCAGCCGCAGGGCGGCCATGCCCAGGTAGTGCATGCTGGCGACGCCGAGGCCGGTGGTGAGGCCGCCCAGTACGAGCGAGCGACCGCGGTCCTTGCCGTAGCCGACGGCGAAGACGCCGGCGCCGACGACCACCATGGCGACGAGCAGGCTGAGGATGGTGAGCGGCACGTTGTAGTGGATCTCGGTGCCCGTGACCTCGAAGCCGAGCATCGCGACGAAGTGCATGGTCCAGATGCCGGTGCCGATGGCGGAGGCCGCGGTGAGGAGCCAGTTGCGGCGGGAGGCTCCGGTCGCGGCGAGCGCGCGGACGGTGCAGCGCAGCCCGAGGGCGGCGCCGATCGATGCCATCACGTATGACAGCGCGGGTGTCAGCCCCCCGTAGGCGGCGTGGTCCAGATGTCCCAGGTGTCCCATGGCCACCGGACGCTAGTCCGGGTGTGGGCGCGAACAGGGGGCGCATTTCGAAAGCAGCTGGAACTGCTGGAATATGACAGAGCTACGTTCATCTCCGATCACACCACGTGCCAGCTTGCACACGGCCCGCAGGCCCTCGGGCGGGTGCCGGTGGGGGATCATGGGCGCATGAGCGAAGACCAGACACACGTGCAGGAGTTCTTCGGGGCACGCGCGGCCGACTGGGACCGCAAGTTTCCCGGGGACGGGCCCGCCTTCGCCACCGCCGTGGCCGAGTTCGGACTGCGCCCCGGGGACCGGGTGCTCGACGCGGGCTGCGGCACCGGGCGGGCCATGACCGCGCTGCGGGCCGCCGTCGGACCCGCCGGGATCGTGCTCGGCGCGGACGTCACCCCGCAGATGCTGGCCGCCGCGCGACGGGCGGGGCGGGACGCCGGGGGCGCCTTGCTGCTCGCCGACGTGGCACGGCTGCCGCTGCGGGACGAGGTGCTCGACGCGGTGTTCGCCGCAGGACTCATCGCCCACCTGCCCGACCCGGCGGCGAACCTGCGCGAACTCGCCCGGGTGGTCCGCCCCGGTGGCCGGCTCGCGCTCTTCCACCCGATCGGGCGAGCGGCCCTGGCCGCGCGACACGGCCGCGAGCTGACCGACGAGGACATGCGGGCCGAGCACAACCTCGGCCCGTTGCTGACCGGTTCGGGCTGGGACATGACCTCGTACGCCGACGAGGACGACCGTTTCCTGGTGCTCGCCGCACGTCACCCCTGACAAACGCCCGTACGTCGGCCCCGCGCCCGGGATCCGCGGAGGTACCCGGGATCAGGCCGGAGGCTGGGCCTCGGCTCCGGCGGGCCGGCGGGGATGCGGAACGGGGCAGCCACCCGAGCCGGGCACGGGGAAAGTGCCGAGCTCACCCACGTCGTAGCCGTCGGGATAGCCCTTGATCTCCGGGTTCTGGCGGGCGTAGTGCGGGGCCCGGCGCGGGGGCAGCAGCCGGACCGCCCGGCCGCGCATCCACAGGGCGCCCTGCACCAGCCGCCGGACCGGGCGGCGCGGGGACGCGTACCGGAAGGCGTTCAGCAGCGACTCGTCGAGGAGGGCGAGGCTCCCACGCCGCACGGCGGGGGCGAGCGGCGCCGGGTACCACGAGGCCATCAGGTCCAGAGTGGAGTCGGCGACCTTGCGGGCGCCCTCGTCCCAGCCGAAGTGGGCCTCCTCGTAGGCGTTCAGGGTGGCTTCGAACTCCTCGTAGGAGCCCGGGATGTCCGTGATGCCCATGTGACGGCCGAGGGTGGCGTAGTAGTTCGCACTGGCCCGGCGCTCGTGGTGGGTCAGCGGACGCCAGCCGTACGCGTCCAGCCAGCGCGCAGGAATCACCACGAAGGTGCACAAGACGTATCTCATGTCCTCGTTGGAAATGTCGTAACTGCGGTGCATCTGGTTGACACGGCGGATCGCGGTGCGCGCGGTGTCGCTCTCGAAGCCGTGCTCGACGACCGCGTCCAGCAGCAGTGCGGTGTCGTCGTAGCGCTTCTGGGTCCGGTCGGTGAACTCGGCCGTCTCGGCCAGCAGGCCACCGATGCTCGGGACGGCATAGGTCCGGAACAGGGCGAGCTCCAGGGCGCGGGCGAAGTCCCACGGGAACTCGTAGGTGGCGGTGAGCCGGTAGATGGCGAGGAAATCCTTGTCGGGGTCGAGACGGAGGATCTCCCTCAGCCGGTCGTAACGCTGCACCGGGTGTCCCTTTCTGTGGCGGGTTCCCAACTCTACGTGCAGGTAGCGACCTTGGAAATCGTCACCCGCAAGCTCTCGACGGGCGGGTTACCGGCTGGTTAAGGTGCGCCGACGAGAGAGCTACCAGGAGGCCAGGTGTCCGACGACGAGGGTGGCGGCTCGCTGTACGTGCTGACCGCTGTGCTGCTGACCCCGGCGCAGTTCCCCAGCATCCTGGGCGACGACTTCCCCGAGGCCTGCTCCCTGCTGGGAGTGGCACCGAGTGGGGACGGGTACGGGCTGGTGCTCGGCCAGGACGAGGAGGGTGCGCGCTGGACGGTCGTCGTGGACGACGTCTCGCTCGTGGCCGCGGCCATCGCCTCCTGGGACTGCGGAATGGAATACGACCTGTCCCCGGACGAGCGGACCATCGTGGTCTCGCTGGCGGGCTGGCCGCTGGATCTGTCGGTGGCCGCGTCGGGGATCCCGGAGCCGCACGATCCGGAGCAGGGCGCGGACGGTACGGGGCGGGTGCCGCTGGCGCCGCCCTCGGCGGAGGCGTGGGGTCCGGTGCAGCGGCGGATGGGCGCGGACCAGATCGCACGGGAGTGGGCGGACTGGAGCGAGCGCGTGGCCACGGACGGCGGTGCGGCCGCCGCCGCGCACCCCGGGCTCGCGCGGGCGCTGGAACAGGCCGTGGGGTACACGAAGACCCCGCCGCCGCCCGGCCGCGTGCGGTCCTCGTTCGCCGGCGAGGGGGCCCGGACGCTGCGGGTGGACGGGCCGGGCTGGTCGCTGGTGGCCCGGACCGGCGAGGCGGCCTTCGTGCTGCTGGACGAGGAACCGAGCGAGGTGCTCACGGTCCCCCACGAGGGGGATTCCGACCTGCCGGACCTCCCGGACCTGCTGACGGCTCTGGACCGCATCGCGCTCCGCCCGTCGTGAGCACGCGCGGCGAGCACCGGCCCACCCGGCCGGGCCTCCCGCGATGCCGGGCGCAGTGGACGACGGCGCTGATCCGCGATGAATACCGACCGGTACGGCGGCTCCCGACTTCCGGGCGTCGGCCGTTCCGGCCCGCCATAACCGAAACGTATCGGCCAATGGGACTGAAAATCGCTCTGGATCCCTTTCCTCCGGAATGATCGAATCGGCCAGTCACGCGGCTCAAAGGGTGCGCACCTCGCCCCCGCGGCCCATTCCACGACGGAGGCCATTCTTGAATTCCATGTCCTACCTGGACCTGCACCGGGAAGTCGCGCAGGACATCGACGCGGAGATCGAAACCGCGCTGGAGCGGCTCGGCCCGCTGGCGAGCACGACCAGGAACTCAGTGGCCAAGCTCTTGGAGCACCGCAAACTGAGACATCCTCTCTCGGTGCTGCCGCTGCTCACGCACGCCATAGAGACCGGAAATCCCCGGCCGGCCGTTCCGCTGTCCGCCGTGCACCTGCTGTGGTGGACCTCGGCCTGCTACCTCGACGATCTGGCGGACGCCAATGGCGCGTCCATCTCGGGTGAGCTCACCGAGAACGAAGCATTGCTCGCATCCGTCATCACAGGAAACTCGCTCCCCATTCAGATCCTCCTGTCGCAAGATCTCCCGGAGCCGGCGCGCAGCGCGCTGATAACCGAGATCCTGAACGGCTGGATCATCGGCGTCGACGGCCAGATCGACGACATGCGCGGGGACATCTGCAGCGCCTCGCGGAAATCGGTCGTCGAGACGTATCGCGGCAAGTCCGGTGCACCGTTCGGAATGATCACGGCCATGGCGGCGATATTATCGGGGACAACGGCCGAGAAGGTCGAGCTGTGGCGGGAATTCGGTTATGTCTTTGGCATCCTGTGGCAGATCTTCAACGACCAGGAAGACATTCTGTCCGGCCGGGACGAAGACCTGCTCAACGGCACGGTCACCTATCTGCTCGCCTCCGTCATCGAGGACGCCTCCCCCGATTCCCGGGAGCACCTCCTCGGCCTGTGCGCCGCCGCCGGACGCTCGCATCAAGCCAGATCGGAACTCGCGGGCCTGCTGCGGACGCCGACCGCCCTCGACCGGTACCGGGCGGAGATCGACGCGTTCCGCGCGGAGGGATACCGCATCCTGGACGAACTGGGCGGCGACGAAACCTATTTGCCGGTGCTCCGGCACCTCGTGGACCACGCGTCCCAGATGCTGCTCGAAGCAGACCTCGCGCCGGTCGCCGTGAGCGGCGCCGCCTGACCCGGCCGCCCGGGCGGGCCGCACTCTTCGGGCGCTTCGGGCGCCACCGCCACCCCCACCGGGCGGGCCCACCCGGAACTCCCGCCCCGCGGCCATGCCTGCCGGGCTCCGCGCAGAAGCCGGAGCCCGGGCAGGAACCCGGACAAGAGCCCGCAGAAGAACTACGTCCGCGCCGCCGTCAGCGGCTGATCTGCTTCCTGGATATACCCCGCAGGCGACGCCGCTGGGAGGAGTCCAGCAGAAGATACGCAGCGGCCGGCACGCCGATCAGGACCAGCAGCCCCGCCCAGAACCCCACCGTCCAGAACAACACGATGGCTGCCACGACTCCGGCAACCGCGACTTTTCCGCTCGTGGACATCTGCGGACACCTCCTTCTGCCGTCGACCACTACCCCCTCAACGCGCCGCCGCGACCCCGCGTTCCCCGACGCCCGAACGGTCTTCGAAGTGACCCGGTTCACGGCCCCGCTCCCGTCGTCGGACGCTGTCGGTGGGGTAGCCTCGGCCGCCCCGTACCAGGTAGTCAAGTTTGAGGAATGCGTGCTCTCCGAGATCTCCGACCTCATCCACCACTCCGCCGTGTTTCTTCCCGCCGACCCGGCCCGCAGCGGCCGGATCGCCCTGTGGCGGGCCGACGGCGAGACCCCCGACGCCCACATCGACGCCGCTGCCGCTGCCCCCAACACCCGCATCGGCATCGGCATCGGCGTCGGCCGTTTCGAGCAGCTCACGGTCATCACGCCCGACCTGCGACGGGCCACCGTGACGGCGCTCGTCCTGTCCGTCGACGAAGCCCTGCCCCTGCTCACCCGCACCCGGTCCGCCGCAGCCGACGACGACGCCGACGCCGAGGCCGACACCACTACCACCACCGCCGCCGCCACGGCCGCGGCGTTCTGGGGCGCCGCGGCGCTGCTCGCGCTGCGCTTCGCCGCCCGCGGGCAGCTCCTGCCAGGCCTGAGCCCCGCCGGCCACGACGCCTGGCGGATCGGGCCGCTGGAGGCCGCCGACCTCGACGAGGTCCGCGAACTGGCCGCCGCCATGCCGCCCGCCGCCCACTGCGTACCGCTCGACGCCGACGGGCCGCCCCGGCTGCCCGCGCCGGAACCACTGCTGCGGGCCTTCCTCGACGCCGTCGCCGACACCCTCCCCCGCTCCCCCGCCGCCCCCACGGCCGCCCGTGGGACCGCCTTCGCCGCCCGCCCGCCGCACCTCCACCCCGAGCTGCGCGACTGGGCCGCCGAGGTGGCCGCCGGCCATGACGCCGGGGTGCGGATCTCCCTGCGGATCGAGCTCGACCGGCCCCTCGACCCCGAGGCGGAGGAGGACCCCGACCGGGCTCCCGAAGCCGCTCCCGCCTTCCGGGCCGTCCTCCAGATGCACAGCCTGGCCGACGCCGCCCTCGTCGCCGACGCCGCCGACGTGTGGGCCGGATCCGGAGCCGCCGCGGCCGCGTTCCCGCCCGGCGCCCGGATGGACGCCCTCCGCGCCCTGCGGCGCGCCGCCCGGCTGTGGAGCCCGCTCGGCCCGCTGCTGGGTGCGGCCGTCCCGGACGCCGTCGAACTCGCCGACGAGGAGGTCACGGAGCTGCTCGGCGAAGCCGCCGCCGCCCTGGCCGCGGACGGGGTCCGGGTGCACTGGCCGCGCGGCCTCCTGCACAACCTGAGCGCCCGCGCCGTCCTCGGGTCCCCCGACACCGCCGAAGGCGCCCGCACCACCGAGGGCTACCGCAGCACCGAAGGCGCCCTCCCCTCCGGCCTGCTCTCCCCCGGCGGCCTGCTCTCCTTCAGCTGGCGCCACGCCCTCGGCGACCAGGGCGACCTCACCCGCGCCGAGCTCGACCGCCTCGCCGAGGCGAAGCGCCCCCTGGTCCGGCTGCGCGACCGGTGGGTCCTGGTCGATCCGGCCGAGGCCCGCCGGGCCCGCGCCCGCCAGGACCGCAGGATCGTGGCCGCCGACGCGCTGGCCGCCGTACTCACCGGGTCCGCGGAGATCGACGGCAAGCGGGTCGACGTAGAGGCGACCGGCCCGCTGGAAGCGCTGCGTGCTCGCCTGACCGCGGACCCGCAGGAGGCCGATGTCCCCGGCGCGCCGCCGGAGCTGCGGGCCACCCTGCGCGACTACCAGCTGCGCGGCCTGCGCTGGCTGGCCCGGATGACCTCGCTCGGCCTCGGCGCCTGCCTCGCCGACGACATGGGCCTCGGCAAGACCGTCACCCTCATCGCGCTCCACCTGCACCGCAACCGCCCACGGCCCGAGGCCCCGGCCACCGCCGGCCCCACCCTGGTGGTGTGCCCGGCCTCGCTGCTGGGCAACTGGCAGCGGGAGATCGAGAAGTTCGCACCCGGCACCCCCGTACGCCGCTTCCACGGCCCGGGCCGCAGCCTGGAGGGGCTCACCGGGGGCTTCGTCCTGACCACCTACGGCACCATGCGCCTGGACGCGCCCGAACTCGCCGCCGCCCGCTGGGGCATGGTGGTGGCCGACGAGGCCCAGCACGTCAAGAACCCGCGTTCCTCCACCGCCAAGGCGCTGCGCACCATCCCGGCCCCGGCCCGGGTGGCCCTGACCGGCACCCCCGTCGAGAACAACCTCTCCGAGCTGTGGGCCGTCCTCGACTGGACCACACCCGGGATCCTGGGCCGCCTCGGCACCTTCCGCTCCCGCTACGCCGATCCCGTCGAGAGCGGCCGCGACGCGCAGGCCGCCGCCCGCCTGGGGGCGCTCGTACGGCCGTTCCTGCTGCGCCGCAAGAAGTCCGACCCCGGCATCGCTCCCGAACTGCCGCCCAAGACCGAGACCGACCACACCGTCGCCCTCAGCCGCGAACAGGTCTCGCTCTACGAGGCCGTCGTACGCGAGACCCTCGCCGCTGTCGCGGAAGCGGACGGCATGGAGCGGCGCGGTCTGGTGGTGAAGCTGCTGACCTCCCTCAAGCAGATCTGCAACCACCCGGCCCACTACCTGCGGGAGCACAGCCCGGCGGAACGCGGCGCCAAGGACCCGAAGGACCCCAAGGACCCCGGGGGCCCCGGCGGCATCGGCGGCGGGGCCCGCTCCGGAAAGCTGGAGCTCCTCGACGAACTCCTCGACACGATCCTGGCGGAGGGCGGCTCGGCCCTCGTCTTCACCCAGTACGTGGCGATGGCCCGGATCCTGGAGAAACACCTCGCCGGGCGCGGGATCGCCTCGCAGCTCCTGCACGGCGGAACGCCGGTACCGCGCCGCGAGGAGCTCGTCGACCGCTTCCAGGCGGGCGAGGTGCCCGTCTTCCTGCTCTCCCTGAAGGCCGCCGGCACGGGCCTGAACCTCACCCGGGCCGGGCACGTCATCCACTACGACCGCTGGTGGAACCCGGCCGTCGAGGAACAGGCCACCGACCGCGCCTACCGCATCGGCCAGACCCAGCCCGTACAGGTCCACCGGATCATCGCCGAGGGCACCGTCGAGGACCGGATCGCACAGCTCCTGGAGCGCAAACGCGCCCTCGCCGACTCCGTCCTCGCGGGCGGCGAGGGCGCGCTGACCGAACTGACCGATGCCGAACTGGCCGAACTCGTGGCGCTGCGCCCGACCGCGGGCGGGGAGTGAGCGATGAACACCCGAGACCGAGACCCGTACGAGAAGACCTTCCCGGCCCTGCCGCCCGCCCCCGCCCGCGGCCTCGCCCGCACCTGGTGGGGCCATGCCTGGCTGCGCGCCCTGGAGGACAGCGCGCTCGACGGGACGCAGGTCAAGCAGGGGCGCCGGTACGCGCGCTCGGGCGCGGTCGGCGCCGTCTCGGTGCGGCCCGGCGGGCTCACCGCGGTGGTCCGCGACCCGGACGGGACGGCGCACCGGACGGACGTGCTGGTACAGGAGTTCACGGGGGCCCAGTGGGACCGTCTGTTGGGGCTGGCCGCCGCCGAGGCGGGGTACATCGCGGCGCTGCTCGACCGGGAGGTGCCGCCGGAGCTCGCCGAGGACGCGGCGGCCGCCGGGGTGGAGCTGCTGCCCGGCATAGGGGACCTGGATCCGCGCTGCGACTGCGGCGAGTGGGACCACTGCCCGCACACGGCCGCGCTCTGCTACCAGGTGGCCCGGTTGCTGGACCAGGACCCCTTCGTGCTGCTGCTCCTGCGGGGCCGGGGCGAGCGGGAGCTGGTGGACGAGCTGGAGGAGCGCAGCGCGGCGGAAGCACAGGCTCCGCAGGCGCCCGCCGACGAGGGGGTCCCGGCGGCGGAGGTCTTCGCGGCGGGGCGCATCCGGCCCGCCCTGCCCGGCCTCCCGGCCCTGCCGGAGGCTCCGGGCCAGCCGCCGACGCTGGATACCGAGGCCGATCCGGAACCGCACCTCGACGTGGACGCCGTGGAGTTCCTGGCGCAGGCGGCAGCGGCCGAGGCCTACCGGCGGCTCACGGAGGCGCTGGCTCCGGGCCACGCCGATCGCGCCCCGACGGCCCCGCTCACGGTCGCCGAAGACGCCGTACGACTCACGGCCGAGGCCGGTGACTTTCGGGTACGGTCCCGCCTGACGGCGGCTACCGGCCGCAGCCGGGCCGATATGGAACTGGCCGTACGGGCCTGGGGCTTCGGCGCGGCCCCGGGCCTCGCGGCGCTGGAGGACGACTGGACGCCGGACCGGAGCACGCTGGCCCGGGCCCGGGTGGCCCTGGCCGCGGCCTGGGCGGACGCGGAGGCTCCGGTGCTCCGCCGGGTCCGCGCCCGCTGGACGGAGGCGGGCACCGGCCGCCAGCTCCGGCTGGGCCGGGAGGGGCGCTGGTGGCCGTACCACCGCGAGGGGGACCGGTGGATCCCGTCGGGTCCGTCGGCCCCGGACCCGGGCTCGGCGCTGGAGGCGGATCCCGCGCAGTCAGGTTTCGGCCCGCACGGGCCGACGTAGGACCGGCACCATCGGCCGACGCACCGCTTGCCGCGCCCCGGTGCCGGGACGACGATGGGGGCGCTCCGCACCGCGGAACCACGGGAGGGTGACATGGGCGATCCGTCGATGGCGCTGCCGGGCGGGGCCGATCCGGCCGCGCGCACCCGCGAACTACGGGGGCCCATGCCGTTTTCACCCGGGACGGCCGGGTAGAGGGCCCGGTCCGGGCGGTCATCGCACGGTCCTGGCGGCGGTGCGCGCGGGCCCGGCTCAGCCCGGAGTGCGCACCCCGGGTGGAGTTCGCGGAGCCGGAGCTGCGGTCGTACCGCGACGAGCACCGGCTGGCTCGGGTGATGCCGCTGTTCCGGGATCTCGTCGGGGAGTTCGCCGCGCACGGGGCGCATCTGCTGGCGGTGTGCGACGCGCGGGGCAGCCTGCTGTGGGTGGAGGGCGAACCGGGCACCCTGCGGCGGGCCGAGGGCCTCGGCTTCGTCCCGGGTGCGCGCTGGGCGGAGACGGTGATGGGGACCAACGCCCCCGGGACGGCGGTCGCGACGGGCGAACCCGTGCAGGTCTTCGGGGCCGAGCACTTCAGCCGCCTGGTGCACCCGTGGACCTGCGCGGCGGCCCCGGTGCGGGATCCGCGGACGGGCAGGGTGCTGGGGGCGGTGGACATCACCGGCGGCGACGGCCTCGCCCACCCGCATTCCCTCGCCTTCGTGCAGGCGGTGGCCCGGGCGGCAGAGGCCCAGTTGACCCTGCTCGAACCAGACCCGCCCGCCGCCAAGGACACCCTCGCGGCGCTCGGGCAGGACGAGGCGCTGCTGGTCACCGGCGGCCGCAGGGTGCGGCTGGGGCGCCGGCACAGCGAGATCATGGCGCTGCTCGCGCACCATCCCGAGGGCCTGTCGGGCGAGGAGCTGGCGATCGCCCTGTACGCGGACGAGTCGGTGTCACCGGTCACGTTGCGCGCCGAGATGTCCCGGATCCGGGCCCTGCTGGGGCCGTCGGGGCCGCTTTCCCGCCCGTACCGCACGGCCGGCCCGGTGGAGGCGGATTTCACCGTCCTGACCCGGCAGTTGGCCGCCGGGGCCGTGTCGGCGGCCCTCCACCACTATCCCGGGCCCCTGCTGCCGGCCTCCACCGCTCCCGGCATCGTCCGGTTGCGCCGCCGGATCGAGGACCAGGCGCGGGCGGCGGTGATCGCGCGGGCCGATGCCGGACTGCTGACGGACTGGGTGTGCAGCCCGTGGGGCGCGGAAGACCCGGAGGCGTGGCGGGCGCTGGCGGCGGCGCTGCCGCCGGAACGCCGTCCGGCCGCGCTGGCCCGCGTACACGCCCTGGACCGGGAGCTCGGAGTGCACCCGGGGCCCCGCGGGCGGCGTGCAACGTATCCGCAACCTCCGCGCTCCTAGCCTCCGTCCGAGCGCTGTCCGACGGCGGCCGGCGCCCGGCGAGGGGAGGACCTCATGGCCCGTTACGCTGCGCCCGGTACCGAGGGGGCGCTCATGTCGTACGCGCCCCGCTACGACCACTTCATCGGCGGCGCGTACGTCCCGCCCGTCCGCGGCCGGTACTTCGAGAACCCCTCCCCCGTCGACGGCCGGGTCTTCACGGAGATCGCGCGGGGGACGTCCGAGGACGTGGAGCGGGCGCTGGACGCGGCCCACGCCGCCGCGCCCGCCTGGGGGCGTTCCTCGGTCACCGAGCGGTCCTCGGTCCTGCTGCGCATCGCGGACCGGATGGAGCAGAACCTCGAGGCCCTCGCGGTCGCGGAGACCTGGGAGAACGGCAAGCCGGTGCGGGAGACCCTGGCGGCCGACCTGCCCCTGGCCATCGACCAGTTCCGGTACTTCGCGGGCGCGCTGCGCGCACAGGAGGGCGCGCTGAGCCAGATCGACGACGACACCGTCGCCTACCACTTCCACGAACCGCTGGGCGTGGTCGGGCAGATCATCCCGTGGAACTTCCCGATCCTGATGGCGGTGTGGAAGCTGGCCCCGGCGCTGGCGGCCGGGAACACGGTGGTGCTGAAGCCCGCCGAGCAGACCCCCGCGTCGGTGCACCACTGGCTGGGGCTGGTGGCGGACCTGCTGCCGCCGGGCGTGGTCAACATCGTGAACGGCTTCGGGGAGGAGGCGGGCAAGCCGCTCGCGTCCAGCCCGCGGGTGGCGAAGATCGCCTTCACCGGGGAGACCGCCACCGGGCGCCTGATCATGCAGTACGCGGCCGAGCACCTGAAGCCGGTCACCCTGGAACTCGGCGGCAAGAGCCCGAACCTCTTCTTCGACGACATCTGGTCGACGGACGACGACCTGCGCGACAAGGCCCTGGAGGGCTTCACCATGTTCGCCCTCAACCAGGGCGAGGTGTGCACGAGCCCCTCGCGCGCCCTGATCGAGCGGGGCCGGTACGGGGACTTCCTCGACGCGGCCGTGGCCCGCACCGAACTGATCGTGCCCGGGCACCCCTTGGACACGGACACGATGATCGGCGCTCAGGCCTCCGAGGAGCAGCTGAAGAAGGTCCTGTCGTACGTGGAGATCGGCCGACGGGAGGGCGCGAAGATCCTCACGGGCGGCGAGCGGCAGCAACTGGAGGGCGACCTCGCGGGCGGCTTCTACGTCCAGCCGACCATCTTCGAGGGCGACAACCGCATGCGGATCTTCCAGGAGGAGATCTTCGGGCCGGTGGTGTCCGTGACCTCCTTCCAGGACTTCGACGACGCCGTCCGGATCGCGAACGACACGGCGTACGGCCTGGGTGCGGGCGTCTGGACCCGGGACATCAACACCGCCTACCGCGCGGGCCGTGCGATCCAGGCGGGCCGGGTGTGGACGAACTGCTACCACGCGTATCCGGCACACGCGGCCTTCGGCGGCTACAAGCAGTCCGGCATCGGCCGCGAGACCCACAAGATGATGCTGGAGCACTACCAGCAGACGAAGAACATGCTGGTCAGCTACTCCCCCCAGAAGCTCGGCCTCTTCTAGAACACTGAAGTCCGTCGCCTGGAGAGGAGTTGCCCTCTCCAGGCGACATCGCAGTTCGTTCCGGACCAGTCACGATCAAGGCTCGTGTCCCGCAGTCCGCGCCAACAGCACCCTCACGTCGGCTTCGGCCTTGACGAACGGCGCTTGATCGAGCCGCAGCACGTAGCGCACGCGCGCCCATGTCGACGACGTCGCTGTGCTGACAGGGTCGCCGAGGCGGGCGATTGCTGCGTGGCCCGTGCGTGCGGGGCCGCGATCACCGGCTATGTGAAAGATCATCACGTGTGGCCGCCGGTTTGGGTGTGCTCCGGGGATCGGCATTCTCGGTAGCGTGACCATCTGCTGCATGGGGCGTCCATGTGTCCGGCTGGTCCGAGCCGGGGCTTTCGACGGAGAGTGATGAGGCTGCAATGAGTGAACTGACGAAGCCCAAGGTCGACGTTCCGAAGGGTGACCCTCCTACCGAGCTGACCATCCGGGACCTGGTCGTCGGGGACGGGGCTGAAGTGAAGCCGGGCATGGTGGTCAGGGTCCACTATGTCGGGGTGACCTTCGAGTCCGGGAAGGAGTTCGATGCCTCCTGGGACCGGGGCCAGCCGTTCAAGTTCCCCCTGGGCAGCGGCAGGGTCATCAAGGGCTGGGACCGGGGGGTGCGGGGGATGAAGGTCGGCGGTCGGCGCGAGATCATCGTTCCCCCGCGTCTCGGCTACGGCAATCAGTCGCCCTCGCCGTTGATCCCGGCGGGCTCGACCCTGGTCTTCGTGGTGGACCTGCTCGACTCGTATTCCAGCACTGCCGGGTGGAGCAAGGCCGGGTGACCCTAAGGGCTGTCCCGTAATCCCCGGTGGGCGCACGACGACAGCTACGGCACCTCGCTGCGTTGTCGGAACGCCCGAATACGCACAGTATGAGGACGCTCCTCCGCCTTGCG